>CAYWTN010000001.1:0-53817 GCA_964460975.1 uncultured Pseudomonadales bacterium
CCGGCAGCGCTATGAACTTAGAGACTTTTTGTCTAAAGAAAGGGGTGCTTGACATGAGATAATTTGTCTGAGTATTGTTTTGACAGTACAAATGCCATGCCCAACAGCATTTTCCCGTTAGCATCTTTAGTAAAATGGTGAGTAACAAACTTAAGATCTTTTAGAGTTTCAGAATCAACCATATCAATGATCTCACCACCCTCTAGCATATTCCGAGCAAGACGATCTGGATTCCAGGCAATTATGCCGTCATATTTACCTTTTTTGATATCTTTTATTAGTTCTCGAAACCTAGGTCTGTTGTTAGGTTTTTTTGCAGATCGCGATTCTTTTATAGGAGAATCGACAACTCTCAAACCAAGCCTTTTTGCTAGCAACCTACATTCAGCAATTTGATCAGGAATAGATTTAGATTGTCGTTCAGGGTCGTCCGTGGATTTTCGAGCGTAAATAACATACTTTAGCTTGGTTATGTCGATTTCAGTATGTGTAGAAAATTCCATTTTTATATTAAGTGGTAAGTTAGTACGTTGGTAAACGTGATTATAACGTTAAATTGAAAAGCAGGTGTTTATTCTTGGCTTATGCCCTTAACAACATCTGTCAAGCACCCCTTTCTTTAGACAAAAAGTCTCTAAGTTCATAGCGCTGCCGGAAATCGGCTGGAGACATGCGTAAGGTGGTATGGATTCTTTGGTGGTTGTAGTAATTTATCTGCTGGTGGATGGCTTCTGCAAGTTGTCCGGTATATTGGAAACGGTCAAATTCTAGACCCAGGTCAGTTTTAAAGTTGTTGTAGAAACTCTCTTGGAATCCATTTTCCCAGGGAGATGCTTTGGTGCTCATGGAAACAGTTCCTTTCATCACTTTAACGAAATACTCTACAAAAGTTCGGTTATAATTCTGAGCATGAGCAAAATTGAGCCATTATCTGTAACAGGTGATTTTGACCCTCTTCCAATTTTTGGACATGCTACACAACAGGCGATCCTTCCTATTATTGCCCTAGCCGATGGGGAAGTCATATTTCTTGGAACAGGTTTTATAATTCACGGAAACGGCCTCATGATGACAGCTAAACATTTGTTTGATGACGTTGATATTGAAAAGGTTCGGTTAAGACGGCGTGGTAGCTCTGGTCATTTCAAAAGTTTTTCTTTATATGCCTTATATATCTCAAGTGAAAAACATGATGAAACCAATCATTTTGGCGGACTATGGCCTATAGAGAAGATTTGGTTCAACGAATCAACAGATCTTGCTTTTTGTTGGCTAAAAAAAGCCCTGATAATGGATAAACCATTTCAATTCCCACTTGCTCTTCGATTAAGCTTCCAGATACCTACAATTGGCTCAAAAACACTGGCTTTTGGTTATTATGGTAGCAATGGAAAAATAACTAATGAGTTCGTAGATGGTAAACAAGTAATGGATTATGCTCAAAATACTGCTTTTAGCAAAGGAACCATAATTGAATTATACGGTGAGAAAAGAGATAACTCTTTTTTGAATTACCCAAGCTTTCAAGTTGATGCAAGAATTGATCCAGGCATGAGTGGTTCTCCTGTTTTTAATGAACAAGGCTCTGTCTGTGGTCTTGTCTCTTCCTCTTTATCCATAGATTCGCCAGGGGAATATGTCTCATTCGTTTCGCTACTTTGGCCTTCACTTGGCATTAACGTAGGTATCAAGATTGGTGAACACGATAATAATCCAAACCATTTGTTCCATGAGCTGATTAGAGCACGGCATATTATTCCAGATGGTGGAATTGAGAACATTCTTATAAAGAAGGAATCAGGTGGCAGAACTTCTGTAATATTCGTTAACGCTGATTAGATAACTGATTATATGTTAAGATGTTGAACTTATTGTTCTTTTCATAAATATTCTTTCCCCAAACAAAGTCAGGTACTTTTAGCAGTTCTATAGATGGTATTCTTAGAGTAGTAAAAAAAATAAAAAATAACTCATCCATATCATCAGTATGCAAAAGAAAATTGTTTTGATTATTGAAGTCGATGTGTTTTATTTCATCTAAGTAAGAACTATCAGCATGCCCTTTAGTAATAGCTATTTGACTAGCGTGCTTGCCCTCTTTTAAAGCAATGTATCTAACTCTCTCCCAGGCATCAAGATTTTTAACTATCAAGTCGAAATCATCGAGTCTTTCATCATTAACCTTACTTTTAAATTCTTTCCATAGCTTATTAAGCTTATGTCCCCACTTTTTAGTGTCGGCAAGCTCAGTAGCTGTGAAACCATTTTTGACTAAATAAGATTTTAAGAGTAGTTCAAAACCTAAATGATAGAGACTTCCACTTACTGGAGTAAAAGGAAATTGAGTACCATAGCGAGCTAGTAAAAAATATTGGACTCCTAAACTTACATAGGTATGATCTAGGAAGTCGTTATAAAAACTCGAATACCACATGGTGTCTAACCTTAATCAGTACTGGTTAATTGATGATATTCTAACGCACTTAAAAATGAGTGTGATGGCTAACTTGAGCAGAATTTAGGGGTAAAAATTCTCTACATCAATTTTCAAAGCACTTGCTATCTTCCACAACACATACGCAGTTGGAGAATAACGTCCATTTTCTAGGTGTCCAATATAAGTACGATAAAAATCACAGGCATGTGCAAGCTTCTCTTGGGATAACTTCGCTTCTTTACGGTACTTGCGAATCTTTTTCCCAACTTCAATTGCAAACTCTTGTTTACTTAGTTTTGTCATTACTACTTATTGTTTTCCTATCCGCAGTAAATAGAAACGCAGTAGACATGGAGTTTTCTATTTAGTCGTGGTAAAATCACGCAGTAAACATAGCTTTATTAAATTAAAATAATTCGAAAGCTAAAGGGACGCCATATGGAAGATGTAATGACCGTTTTTATGATGTTATTTATTGTTTACCTTCTACCCATAATCTTGGGTGTTTATTGGGCTAAACAGAAAAATAGAGATGCACTAAAAACGTTTCTAGTGTGTTTGCTACTTGGTTGGTTTGGACTGATAGTAGTTGCTTTGCTCCAAAGTAAAAAAAGGTGTGTTGAATGTGCGAGTGCTATACCAAGTAATGCTTTCGTTTGTAGTTTTTGCGGGTATGATATACGCTCAAGGAGAAGTAAAAAATAATCAATCAGGATGTTATGAACAAAAAAGTAATTATTTCAGGTATAGCAGTCATTTTATTTGTGACTGTTTTTCTGGGTTGGAAGACTGTTAAAGCTTCTCCTCAATATTCTGTGTATCAAATCTATCAAGCAACAAAAAAACATGATTATGAGAAATTCAAAAAATACGTTAATGTTGACGAAGTTTCAGAAAATGTAGTTGATAAAGTGCTTGAAAAAGCAACAGAGGAAACTGCCAGCGACACTTCAAATGACGATCCTTTTTATCAGTTGGGTCAAAGTATTGGGTTAGGACTTATTGCATCAATGAAGCCACAACTTAAAGAACAGATGGTAACGGAAATAAAAAAAACGGTTGAAGAAGGTACTTTCCAGGAAGGTTACAAACCAAAAAACGTACTTTCTTACTTCAAATTAGTTAAAACAGAAAAAGATGGCAAGGTCGCAACTATCACTATCTCAAGCCCAGATGAAGAAGATGAGCTGACTTTTAAGATGAGAAACGAGGGGGGATATTGGCAAATATTTGATATGGAGTTGCCAATCCCAGAATCTGAAATATCAGAATCGTCATCAGAAACAACCTACCAAGCTCAGTTTGGTGAAAGAGTTGATATTGGCAGTGGTTGGTATCTAACCGTAGAAGCACCTGAGGAATATATGGCAACAGGGTATTCTTCTCCAGAAGCAGGCAATAAATACGTTGCTGTAAAAATAACATACGAGAACACTACATCCACTCCAAGCTCTTATTCAACATATAACTTCAAGTTAAAAGATAATGAAGATTTTTCATATAGTGATACCTATGGTGGAAGAGAGCCAGCAATTGAGTCTGGCGATTTAGAGGCTAATGGAAAAGTTACTGGTTATATGACGTTTGAAATGCCCGAAAATAATGAGCCAAAGTCAATTATATATAGCGGATCAAAATCTGTAATCTTTTCCTTGTCACAGTAAGATATAGTAGATAACAGGCATGTCTTTCCAGTTTAAAAAAATTCCATTGTTAGGAAAAATAGCTCGTTGGGTTACGGTAGGTTTTCTTAGTCTCTTTACATTAGCTCTACTAATAACAGGTGACATTGTGGCTACTATTTTAATGGCTTTGCTCGTTTTTTTGATAAGTCCTTATTCAAACAAATATCTTTTCAGCAGATTTAAGCAAAAAATTCCTTCTTTGGGAAAAGTGGCTATAGGTATCGTGCTGTTTATCACTTCACTAAACTTTGTAACACCAACTGAACCACATCAAGTTCAAGAACCTGATGCCCAAGCTATAGCAGGAGAGTTAAAACAAGCAGATGATATTAAAGAGCCAGAAACTGCGTTTTATAAAATTGAAAGCATTACCGATGGCGACACTATCAAAGTGGTTATTGATGACAAAGTTGAAACAGTCAGGTTAGCGAATGTGGACACACCTGAAACAGTAGATCCTAGACGACCTGTTGAGTGTTTTGGTAAAGAAGCTAGCGAGCAGATGTCACGCTTAATAAGTGGTAAACAAGTGGCTCTTGAGCCAGATGATACTCAATCAGAACAAGATCAATATGACAGACTGATACGCTTTGTATTTCTTGAAGATGGCACTGATGTTGGTTTAGAAATGATTAAGCTTGGCTTTGCTCAATCAAGTCCTTATGGAAACTCACCACACAAATATCTTGAGGAATACAAAACTGCTCAAGAGAATGCCAGAAACGAAAAATTAGGACTTTGGAATCCTAATACTTGTCCAGCTCCGACCCCTACACCGACCCCTATAGTCACTCCCAAATCAGATCCCAGTCCCGTTCCAGTCCAGTCTTCACAGCCAACGTCAAATAATTCTCAACCCACTACTGTTGCTCCTCCAACTAATCCAAGCACTACCTGTCCTAAAAATTGTACCGAAGCCAGAGAGATGGGCATGACTAATATGACTCGGGATCATCAGTGTTATGCAAGCAAGCTTGATAGAGATAACGATGGAATTGCCTGTGATAAATAGCATCGCTTCCAAATAGAAAAAACAAGACTGAAATTACGCCACTGACAGCCACCTGTGGCTAATCTATTGCTAGATCATCTTCAGTAGCTTCTCCCATAAGAATCCGCATAACACGTTTTAGTTCCTTGTTAGGATCATTCACCTCTATTTTCCGTGACGGATTCCATTCTTCAGGGAAGCGAGTCTTCAAAATAGCCAATGCTGTTCTACCATCTTTTTGAGCACGGATATTTAAACAAAGGATCAAATTGCGTTTATATTTGAGAATACTTCTCTGGACGCGACTGGCAAAACTGGCATTTTTACGAATCCAACGATACATGGTTGTTTCATCAATTCCTGCCATTATGGCTGAATCTTTTTTGGTCATACCCTGTTCAAGGTACTCACAGATTTCGTTTCTAGTGGTTTGTTTCCGCTCTTCTACTGTCATATATCCACTAAGTTCAAGGTACTACTTCTTTATAAGATTATCTTCATCTAAGTCGAGTTCTATTCTTCCACCTTTACCATCACTAATAGTAGTTTCGTTTAGTTTGGAAAGATTAGAGCTGGTATTAACAGACTGCATCGCTCCGAACAATTCCGTTATTGAGCTAGAGGTATCTACACCACCTACAACTGCAATATCGAAGTCATCGACTTCATTTTCCTCTGGAGTTTTTTTAGTTGCTTGATTTTTTAGATCGCTTTTATCAGTACTCATACACAATACTATACCTTACGGGGTTATTTTTTTGAGATTCAAACTGCTCGATTAAATCCTCATAAATGAGTTCTGACCAGTTGTTTCTTACCGATTCCAGGAGAGGATTAAATAGTTCAAGGTCGTTCGCTTCTTCCCGACCATAGAATTATAGGACGAGAGTTAGAAATTCAACAGCGAGTGGTGTTTCTGTCTTCCTTCTCGCAATCAATTCCCTCTTCAAATACGCACCCGTGTTATCAGTTTGTGTTACTATTTCCACAGTGCGAAAGAAAAAATCTCCTCATAAAAACATTATGATTATTGCCGGAGTGTTTGGATGCCTAGCACTCCTTTTTGCTGCAATGTTTTTATTCTCCAAGCCAAAACAGTCAGGGGTGCAATCGACCAGCTCTGACCCTGCTATTACTATTGAGACACAACCTGCCCAGATTGAGGAGCCAAAATATACAATAGATATTTCGAGCGTTTCGGAGGTAATCACACGACCTCACAGCATTACCTATAAGGCCACCATTACGAATATCTCAGTCGAACCATATATTACGAACTTTGCTTTTTATAAATGCCAGCTTGAAGATGAGGAAGGAGTTACTCATGAGGGAAGACTCATGACTGAAACAACTTTTGATCAGGCGATCATGCCGGGGAAATCTCAATCAATCACGGTGAACGATCCCATTTCAGTCTCTGGTTTTCAAAGCAATAGAGATTCTGGTTTTGAAAAATGTGAGTACAAAGCTGACGGGATAAAGCAATGCAAAACACTTTCTACACTCAAAGTACAAAGCTGTACTGCGTACATCACCACAGATGGCTCTCAGGCATCAAATGAATGGGGAGATTATCCAACAGAGGCAGTATTTCCAAATTAGTAAATAAAACTATGAAATCTGAACTTACCAACTTCACTGAACCTCAGAGAAAAATGCTTCAGTGGGGTGTGGTCCATCTGGCTGCAACACTTGGCTTATTCTTTTTTTTGCCCCCACTTTGGGTAGTGTTTATTATTGGCTATTTCTGGCTTTTTTCTACATTTACTATCTCGATTCCATTAATAATGTTGTCGAAATGGTTAATTTCTAGAAATCTTACAAACGATCTTATTCGTGATTATTCTCTCGGTATATTCCTCGCACTCCCAATGATATTCATAGGAGTATCATCTCACGCTCCCCCAAACTTTGCATATATTGCATTGACCTATCATATATTTACCGAAGGGCAAAACGTTTCGATCCGAAGAGCTCTGGATGAGGCCGTTGAGTTCGCCGGTTTTGGGACTGCTTATATTATCTTTCTGATTTACACTTTGGTTGTATGAATGCTGTATTTGATGTCTTACTGTGTGATATTACAACCCTGAAAGTTGACTGTATCGTAAACTCTGCCAATAAATCCCTGCTTGCAGGAAGCGGTGTTTGTGGAGCAATACATCGCAAAGCCGGAAAAGAGCTTGAGAAAGAATGTAGAACACTTGGAATGTGCAAAACTGGAGAGGCTGTTCTCACAGGTGCTTATAACTTGCCTGCAAAGTATGTTATTCACACCGTAGGACCGATTTATGGCCAAGAAAACGGCAAAGAGGGCGATTTGTTGTACCAATGCTACTTTCGCTCTTTAGAGCTTGCAGAGCAGCATGTCGCTACTTCGATTGCCTTCCCTTCTATCTCTACAGGGGTTCATAGGTATCCAATTGATGAGGCGAGTGCAATTGCGTTCAAGGCTTTCTCTGATTTTGCAGAATTAGCACCAAAGCATCTAAAGCAAGTGTCTCTCGTTACATACTCTGAGCAGGACTACAAGAGTTATCTGGAAGCATTTAAGCTTCGAATGCCCGCATAGCATCTGAAGAACGAACAAACAGAGGCCTTAACTATTCGCCAAGCGTACCTAATTAAAATGTTTTACACTATGAAGACGCTCTTTCTGCCAAGAAACCTTGAATAAAAATGTAACCCCAACCAATTTCTAACCCGTGTTCCAACAACCCATCGATAGCCATAATTTCTTCTTCGCGATCTGCAAGAAATTTTCTGAGAATTTCATCTTGACTTGCTCCACTTTCTTCGAGAGCAACAATTTCATCATAAATCCCTTTTACCTGATTGAACAATTCTGGAATATCTTTTAGCCTCGCCTCTAAAGTAGCGAGTTCTTTTTTTTGATTTTCTAACATGCGTAAAACTGTTTTTTTCTTATGATCTTCTAAGTCTTTTGTCCAACTAAAATCTTGATCGAGCCCCTCTCGGATTTCATTCACATACTTGTCAACAGCTTGGCCAAAACTTCCTGATTTGCAAATCCAAACGGCATTTCACGAAATCTTCTTACTGGCATATTTTTCCTCCATTTTTCTTGTCTATAATATCAAACAATCTATAGAATTGGGCTTCGAACAGTTTGTGATAGAATTTTGCACAGGTGTAATAAGTTCAAAACCATCTTAATGTTATGCCTCTCTCTCAATCCGCCCCACAAAAAACCGCTCTCGTTGTTGGCCGCTTTCAACCCTTCCACCTTGGGCATCGCTATCTTTTGGAGTACGCCCTGCAGGGAGCGCAGGAGCTTATCATCGCCATCGGGTCGTCCAATAAACATAATCAGGATAATCCTCTCACCTATGAACATCGCCGCGAAATGCTGCTGCAGGTTATGACCCACGAAGGCTGGCAAGGAAAGGTGCAGAAAATCATACCTTTACCGGACTATCCCGATGACCAAGAATGGGTGCGTCAGCTTCAACTCCAGGCTGGACACTTTGACTACGTGGTAGGCAACAATGAATGGACAAACCAAGTACTTAAAGAAGCTGGGTATGCTGCTCAAACGCTGCCAGACCTTGATCGAGAAAACTATCAAGGAACCTCTATCCGCGAAGCGATGAAAAGCGGCGCGCCCTGGCAGGCCCATGTTCCAGATTATCTCGTTCCTCAAATTTCCCAGCTCATAAAGTAGTCATCGCTCTTTGCCTTGAGCAAGGTATAATTCCTTTTTCATGAAAAATGAGAGAGATATGTATCATTCAGACCAAGTGGAGCTCACCAAAGATCTTTTTCCCTTAAACACCAATCTCCCCCAAGGAAGGATCAACCGAACCAGTGTTTGGCGCAACACGGCAGGAGAAAAATTTGTTCTTCGCCAGCGTAGTATGGACCCCCATTTTCTGGCAAGATTCCAGAAGGAACTCACTTTTGTGGAGTTTCTCCCTCAGGGCTCTTTTTCCATTCGCTCAACACAGGAGGAGTTTGCGGCCATGAATGCGCATCATGAGCTTGGGCTGGCTGTTCCAAAACCTATCGACGCAAATGAAAAACAGATTCTCCTCCCATTTATTCTGGGAAGTGACTTGCGCTGCGTCCTACAATCTGGGCACTTTACCGGCATCCACGCCGCGCTCCTCGATATTCTTCACGCCCATAGCATTGGTGTGGTTTACGGCGATCGCTGGGCAAAAAATATTATCCTTCATGAGGAAACAGAAAATCAAAGTCAAGCAAGGATCTCACAAATCGATTTTGATCTTGCCATTTCTGGACCAAAAAGCAGAGAACTGGAGATAACACAATTTCTCTACAGCATCCTCTGTTGCGCAGAATCTCCATTTTTAGCGGCACAGTGCATTCGAGATATTTTGCCAAACAAGGCTCTTTTTGCATACGAAAAAGCAACCATCACCAACTTTATGGCTCGCTATGCCAGTAAATACACCCATGAAGACCAAACTCGCGTAAAGGCGCTGAAGAGTGCCGTTGCCGGAACGCTCAGTCACATTACTGCACACCGCTAAGCAAAATATCGTTCATCTACTCTCTCCTGCAAGAGGTCTTGCCAATAGCGCTCGTCCATTTTGCCTTTACTAAAACGCCAATACTGATCTTTCATAAAGCGATACTTCTCAAACATAATGCGCTGGGCATTGGTATCGGCCAGAAGAGAAAGTGTCTCCAACATATTCCTGTGGGCGCTGGCCACCATCATGTTCTGGGCCATAACCGCGCGATCCTCCATGGGATTGAGTTTTCCATACGACGACGAAAAACTCTCATGTGGCTGAGAACTCGAGCGGGCAAAAGGAGAACATTCACAATTATGAATGGCTTCCCAAGCCTCATTCTCTTTATACCCCTGATCATTCCAATCGGCCGAATGGTACTTTTCATGGTGAAAAATGCTGGCAATACGTTCTGGACCCACAGTAGAATAGTCTTTCGTAGCAATGAAAGAGGTCGGGTCGTATCGCGCAAACAAGCCACTATAACCCTGGCCGTAATCCGAAACATTTTCCAATAAAGTTACTTGCGTACTGCCATTCTCACGAAAATAGGAACGCGGATACTTCAATACTTCTTGGCGGATAACCCCAATGGTGCCCACAATTTCTCTGGCGAGTGCTGGAGGTCCCTTAATCGTGAGGAACTGATGAATCAACCCTGGATGGGTATAGAATACTAAACCGTACTCCTCTTCCAGAAATCGCAAGCGCTCACGAAAGAAGGCGTCGTAGTATGGACTTCCCTCTGCAACAAACCGCTCCTTCACCGCAAGGTTTAACCTTTCAAGCCCGAGAAGTCCAAGCATCCCCGCACCAAAAACCACGGCACCGGCACGCAGGAACTTTCTTCTCGAAAAAAGTTGTGTTTCTCTGTCTGGAAGCGTTTCCGACAATGGAACCTTTAGCGTCTGGAGAAATCCACGTTATACCCAAGCCGCTGAGACAAATCATTGAGCTGTTGCAACGTCACGCCCTCTTTGAGCACGAACACGGAATTGTCCCCAAAAGTGTTGAGAGCATCTGGAGATGGAGTGTCGTCTTCTGATGTGTCCAGTTCTACTAAAGCAAAAATATCCTGCACGATTTGCTGCATTGAAGAAATTTCTTTGGTTACAGGTGATTTTGGGGAGTCCAGCCAGTTTACAAGCGTATTAAACTGCTCAAAGCGTCGAGTCAAGCGCTTATTGTTTGTTTTGAGCGTGCCAGGAAGCTGTTTTTGAAGAGAAGTATTCTTAAAAAGAATAAAAATACACCCTAACGCCTCAGCACCAATCTCATAAAAACGACTATCGCGATCGTGTTCAAATTTTGTGGTGTGTGCTTCTCTGCTGCGTCCCATAACAGGACTATTTTATCACAAAATATCACTCGCTTTTTTGCTTGACGTACAAAAATTCTAAGCCAAGCGAAGGATTTTTTCCATCTCGCGCTCCAGCCAACGATCCAAAAGCACTTCTCGAGCATTACTCAGGGCTGGCTCATACATCTGGGCTTCACGTCGCTGGCGAAAAAGCTCGGAGAGCATTACTGCCCCAGCTACCGAGACATTGAGGCTTTGCACCATCCCGGTCATGGGAATATAAACCGCTTGATCGGCCAGGGCGAGCGCTTCTTCACTCACACCAGCGTGTTCATTGCCAAGAACAATGGCACAGGGCTCGGTGAGATCGAGGGAGTAGAAATCCACTGCATCCGGCTGCAAAACAGAAACGTACACTTTTTTGCCCTCTTCGTGCAAGGACGCAAAACACTCCGCCGTACTCTCCCAGCTGCGCAGATCGACCCACTCATTGGCAGAGGACGACGACTTGGCATGCCCACGAAACTTCTCGCTCTGACCAATAAGCTCCACCCGAGGCACTCCAAAAGCATCACACGAACGCAATAGCGCCGAAACATTGTGGGGATCATGGACGCTTTCGCACACAAGACTCACGTCCATTTGGCGAGTCATGGCCACCGATCGCAGCCTTTCCAGGCGCTCGGGAGTGAGGAATTGTTCGGCTTGGAGTTCAGACACGTGGCTCATTTTTCTGTTTTGTTGAGGCGTTTTGCAAAAAACGAGGAAGATCCTCTCGGCTCACGAGCTGCTGCTCACCAGAAACGAGATTCTTGAGCTGCACCATTTCCTGCTGGACTTCATCGGGGCCCACAACCACGACCCAAGAAAAACCTTTTTTATTGGCAAACTTGAACTGCTTGCCCAGGTTAGCCACGCTGGTGTACAACTGAGCACCAAGTCCAGCCGCACGCAGTTCGCGAACCACTCCGGCAGAAACCCCAGCCAAATCGGGCGAAAAAACCGTTACCAGCACCTGCGTTTCATTGAGCACATCTTCCAGAAGTCCCATCTCCAAAGCAGCATCTACCGTGCGATCAAAGCCAAAAGCCATTCCCACCGCCGCAATGTTGGCACCCGAGAGCTGGCCAATGAGTTTATCGTAACGACCACCGCCACCCACAGATCCAGCCGAAAAACCAGGAATTATCACCTCAAAAATCATGCCCGTGTAGTAGTCCAGGCCGCGCGCAATCGTCGGAGTAAACACCAAGGAGCGCGGCTCCACTCCCAGCGCCTCAGCCAAATGCAGGATCTCAGAAAGATTCTCCGACGGCTGAGCGGATTGGATAGCCAACAGCGCCTGTTCGGCCTCTTGGCGCACCAGACCCTTTTCCACCAGTTCTTCCATCACTTGCGTAGGCGTGAGCTTATCGAGCTTATCGATACTCTGAATGAGCGAAAAAACACTCACTCGATCGGTCGAAAAAGGTTCGAGGGTAGCAAACAAAACTTGGCGGTCGTTTACACGCAGCTCCACTTGTTCAAAACCGATGCTCTTGTAGGCAGCGTAGGTTGTAGCCAGAATTTCGGCATCGGCCATGGGCGCGCTTGAGCCAAAAATATCGATGTCACACTGCGTAAATTCACGGTAGCGACCCTTCTGAGGCTTATCGGCCCGAAAAACATTTTGCGTTTGGTAGCGACGAAAGGGCAAACCCAGATCCTGCTGGTACTGAGCCATCACCCGAGCCGTGGGAACCGTCTGGTCGTAGCGCAGTGCTACTTCACGATCGCCATTATCGCGGAATTGGTAGACAAGCTTATCGGCCTCATCACCGTACTTTCCCATGATCGTTTCTTTGTACTCCAAAGTTGGTGTTTCGAGCGGCTCAAAGCCAGAGCGCGCAAAAGCGGCCACAATTTTTTGCATAACGGCATCGCGCTGTCGCTTTTGCGCCGGCAGGAAATCGCGAAAACCTTTGAGTGTTTGCAGTTGTGTCATACGCTCCTCTGTTTTGTGGGCAGAAGACGCTCACCTTGTCGACACGCCGCGCAAAGTCCATACACGGTGAGATGGTGGTGTCCAATCACAAATCCGTCTACTTCTTGAGGAAGCGGTGTGAGACACTCAACCGCTTGCACTTCGCCGCAAGTTTCACACACGAGATGATCATGATGATCGTCGCGCAACTCATAAACGGGCAGCGAATCTTGCAATGTCTGGCGACAAATCCTGCCCTGCTCCAGAAGTTGGTCGATGGCGCGATACACACTGGTTTTGTTCACATCAAGGTCACCCGTTTGAGAAAGCGCCTCTGCAATTTCTGGCGCACTCAGCGAATGGGTCTGCTCCAAAAGAGCGAGAATAGCGGGAACAACACGTGAAGGTCTTGGCATGGCTCTATTTTCTCACATCTGCTCGGCATTGGAAAGCCGAGAGAGTTTTTTTGCATTTTGCAACTAAGTTGCTTTATCTTTTTCATGCGCCCTATGTTTACGCAACTGAGTTGCTTTTTCAACTTGAGGTGCAGAAACGCAAGATATGATATCCTCAGGCTATGCGCCTCTTTGAACACGAAGCCAAAAAACTCTTTGCTCGGCAGAATCTTGCCGTCCCACAGCAACTTGACCTCAACACACTGGATGCTCTCTCATTTCTTGAGCCATGTGTGCTCAAAGCACAAGTACTTTTTGGCAATCGCAAGCAAAAAGGTTTGATTCAGCTTTGTCGCAACCAAGAAGCATTTTCTGCTGCGGTAGAGGCCATGCGATCCGCACTAGCTGAACTCAGTTTGCCCGCCAACACGCCCATTCTTGTAGAAGCACTTCTTCCGTATCAGGAGGAACTGTATCTGGCGCTGCGTTATGATACGCGCTATCGCCTCCCTGTTTTGCTCTTTACCGACCAAGGTGGCACCGGCATCGAAGAGCGCAGCCATGAGGCACAGATGCAGACCTTCCCTCTCGACGCTCTCCAAGATACCAGTTTGCCCCTCTTGCATCCCAAACTTCCTTCCGAGTTTGTCCAGCAGCTCATAGATATGTTTTTTGTGCAGGATCTCACTCTTTTGGAAATTAACCCGCTCATTCTTACACAAGACGGATCTTTGGTTGCACTCGACGGTAAAGTAGAGCTTGACGACACCGCCGCCTTCCGACACCCAGAGTGGGAAGAGGAGTATCCGGCGCGCACGCTGTTCCAGCGTGCGCCCACCCAAAATGAGCGCCTTGCCAAAGAGGTGAATGCTTTGGACCACCGCGGCGTGGCAGGCGCCTCCTATTTGGATTTCGACGGCACAATCGGCATACTAGCCTCTGGTGGCGGTGCCTCTTTGCTCGCCATGGATGCCCTCCTGGCAACGAGTCTCAAGCCAGCCAACTACACCGAGTATTCTGGCAATCCTCCTCGCGAGAAAGTGCGGGCGCTCGCGCACATCGTGCTCTCGCGCCCCAACCTCGAAGGACTCTGGGTGATTGGTGGACACGCCAACTTCACCGATATCTACGAAACCCTCATGGGTGTGATGGACGCGGTAGAAGATGCCAAACTTCCTGCTGGATTCCCCATTGTGATTCGCCGCGGCGGCCCACGAACCGAAGAAGCCTTTGATGAACTTCGCCGCCGCGCCAAAAACCTGGGATTATTTATTCAGACGTTCGATTCCCAGTTTCCCATCACCGATACCCTCGCCGTTTTAGAGAAGGCGGTTATGAGCTTTCGCACACAATCCACTCAGGAGGGCCAATAAGTATGTCTATTCTCGTTGACTCCACCACTCGCTTGCTCATCCAAGGCATTACTGGCAAGGAAGGCATGCGCTCACTTTCTTGGGTACAAAGCTATGGCACACAGGTCGTTGCGGGCGTTACTCCTGGTAAGGGCGGCCAAGAAGTTGAAGGTGTCCCGGTTTACAACACCGTAGCCGAAGCAGTGGCAGCTCACCCAGAAATCAACGCCACTTCTCTCTACGCACCACCGCGGTTTGTTTTGGGCGCCGCGATGGAAGCCATCGCGGCGCGCATCCCACTCATCCACATTATTGGTGAAGAAGTTCCTGTGAGCGACTCGGCCAAGATTCTCCAAGCGGCTAAAACGGCTGGCGTTCGAGTGGTGGGACCGAGCTCCATTGGCATTATCTCTCCTGACAAGGCTAAGATCGGCTCGATTGGCGGCGATGATAATTCACAGTTCCAAGAGGGTTCCGTGGCCATTATCTCCAAGTCTGGTGGCATGAGCAGCGAAATCTCGCTTTTGCTCACTAAGCACGGGTATGGTCAGTCAACGGTTCTGGGCATCGGTGGCAACGTCCTTTTGGGAACAACATTTGCCGATCTCGTCGACCTCCTCGAAAAGGATTCTCAAACCAAAGCCGTCATTATTATTGGCGAAATTGGCGGAGCTTACGAAGAGCTCCTCGCCCAAAAGCTGGAATCGATTCCTCACCATAAACCATACATTGCTTTTATTACCGGACTTTTTGCCGAAACGCTCCCGCAAGGAATGAGTTTTGGACACGCGGGCGCTATCGTGGACAGTACGATCGGCACTCGCCAAGGGAAAATAACGGCTCTGCAAGCAGCGGGTGTTGAGGTAGCGGCCAGCCCGTCTGCTATGATGGAAATACTCAAGAAAACACTACCAGTCGATCAACAAAAATAGAAAGAAACGCTAGGAAATATGCCGAATCTTCAGTTCCAAACCCAAGTGAGCGGAGAACGCGAGGGCGTCCACTATGTTCGACACTGGCCGCTGGCTCAACTTGTTTCGGAAGCATCTTTTAGTGCCTCCGTTTTCGCCATGATCACGGGCAAGCTCCCCAATCCTCCCCAAGAAAAGATCTTTAATGCCATTCTGGTAGCGAGCATGGATCATGGAATCGGCCCAGCATCTGGCTTTGTACCTCGAGTGGTGGCCAGCACAGGGAATACCCTTGTGCATTCTCTCGCCGCTGGGCTTCTGGCCTTAGGCCCTTACCACGGCTGCGCCATAGAAGACGCGGCTAAGATTTTCTCCAAAGTGGATAAAGAAGGCCTCCAAAGCCTTGATGCTTCGCACTTTGCCGCCAAAAAGCGCATTCTTGGTTTTGGCCACCCCAAATACAAAGAGTCCGATCCTCGTGCCGATCAGCTTTTTGCTCTCGCTCGCCAAGAAGGCCTCAATACGCACTTTCAAACCATTGCCTATGAAGTACAAAAGGCTATTTACGAAAAACTGGATAAGCACTTAGTCATTAATATTGATGGCGCTATTGCGGCTCTGCTCCTCGATCTGGGCTTCCCCCCCGAAGCTGGCAACGGCATTTTTGCCCTTGCTCGTACAGGTGGCATGATTGCTCATATCCTTGAGGAGTATCAGGAAAAGCCTGTGCGCAGAATCGACGAAAGTGATATCACGTTCATGGCACCAGAAGATGAAAGGACGCTCTAATGGAAGCCTCACAGGTTACGGCCGTCGTTCTGGCTGGTGGGATTGGCAAGCGCTTTGTCCCTTTTTTGCACGACAAGACGCTCTTCCCGTTCATGGGTCAATCTTTGCTCGAACGAACACTGCAAATGATTCAAAAAGCGGGGATACAAAAAGTTGTAGTAGCCACCAATCGTTACAACACCGCTTGGCTTGCGCAAAATGCGCCGCGATTCTCTCTGGATATCTCCTGGCATGAGCAAAACAATCCCGCTGGCATGGCCGATGCGCTCCTCACCTTGGCGCCACATCTTCCCGAACAAAATATTATTGTGATGAACGCGGGTGACATGGTCGCCGATCACCTTTTGCCAGAGCTTTTGGAACAAGCAAGTGATCACTCGGTAGTGCTTACGGGACTGGAGACGCCAGAATATCAGCCACTTGGCTATTTCTCTCTGGATGGCTCTAAGATCACGGGTATTGTAGAAAAACCCGGCGCCCAAAACATGCCTAGCAACCTCGCAAACTTGGTCTTCCATTTTTTCCGTGAGCCCAAGCGTTTTCTTGCTCTTCTTGAGTCTGCTCAGGCGCAAAGCACCCCTCAAGCCGATGATATTTACGAACAAGCCCTCAATGTTTTGATTGGCCAGGGCGAAGTGGGCAGTTACCGCTATGTAGGCCCTTGGCAAAAACTGAAGTTTGGCTACCATGTTTTGGATATGATGGAGTTCTTCCTGCGCGACATGCCAAGTTTCCGCCATGAATCGGCGCAGATTGCTTCGAGCGCACAGATTCACGGCAATGTGTACATTAGTGAAAATGCCAAGATTCTCGATGGCGCCGTACTCTCTGGACCATGTTTTATTGGCCCAGGCGTTGTTATTGGGAATCAAGCACTCGTTCGCCAGAGTATGGTTGAGGCGGGCGCCACCATTGGTTACGGGAGCGAAGTCGTTCGCTCCTATGTTGGCGCCCAGAGTGACCTCCATCATGCCTATGTGGGTGACTCGGTCCTCGAATCGTCCGTGCATTTTGGCTATGGCGCTCATACAGCTAACTTCCGTTTAGACAAAAAAGCGGTTGCGGTAAAGCAGCTCACTGGTCCACTAGAAACATCACGTCAAAAACTCGGTGCGCTTATTGCACAAAAAACCGAAGTTGGTGTGAATGTGAGTCTTTTACCTGGCGTTACCATCGGCGCAAATGCCGTCATCTACCCAGGCGCTATCGTTCACCAGCCGATTCCCGACAATCATGTCCTCAAGTTTTATCAGGAACAAGCGCTCACGGAGAGAGACTCTACCGCATAAGACTCTTGGTGGTTATAATAGTGCCCTGGCCGGGGTGGCGGAATTGGTAGACGCGCTAGACTTAAAATCTGGTTCTCGCAAGGGAGTAAGGGTTCGATTCCCTTCCTCGGCACAGAAATCACGGGTTGCTGGAACAACTTTTGCCCTCTAGAATGTTTTCATTACAGTATGAGCGTTATGAGACATCGATCGGAACACCCAGGTTTACGAAAAGTACAACGTGCAGATGATTGGCTCAGACGTTTCCGTCAACAAGAAGTTGGTGTGCAACAGATGCAGGAAAAAACGCACAGCGTTTCTCGTGAAAGTATTATTGCTATCCTCCCAAAACTTCGCTCTGAGCATAAAAAGGTTGTGAGCGAGTACCTCAATCAACTCAACCCCGAACAAGAAAAAGCCCTCTTTGAACGACTCACGGATCTCTGCAACATGGCTGAAAAAACCTTTGCTCCGCTAGCACGTGAACTTCCAGACAACCCGAGCGCAAAGCAAGTCCAGGAGCTTGAGCTTAAGTTTTTTGACTGGATGGCACTTGTCATGCCTATTGTTGGAGAAAAATCCCCATGGCTGCTATCCCGAGAAGCCGAAACGGGATTACAAAACATCAACACTGGTGAGCGAATCTGGGTTTCCCAAAAAGAAAATCGATTCTATTCGGAAGAAGAAATTCTCGAGAACCACCCTCGTTTAGGAGAAGACGCCCAAGGCTGGCAAAAGATGAGTGGTTTGCTCATCCACACTGCAGCCGCTGCATGGGGTATTGAGCGTTTTCTTTCTCTCATGCAAAAAAACTTTACACTCATGCAACAAAAAGGGCGTGAGCTGAACGCAAACCAAAAAAACATTCTTGCCCTCAATCCTCAAGTTATGCGTATTTGGCTTCTTTTTCACGACAGCATGCGCACTCTAAGCCATGACAGCTTCTTCCACGCGGCTGCTCTCCCTGTTTTTGCCCATCTTTTGGGTATTTCAGAGCATTTTGTTCGAGATTACGATCTTCCAGAAATCTTGCATTTTAAGGAACCAAATCCAGCCGAACTCAATGGTGGGCTGACTCCGCTCAAAGTAGAACCTCACTTGTATGAAAAAGAAAATCACGCAAAACTCCTGCAGCAAAATCTTGCGTACGTTCAAGAAGCCCTCAAACGCCTAGAAGCAATAAATGTTGACAGTCTTTCTGAGGAAGATCCCCAGAGAAATCCTTCAGAAGCTATTGCCCTTTTTTGGCTCATCGATGCGTTTAGTAAGCTCCAACCCGCTCACAATATAGATGATCCAAATACGCCTGATGACTTTTTTGTCGTTCATCAAGAGGAAATTGAAACTATCCGAAATGACAAAGTTCGTCAGGCGCTCCTTGGCATTCTGCAAGACGTGAAACGAACGAGCACAAATCGTCAGATTAACGACACCGGGAAATTCCTCAAACAACGCCAAGATGTACGCCAATCTTTTGCTGGAGGGGCTCAAAAGGATGACCCTATCGCTAACTATTACTCCCGCCAGCATGACACCGCCTTTGCTTTTTTTGATTGGATTTGTTCCACGCTCAAAATAGACAAGCAAGATCTCTGGAAATTCTTTTTTGAATTGACCCATATTACCCACAATATGCTGAGTGATGAGGGACTTTTTTCTTATTCATCGCAAGACGCTTCTCGATCACCACTCGGTTGGAACACAAACAAGTTATCAGATAGCTCCTCTTCGCAGGAGCATCGCCCATTCATTTCAATCTTTGCCCAACCAGCTATCCAAGAACCACCAGTACAAGAGGCTTCTCTCTCCATGGGAGAAACTCCCGCGGCCGACGACGAAGACACCCAAGAAGCCCCTCGTGCAAACGTCTCGACAATCACCTAAAAAGGCGCTATAATTCCAGATAACTCAAGTTCGTCTCATCGATCTTGATCCAAGTAACGAAACTCTGTAAAGGAGGGAAACCAAGCATCAAGCTGATGAGGCTTTTTGTATTCCCATACATATTTATGTTAAGGCCAATCGAAACTCAGGTTCCTCGCGTCGTATGGACAACCGAAAACTCTCGTCGTATCTCATCTTGGCAGCAACTCAATCGGCCGTATCAAACGACCTCTATTGCGCCACCAGATCCCGAACCACACATCCGAGAAACGCAAGAAATTGCGGCAGCCAAAATCCAATCAGTAGCAGATACTGAACCTCTTCAAGCATTAGATCAGATCCTCAGTGCCGATGCCCTTACCTTTGCTGGAAAAAATGCCATGAGAAAGCCTAAAAATAAAAACGAGCTGAGAGATAACTTTAGGGCAATAAAGAGAAACCATGGCCAATATGACATTCGTAGTCATACTGTTCGAGCATCTTTTGATAAAAATGGAGAACTCTCGCTTTCCTCTTATCCAATAGGCACAAGGATACAAATTACGCCAGAATGGTCGAGAAAACTTGCAACCCTACATGGCCGACGCATCTACCTCAAAAAACTGCATGATCTTTATGACGGGAAAGTTTCTTTCAAAAAAATAGCTTCTGGTATTTGTGTAGCCGTTCTCATTGCCCTTGGCGCTGTGGAAACTCTTGACGGCCAAAAACTCGAAGATCTTGATGCACATACTGCCCAAGAGCTCATCTATAGCACCCTTTTTACGGCTATCATCAATGTTTCACCTCAGGCAATCCTCGCGGTGGCCGATATCCTTGGGCCGCAAGACGATCCAAAACATGTAGACGATTGGGAGAAACTCTCACAGATCGATTCTGTTGTTACGCTTACCAGTCACGTCTGGTACGCCTACACCAACCACACCTTACGCTAAACGCAAAAGTGTGCTACCTTGAGCCGAGTATGGATGAATCGTGGCAAACAAACTTTACCTTTTCGAGCTCAAACACCGACCAAACTGGTCTACGAATTATCTCCCTACAAGATAAACGAACGGGTTTTGTAGTACGGACGGCGCTCGCTCAAGATGGTACGCAAGTTCCCTCGATTATGGCTTTTGCGGGCGCACGTTTTTCTCGATCTGCGGATGCAGCCACCGATATTTTCTCGGAAATTCACCAATCCAAAAAATCGGCGCAGGAAAAACTTGCCAACATTTTTCACAACTATGGACATGCATCTGTTGGCGATATGGCTATGCTCTTTGCCTACATCGAGAATGTTCCTCGTTATCTCATGGCAAAGTTCTTTAGTTCTACCGCACTCGGTGGTGGCCAAGAACGATCCTCACGATATCAAGATTTTTCTACCTCCTCTCCTTTACCTGCTTCCCTTTACTTTCCCACAGAAAAGCAACAACAAACAAACAAAAAGCTCATCGAAAAACAACAACGTTACTTTTTGCATCTTCTCTCTCTCTACAAAAAATACACACCTATCATAGAAAATACCTACACTGAACATTTCCAGCCAGACCCCAAAATAAAAGGTCATAAGAGCGCACTCCAGGCTCGCGTTTTTGATACTACGCGTGCCTTTCTTCCTGCTGGCACCGCGACTTCTGGCGCCTACATCACTTCTGCCCGTGAATGGTCTCGTCTCATTACCGAGTTCAAAGGCTCTGGATTTTATGACCTCCTTTGCCTCGCCGAGCAGCTTGAACTCCTCTTTGCTCCGCCACAAGAAATCGTTACCTCGCTGGCGTACCAACCAGAAGCGCCAGACCTCATTCGCCATACCGATCAAGACACCCGGCTCCAAGAAGTACTCGAAAAACTCAAACCACTTACACGCCACTTAGCCGTGCAAATCTCTGGTCGAGGCAAATACCCCCAGTACCGAGCCCAAAAGGTTCGTCACTTGGCCGATCGCCTCACACCCGCAAACGCCTATCTCTATCTCACTCTATTGCACATCTACCCCATGCTCACGGTTGGAAAGTTCACGTCCTGGTACGCCACGCTTTCTGAGTACACCAAAAAGAAGCTCTCTCGCATTCTCTTCCGCACCTATACCCATCACCACCAAGTGCCTCTCTATGGCCGAACGGGAGGTTATCTTTTTGAAGCCAAACTCGCCCTTTCCGAGATGATCGACTTTAACCGCCATCGTGCCTGGGGGAGATTTTGTCCATTTCTCGAAACCGCCGACACCGCTACTTTGGTGCGCGATGGCTACCAGCTGCCGTTATACCTCGAGCATCCAGAGCTGGCCGAGGTGAAACAGTCTTTCGTGGATGACTTTAATCGTTACTACGAAAAACTCCTCGCGCTCTCCCAAAATCTGCCTGATGATATTGATCCACGTTTTATGCTCTCTCTTTTGCCCAATGCTCATAGTGTGCGTTTCTATATGAGCGGTGGACCAAGAGAGATCTCTTACTTTCCACAGTTGAGAGTGCGCCCCGGTGGTCATATCAATTACCGAGCACTCGCCTATGACATTGCCCAGCAGTCGGCCAAAATTGATCCACTCCTGCACGGAACAAGATTGCCAACGGCGAACAAACCAAATCCCTTCTCTCGAGAAGAGTTTTTTGATCGCAGCTAAAACTTACTTTCCCAGAAAAAGGCGAATCATCTCTTGGATAAAACGCACCAGACCCTTGAGTCCTTCGGTGAGGCCAGTAGCCAACATCTTGCCAGCATTACGAGAGGTCTCTCCTGCAAAATTCTGGGCTCCAGAGCGAAAATCTTCATTCATATGCTCGTAGTGAAGCACGCTTTGCTCTCTGGGGCAAGTCATAGTAAAATAGAAAATACCGATCGCGGGTGTAGCTCAACGGTCAGAGCTCCAGTTTTCCAAACTGGTGACGAGGGTTCGACTCCCTTCACCCGCTCCCCGATAGCATCTGGCCATAGGCCAGGTGGTAGAGGGAGTGGATGGCTGGGATCAAGTCTTTTTAGTTCTGCCGGCGAGCGAAAGCGAGCGTTGCCTCATCCCCGAGCAAAGCGAGTGGAGGACTCCCTTCACCCTCATTATCGAGCATGCCTTATCATTTCAAACTACCAAAACATTGAAATATAGACTATCGTAGAGACATGAATTCAGAGACAAATCGAGATATTATTGTCAGAACACAACAAGAACTCACTCATCCAGGGACAATTTCTAAAGGCAGTGATTCTGCAGGACGATCAGAGGCTGCCTCACAAATACTTCAAGCACGGTCAGAGAAACAAGATACCTCGGCGTCTCTTATGGTTCAAGAACAGCAAGTTGCCAAAATTTCTGAATTAACAACGGCAGCCTATCAGCAAGAAAGAGAAAAAGAACGAGAGTTAACAGCAAGAACGCAAAAGTTAATAGTAAAACTTAAAGGGTTGGTGGGGGTGAGTGACGAACAAGTCTCTAAGCTTCAGTCAGAAATTGAATCAATAAAAACTGAGAAAAACAACTTATATCAGCAAGCTTCGATACTCGAAAAAGAAATCAGAGCACTACAGGAAAAAGGCGCTCGTATTCCTCAACCCAGAGAACTACTCAATGCATATTATGAAAAAGCGGCAAACACTCCCTTGAGTAATGAACAGAAGCGTGACTTGCTCAAGCCTGAGGTGCTCGCAAGCCTCTCCACGGAGCAATACATTGCTTTATGGAAACGTTTGAATCCATACTTTTTAACTCACGTTACAAGGCAGGGTTTCCGTGATCATAATAGCATGACACACTAGGCTGGATTACAAGAATTTCATGATGGATTCTTTGGGATAATGAATGATCAAAGATTGTTGAGACCGCCAATGGCTATTGGTGAACTGAAATTGAGAAATGAAATGTCGGTGAGAGCTTGGATGAAAGATCAGGTTCTTGGAGAAGAAACAGAAGATGATGCTAGAGAGAAGCTCGACGAACTCATGAATTCCCCTTTTGCAACAGCGCCAAAATATCCGGATGAAACTGCCGTTCACTTTGCCGCCCAAGTTGTAGCTGATGATTATTATGGAGGAGAAAGTGGCAACGAAGTGTTCTTTATTTATCCCTCCGACGTTATAGCCTCTCAGTATGACTTTGCTTTCAATGGATGGGAAAAGGACTTTACCCAACCGCAAACTGAAATGAAATGGAATGATGTATTCGCTTGGCCTCAAGATGTAGAGAATTCTGGAATCCCTATTGATGCAGGTATGGTCTTTTTGCCAAAGGACACCCCAGTAGACCCTGAAACAGGCTCAAAGTATGCATCTCAAATACAGGCTGTGGGAGGTAAAGAAAAAAGGGTGATGATTGAGGATAAGGATCTCGTATCTCGATTCGTTGTATGGGCTAGACAACTCGATGGCTCCTCATCTGTTAGGCAGGCGTTTACAACCGACAAAGATAATGCCAAAAGAGTTATCGCTGAAGAATTAGAGAAGTTGGGCTTTAGTGAAGATGCTATCAGGGGTCTTGCTCAAGAAGTATTTACCGAAATGCATTGGAGTGAAAGTTTTGAAGATGAAATGGCTGAACGTATACTCAAAAAAACGGGAGCACATTACAAAAGAGCTGAGAATGCAGTGAGAGCAGAAGATTATTGGGAAGGTCAGTTCGCACAGAATCCCACCCTCAGACCGAAACATGTAATTTACTACAATGGAGATCCTTCCAGAGCAGTTCTTGAATTTCAAAGAACGCATGGTATTGGTAATGCAAACACTTCAGGAACTGAAGGTACATTGCTTGGTTTTGATGATCGGCATGTTACCGACATGCAAAACGACCCTCGATCGAATAAGGGACGACAAGAATTGAGGAAACAGCTGATAAAATAATCAGGGAACATTATCGGGGTGAAGGAACTGAACAGGCACAACAAGTTTGATAGAGTCGCCCTGGCAAAAGTATTTCGAGCCAATTACGGTCACCCGCTTCCTTTACAAAATTTTATGCCATAATGCATGGAGTATGTCCTTACGCAGAGAGCTTAGCAACTGGTTTTTTCAGGATAAAGAACTGGAAAATGCTCGTGAGTCTTCGCTCATCCGCTTTAAGGATGATCCATTGTATGAAAAAGAACTCCATGAAAAACGTGTCGAGGATTTCCTTTCGTACCTCAATTCCCATTTTTCCCGTCCTGATCCGAACACTTTTCTCACAGAGGGACTTGCGATTGCTCAAGCGTTTTTTAAAGATAAAAGTGAATTGGACGATGTTCTTATTAAGAAGATCATTTTTGACGAAAAAATTCTTGCATACTTCAATATGCACAAAGCTGGCAATGAATTACCATCCCTTCTTACAGAAAATGGACAAGTTCTCTTACAAAATGTATCAGAAATGATGGAGCGATATGAAAGTGTAAATGGGAAAACTACTTTACTATTCTATGGCGAGATGATCACTCCCATGCTCAGCTGGGCCGTAAAAGACAATCTTGATCGATTTCAAGAAGTCCACGATAAAACAGTAAGTTATGCAGATAGAAGGCGCTTGACAAAAACACTGTGTGTTCTGGGTTATCTTCACGGCTACTTTGTTGAAGATGAGAAATGCCTTCAAATTATTGCTCTCTCCAGAAAATTCGATCTTGGGTTACCGGCCGTCATTGAACAATATTTTGACAGCCTCATGCAAAAAAACAGTAATGAACGCCTCATTGCTCTCAAAGCATATTGGGAAGAGTATTTCGTTCAAACTTTCGTTGCTTCGGAACGAGCTCACGATCTCTCTTATAAGGAAGTACTTTCGGTCTCAGACAGGCATAAAGCGCTGATGAGCATAGGCTCAAGCTCGAGAGGACCCGCCGACTCCCACAAACAAGCCAGAAGAATTGACCAGCAGAATCTACTAAGAGGAAGACGCTCACAGGTAGAACAGGATTTTCACCTCACAACCATTGGCGAGCAGCAGCAAGCTGCAAAGACCAAAAAAACGCTCAATGAGTATACAGATGAGCTTGTACGAAAATACCGACCAGACCATTCTACTCTTTTTGATACATCCGGCCGACCCAAAGATTACTGGATCCCTTTAGAGCAAGCAGCTCCTCTCGTTTTTTCACAATTCTGTGAACATGCAGATGAGATCAGTAAAAGCAATCTCGCTCCTATAGCAAATAAACTTCTAGGCACCCTCACGGAAAAAAGTTTTCCCATCAAACAAGCCTTTGGAAGTGATTTCCTCCATCTTGACCCCACTGAGCAAGTGGCACTGATCATCTTTAGCTGCCTCTCTCTCCAAAAACCACCGCACACTGACAAAAGAATTTTACAAACCATTGCTCTGATAAGCCACTCTTTTCAGAGCACACTCCAAAACTTTTTTTACAAGGGAGCGGAAATACAAGAAAGATCTTCAGGTAGGGAACAAAAGTCAGCTCCCTTTTCTTATACTATTTTCGAAAAGGATGCTCAAAATGCAAGAGAGAGGCTCGAAGAACTCCAACCAAGTGATGGAATTATCAGTACCAATAACCACGAGCTCGCTGAACAAATAATCCGATCCTACGAAATCATAAATGAAATATCGCCCGAAATACTCAAGCCTTTCCCTCACTTCAAACGGACAGAGTATTTAGCGGCATTTTCGCTCATAATACCTATCTACTTTGGAAGCCTAGATATTCAGTCAATTCTCAGCGCCATAGCTCTCCTGTCTGGTGTTAGATTTCTTAATCGAAAACACATGCTAGAAGGCATATCAAAATCTGTGAGTGAATCAGTTGTTTTTGACAATGAATTCAGATCTAAACTTAAAATAGATTATGAGAAGAAACAAAAAGAGATCCAAAAAAAACTTTACGCTATTCTCTTCTCAACTCTTCTTTTGTTTCCAGGGCTTACTGCGGCAACCATTGACATTACCCCTAAAATAGTCGGGGCAATAAGAGATCATTTCACGAATGATGGAACTGGTGAGAGCGAAACAGATCAAATAAATGAAAAGGACGTTCGACCTCCAAACATTTGGGAAAATAACCCATTCGATAGCGATAAAAACGATAAACTTTCAGGATCGCCAGAATTGGCCTCTCCTCAAACGCTTAAAGAACTCCCCAATATTCACAGAGCTACGGTTTTTCATTTCCCTCAAGAACTCCAAACTTCCTTAGAAAGTAACTCTCGTATTGGCTTGTGGCCCCATGGAATGACGTCATCCCTTCCAAAGGATATATATCAAGAATTGATGGAGTTACAACAGCCCATCGAAACGCACTTTGTTCCTCATATTGATAAAGATACTCATAAGGCTGATGTGGACGAGTTTGTGGTAAAAATTCTTGAGCCCACCAACATAACTCAACCAATAGACGGGTGGAAAATCAAGAAAATCTATCAAGTTGGTGGAAACAAGCCAGTGATACAGTGGGATGGTTCTCTTTCCTACAGCGGAATAATGATGGCTACGCCACCGCAAGAACTTCTCCTTGTCCTTGAAAGAGATACGTTCTCCCACTTGCCTTTTGGTCTCAAAAAATCGGAGACACTCAAAGCACCTCGTTATTCTCCCTGGGAGCGCTGGGATGAAATTTCATTACAATTCTTAGATATCCTTCCAAGAATACAAAATGACCAAAAACTTCAGTATTTATATACACAATTTTATGAAGCGCTTAATAATCTGGTTATAAGACATAAAGAAGGATCACTTGATGAAGAAACTCTGAATGCTCTCTTCTCCCTCTCAAGCCTAGAACATATAACGAAAATCAGACAATACATGTCTGAGAGAACCTACAGTTTACTCTTCAAGAAAAATGGTCTTTCTCCTCTGGAAGCTATCGCGAACCAACCAGAGGCTGGATTTTACTGTGCCGTTGCCAATGAGGCCTATGCTGAAATTACCACATCCCTCGGCTTAGTAACGTTCATTCGTGATAGTAGCAAATTACGGGCGTATGATAATGAATTGTTCTCACGCACATATCACCGTGATACTATCACTATCTTGCCAAATGGCGATGTTTTCTTTACCGATATGACACCGAGCATTCCTCAACCAGGTGAGGACTTGAGCGCATTAGAAGAAGTTGTACCAGAGGGTTTTGAACAACAAACACTCACTAAAGAACAACAAGAAAAGATTCTTTTTATCCTCAGTTCAATTTTTGGAATATTTGCTGTAAATCTTATAAAGGGTCGTTTTTTTGACAAAAAGGTAAGGAGCCAAAGGGCTCCCAGATCATCCGACGAACCAGAGGACAATAATGAAGATGAGCATTCTCAGCGAGAAAAGCAACGCGTCCTTGAGATGCTCGAAACGATTGCTCTTTTTGCGACAACCATTGAGACTGATCCAGAAGCAACCGTTTTCCTCGCGCAACACTACAGCGGAAGCAAAGAAGCATTTTTCATTGATTTCACTGCCAACGCTCTCTATGATATAGACAACGACGTACTCACTGGAATCAGACAGATAAAACCAGAAATATCCCTGGACTCCTTGAGTTCTGAAGTCCGACAGAAAGTTCTGGAGAATATTCGTTTTATCGCCAGCGAAGTAGGTCGTCATGACAAGAAACATTCACTGAGCTCCCGTCAGTCATTACTCAAGAAAACTCTCGATGATCTTCTCAAAAACCTCTCCTAGGCCAAAATCGAGAACCTTCTTTACACTCGTCTTTCTTTTTTGCTTTTTCTGGATTTTCCTTATTGGGAATACGGTTTATCAGCTCTTTTTCTATTCAAAGGATAATAATCCAAGCCTCACCCAAAGTTGGATAAATTACGACTCAGTGATTGACTGGGATCTCGCTGGACACGCCACACTCGATATAGGCGGTGATGGAGAAAACGACATGATCACTTTTCCTCACAAACAGCAACCAGCTTGCGCCATCCTTTCTCACTTGCCGCAAGAAAGTATCCCTCAAGAACGCCGTTGCGACTGGCAGAACATGCCAATAATCTCTGGTGTGCAAAAAAACCTCGTAGGACAGACACTCCAACCGCAGCGCCAATTTCTTTTTCCTTGGCTCCAAAAATCGTTTGTTGCCCAGACACAATCGGGTGAATGGCGTTACATTATCTACAATGGCTTTGAAGTACGAGTTTTTTCACTCAATGAATCAAGTCTCTTTCTGGAAAAATCACCGAGCCTCCTTGACCGCATTGACGCTGTTGCCTATACTTTCTCCAACTTAGGAATCACGCTGCTTTTGATCCTTCTTTTCCTCGGAAGTGCACAAAAATGAAAATCACTGTCCAAGCACATACGAACGCAAAAGCACCTCGGGTTGTTCTTCTAGCCGAAGGAGTCTTTGCCGTTTATGTCCGTGAAAAAGGAAAGCAAAAAACTTTTTCCCTTATGACACAAAGTAGCCTCTGGTAAAGAAGGCTACATAAAAAATCTGCAGAGCCAAACACAAGATAACAAATGCACCTTGCTGCCAACGCGGCCTTTTCTCGAAGAAAAGTGCAAGCGTAAAGAAAAGCGGGAAAAGATGCAATCCATATCTCGGCATCCCTTGCAGCGTTCCGGTGAGAGCTGGAATAAGCCAGTGGAAAAACATCATAATCCAGTATGCTGGCGGAATCTTTTTCCAAGAAAAAGCCAGAACTGTTAAATAGAGGAGTGTAAACAAGGCTTCGAGGAAAGCAATAAGATAGACGAAAGTAAAGTTAGGAGAAATAAGTAATATTTTGACGTAACGCCAAAAAGTCTGTAATGGAAAAGTAAGTTTATTGCGATGCCAAACTTCCACACCAGAAAAGAAAAGGTGCCAATCGCCAAAACGATACTCTATAAACGCTAAGTACCCAACAAATGATATAGGAATAAGCAAAGCAAAAAATATCCCGCTAGAAAAAAGAGCTTTTAGCTGGAGTGATTGTACAAATGCCTGCTTCCATGAACGCCAGTTCCACGCTTCTTTGGCGGGAATGAAGGAAAGAATGTACTCCACAATGAGAACAAAGAAGAGACCCAGGCCGTTGAGGCGGGCGAGCGTAGCGAGCCCGCCCAGGGTGCCTGCCCAAAAGTACTTCCGCTCGCGGGTAAAGTATAAAGCACCAGTTGCGAGGGCAAAGAAAAGAGAATCGTTATAAACAGCTGTGTAGTGATAGGCCGTGGGGAAACTCAAAAGCAAAATAGCTGTAAGTGGCCACAGAGCAATCTTCCCTTCTCGCTGCAAAAGTTTCCAAACAAAAAAAATGGCGATAAAAAATGCAATCACTGAGACTACCAAACCACTCTGGAGGTATGGCAATTGTGTACAATTCTGCCAGAAGCGAACTATCCATGGGAAAAGTGGGAAAAATGGCACTTCACTTTGTGAATAACTATCTTTGGCAATCTTGAGGAAAACCACCCCATCAAAATTTGCCCAGACCCATTGCCACCAAGGGAGATTCAATCCGTAAGTATCTCTTGGTGTGTAAGAAGAAACAAAAGGAATAAACTTCATTGCGCCATAGGCGATACCCAACAACCAAACTCGCCAAAAAGCGTACAGTGCAATCAATGAAAGCCACATACGATACTGACCGAGCTGTTTCATGCAATCAGTATAGCGCCGGTTCACAAAAAAAACCACAGCAATGATACAATATTGCGATGCTTACATCCTTCTTTTTTGCACTTTTGGCAACCTTTCTTGCCAGCACGATCTCACTTGCTCTTTCGGGACTCATTGTTCTGCAAAAAAAGGTTCGACACCGCTGGTCTCTTGAACTCTCGGCGCTGGCAGCAGGTGTCCTCATCGCTACCGCAACCCTTCACCTAATTCCCGAAGCAATCGAACACGGTCTTTCTGGAGAAACGCTTGGTTGGCTGATCCTAGCTGCCATTACGCTTTTTTTCTTTCTCGAACGTTTTGTTGTCTGGATGCATCATCATCACGAGATTTCTGGCCCAAAACCGAGTGCTTGGCTGGTCACCATCGGTGACGGCTTACACAATTTTCTCGACGGTTTTGCCATTGCCTCAGCATTTTCGATCGATACACGTTTGGGTATTATTACCACCATTGCAATCATTGCCCACGAAATTCCACACGAAATCGCTGACTTTATTGTTCTTCTCCGCAGTGGACTCTCTGCCAAAAAAGCTCTCTTTCTCAACCTCATCAGTGCTGCCACGGCTTTTATCGGTGTGATTTTTTCCTTTGCATTGTCTCAAAGCGTTGAGCAAAGCGAATCATCGATTCTTGCTGCCTCTGCAGGAATGTTCCTTTATATCGCCCTCTCAGACCTTATCCCAGAGCTACACAATCATGGGGAAGACCACGATCATCATAACCAGAAAAATAATAAATCAAACACCCAAGCAGTTTTCTTCTTACTTGGGATCGTTATTGTTTCTCTTTTGGGTAGCTTTATGCACCTTGAGTAAAGGACTCAACGGTTTTCAGCAATCCTTCGCCAAAAGCAACCATAGGCTGCCAACCCAGTTCTGATTGCGCTTTGGAATAGTTGAGGACACTGCGCTTCTGCTCTCCAGGGCGAGCTGGTCCGTGCTTCTCCTCTATATCAAGATGGAGTGCATCGACAACTTTACGATAAACCTCATTTGTAGAAGTCTCCACACCGGTTCCAATGTTTATTTCACCAACACTTGAGTGCTGGAGAGCAAGAACGTTTGCTCGTGCTACATCACCAACATAGACGTAATCTCGGGTGTTATTCCCATCACCATGGATAACGGTTTCTTTTCCTTGCAAAAGCCTTTCCAGGAAAATGGCAATAACACCAGATTCTCCATGTGGATTTTGGCGTGGACCATAGACATTGGAATAACGTAGAGCTGTGAATGGAATACCATATTGTGAAAAGTAGAAATAGAGATACATTTCGCCCGAACGCTTGGAAATACCGTAGGGAGAAAGTGGCTGCGGGTTCATTTTTTCATCAAAAGGAAGCTCTTTATCTCCGTACATTGCGCCCCCAGTTGAGGCCATTATCACCCGCTTAACGGTACCAAGATCTTTGGCAACCTGCATAATATTGAGCACACCAAAAATATTTGCTTGCGCATCAAAATGAGGATTCTCAACGGAGTACCCAACTTGAATGTGTGCCGCATGGTGATTAATAACCTCTGGACGAAATTGTTCCAATACTTCCTGCACTCTCTCTAAGTCGGTAATATCACCCTCAAAAAAAGTTACGTTCGTTGGGATGTTTTCTCGAACGCCGGTAGAAAGATTATCAAAAACTGCAACTTCATGACCTTCACTAAGATAGGCTTCGACAACATGCGAACCAATAAAGCCAGCTCCTCCAGTAACAAGTATTTTCATATTCTCCTCCTATGGTCTATGCCCTTCTTCACTATAAAGTACGTCTTCCCAGTAACGCTGATGGTTTACCTGCATAATAACGAGTGTATGCCCCAAAACAAACAGAATACTTACCAAGATAGCCGCAAATCGCCAAAAAATATTCTGCATTCTGGCAGATAACGTGAGAAAACTGAGTCCAACCACTGCTCCCACACAAACCATCCATATTTTTACCAAAAGATCTTGCCAGGCGAACATTTCACTTCCCAAAACGCTCAAGGCGATAAGTCGAACAAGAGGCGACATAAGAATGAGGAACCACGCTAGTGAAAAAAGGCTCTTTTTCTCCCAAATCTGGGTCAACCAGCGAGCAATCATGACAGTGAAAAGAGGCCATAGTGGTATACGATACCAACCATGAACGGTATGCTCTCCTACCGAAAGCAAAATAAATGCCACTTGGGTAAAAAAGAGGAGAGAAACCGATCGATCTTCACTATCTTTCTTACCATTTTCCCCCATAAACCAAAATACCGGTACCATCCAAGAAAGAAGAAGCCATGGATCCAGAAAGACTTTTTCAACCAAGACGGAGGGAAGCATTTGTGAAGAAAAAAGCGTGAGCAATCCGGTATCTCTTTGCGCTTGTTGGAACTGAACCTGCCAAAAGAGAGAAAGATCGTACAGGCCTGCATAAAGAATCCAAGAGATCATTCCAAAGAAAAATCCCGCGGAAGCAAACAACCATAAAGAATTTTTTTTCTTTTCTTTCCTTTCTAGCCACAAGAAAGCAATAACACCCACTCCAAGCGCTAAGCCAGAGGCCTTTATTAGGGGGAACATCCAAAGCAGCGCAAACCACAAAAAGTTACGCCACTTTCCAAAATCATAAGTGCGCAAAATGAAGCATAACAAGATGAGAGTAACAAGGAGATTCTCTGCAACAACTAACCGTGAAAGAAAAACAACAGCAGGCAAAGTAGCAAAAAGCAAAGTTGAAACGGCCTTTTCATTCTCGCTTACTTTTCGCCGCAGCTGCCAAAAAATGAATAAACCGAGGTTCAGAATGGATAGAAGCACCATTGGGGCGCGAATAAGCTTGAGAGAAGGAATCTCATTCCACGCCTTGCCCAGAAGACTTAAAGTTACTCCGGGTATAAGTGAGAAAAGAGGCGGATGATCAAGTGCAGGAGCAACGAGAGGATATCTCGCTCCACCATCGGTAGAAGTAAGTTCTCCTACACTCTCGTATCCAGAAAAGTACGACCAACTTACTGGTTCACCAGTTTGCAGGAGACTTGATCCAAGAAGAGACCAAGCTATTTCATCTTGAGTTTCTCCTCCAACCGGGAAGTACCAAAAATTCCAGGCACGCAGAAAACTTCCCAAAACAAAAGAACCTACAAGAAACCAAAGCATGTATCTTTTCATTGCTTCTTCCTTTGTACCACACTATAAAGTGTCATTCCTAGTACTCCCAAAAAAGTAATGATCGCAGTAACTTCCGAAAACAATCGCAAAGGTGTCCTCTCAAAAAAACCACTCTTTATACTCACTCTCTCTCCTGCAGGCACTCTGTAGGCAATGAGGCCTTGAGTTTCATCCAAAAAGACCTGCTCTACAAACTCACCATCTGCACGCGTTTGCCAGCCAGGAAAATAGACAGTGGGTTCTTGAACAAGAACGTCTGTGACTGGTAAAAATGAGTAGGAACGTGAAGAACCAGACCAAGTTGATATTTCTAAATCTTTCGCTTCACCTATCAAGAACTTCGGTCCCAATTCCCAGTTAGGCAACTGGTCAGAAGAGAGTGTCTTAGGTCTATTTTCATTGCGTGTAAGTGTGGTGTGAGGAAAATTTCTGTACCATAAGCTGTCTCTATGGAAACGATCAGCTGGGTTAATCCCAGAAAGCACAAGCACCCAAAGGAAAAGACTCAAAAGAAGAGCCCTTTTTCCCCATTTTTCACTCATTTCAAAAACAAAGGCCATAAGGAACGGAAGAGAAAGTGCTTGCAGAGTAAGCCATCGCCAAGGAAACTGCATAAGCGGTAAAACAGGAACACTTTTCCATAGGAAAGTGGATAGATTACTGGTAAGAAAAAGTGAAGCAACGAAAAGAAAAAAAAAGTACAAAAAGTTTTTCCTTTGATCTTTATATTGAGAAAAGCGGAATCGAACGACTTGTCCTATACCTAAAAAGAGCATGACCAGAATGGGAAAACCTAATCCCCATCCCAAATTATCGAGTCCACCAGACCGAGAGAATCCGAATCGCAGCGGTGACCATAAAATCTGATTTATACGTAAGACATGTTGAGATGCTTCCTGCGCCAAGGAATCTTGTTGCAAAATAATAAGAGTAAGTTCACCGATCGCTGGTATCCAGAACCAACTCACTATTCCCAAACTCAACAGCCAAATGAAAATAATTTCTCTGTAATCCTGCCTGTTTTTTACTTGAAAAATTTGCCAGAGAATCAGCCATGGCGAAAAAAACACCGCCAAAACATTATGAGAAAGCAAAAATGATGACAAAATAAAAACCATTATTGGAATCGAGAATGAACCAAACCTTTTCCGTCTCTCCCAAATAGCAAAGAAAAGTGATGAAAAAGCCAAAGCCCAGATTTCACCAATGTTCCCTCGAAAGAAAAAATTAGACTGTAAAGCTGAGGAAAGTATAATCGCGAGCACTCCAATCCATGTGGAAGCAGCGGAAAAGCGTCTTCTCAAGAAAAAATACCAACTTGAGGCTACTACAAAGGTTGCAGCCAAGGCCTGGAAGCTATAAACAACTTCAGGGTTGAGTCGGAGAACAAGTAAGGGGAGAGCAAAAATATTGGCTAAAGGATAGTTGTAATGGAAAACTGGGAAACCATAGCCAGCAAAAAGATGAGGCGCAAATCTGGGAGGAAACTGCCCTTCCCGTACGGCAGCCAGGTAGTTGGCAAATCTTGCTAAATGATTCTCACCGTCATGGGTGTAGGGAAAACCACCTTGCCAGAATACTCTTGTGGCAAATAAGCTTAGCAGAAGAATGGTAGAAATAAAGAGAAACCACGGAAAAAAAATTCTCATCTTTTGCCAAAAGCGATACCAAAAAAGAAGAGCGTTCATATATTTTCCTGAACCACTCCTTCGTAAACAGCGAGTGTTTCCTGAGCTACTTTTTCCCAAGAGAAATGAGAGGCCCACTTAAGTCCATGATCAATCCTCTCATCACGAGCACTTCCTCGCAAGCTCAGCGCCGCTTCTATGCCCTTTTGGAGTCCAGCAATCGTTGGTTCTACTAAAAATGCCGCTTCACCAGCTACTTCAGGGAGACTACCAGCATGAGAACTTACAACAATAGCGCCACTTTGCAATGCTTCCAAAACGGGCAGACCAAACCCTTCATAAAGGGATGGTTGTACCAGACAACGGGCGCCTTGCAAAACACTTGAGAGAACTTCTGGCCGATCAACAGGGATTTTTGGATAATGGATTCTGTCTTGAAGATCATTCTCACGAATGATTTCTGACAGTTTCTTTCCTTCTGGTATGGCTGTGTTGCGAAAAGTAGCACTTACCACAACTAAGTGAACATCTGGCAACTGCGTGAGTGCCAACAAAAGCGTGGGGAGATTTTTATTATAGTTAATGTCGCCAACATAAACAATGTATTTTTCTGGAAGGGAAAATTCTTCTCGGTATTTGGCTTGAAAATACTCACTCTGTGGCTCAAACTCCGGCACAGCGGCCAAAGGAATAACATGAATTTTGTGTTCAGAAATCCCAAGATGTTCTGTGATATCTAATTGAGATCTTTGAGAATCTGTAATCACTGCTTGAACTTTAGAAAGCCTCCATTTCTGCCAAAGGAATCGTAACTTCCCTTTTATACCCGCAGGATATGCTTGAGGGAATACCAGTGGAATGACATCATGAACCGTGACAACCACAGGTGTTTTTGTTATTCGAGGCAAAGTAGTAAAAAAAAGATCAAAAAATGGGAAGTGTACAAGATCAAATTCCTCATGATTCCATTTTTTTCGTTCAGGATGTTCATGAGTAGCCACAACCTCAACAGTTCGCCCCTTACCTTCTTTTCTTAGTGCTGCCAAAAGCTGACGAGTATACATACCCACACCGCGGCCGTTATTGGCATCAAGAAGCGGCCGAGTATCCAAAAGCACTCTCATATTTTTTGCGTACGTTCGAGTTCCCAGTATTTAAGATAAGCAATAGGAAAATGCAAACCAGAAAAAAGTGCAAAAACAAATCCAGGCATCCCATCCAAAAAACCTTTATGACGGAAATACAACATAAAAAAGGTGATACATGGTTTTATGAGCATCCACTGCACTGCAGAAATAAGCGAAAGGGCAACGGTATCTCTCTGCATTTCAAGTGCGGTAAGTGATGTATAGGTATTGGCTTTGCGTAAGTAATCCGAAAATTCTGGCGAGTTATAGTGCAAAAGATGACCGTCAAGCCAGCCAACACTTCCCTTGACTTCCATTTGTTCATGCACAGATTTCATGGGCAAAAACGCTTTCCCCGTTCGGTAAAAACGAATAACAGGATCTGGATACTGACCACCTTTGGTAAGAAACTTGCCTAAAAACCAGTTTTTTCTTTTCAACCAATAACCATCATCCAGGAACTGATCATCTTTAGAGTTAAGAATACGGAGGATGTCCTTACGCATAGGCTCATCGACTACTTCGTCAGCGTCCATTTGGAGAGTCCACTCACCTTTGGCCTCATCCATCGACATTTGTTTGTTTATATGAAAAATAGGTTTGTTTGTTGTTGAGATAACACGTGCACCAAATTTTTTGGCAATAGAAGCCGTTTCATCGGTTGAATTTCCATCTACAACGATAATTTCGTCAGCCAGATCTTGAATACTTTCTAGCGAACGTGCAATATTCTTTCCCTCATTGTAAACGGCGTACACAACCGATAGTGAATGCTTGTGTTTGGATTTCATATCTCTATGTTACTCCATTCTTCCACATTCTGTTGCTCAAGGTAGACCCCAGGCGACTTTGCATCACTCTCATCAAAAACAAAAACATACTTCCCCAAGGATTCTCCTCGATGAAGGCCCGTCGGGGCTGGCAAACTCATTTTTTTACTATCCAAGAATTCCCTCAAAGACATCTTTTCGTAATTGGCCACTCTCGTGTACAAAACGCCTTCTGGATCTTTAATGTATACCCTTTCTGCCAACAGCACTTCAGGTTGAGAAAGTGCTTCTTCTAATCCTTGATACCAAAATGGATGAGCACTTTGCCAGTTGGTTGGGGCGGGGCACCACCAAAGAAAAAAACCGATGAAAAGAAGTGCCCCGCCCCCCAAATACAAAAAGAAATGCCACATTTTTTGAGAAGCAGAAGCTACCAAATCAAAAAGAAGGGATAACTGCCAACCTGCCAGCATGCTCAGAAGAACAAAGAAAAAAAGACTCCTTGTAGCATGAGGTGCGTCTGTGGTTATAGCGGCAGGAAGCAATGAAAAACCTCCCAAAGCAAAGAGCGAAAGCATCTTCAGAAAATTTCTTCCGTTCTTCATTTTTACTGCCGCTAGAACAATTCTTATCATCGTACCAAGACCTATTGCGCTCAAAAGAGGAATAAGAAAGTGAAGATGCCCCGTATGAGGAATGCCGTGCCAAGGGTTACTTCCTCCTTGCTGCACCAAGAAGCGCCACGAAAAACTTGAAGCTATATTTGTTATGAAAATCTTGGCAAAATAAACCCACTGATTTCCTAGGAGTTTTTGAAATAGACCTGAGAACTCTGCACGATAAATTGGATAATCAGAAAGAACACTCGCATCCTGAAAAAAAGCTATCCCTGATTTTTGTGAGCTGGCAGAAAAAGTTAAGAACACAGCGAGAACAAGAGCCACAAGACCAAAAGATGCAACTCGCAAACTTGCACCATTCCAACCTCGGTAAACGATAATTGCTGCCAAAATTCCTGGTGCTACTATGAGCGGAGCATTGTAGGTCAAACACGAGAAAAAGAGAAAGAATGCGCCTAACAGATCCCAAGATAGTGTTGCTTTTCTCTTCAGCCAGAGACAAAGGGAAATGAAAAGAAGTGTTAAACCAAGTTGCGCTTCAAAACCCACACTACCAAAATGGTAGGTCCACGGAGATAACATAAGAAAAACTGCTGTAAAAAAACTTGCTAAGCCATTATGGGTTACGAGCCAAATGATCCTTGCGGCTAAAAGTGGTAAAAAAAGGCTTGCCGCAAACGCTGGAACACGAACAATAAAATCTAAAGGCAAAAACTGCCAAAGAAATGCGGTTGTATAGATATACCCAGGAAGTTTGGCGTCACCAAAAGAGGGAAACACTATAGGAAATGGCGTCCCATACTCATCCTTCCCATCCTCTGCAATGAAACGGGCATTAAGAAGAATAGCTGATTCATCTTGATTTAATGCGCTAGGTGCAATCTGCGTTACATACCAAAAACGAAGCACTACAAAGAAGAAAAAAGTGACAGCAAAGAGTAACCAAAGACTATCTATTTTTTTCAGTTTCTGCCACAACAAACTGTTCCTTTCCACTTGCATCAAAGAATGTCTTTACCACTACAAAATCCCCTGGCATTTCCTGTGGCGTAGCAATCACTAAGGAATTATGTTCCAAAAACTCCCAATCTGCTACTGGTTGAATGAATACGTTTCGAAAAACTTCTCGCTTAAAATCTTGGCTTGGCAGTTTTTGTATTTCACTATAGGCAATGCCAGAATATGGCAGATAGTAGAGAAAGAATCGATCATCAAACGCATCAACATACACATAGTCATATTGACTTTGCATTTGTGCAACATACTGCGCCAAGGGTATGTATCCTGCTTGCCATTCGTGTTGTGACTGTTGAGGATACACATGCAAAAAAATGACAAAATATCTTATTATTTCTGCTACGAGGAAAAGACTTACAACAACTATCCATGCTTTTTGTAACACTGATGATTTTTCTCTGGCAATCCAAAAAACACATTTTGTAAAACCAAAAGCCGTTACAAAAACCCAAACAGGGAGAGCATTGAGCGAACGAAGAGCGTGAGGAATGTCGAGGGGAACGGCCGCTGGTAAAATTGCAAAAACCAACCAGACAGCAAGCCACGCAAAAAAACGAAGATTATCTTTTACAAGTGAAATAAAACCAACCACTACAAAAGGCAAGAAAGTTAACCAAAGCAATCCTGTTCGTCCCGTTCCATGACGGAGATTTGGATCGCCAGAAAGGAATAAATAGCTAGGATCCAGATACACTAGGTACTGGCCAGCAAGCTCTCGAATGAGGAAAGTTTTCTCGTTGTAGATCGCCCTTGCAACAAAAGTATTTCCTGCCCGCTCACGCCAAAGATTCACCTCGTGGACTCTCTCTTTATTATCGAGCACATTTGCAGCGCTCAAACGGTACCGATTACTCTCATTATAAAAATCTGCCTTATACATTGGTAGTAGACTTACTCCCCAAAGCAGAAAGGCAAAAAGGATGCCCTTCCATGAACGAGAAAAGTTTTTCCAAAAAAGAATTGTAGCCGCCAAAACCACAACAGGCCAAACAAAGCGCACACTAAAATAGGAATAAACAGACAACACTCCAAACAAGGCACTCAGAGCAAACCAAAAAACCTCATATTTTTTCCTTGGCGCATGGAAAAAAAACACAAGAGACCAGAGTAAAAATGCACTTCCTAAATGACCTTCATACCCCACTTTTGAAAAGTGAAGTGACCAAGGAAGAACCGCTACAACAAAAGCACTGAGCAAAGCAAAGACACTTTGCTCTTTCTTCTGCAAAAAAGGAATCTTATTTGCTAAAAGATAAACGGCCGGAATCATACTTACACCTGCCAGTAAACTTGGCAGGCGGACGGCAATAAATGGATTCCTGGTAAAAAACGAAACAAGCGCCGTTGCCCAAATAATAATAGGCAATTTAAAATCGCCGTAAGAGAGAAAAATTGGCTGAAACCAAGATCTGTCAAAAAGATCTCGACCTGTTTGGGTGATACTCAGAGCATCGTTCCAAATAGCCATTTCGTCCCAGTAAAGAGAGATTGGAATCTGAGCAAAACCAACCAAACGTAAAAACAAGCCAGCGAGCGTTATTCCAAAAACGATTTGCCATGGTCGCAGCGCAGAAAGCTTGAGCATCACTCCATTGTACATGGGAAAAGAAAAAATGTTGTTTTTTTGTTTGTTTCGTCTGTCATAAACAGAATCATGAATCAACTCTTACCGCATCTGCAATCTCTTCTCGAGTCACATTTTGGGATCAAAGAAGCTCGTCCCATGCAAAAAAGGATAATAGAAACACTTTCGCAAGGAGAAGATCTCATAGCTCTCCTTCCTACTGGGGCTGGAAAGTCACTTTGTTACCAGCTTCCCGCACTTACCTTCCCTGGCCTAACAATTATTATTTCTCCCCTACAGTCTCTCATGCATGATCAAGTGTTCTCCTTACAAAAAAAGGGTATATCCGCATTTTACCTGGATAGCACACTCAATGAGCACGAACAAAAGAATGTTCTAGAGCAAGTTGCGAGCAGGAAGGTAAAACTCCTCTATCTCTCGCCAGAAAAACTCTTGAGTACGAAAAGCTATAATTTCCTGTTAGAACAACATATTTCTCATCTCTGCATTGATGAGGCTCACTGCGTTCTTTCCTGGGGTGATTCGTTTCGCACTGAATACAGGCAGCTTCATAAATTCATTAATGATTATTCTTCCCAACAAAAAAGACCCGTTATCTCTGCCTTTACCGCCACAGCAACAGCCCAGACAGTCCATGAATTGAGAAAAGAGCTTTCACTTCAAAAAGCTCGGCTTTTCTGTCTTCCCTTTGTGAGAGCAAACTTAGAGTATCTTATCCTTCGTCCACCGAGTGAAGCACAAAAGAGACAAGCCCTGCTGCGGATACTCCAACATTGGCGGAAGGATGGATCGGGTTCTGCGTTGGTATATACGGCAACACGGCAAGAAGCAGAGTCACTCACTGCTTGGGCACAAGGCTATGGCTTTCTTTTTGCTGAAACCTACCATGCAGGCCTTAAACACTCACGGAAGAAAAAAATCCTTGAGCGCTTCCTTACCAAGAAAAGATCACTTCTTTTCTGTACCAGTGCCTTTGGGATGGGGGTAGATAAACCAGATATTCGTCTTGTGCTTCACCACTCGCCTCCAACAAGTTTAGACGCCTATGCTCAGGAAGTGGGGCGGGCAGGCCGGGACGGCCTGCCCGCCTCCTGCGTCCTCCTTTTCCGCTCTTCAGATCTGGAGAGAAACCTACAGTTTCAGCTTTCTTCCTTAAAAAATGTGGAAACAAAAAAAGATCTTCAAAAAAAAGCACTGCTTGTAGAAAATTATGCTCTCAGTAGCCAATGCTGTGGAAAGATTTTACGCAGCAGTTTCCTTCACCCACTTTCTTCTCAGATAGAATCATTTTCGTGTAGTTGCTATCGCTGCCATAAAGTCTCTTGGTGGGATGATCTTTCTACCCCTCAATCAACACAAACATCACTTTCTCAGGAGCAGTTGCGTCTAGGAGAACTTAAGCTTCGCAGAAAAATACAGGCGGAAAAACTTGGTGTTCCTCCCTACTACCTTGGAAATGACCAACTTCTGCTCAAAGTAGTAAAAAATGTTCCAAAAACTTGGCAAGAACTCAAAGAGATATCTGGACTCGGACATACTCGCCTCTTTTACTGGGGGAAGGATATTCTCAGAATTATGCAACAGGAAGCAGTGTGAGAATTTCGGGACCATCATCGGTGACATGAACCATATGCTCAAACATTACCACATAACCACCATCTTTGGTTCGACTCGTCCAGCCATCGCGATCGTGAACAACATCGGCCTGCTTTTCACACACTTGGCACTCAACACACAAAACCATTCCTTGCTGCAAAATTGGTCCTGTTCCAGGATTGCCGTAAGCTGGAACTTCCGGCTCTTCGTGAAGCTTTTTGCCAATGCCGTGGCCAATATACATCTTCACCACCGAAAATCCTGCAGCTTCGGCCGTAGACTGCATGGCATAGGAAAGATCGCCAATCCGATTACCCGTTTTGCAGAGGGCCACAGCATTCATGGTTGCAGCTTTTCCTGCTTGAAGAAGTTCTTCATGCAAAGAAGAGATATTTCCCACAGCAAAGGTTCGGCAGTGATCAGAGAAATAGCCGTTATACTTCACTCCAAAATCCAGCTTTACCAAATCGCCTTCGGAGAATATCTTGTCTTCATAAGGAATGGCATGAACCACTTCATCATTCACCGCAATACAGATGTTGTAGGCATAGCCTTGATAGCCCAAAAAAGCTGGCTCAACACCATATTCTCGGCAAAGATCACCTGCAAGGCGGTCAATAGCACCAGCACTTACCCCAGGAAGAACTTCCTGAGACAACCGCTCAACTATTTCTGCCGCCATCTGCCCAGCTTTACGAAGCTGCTCAAGATCGAAGTGTGATTTGGTTTTTGCCATCGCTCTATTTTACTCCTCTACTCGTAAAATGCGAGCCCCCATACTGTTGAGGCGCTCGGTAATGGCTTCGTAACCACGTTCCACGTGCCGCTCAGCATCATAAATCTTTGACTCACCTTCTGCCACTAAAGCAGCCAAGAGAATCGTCGCACCAGCACGAAGATCGGGAACCGTGTACTCAACTGGCTGAAGAACCGTTGGCCCATGAATTTTCATTGCATGGCGATAATGCGGGAGATCATCAGCTACCTGGAAGTTATAAAACTTGTCTGGATTCTTTATTTCTGGATTATAAAGTTCAACCTTCACACCCATTTCCTCAAGAGCTGAGGCATACTGAAAACGTGTCGCCGTAATGGCTTCCAAAATCTCACTTGCCCCATCTGCTTGGGTAAGCAAGACAGCCCAGAGTGGCTGCCAATCAGTCTTAAAGCCTGGGTGCACTTCGGTTACAACATCGGTAGCGCGGAGAGGGCCTTTGTAGTAAAAGCGGATGCCATAATCACCAACTTCATACCCGCCGCCAATTTCGTCGAGCTTATCGAGAAATGCACGCATCTCTCGCTCACGAGCATTTTCGACAATAATGTCTCCTTTGGTGACAATTGCTGCTACCGCATACGAAACGGCCTCATTCTGATCTGGCATAATTTTATGGATGGCACCTCGCAAATGGCTCACTCCCTCAACCTCAATCACACGATGAGCACGGCGGCGAATTCTAGCTCCCATGTTATTAAGAAAAGCGATGAGATCATCAACTTCCGGCTCTTCCGCTGCGTTTTCGAAAATCGTTTTTCCTTCTGCTACTACCGCTGCCATAAGGGCCGTCTCTGTTCCAGTATGCGTATTCTTGGGAAAACGAAAAGTCGTACCCTTAAGACCTGCCTCACAAAAAGCTTCGAGGTACTCGGCATGTTGGACAAAACGCACTCCCATCGCCTCCATCGCTTGTAAATGCCAATCAATAGGACGCTTGCCAATACGGTCTCCGCCTGGCAAAGGAAGTTTAGCATGACCAAAACGATGCAAAAGCGGGCCCAAAAGCATGGTAGATGCGCGAGAACCACCACCAAATTCCAAGGGTACATCACTCTTTTCCAAGCCAGAGGGGTCAACAAACATTGTCCGCTCTCCAGCATTGTAGGCATTTCCCCCCAGGTGATTGATCATGTCGCGCACAAGCTCCACATCACTAATATGCGAGAAATTGAGAATACGAGACTCACTTTCTGCCAAGAGAGAAGCAATCATCAGCTTATAACTCACATTTTTTGCCCCACCCAGGCGAACCGAACCGTGCAGCGGCTTTCCTCCCTGAACAACGTATGTTGGCATGCTTACTCCTTTGCTTTCTTACTCAAATGATCATAAACTTTGTAGACGTCACCCGCCCCTGCGGTAAGAGCAACAGTATTCGGCCCAATTGTCTGAAGATACTCTGATAAATCATGAAGATTCTTTACAAGAAGAACTGGGTGTCCGAGCTCTTCAACCAGTGAAGCCAAAACAGCGCTCGAGATACTGGCATCATCCTGTTCTCGGGCCGAAGCAAAAATCGGTAAGAGAATAACTTTCCCAGGAAACTTTGAGAGAACTTCTGCAAACTCTCCCAGAAGCTCACGGGTTCGAGAGTACGTATGTGGCTGGAAAACAAGAACTTTGTCCTGCTGCGGGAACCACTCACTCATGGCATTGCTCACCGCCTGAAGCTCATGAGGATGATGCGCATAGTCGTCAAAAAATCGCGCACCCTGAACATTTTCTCCGCGAAACTCAAATCGTCTTGGTGTGGATAAAAAACCCATGACTGCCTTTTGGATAGCCTGAGGATCGGTTCCCAAAAGCCGACAAAGCACAGCCGCATACGCTGCATTTCGCAAATTATGTTGGCCAGGAATCTCAAGCTCGAGTGTCCAGTCTTCCCAAGGAAGTTTCTTGGTGCGCAAGACAACCGCTGCACTGCCATCGATGGGAGGGAAAAACTGCAAAGTAATATCATTTTGAGGATCCTCGCCCACAGTGATAATGTGAGCGCCGGTGTCTTGCGCGCATGCTACAAGCTCTTGATCATCACCATTGAGCACCAGATAGCCCTCAGGTGGCACAAGGGAGAAAAAGGATCGAAAGGCCTGTTTGGTATCTTCAAAAGTGCCATAGACATCTGGGTGATCAAAACGTACTGACGTTGCAATAATATGCTTAGGGCGCAGATAGAGAAAACGAGGAGTAATGTCATGAAGGGGATCGGCGACATACTCGTCCGCCTCAAGAACAAAAAGCGATGAACCTGAATTCCAATTTCCGCTCTGACCAAGATTCGGGATACTCCCCACTCCAACCGCATACGAGGGCTGTTTCCCTGCCGCATCTAAAATAGTGGCTACGAGAGCACTGGTGGTAGACTTGCCTCCCACGCCACAAACTCCAATCGTCTCTTTCTGCTGAGTGAGAAGGCCAATGGCTTGGGCATGAGTCAGGCATGGGATATTATTCACCTTTGCCTGCTGAACCAAGGGATGAGCCTCACCCCTATGCGCGCCAGAGTACACAACAACTTGAGAATCGCCCAAATGCGCTTTATCAAAAGGCTCTACAAGAATACCCGCTTGAGACAACTGAGCATCGGTGACAAAGGATTCCTGGGTATCCGCACCGTGAACAGGGATGCCTGCTCGAGAAAGGAGAAGAGCGAGAGCGGCCATACCCACACCTTTAATCCCTACAAAATAGACAGCGCCTCCAGAAAGGAGATCCACATCTTGCGGAAGCTCACCAGAAAACTTCATGGCTCTATCGTATCATCCTTGAGGAAAGTTCGCGCAAAAAAACGAGCAAATTTCTCAGTATCGTGGCGAAGGATGCTTCGTGCTATGGCGTCTCCTTGCTGCGATCCGTAGATCTTGTCTGCCAGGAGATCTTCTTTATAGAGAGTAATTTTTCTCTTCCATTCCTCTGGCATGTCGTCCTCTACTGGCTGAGCATGTTCAGCGGCATACTGCTCAATCGCTCCAGGCGGAAAATGAAAGTTATTATTCATAACCACCGCATTGAGATAATCAAGCCCGTAGTAGCGATCAATTTCTTCAAGAAAAGTTTTGAGCGTATAACTTGGTGTTTCTGTTTGCTTGGTCATAAGATTGGCAACAAATATCTTTTGCGCCTTGCTCGATTGCAAAGCTTCCACCACACCATCAACTACAAAATTTGCTACCGTATTGGTATAAAAATCACCTGGTCCGATGAGAATATAATCGGCCTGTTTAATGGCTTGCTTGGCAGCCTCACTGATATGCGCTTGCGGTTCTGTTCGCAAGTGAGTAATACGAAGATTTCCAACATGCGGTGGCTCATCAATATGATGCTCACCGATAAGCTCTGAGCCATCTTCATAACGCGCAACCAACTTGGCGTCGTCATACGATATTGGATAAATTTGGCCTTTAACACGGAGGAGTTTTTGCGTTTCTTGAATCGCTTTTTCTTGCGAACCAACGATATCAGCCAAAGCGGCCATAAAAAGGTTGCCAAAAGTCATACCAGCAATGCCCTCACCTTTGGCAAAACGGTAATTAAACAACTCGCGAAGAACCGTATCACTCTCTGAGAGCGCTACAATACACTGGCGAATACCAGAGGTAGGCAAAAGACCAAATTGGTCTCTCAGCACTTTGTTGGAACCCCCATCATCAACCATGGTGAGGAGCGCAGTGAGACGAACAGGCAAGCGCTTGAGGCTTTGCAGCATCATAAATGTTCCCGTCCCGCCACCAAGCACGACGACAGATGGTTGTTTCTCGTTGGCAAGAGTCTGCATAGGCACAAGGGTATCTCTGGCTGGCTGGACTGTCAACTAGCCGAGTACCGCCTCCACAATACATTGGGTATTTTTGAACATTGGTAGCAGGAGCGCTTCTTCTTTGGTAAACCAACCAATACTGTGTGATTCCTTTTCTGATGATCTAGGTTCCTGCCATTCAATGTGAATTACAAAAAGATGGTCAATATGATAATGAAGTGGTGTATCCTCGTAGGCAGGAATCTCCTGCTCCATTATCCAGCGTGGCTCTGGAAGAATATAGGCATACTCATCAAGTTTTTCTCCAGGACGAAGATGGGCGGAAATATCGATTCCGGTTTCTTCCATGACTTCTCGGACAGCCGCTTCGTACGGATTTTCATCTCGCTCCACGTGCCCGCCAGGTTGGAGCCAAGTATTCAATTTTTTATGATGCACAAGGAGTATTCTCTGTTGTTCTTCTGTAGAAACTAAAACTCCCGAAGCCGTGAATTGCTTATCACCAGGAAAAACCTGGCTCATAGCCCTTCCTCGAGAAGTTCGCGAACAACCTCTTGATCTGACCAAGGATACTCAACCGTTCCAATACAGAGACTCTTTTCATGACCTTTCCCAAAAATCCCAACAATATCACCCTTTTTGGCTTGGATGAGCGCCAGGCGGATAGCCTGGCGCCGATCAGACTGCGTTACCACTTTGCCATGATCGGTTGAAGAAACACCTTCTTTCATTTGGCGAAAAATGAGCTCTATATCTTCGGTGCGAGGATCCTCGGCTGTGAAAACAGTGAAATCTGCCAGTTTCCCAGAAATTCCCCCCATTGCAGGACGCTTTCGCACGTCACGCAAACCAGCACAGCCAAAAACAGAGATGACGGAACCCTTTGTTCGTTTTCGCAGTGCCAACAGAGCTTTTTCGAGAGCGTTGGGAGTGTGCGCAAAATCCACAATAATGATTCGGCCTTTTTTGTCGGGAATTTGCTCCATGCGGCCACGGACGCCAGGAAAACTTGCCAATGCACTGACAAGAGTCTCTTGATCCACGCCAATTGCACTTGCCAGTGACGCAACGAGCAAACCATTCCAACGATTATATGGCTCTGGGAATCGCTCTCTCAGAGCTTTTCCAAGTGCATCCGCTGGCAAATCCTGTGAATACGTTTGATAGGTCTTTCCTTTTTGGATAAACTTTTCTTTCAAAAAAGGAAAGGATTGGTCACTTTCGTTGAGGAAAGCGTCGCGCTTGGCAGCCAAAAGAAGTTCTGCCTTAGCAGCAAGGTAATGAGGATAATCGACAAAATAATCGAGGTGTTCATTACTGATGTTTGTGAGTCCCACATACTGGAACTCAATTCCCCAAACACGATACTGAAAAACACCGTGCGAAGTCACTTCCAAAACGACGTGTTCTATTCCCGCATCAAAACAGCGTTTGAGGAGCTTGTGAATCTGCCATGGTTCTGGTGAAGTGACGTGAAAACCCGTATCTATTTCCTCATCGCCAATAAAAGCGGCAACAGTACTAATAAGAGCAACTTTGTATCCTGCCGTCTTAAGCACGTGATAAAGCATGGTTGAACTGGTCGTTTTGCCATCGGTGCCAGTAATCCCGTAAACGTTGAGACGCTTGCCTGGTGATCCATAGAAAAAACTGGCGGGTAAGGCCTTAAACAGAAAAGAGCTGAAAAAATGATGGACTTTACGTGCTTTATAACGGAGTAAAGGAAGAGACAAACTCTGCATAGCAACCATGATACCATCCGGAACTACAAAATCTTCCCCATGATCTGGTACCACAATGGAGCAGCCGTTTCTGAGCCCCATGGGGAGCTCGTCGGTTCACGCAGAACCACCAGCATGACAAACTGCGGCTTCTCGGCTGGCGCAAATCCAATGAAACTGGCAATCGTTTTATCGGCGGCATACTTTCCGCCCTCAGAGATCTGAGCCGTACCCGTTTTTCCCGCCACCGTAACGTCACGCGAAGTCGTCCATTTTGCATCGCCTGTCTGCGCACTATGAACCATCATTTTCGTCACTGTTTGGGCAGTTTCTGGAGAGAACACCTGTCGAATAACTTGTGGCTGCACCGCAATACTGTTTGATCCTTCCTGCACTGACTGCACCACCGACGGCTGAACCAACTTTCCACCATTGGCGATTGCGGCAACCGCTCGCACCAAGTTTACCGTTGTCACCGCAATACCCTGCCCGAACGAAGAAGTAGCCGTGTCTATCGTTCTCCACTGAGCATCCGGTCGGAACTCAAAACGCGCCTCGCCTTGAAGATCAATACCCGTTTTCTCGTTCAGGCCCAAGTCGCGAAGCCACTGCAACCAAGCCGTTTTTCCCAATTTTTCCTGAATAAAGACCATCGCCGTGTTGTCGGATTGTGCGAGAGCATCCGTCATATTGATGTTGGCAGTGTACTGTTCATTCCAGGTGCGGATAGGAAAACCAGAAATCATACGCGGACCGGCACAGTTATCACAAGTGGTTTCTGGAGTAATAACGCCAGACTCAATTCCAGCTGCCACCGTGAGCACCTTAAAAGTAGAACCTGGCTCATAGAGATCCGAAACGATAGGGTTGCGATAAAGCTTAGGATCAAAATCTTGAAAACGCTGCGGATTGTAGTTTGGATACGAAGCCATTGCCAGAATAGAACCCGTGTTTGGCTCCATAATAAGCACTTGTCCAGACTGCGCACCATAGCGCTCAATCCCCGCCAGCAGCTCTTGCTCCACTTGGTACTGAAGCGACTTATCTATATTGAGAACAAGATCCCGACCAACCTGTTCATCGAGTTTCTTTTCCTTACTAAAAGCAATTGGCAAACCACGGGCCGTCTTTTGCTGTTCAATCCTCCCCTCTCGACCACGAAGTTCGAGGTCATAAAATCCCTCTAGACCAAAGTAACCTTGATCCTCACCGGCGTCTGTTTTCCCCACAAAACCGAGCAGCTGTGCCGAAAGAGACGCATCTGGATAGGAGCGATAGGCATGGGCATCGAACCCCAAGCCGCGAAGCTTGAGCGCCTCAATTTGCGATTTCTGCGTGCGGGCGAGGCGGTGGGCCAAAGGCACCCACCGCCTCGCCCGATCCGATAGATTCCGAATAAGCTGCGCTCTCGTTTCTTCACGACGCGCCGCCCACCAACCTTCATCACTTGCTTGCAGAGGCGTTGGCTCAAAGCTTTTTTCCAGAATGGGAAGGAGTTTTTCAGCTAGAACCTCTGACGATTCGCTCAAAACAGGCGGTTCGGCAAAAAGCGTGTAGCGTTCCTCATTGGTAGCAAAAACGCTGCCACTGGCATCCAAAATGTCGCCACGACGTGTCTCGAGGCGTTGCCACGACTCATATTGGGCAAGAGCGGTTTGGGAAAGTTCAGCGTGTTTCCAGATCTGCCAATAGGCCAAACGGGCGATCACAACGAGAATCGCTAAGAAAAAAAATCGCTCAACCCAGATAAAACGATGAGAAAAAGAAGAAGATGAGGCATTTTTGGATGGAGTGATGCGGCGGACGCGAACCATGATCCACGTACCTAACGAACCACCACGTTTTGGGCAACAGGTTGCGAAGCATCAAGTACCGCAATCGTATCGGAGGCCACAAAACCTTCCTTCTGAGCGTAATCAAGCGCGGCCTGGAGTGACTGAGCTGAAGATAGAACCTCGCCAAGTTCCTTTTGACGGGCCAATGCAACCTGCTCACGCTTCTGCAAACTCACGGACTCGTAGGCAGTATTGACCGTCCATCCAGCGATGGAAACCGCTAGAAGAAAAAGTGTCACGAGAGCTGCTCCAGAAAAAGCCATCATCCAGCCACGCTTCTTGACTGATTCACTTTCATGTCGCTGCAGGGAACGAGCAAGGACTGGAGCAGCCAAAGAGCGTCCCACCACCTGAGTATTTGTGAATGTTGTTCCTGTTGTGTTCATATCATCTCAATTGCCCGCATTTTTGCGCTTCGGCTACGCGGATTCGCTCGAAGCTCTTCTTCACTTGCCATCACTGGCTTTTTGGTAATCTGGAGTCCTTTTTCTTGCTTCTGCCATAGATTCATTGCGTGCTTTACTTGGCGATCCTCTCCCTCGTGAAAACTGAGAAAAACAATACGACCCTTTGGTGCGATCCATGAAGGTAACTGATCAAGCAGGACGGTGAGGTTGTCGAGTTCGGTGTTCACGGCCATTCTCAATGCCTGAAAAACTTTGGTGGCTGGGTGAATGTGACCGGCTTTCCGTCCTCGCTTGATCTGTTCGATCAGTGTGGCGAGTTCTTGCGTTGTTGCCCAAGGCTTCTTTTCACGTCGTTTCACGATAGCGCGAGCGATGGCGCTGGCAAATGTTTCCTGTGAACTTTCCCAGAAAAGCGCCTTGAGGTGCTTCTCAGGCAGTGCGTTGAGGAGATCGGCAGCGGTGACCCCTTGATTCTGATCCATCCGCATATCCAGTGGTTCATCCTTTTGAAAAGTAAAACCACGGCCAGATTCGTCAATTTGGTTGCTGCTCATTCCAAGATCAAACATCGCCCCTGCAAATGTTTTCCGTGAAAAATCATTTTTCACGAGCTCATTGCTCAGGTGAGCAAAATTGGAAGCGATCAGTACGAGCTGGCCGGAGGCCAGCTCACTGGCAAATGCCTGAGCGGCGAACTGGTGAGCCGCCTCATCCATATCAAACGCGGCAACTTTTCCTCCTCGCTCCAAAACTTCACGAGTATGACCACCTCGGCCAAACGTACCGTCGATGTACCACTGTCCAGACTGCACCGACAAGGCTTCAATCACTTCATTTTTGAGGACGCTAACGTGCATCACTCCCCCATTCCATTGATTCAGCAATCTCTTCTGCCTTCTCCGACATTCCATCGAGGTAGGCATGATAGCGATCACGATCCCATATTTCTACATACTGCAGAGATCCAACTACGACCACGTCTCGAGAAATCCCAGCCGAAACAGCTAGGGGTTCAGGCAAAGTGAGGCGACCGAGAGTATCGGGTGCGCCACCAAAAGCCTGGTTCGTCATGTAACGCAAGAAATCACGAGTGTGCTTCTTGGTAAAAGACTGTTGCTCCAGATTGTTCACGAACTGAGTCCATTGAGACTCAGGGAATAAAAAGATTCCTCCATCCAACCCACGAGTAATGATGGGGTTTCCCCCAAGATCGGCTCGCAAAGCCTTCGGAATAGTGACACGTCTCTGGGCATCGAGTGTGTTGTAGTAAGAACCCAGCAACATGTCTTTTATTCTAGGATATTTTTCCTTTTATTTCCTATGTACTTTTATATCGCGAATCACTTGAGGTCACAACGCCCAAAAGACCCGAAAGCCATCAATAATTACCGAATATTATGCGAATATGTAAAAATACAAAAAACTAGCAATTAAATCAGTCGATTGCTAATTATGAAGTAAAATAAAAAGGACTTATATATAAGAATAAATCACTGGAAAAGACGTGGTCGCCCCAAACGATACCGAAAATCCTTGAGCGGACGCGGCGAAATCACTTTGGCTGGAACGCCACCCACAATCATGCCAGGTTCCACATCTTTGGTAACCACCGCCCCTGCCGCCACTACCGCGCCACGGCCAATAGTCACTCCAGGAAGGATGATCGAGCGTGGTCCGAGGAAAACATAATCCTCAATAACCGTCTCAGCCTCTATGGGGCCAAAGTCATCAGCCGCAATATCGTGCTCACTGTTGTAGATCATGACTTGAGAAGCAATGTCCACATGATTGCCAATTCTCAACGGCGCACGACCATCGAGCACCGCGTGGTCTCCCACGAGCGTTCCTTCACCGATACTCACTCCTGAGGGAGAGTAAAACTTTGCACCGACATGAATCGTGGAACCGGATCCTATCTTGACTCCAGCTAATCGAAAGAAAAAGCGTCGAAAGCCGTGAAAAGGAACATTTGCCACAAAGGCTAACCAAAGGAGCAAAAAATCCTCGCCATAGCTGAGGAAACGGCGAGCAATCTTGCCCACAGCCTCTTCCCAACTGAGCGTTTTTCCCATGCGATCACGAAACGGAGATGCCATACTTCCCTATAGTAACACGCGGCCTCGAGCCGTGCGCTGGATCTTTCCGAGTTGCAAAAGATAGGGCTCAACGACCTCTTCGAGAGTGAGTGGATCCTCAGAAAGCGCTGCCGCCATAGTCTGCAGCCCCACCGGGCCACCCTTAAAAGTTTCACGCAAAACGGTGAGGTAACGGCGGTCATGCTCATCCAAACCCTCCTCATCCACTTCTTGCAAACGCAATGCTTCTTGCAGGTGGCGCTCCTCTACTGTTGCACTTTTGGCCAGCTGAGCCACATCACGAACTCTCTTAAGGAGTTTGAGGGCGATGCGCGGCGTTCCTCTGGAACGCCGCGCCAACTGCTGCGCCACTTCTCCACCCAAGTCTAGGGAAAGCTTCGTAGCAGCTTGTTGCAAAATAACGGCCAGCTCATTGGGTTCGTAATAACTCACTCGGTGAACAAGCCCAAAACGGTCACGAAAGGGTGAAGAAAGGGTGCCAAATTTTGTGGTAGCACCAACCAGGGTAAAGGGAGGCAAATCGAGCCGAACTACTCGAGCAGAAGGACCTTTTCCCAAAATAATATCGAGCTTAAAGTCTTCCATTGCGGGATAAAGCGTTTCTTCCATATTTTTGGGGAGGCGATGAATTTCGTCGATAAAAAGTACGTCATAGGGCGCTAAACTGGTGAGGAGCGCGGCGAGGTCGGCAACTTTGGTAAGCGTCGTTCCCGAAGCAACGTGTAGGTTTCCGCCCATAGCCCGTGCGATGAGATGAGAAAGCGTCGTCTTTCCGAGTCCTGGTGGGCCATAGAAAAGGGTATGCTCCAGAGCCTCTTTGCGTTGTTGAGCTGCCTCAATAGCCAAAAGCACTGCCTGCTTGACCTTCTCTTGACCAAAAAACTCTTCCCACTGCTGAGCGCGCAGTGAAGTAAAAAGCTGTTCCTCTTCAAAAGAGGGCATTTCTGTCTGGTACTCATCCATATTTGTTGCGTTTTCTCTTCCTTCTCAACCCTACTGACGGAGCTTTTTGAGCGCCAACTTGAGTGCTTCTGGGGCATCAATACTGACATCCATCTCAGAAAGCACTTCACGAACCGAACCTTCCGAAAAGCCCATCGCTACCAAAGCATCCTGAACTTCACGCAAAACAGAAGAAGGCATACCCAAAACGAGATCCTGCACCTGTCCAAGTTTGCTCTGTAGATCCACGATAATTTTTTGAGCCGTCTTCTTTCCCAAGCGTGGCACGCCTTGAAAGAAAGAGACATCTGAGTTCTGAATGGCCCGAACGACTTCTGCAGATCCCTTATCAAGTACGGCCAAAGCAGTCCGTGGGCCCACCCCTGAAACAGAAAGCAACTGCACAAAAAGTTCTCGTTCTGACTCGCTGGTAAAACCAAAAAGCGTCAGGGCATCTTCCTTCACATGGGTGTAAATAATGACCTGAACCTTTTTTCCCTCCTGTGTAAAAAGGCTGGTGCTATGCCGACTGGTAATGAAAACTTCATAGCCCACGCCAGATACATCCAGAATAATTCCTTCTGGAAAAGCGGTTGCTACGGTACCCGTTAAACTTCGAATCATACACCGCGTTGGTGAGCCAGATGAGTAAGGGCAACGGCCAACGCATCACCAGTATCGTCAATCTTCGGGATATTTTCAAGTCGCAAGAGCCGCTGAACCATCTGCATCACTTGATTTTTTTCAGCCCTGCCGTATCCCGTCACGGCCAGCTTGACCTGCTGCGGAGTATATTCATAGACCGGAATATTGTGAGCAAACGCACA
>CAYWTN010000001.1:53827-143227 GCA_964460975.1 uncultured Pseudomonadales bacterium
AACGCACAGGCAAAAATGATACCTCTCACTTCACTCACCGGTAAAGCGGTTGAAACGTTTCGGGAGAAAAACAGTGATTCAATCGCCAACGCATCGACTGCATTTTCTTTGAGGAGCTCGTCCAAAAATTTCCAGAGCAGCGAAAATCTCTCCAGTTTTCCCAGTTTTTTACTGGTCTGAAAACAATCTGCCTGCAAAGCGTGCGCGGCGGCTGCGCCGCCGCGCACCACAGCCCAACCACAACGATCATACCCGGGATCAATACCAAGAATCGTTTTCATGTTTTTCATAGTAAGGATTCAAGCAGTTTGAACAGTTTTTTTCCACTTATATTCCACTGGAATTTCAGTACATGCTTCTGCATGGCTTCCAGACGTTTTGCCCGCTCCGATTTGCTCCACGACAAAACCTCATTAAGACCGTCCGCAATGGAGCCCACATCAAACGGATCAACAAAAACCCCGGCACTTCCAACAACTTCTGGCAAGGATGAAACATTGGAAACCACTGGTGGAGTCCCCAACTGAATGGATTCCAAAGGAGGAATTCCAAAGCCTTCGTACAGTCCTACAAGCACCGATGCCTCAGCACCCTGAATGAGCGCCTGCTTCTCTTCCTCACTCACAAAGCCAAGCAGGGTAATCCTGCCAGAGAGAGGGCTGGTTTTGATCTTCTCAAGGATCGGTTCCCCCAACCAACCCACTTTTCCCGCCAGAACAAGCTGAATTTGGGGATGAGACTTGGCACACTGCTCAAAGGCCTCAACCAATCGAACAATATTTTTGCGCGGCTGCAGAGTACCAACGTACACAAAATAGGGCTTCTTTACTCCCAATTTTTGAAGTTGCCCCAGCACTTCTTCATTTTTCATGATTTTCACCATCTGAGATGCAGGATATATAACCGTTATCTTCTTGGAATCATAACCATAAAACTTCTCCACATCACTCTTGGTGTGTTCAGAAATGGCAACCACATGAGCCGCCTGCCCAACCGAATGCCTGGTAAGCTTCGTGAGCTGCCAAAGATCTTTTTTCTTAAACTGCTCTGGGTACAAAAGGAAGGCCAGATCCATAATACTCACCACGACGGGCACGGGAGAAAAACGCGGTGTGTAGTGACCAGGCGAGAAAAAAAGATCAACTGGTGGGCCAAAAAAAAGATCGAGAGGCAAACGCCACTGTGTCCAAAGCTTGGCAGGAGTGATAACTCGATATTGCCAGAAGTCGGTTTCTGGCGGCATATCAGGTTGGACCGAACTACTCAGATAGATGCGAACAGAGTAAGGGGCATCTCCCCCCATCTGCTCATACAAAGCCCAGAGCAACTCAAACGCATAGACATTACTCCCCACACGCTGGGAAACATTGGCTTCATTCCCATCGATACCGACCCAAGACTTCTTGCTCTTCATGCTCATTTGTCTCCTTTAGCTCTCTGATAAACAGCTCTGGTGCGCGCCGCCGTTTCTTGCCATGAAAATCGTGAAATCTGTTCATCCATTTTTGACTGAAGAAGTTGATACGATTTTCCTTTTCTGGCTGGTAACTTGGAAATAGCATCAGCAATGCTTTCTACGCTGTAAGGATCACAGTAGAACGCCGCCTCACCAGCCACTTCTGGCATGCTAGAAATTCTTGAAGTTACTACCGGGCAACCATGAAAAAATGCTTCCAGTATAGGCAACCCAAATCCTTCATAGAGTGATGCAAACAACAGCCCGTGAGCCTCACCATACAATGAAGACAGTACCTGAGGGGAAATGTGCTCCAAAACGTGTAATCCTTCATGGTTTGGTAACTCATCCCAACCCGGGGCACCAACGACCACGCATTCAAAGTCCTTGCGATGAGAAAGCCAGGCATTGATCATGCGCTTCATATTTTTTCGTGGCTCTCGTGTACCCACAACAAGCAGGAATGGTCTTGTAAGGCCAAGTTGCTTCAAGACTTCTTCCCGTTCAGCTTGGGAGGGGACGTACTTTGCTTCCTCGGGAAGAGCCTCATAAATGACATGTACCTTGTCTGGATCAATAGCCGTGAGACGAACAATATCATTTTTGGTTGCTTGAGAAACCGCGATTACTTCATTTTGCTGTTCTTCCCACAGAGCAATGAGGCGATCAAAGCGCCTTACTACCTCAGGATGAGCGACCTCTGGATAGAGCATATGTGCCAAATCATGGATCGTTACCACTTGTACAGGAGATGATCTCGGCGGAGGAACTTGCCATTCCCAGGCGTGAAAAACATCCGCCGTAACTCCAAGTGTCCTCAAAGAGGGAAATCCCAGACGCCAAGCGCTATCGAGGAACTTGGGGGGAACTTTCCAGTGTTTCTTGCCAACTTGAGAACCAAACTCTTGCATCCATTCCTCAAGCATTGGTGCGTGCTGCCAGGAGCTGCCCCAAAGTTGAAGATTGGTATCGGCGCGCGCTGCAAGCGCGCGCGCCAAATTACTCGTGTACCGGGAAACACCGCGACCGTAGGGCACAGCAGAAACATCAAGAGCAACCGAAAGATTTGAACTCATATTCCTCCTTCATTGTAGGCCTGTGCGTACAATCGATCTTGCATAAACACGCGCACAAAGCCAATTTCGGGATAATCAAAAACGGCTTTTTCCTTGTAGCCAGCATCCATCAGTGCCGTGTCAATAACACGATAAGGGTCGCTCAAATCACGCAGATAGTCAAAAACCAAAATCGTCTCTTTATCCAAAATCGGAAGAAGATGCTCTCGAGCTTCCTGAGCGGAATCCAGCGGTTTCATACCAGTGCTCACGACTTGATAAGGAGTTTTGTCATACCAATACCAGGGAGAAAAAGGTGCATCATGAGCCATGATAAGCGCCGACTTTTCGGCAGGAAAGTTATAAGTAATATCCTGCACAACTTGTCTCCAATTCTCACGCTGAAGAGAAGGATCGCTCCAATAACGCCCGATTGACCAAATATTCCAACTCAGAAAAGCAAGAAAAATGATCAATCCAAAATATCTCGTCTTTCTCACCACTTCACCTAACAAAAGTGCCAAAATAGGAAGAAGATACATCACTCGTTTGGGTGCAATAACGGGAGTAATCAGAGAAAAAATCCAAGCCAGGGAAAGGGAGAAAAGAAACAGCGCGCCTAAGAAAAAAACCTTTTCGTGTTGGGTAAAAAAATCAGTTTTCTTGAGGCTTTTTTGCAGTGTGGCATAAAAAACTTTGAGAAAACCCAATCCCAAAAGAATATAAGGCAACCCAAGTCCAACAAAATAGGAAAGAGAGAAATCAACGCGCTCAACGCCAGAAACAAACTTTGCAAAAACCATCGGCAGCGCTCTATCGCTGGTAAGGCTCACAACACCCTCCCACCCAGGAACCGACTCGCGAAGTGCTGCACTCACCGCAAGCTGTTCCCGTAATCCTGTTAACGCCCAAGGGGCAAAGAGGATCAGAGCCACACAACCTGAAAAGAAAATAAAAGGCACTCTTTGGCGAGCAAAAACTGCCGCTGCCAAAAAAACGGCTGGCCACCAGAAAACCATGACATATGACGAGTAAATTCCAAGTGCCACGAAACTTCCCAAAATACATGACTTGAGCAACATATCTTTTGGCTCATTCGTTTTTTTTCCTTTTCTCCTTGGCTGAGCAAAAACATCGAGCACCCATAAGCTGGCTATCGCCCAAAAGACAGCGAGCATGTACGGACGCAATTCCTGAGAGAAAAAAATATGTAATGAAGAAGTGGCAAGAAAAATTCCAGATACCAAAGCAGCCTCTTTCCCAAACCAGCGACGAGCAATGAGCATGGTAAAAAGAATACTCCCCAAACCTGGAAGAAGAGACGCTTGACGCAACCACCACTCCTCCTGTGAAAAGTATGAAAGAAAGTGAACAAGAAAATGAAAAAGTGGTGGCTGGAAATCGGCGGCAATATTGAGTTGTTGAGAGAGGGGGCGCAGGCTCTCAAGAGCCTGCGCCCCCTCATCGAGCCAAAAAGAACCATTAAGAAGTGGCAAACGGAGCAGGAGTGCCAAAAAAAGCACCAAACCAAGGAGATTCTTCTCTGAGAAAAAACTGCGAATTTTGGCTGCTATCATGGTAAACCCTCTCAACTTTGGAAGTACTGCCATGTTTTTGCCAAACCTTCGTGAAGAGGAACTTGTGGTGACCAACCAAGAAGATTACGCGCCTTGGAGATATCAGGCTGCCGCCGCTTTGGATCATCACCAGGCAACGGCTCGTACACCCTCTCAAGTGACTTGCCAACAATACTTTCTAATGTATCGGCCAACTCCAGCATCGTAAATTCACCAGGATTGCCCAAATTGATGGTTTCACCAGCCAAACCATCTTTGGAAACATAGAGAAGAATACCTTTCACTAAATCGTCCACAAAACAAAATGATCTGGTCTGGAGACCATCACCGAAAACTCGCAACGGCTTGCCCTCAAGAATACTCTGGCAGTAGGATGGAATCACTCGCCCATCGGTAAGATCCATGCGGGGACCATACGTATTAAAAATACGGATAAGACGAATATCGGCTCCAAAGTCACGCGCAAAAACACCACAAATCGTTTCGCCGAGTCGCTTGGCCTCATCATAGCAAGAGCGAATACCGTTAGGGTTTACGTTGCCCCAATAACTTTCTGGCTGCGGATGCACAAGCGGATCGCCGTACACTTCTGAGGTAGAAGCAAAAAGCATCCTCGCTCCCACCGTTTGTGAGTACTGCGCCAGCTGATGAGTCGTTTGAGAATTCACCAAGTAGGTCATCACGGGCATTTTCTGATAACCAGGAGGGCTCGCTGGAGAGGCAAAGTGCAAAACAAGGGTAAATGGATTCGCTTTTTTGCTCTCCAACCAATCACTCAACCAGAGGTAATCGGTAAGATCCTGTTCAACAAGCTCAACTTGCTCATGAGACAAAAACGAAGCGACATTTCGCCTCTGACCAGTAACAAAAGTATCGATTATGGTGATCTGTGTTTGAGGGTTATCCTGCAAAATAGATTCTACGAGATGCGAACCGATAAAACCGCCACCACCCGTTATTAAGACATGATCAAAAACACTCATTCCCTCATCATATCAGGCTTATCCCTGATAGAATAGAGAAATAAAGGAATCTATGGATGTACTCGCTACTCTCACCGAAGACATGAAGAACGCTATGCGCTCTCGAGATGCTGTGGCTTTGGAAGCTATTCGCTACCTTATTTCTCAAGTAAAAAATGCTCAAATCGATAAACCGGACCACTCTCCTCTCACCGAACAAGAGTTTATGGCTATCGTGAAAAAAGTCATGAAAAACACCCAAGAGGCTATGGAGCAATATGCTGCTGGGGGCCGACAAGATCTTGTGGATGCCGAGGCGCCCAAGCTCGAACTCATGAAAAAATACCTTCCTGAACAAATGGGTGAAGAATCTCTGCGTACCCTCATTGCCGAAGCTCTGGAGAAAAATCCTGGAATTGGAGTGGGACCACTCACTGGTCAGATCATGAAGCAAGTCGCCGGGAAAGCTGATGGGGCTCTCGTTTCTCAGCTCATCCGAGAACTCACCGCTTAGACATCGAGATCCACGGGTATGGGAGAATCTACTAGGCTTCCCAGCCCTTCTTGTATAAGATTTTTACTCACATAAATATCTGGAATACCAGCTTTTTTGGCTTCCAAAAGAGGGATTCCTAATCCTTCGGCTCGAGAAAGAAAAAGGAAGGCGCTGGCTCTTTCGAGCCAGCGCCACTTTTCTGGCTCCCCCACCTCGCCAACAAACTGTACTCGATTCCAGGCACCCTTCAGGAAAAGTGAAGCTTTGAGGCGCCAGCTTCGCTGGCGCCCCAATCTACAAATAACAACAAGCCTATACGGTCGCGGAAACGTTTCCAGAAAATAGGCAAGAGTCCCTTCTAAGTTTTTCCGCCACTCCCCACCACTGATCGTTACAACCAAGAATGGATCGCGCTCAATAATTTTCACATTCTTTTCACTCTCTGGAGAAGGAATCTCATGAGGAATACTCAGCCACGAATCCTTAAGACCAAAAGTGAGCACTTTACTCTTTCCAGCTGGCAAAAGAAGAAGCTGTCGGAGTTTCTTCTCTGTAGAGGGTGAAATGCACCACAAAAAATCAAGAGCGGTGAGCGAAGCGAGACGTGATTGATACTGCCTCTGATCTTCATCTGACCAAGATGAAAGTATTTGCTTGGGGTACTCTAAAGGAAGCAGATCAAAAAGGATCGCTTCGCCGCGAATTTGCTGCCGTGAAAAAAGCGGCCACCAATCAATCAGTGAGTATGGTCGTTCAAAAGGAGAGGGGAAAAAGACCTGACTACAACCAGATTCCACCAAGGATTGTACCCAAGAAACATCAATTTTCCCCTCAGGGATCCAAATAAGTTCACCACCAAACTGCTGTACAAGCTCTTGCGCGAGAGAGATATCTTTACCAGGAGGAATGATCCATCGCCGCTGAGAGCGTGGAATATGGCAATGAGCGGAAAAAAAAGTCTGGAGATACTTCCCTATTCCTCGTTCACGATTGCCACCAAACCACCACTGAGCATCAATAGCGGTCCAGGCCATGGTCTACTTTTTAAAGATGTTTTTCACCCACATGAGTGGGCTTTCCTTTTGGCGCTTACGATAGAGAAAAGCGAGTGTCGCCAGAACAGCCAAGATGAAGAGTACCTTCATAATCGTCTCCACTTGCTCCAAACCGTTCATAACCGAACCGGCTGTCTGGAGTCCATAAAATCCGAGAGCAAGGAAGAAGAGATTACGGACAATGCTCCCCACAAAAGTGGTCCACAGGAAGGTCTTCATTGGCACTTTTACCAAACCACAAGCTGCCGATACCGGGGAACTTGGCATCACGGGAATACAACGAACAACGAGGAGAAGGAGATCATCCTTACCACCCTTACTAAAGTACTCACCAACGCTTTCCAAATCCTTGTGTGAAATTCCAAAAAACTTTCCAAAGCGGCCAATAACAACATCCTCTGCTTTATCTACCAACCAGTAAATAATCCATGAACCCACTGTCTTTCCAAAGGCACCCACAACCGCCAACCAGAGCAAAATGACCCAAGTTCCATGCTGCGCTTCGGCCAAAGATCCAGCCAGGGTCATGACAAATGGTGAAGGAATAGGGGCAATCACTTCTTCGGTAAAAGCACCCAAAAGGGTAAAAATCTCAAGGGGAACTTTTTGTGACCAGGCGGTAAGGGTTTGCAACAAAACGTCAGTTTGAATCATCTTCATAGTATCCGCAATTGTTGCCAAAATGACAAGGTTTGGAAGTCGACCAGGGAAAGCCCGTCTGACTCGCTAGCCGTCAAACCTGCAACTCTTGTCCTATAATTACATTGGTCGGGATGACTGGACTCGAACCAGCGACCTTACGCACCCCATGCGTACGCTCTAGCCATCTGAGCTACATCCCGTTGCGAATGAATCGCTCGACCGCTTTGCGGGGACGTGAAAGCGGAAGAACTGCATTATAGCGCTCCAGGAGAAAAAACACAGCACTGGAACCAAGCGCGTCAATAAAAATATCACTAAGGCGAGCTTGCCTTCCAGGAATGAAAGACTGATGCCATTCGTCAATCGTAGCTAAGAGGATAAGAGACAAGAACGAGAGAGAAAAAAGAATATTACCGCTCCAGTGTTTTTCCTTGACCACTGAGAACACCCAAACACCAAAGAAAATACTTAAAAGAAGAATGCTGTACACAAGGACATGCGCCGACTTAAACCAGAGGAAATCAAACACTCCTTGATCCCCCGGCCCAGGAAGTTTGGACTGATGCGAAAGATAGGTAATCATCCCATACCAGAAAAGAGCCGGGAGGAAAGAAAAAATACTTAGAAGCCAACGTCGAGAAGACACACACCATTATAACAATCCCACAGTTTAGGAAAACACAGAAAAAAGCTCATCCCAGACAACACCAACGCTACGAGACTCCAAAGGAGAACGTTCTGCTTCCAGCGCTCAACCTCCTGCCACTCTTGAGTGTAATCTGCTGGCTCACGCTCCCATATGGGTACTTCCTGAACACTTGACGACACGGCTTGAAGAGTTCCTAATCTTGGGACAAGAACATACTTCCACCAAGTGGGTGGTGGATCATCTGGAGGTTCGTTACTCACCAATGGAAGAGATTGCGACGTATGTTGCGGGGAAGCGCTTGGTGTCGGCACCGGAGTGTTTTTGGGGAGAACAGCTTTCGTTATGGTGGGGGATGGCGCTCCTGCGCCATCCCCCACCAACTCGTCCAGAACTTCCTCGGTAACCTCATCCTGCCAGATTGTCCAGTCTCGTCTTGGCCAGCGCTCTTCCCACTCTTCCAAACTCATAGCTTGCCAACCATCATCCAGAAGCACCCAGACTGCGTCAGGCGCAAGAGTGCCATACAATCCACTTTCCTCAAAGAGTACCCCTTGAAAAAGAAGTTGGACTTGATCGCCAGTATTATTGAGACTGATTTTTGTTTGCGTAGCAGGAAATATTTTGAGTTCATTCGGTGCCATATCTGGCAAAATCCATGTCTTGGTACTACCAACCGTATCTTTTATACTCCAAAGCTTTCCAGAAATCGTGGCGTCATGAGGATTTTCGACCACAATCCACTCCGAACCTGATGACGGCACAGGAAAAAGAGCGCGGAGGGAGGGCGCCGGCTCGCTTGCGCGAGCCGGCGCCCACCCAATCCCCAACAATCCCACAAACACCACTATCCCAACAAGAAGCTTCGTCTTTACATCCATGACCAAAGACTACCGCTCAAAACAAACAAAATACCAACAAACTAGTAATTGACGTGCAAATAGTAACTGGAAACGGAATCTCCATGATCCACACGAACATAGCGCAGATTTCCACGGCCGCAGCGCACCGATCCACGATAGAGTGTTCCTTCTTTCACAGCTTTCACTGTCAAGCTCGAGGACTTACTCACCATATCAATCCCTGTATGGGGTTGTCCGCCATAATAACCGGTTCGCGACCAACTCGTATATCCGTAACCCTGTGTGATAATAGCGGGATCATTGAGCGGCCACTCCCAAGAACCTGAGAAAGAGAAGGAAGAATCACGCCAAACAATTCCCGCTTCCTTAAGGAAGGAAGAAGGATTCTGTAGTGATCCATTTTTGCGCACCTCAAAATGCAAATGCGTACCCGTAGAACAGGTTGAGGCACCATAAATAATACTGGCAATCGTCTCACCACTCGATACTTCACGAACCTTCGTTTCGCTTCCCGCACCAGCGGCAATGCTCTGAATAGCGTTATATTCTTCCAACGTTTTGGCCAACTGATCCTGATAGGTCTTCTCATCATTTCTCGTGGTTTCCAGCAAACGGTTTTTGTCCTGCTTTTGCTGCTGAAGATCCTTCTGCTGCCCCTCTAACTTTGACTTAAGCGCCACCATTTCTCGCTGCACTTGTTCTTTGCTTCTCTTCTGCGCATCATAGTCTTGACGCTTCTCTTCGGTACCAATAAGAAGTTCCTGCGTATGCGCGCGAACTTGTGCCAAATACTTGGCTTCCTTAAAAAGATTTGAGATACCGGTCGTGGCAAACATTCGGGCCAAGCCATCGGTATTACTCTTTTTATACTGGTTTTGCACGCGCTCGATGAGTGAAGCTGAAAGATCATGCAAAGAAAGCTCCAGTCCCTCGATGCGCTGGCCAAGATCGTTCACTTGTGCCTCGAGAGTGCGAATCTCTATTTGTGTTTTCTCAATTTCCTTTTCATTGAGACGAATTTTGGCATCAAGGTAGGCTACCGTACTGGCCAATGACTGTCTTTCCTGCTGAACGGCAGAAAGTTTTCCCCGCAGATCTTCAATCGTTTTTTTAATCTCATCCAAATCAATATTGTTGTTCTGAGATGCTGTTGGGCTTGGTGTGGGAGAAGGCGATGCCGATTGAGCCAAGGCAGAGGGCGCTAAAAACAGAGCCAACCATCCTATAAACGCTAACAATACAAAATATCTCATTCCTGCTTTCTCGTTTAGGTTCGGAAAAGACGACGCGTGCTAAAAACACTCGCCACCGCACCTAAGAATACTCCCGCTAAAATGCCACCACCAAGCGTTATCGCCAAAACTTCTGGAGGGACTGGAAGCAGCTGCACTTCACCAAAAAACTGCTGGATCGTTGGCGTGGCATACAAAATAGTAAGATACACGCCCATCCACGCGAAGAGCGAACCAACCATGCCGTAAAGGACGCCTTCGAGAATAAAAGGAAGCTGGATATACCACTTCGTTGCTCCCATCAAGCGAAGAATACGAATCTCATGCTTCTTACTGGCAATACGGATACTCGTAATCACAAGAATGACGAGCAAACTCGTGGTGAGGAAAACAGCTAAAACGCCAAAACCAATTTGGCGCAAAAGCGCTGTCCAGTAACGCAAGCTCTCCACAACATCCTTTTGATAGACAACCTCATCAATACCCTCAAGTTTGGAAAGCTTCTCTGCTGCAAGTGAAAGATCTTCTAAACGATAGGTAGAAACCTCCAAGGAGGGCGGCAAAATATCGGCTGTGACCAGCTCCATAAGCAAGGGATCGTTCCCACTTTGCTGCTGATAAATCGTGAGCGCCTCTTCCTGAGAAATAAAACGAACTTCTTTGATAGCAGCGTCTGAAGAAAGATCTTTTTGATACTTCTCGAGTGTTTCTTGCGAGGTAACCTGTTTAAAGAAAGCGGTTACTTGCGGACGTGACTCAAAAAACTGCAGGACTTTATGAGATCCCAGCATGAAAAAAACGAGACTGTAGCCAATAAAAAAAGTGAGGAACAAGATAAGTCCAGCCGCAGCAGCCTGATAGGGCGAACGGCGAATACTCTTAAGCGCTTGAGAAAAAGCCGAACTCATACTTCCACTTTCTCCTTACTTTCTTTTTCTGGGGAAGCGTCCTTGTCGGACTTTTCACTCTTTTTTTCTTTCTTTTTCTTAGCAGACTCTTTGACCGGGCGATCCTCAACCAGCTTCCCTTGATGCAGGTGCAGTTCACGTGCCGGCTGATTCTTCAGTAAATTCTGATCATGAGTAGCAATGAGAACGGTCGTGCCCAGATCCGCAATGGTCTGCAAAAGTTGACCGATCGCACTTCCTGTAACCGGATCAAGGTTGCCTGTTGGTTCGTCGGCAAAAAGAACTTTTGGGCGCATCGCCAGCGCGCGCGCGATGGCGATGCGCTGGAGCTCACCACCAGAAAGCTGTGCGGGGAACATGTCTTTACGATCTGCCAGGCCAACAAGATCAAGGACATCGAGCACTGACTTCATCTTTTCTTCACGGGAAGCGCCGATAATTTCGAGGGCGAGTGAGACATTTTCCTCAATAGTTCGTTCGGAAAGCAGTTTATAATCCTGAAAAACGACCGCCACTTGGCGTCGCAAAAACGGAATGTGATGGGACTTGAGATCGCCCAAAGGCTCATCATCAAGGTATATTTCACCAGAACTTGGGATAAGGTCGCGAATAAGCAGTCGCATGAGCGTGGTCTTGCCTGCTCCAGACTCACCAACCACGTAATTCACCGATCCGGGCTCCACCAGAAAGCTCACATCCTCCAGACCAATATATCCGTTAGAAAAAACTTTACCGACGTTTTCGAATCGAATCACGAGTCCTACCTTTTAGTTTTCCTTGTACCATGATGGTTTTTCACCATCAACCTTTGCCACTTCCAACCGACCAACATCCATCAGCCAGCCAGCTTTTTGTCCTTTAAAGGTTTCACCCCAAACACGAACCTGCATATTCTCAAACTGATCAAGGTCAACAACCGATGAAGTGAGGTAAACGTTTTGGGAAACCCCTCCGTCGCGCAGCAAGGTGTGAGACCCTTCGCCAGCAATACCACCTTTAATGAGAACTCCCGTGACTTCATCGCGGAAAGTTTTTTCGTCTGGAACGCCGAAAACAGCTCCTGCTTTGACAGCGGCCCCGACCTCTTCTGCGGTTTTGTCTTGTTCAACCGCCACAGGAGTGCCAGATGAGGATTGGGAGGCAAAACTCAACGCGATACCGGTTCCTGCCCCAGCAAGAAGCACCAAAGTGAGCACACCGGCCACCATTTTTCGTGAAATACTCATTTTCATGCCTTTTTCCTTTGTAAATTCGCGTTTTTTCTCTGGATTCTCCAGGCCAACTGTCACGGTGTTTGGTCGAGCAGGAATACTGGAAGACGACTCTTCCGCTTCTGGTTGACGAAACTGAACTCGATCAAATGACATATGAGGGCTCCTTAAGCAATCTGTGCGTTCACTGTAACAAATTTTGCTCCAAAATTGAAGATCGGAATCGTTCCGCCGCATTGCTTCCTCAAGGGGAATCGACCCGGGTCGATTCCCCTTGAGGTGATGTACTGGCGGAACGATTCCGGTTAGGAAGAAAGAAGTGAAATCTCGGCAAAGATAAAATCTGCGAGATCACCGTCCAAAACGGCGTCCGAATCGGTAGTTTCCACTTCCGTTCGTGTGTCTTTTACCAGGTGATAAGGATGCAAAACATAGTTTCGGATTTGGTTTCCCCAGGAAGCCATCTTGTGCTCGCCGCGAACTCGTGAAAGCTCTGCTCGACGATCAAGCTCTTTACGCTCAGCCAACTTGGCCTTAAGAATAGCCAGAGCCAACTTTTTATTCTGCTCCTGACTGCGTTCCTGGCGCGTATCCACCACAATCCCCGTAGGAATGTGGGTAAGATGCACCGCACTGTTCACCTTGTTTACGTTTTGCCCACCGGCTCCACCAGCGCGAGTAAAATGCCATTCAAGCTCGTCAGGCTTGAGCTCAATGGTCTTGTCGTCTTCGGGAATGAGCGGAAGAACCTCAACACCAGAGAAAGAAGTTTGTCTTAATCCATCCGCATTAAAAGGACTTTGCCGAACAAGACGATGCGTCCCAGCCTCACCCTTGAGATAGCCATAAGCATACGCGCCATGCACCAAATACGTAGCAGACTTAATACCTGCCTCTTCTCCACGACTTTCTTCAACAAGCTCCATTTTCCAACCCTGACGTTGAAAAAAACGCTCATACATACGCTGAACCATACTGGCCCAGTCCATGGCTTCGGTACCACCTTGCCCGGCATGGATCGAGAGAATAGCATTCATACTGTCATACGGTCCAGAAAGGTATGTCTGCAACTCAATTGTTTTATTGAGTTGACGCAGTCGCAGCAACAAAGCGTGGAACTCAGACTCTAAACTGAGATCATCACTTTCCGCCACCAGCTCTGCAACAGCTTGGAGATCATTGAGAAGCTGTATCTGCTCATCCAACTGATCCAACTGTTGGCCAATCGCACTCATTTCTTGGTTCACGGACTGTGCTTTTTCCTGGTCGGACCAAAAATCGGGCTGCATGGTTTGTGTCTCAAGTTCTGAACGTCGCTGCTCAACGGCACTGCGATCAATACTGCGCGCCAAATCTTGCGCCTTTTCGCGCGATTCTTGCCACTGATCTTGCAGTGCTTTGGAAAGTATCATGGCGTAAGTATATCAGGGACGAGAAAAATTCGGTGAGGACTCGTAGGCAGAAACCACACCTTTGCAGTACTGATAACGCGCCTCATTCACCACATCAACCGAAACGGCCCCTGCCTGAAGTTGCGCTTGCGTGAGAACTTCTCCTACCGCTTCCTGGGCCCCACGCTCTCGAACACTCTGCCAGAATTCTTTGGGTGTTGTAGAAAATGTAGCCGAAAGCGTCGTGCTGGCAGCACTTTGCACCATTTCTGGCAGGGAAAAATCCATACTTCCAGAACGCCACTGCGGAGAACGAATCATCTGAGCAACTTGTTCATCAAGTGACTGAACCGATGAGCGCCAATCTGGTTGGGAAAAGGAAAGGTTCATAGCCGCTGCGTTTGAGGCCCCACCACCAAAGACTTGCACACCCCACAAAAGAGCAGCTCCAATAACGAGAAGAAGCAAAAAGAAGACAAACCGAAAGCGTCCAAACTGCATACCACAAACAGTATACCGCTATTCCGAACGAAGCGCTTCGATGGGTGAAAGTCGGCTAGCCTTCCGAGCTGGGGCAACACCAAAAACGATACCCACTCCAAGAGAAACGCCAAATGCCAAAAGTATGGCTCCAAACGTAATAACGGAAGGAAAATCAACCAAAGTGTTGAGAGCAAGAGAGCCTAAAGCCGCTATGAGCACACCAATCGAACCGCCGAACACTGAAAGCAGCGAAGCCTCAACAAGAAACTGGATGAGAATTTCGTTCGGAGTTGCACCCAGAGCCTTGCGCAATCCAATCTCACGAGTGCGCTCCGTCACAGAGACCAGCATAATGTTCATGATGCCAATACCACCCACGACCAGAGAAATGGCTGCAATGCCGCCAAGTCCAAGAGTAAGAATACCTAAAACGCTATTAATGGTCTCTAGGATCTGGCGCTGATCAAAAACATCGTATTCGTCCTCTTCCCTTTTCTGCACGTCACGCATGTAGCGGTCGAGCTCATCAACCACCGTTTGAATATCGTCTTTTTTCTTCACTTGAACAGAAATGGACTGAATATCACGTGTGTCGAAAGCGCGAAAAGCTGCTTCGAGAGGAATAATAATGTAACTATCAAATGATGGTCCGCCAAAAGAGCTTCCTTTTTCTTCTGCTACACCAACAACTTTGAATGTCTGAGAACCCAAACGAAAATTCTTATTGACTGGATCGATCGTTCCAAAAAGATCCTGTGCTATTTTATGACCCAAAACAGCCACGCGTTCACCAGCACTTTCCTCAGCAGAAGTGAAAAATCTCCCTGCCGCTGCTTGGGTATTGCGAACCTGTACATAATCCACGCTTGTCCCCACAACCGTAGCATTCTTGGTTTCAGTCTGGAAACTTACCGAAGACGACTGCTGAACTTCCGGCAGCACAGCCGCAATCCTTGAGCGATCGATTCGGCGCACGTCATTGAGAATACGAGTATCAAGCTGTTTGTTCCCCATTCCAGAAACCTGCTCGTCTTGGCTAGAAAAACCACCACCCTCGGAAAAAACTCGCATAGGAAGGATGACAACCGTATTGGCTCCTAGGTCATCAAACTGCTGCTCTATATACTGCTGAATTCCGGTTCCAATAGAAGTGAGCAGAATCACCGAACCAACACCAATAATTACTCCCAACATCGTGAGAAGTGAGCGCGATTTATTGGTCCAGATTGCTTGAGCGGCAACCTTGGTCGTAGCCCCAACGTTCATGTTTGCTTCTTCCTGCGGTACCCTTTAGTATTGACGGCCTTCTTGCGAACGTCTTCAACAATAACACCATCTTTGACACGCAAAACGCGATTGGCAAAGGCGGCAATTTCTGGTTCATGAGTCACCAAAATGATAGTGCGGCCGTCTTTGTTGAGCTGAGTAAACATCTGCATGATCTCTTCACCCGAAGCAGAGTCGAGGTTTCCCGTTGGTTCATCGGCAAAAAGCAATGTGGGATCGTTGATGAGCGCGCGCGCAATGGCAACGCGTTGCTGTTGCCCTCCTGAGAGCTGCGCGCGCGTATTATTCAAACGATCGCCCAAGCCTACTTTCTCAAGCATCGAGACGGCTCGTTTCTTGCGCTGAGGACCAGAAACACCGGCATAAACAAGCGGCAGCGCTACATTCTCCCAAGCCGAAGTCTTGGGCAAAAGGTTAAACTGCTGAAACACAAAACCAATTTCTCGATTACGAACACGAGCCAAACGAGACTCACTGAGCTGCGAAACATCTTCACCAGAAAGCACAACCTTGCCAGAGGTAGGATTATCCAAAAGGGAAGCAATCTGCAAAAGGGTAGACTTTCCGGCACCAGACGGGCCCATAATCGCCACAAACTCTCCCCGCTCAATCTCAAGATCAACGCCACGCAAAGCCTGAATCGTCTCTTCTCCCAGGCGGTAACTTTTCTTCACCTTTTGGAGGCTTAAAACAATATCACTCATGGAAGAACCACATGATCCTCAAGTGAGAGACCAGATTTTATCTCCGAAACCGTATCATCTTCTAAACCAACTTCAACCTGACGCTCTTCTTGCTTGCCGTCTTTGAGGACACGAACAAACTGCTTGCCGTCAGTGGTGTACACAGCAGCCAGAGGCACCGTCATCACGTTTTCGGCTTGCTCAAGAAGGAGCTCCGCATCACCATTCATACCAACGCGCTGATTCTCAATACTCACCGAATCCAGGAAGCGAATATCGACGGGAAAAACCGTTCCCAAAGCAGAATCGATACTTTGATACGCAATTTTTTCTACAACACCACTCAGTGCTTCACCAGAGCGAGCATCCAAACGGACCGTGCTTTCTTGTCCCACAAAGATCTGATCGACATCGACTTCATCCACGTACAAGCGGAAATATAAGGTTTCTGGATTCACGACATCAAAACGATCGGTTGGTCCCACTTGACCACCAATCACTCGAACTGGAGCCGCAACCAGAACACCAGCAATAGGTGTGCTCAAACGGGTATCCTCAATAGCCAGTGAATGCAGTTCTACATCAATAATGGAACGATCGAGGCTGTTCTGCTTTTGCTGAGCAACCCGCTGCTCTTCCTGATCCAGCACGCGATCTTTACGATCATCGAGATCATTTTCAAAACCGAGCCGCTCGGTGTCATACAGATTGAGCGTACGCTCAAGCGTTTTTTGAACACTGCGACTATCGATACTGGCAAGAGTCTGCCATTTCTTTACGAGATCACCCTCTTTTGCACCCAAATACGTGAGCTTACCGCCACCCGCGAAATACATACTCACCCGCTCTTTGGCATCAACTCGCCCAGAGAAAGAAAGTGTTTGACGTACATCAGACATCTGTGGCTGAACCGTTTTCACTTCAGCTTTATCTTGTGAACGGGAGTACCAGAACCAGGCTGCTGCTCCAAGCAGGATTATCCCTCCAGCTATGAGCCACCATCGTCGTTTCAAAAACTTCAACATAAGCCTCTTATTGTAATACGAGAAAAGATTTCCAGCTAGAGTCTGTCTGGTTTTGCGCTACACTAATGCTATGCCTCGCGTTGCGATTAGCGGTCTTGAGACCAATTATCAGCTTATTGGCAAAAAGCCAGAAACACTCCTCTTACTGCACGGTTGGGGGAATGATTGGCAGGCTTGGAGCCCACTCATTCCAGAACTCAGTAAACAGTACCGCCTTCTCATTCCCGATCTTCCAGGATTCGGTGCCTCTGATTCGCCCAAACGTGGTTGGGAAACAAAAGATTACGTTGCTTGGCTTGAGCAATTCCTTCAAGAACTTGGTATTCAAGAACTCAGTGCCGTCATTGGGCATTCATATGGTGGAAAAATTGCCACTTTTGCATGGAAAAGTGAAAATGCTCTTCCGCAACTCAAGCAGGGAGCACTTCTCATTAGTCCCTCAGGTATTCCTGCACGCCTTTCCTGGAAGCGGCAACTTCTTTCCAGTATTTTACCGTTGTTTCCAAGCTTTATACGCAGAGGCCTTTTTTCATCCTGGCGAACTTTTTTTTACACGAGACTTCTACACGAAGAAGACTATCTCCAAGCCTCACCGTTTCAGGAACAAACGTTGAACAGAATTCTGTTGGAGGATGTACGAAAAATTGACCAAAAAACCAATACACCCTTCTTCTTTTGTTGGGGGGAAAATGATCAGGCTGTTCCTCTTTGGATGGCCTACGAATATGCTCGCTCAACACGGCACAGTGAAGTTTTTGTTGTTCCGCAAGCTGGGCACTTCCCTCATCACTCGCACACGGAACTCACTGTGCGTTGGATAAAAACACTCCTTACATCACATCTATGAAGTACCCTCTTTCCACCCATCTCGCGATTCTGCAGCAAGCTGAGTATGACTTAGGAATATACTCTCGTTGGCTACGCTCAACGCATGTTTTCCCAAAAGAGACACTCCAGTCTTTGGAACCAGAGAACTGGACCACAAAGCTCAAGCTTGTCAAAAATGCATCCTCTATTTTCACTCTTTTCACTGCCAGGGAAAAAGCTATTTCTCTTGCAGTAAAGTCACTTGAACCCCTTGAATGGTTGGCGCGCGCGAGCAAGCTCGCGCGCGCCAAACGGCACCTGCGCCAACTTCAAAAAAATGGCCTTACAGTGATTGCGGTTGCTGGTAGCTATGGAAAAACATCAGTCAAACATTCTGTGCGGCATTTACTGAGCACTCAATACATGACCGCCATGAGCCCAGCCAGTTTTAACACTCCCCTTGGCTTAGCTCACTCTATTCTTCAACTCACTTCCGATCATAACTTTTTTGTAGCAGAGCTCGGTGAGTACCAAAAAGGCGATATTGAGCAGCTCTTAGCTTTCCTCAAACCAAATATTGGTATTCTCACACCTGTAGGATTTGCTCATGGTGAACGATTCCAATCATCGGAGGAACATTTTTCTCTTTTCCATGAACTCTGGGATTCTGAGGACGCTCCAGAGTTTCTTTTTATTGATGATGCCAATCGTAAAATATTTTCCTCAACCGCCAATATTCCCACCCATGCCTTTTGGTATGGGCAGGACAAGAAGAGTGATCTTCAACTCAAAGACTCTCACTTTTCCCTTGAGAGAGGATCGGGAAATCTTCTCTTCTACGATGGCACGGCATTATCATTTACTACCAACCTTTCCCAGACTTCTCAACTTCGAAACACGCTTCCAGCTTTTCTCATTCAGCAGAGCATGGGACAGCCTATCGATACATTCATTCGTGCCCTCTCCTATGCCCCCGCCGTTCCAAGACGATTAGAAGTGCTACATAATCTCAACGGGACAGTAGTAATCGATAACAGCTACAATACCAACCCAGGAGCCTGGAAAGCAAACCTGCCACTCATCACTTCACTTTGCAAAAGTGGTCTTGTTCTTCTCACTCCTGGATTTGTTGAGCTTTCTCAAACAGAAAATTCCTCAGCGCATCTTGCTCTGGCAAATGACCTCCTTAAACTTGATGTTCCTGTTGGGATTATCAGAACGCGCTTCAATGAGTTCCTCATTGAAGCGCTCATGAAGAGTCACTCACAAGAAAAAACATCACTCTTCATCGGCGACTCATACGATGATCTCCTCAAGCAACTCTCGCAAAAATCGATCCGTTTCACCTATCTTTGGCTTGAGGGTGGAGTGAGGGAACTCTACCAATAACGCTACTCACTCAGAATACGCTGAGAAAAAGCTTGCACATCTGCCGACCAATCAACCGTATATGGAAGTTTCATTTTGGTTGGTTCGGAGCTACCATTCGGGATGAGAAGGGTGATCGGAGTATTACCAGGGCTACGCTTGAGCAACTTACCAAGCTCAACCAATTTTTCTTTCGTTGTCCCTCGAGGAATTGCCAGTTCTACACCTGCTACCAAACTCTGTTCATCTTCACCCGCATCTATATGCGGAGACCAAACTTTTTCGGCAATAATTTGCGGCTCTTCATCTCGGGCATCGAGCTTACCACGTACTAAAACGGCCAGGTCATTCTGAAAATACTTATCGCTCGTAGCATAGGTTTTGGGAAAACAAACGACTCGGATCGACCCACTCTGATCTTCGAGCGTGCCAAAAGCCATTCGTTCATTTTTGGCTTTGGTGCGAACTTCACGAATATTTTGCAAAATACCACCCAGAACAAAAGTTTGTTCCTTATGAATATCAGGATCGATTTCAGCAATTTTTTTATCAGCCAGTTTGGTGATTTTTGTGAGCACTTTCGACATAGGATGATCGGTAAGATAAAAGCCTAACAACTCCTTTTCGTATGACAAAAGCTCTGCTTGAGGATACTCTTCAAGCTGCGGAAAAGTATCGCGAACCTGCTGCGACGACTGCGTGGCCACCGCTGCAAAAAGCGTGTCTTGTCCTTCTACAGCACTCTGGAATTGACTCGCCTGCGCTCGAATTTCCTCAAGATTTTCGAGGATACTTGAACGTGTAGAGAAGAGATCAAAAGCTCCAACGCGAACAAGACTTTCGATAACTTTTTTATTCACTTTTCGACCATCGATTCGTTGCAAAAAGTCTGTAAAACAGCTAAACGGACCATCTTTGCGAATCTCCATAATGTTCTCAATCGCCGCCGTACCGACGTTTTTAATAGCACCGAGCCCATAACGAACGCCCTGCTCGTTGAGAGAATCCTTATACTCCTCAATCGTGAAACCTACTTCCGACTTATTAATATCCGGCGGCAAAATAACAATTTTCATTTCACGCGAGGCCTCAACCGCCTGCATGACTTTTTCCTCACGCTTCTGGCTATGAGAAAGCGATTCTACAGAAAGCAGCGCTGTCATGTACTCCACTGGGTACTTCACCTTCATGTAGGCGGTGCGGTAGGCAACCATGGCATAACTGGCAGCGTGCGCTTTATTAAAGCCATATCCAGCAAATTTCTCGATGTAGCTCCATACTTCTTCGGCAACTTTTTTGGTATATCCATGTTCCTCTGAGCGACGGACAAACTCCGCTTTCTGCTCCATCATGATCTCAATTTTTTTCTTGCCAATCGCTTTGCGCAAAATATCGGCTTCACCGAGCGTATAACCAGCCATAACGTTCGCCACCGCCAACGCTTGCTCTTGGTACACCATGTAACCGTAGGTTTCTTCAAAAATGGGCTCGAGATCTGGATGAGGATATACGATCTTCTCAGGATTGTGCTTGGCTTCCACAAAACCCGGAATAAGATCCATTGGCCCAGGGCGATACAACGCGACCATAGCGGTAATATCCGAGAATTTGTTTGGCTGCAGTGTGCGCGCCACTCTTCGCATTCCAGCGGATTCGAGTTGGAAAACACCGGTGGTATCTCCACGTCCAAGCATGGCAAAAACTTCCTTGTCATCAATGGGAATCTTATCCAGATTGACTTCAATACCGCGCGTTTTCTTCACATTTTCGATGGCTTCACCAAGAATGGAAAGGTTGCGCAAACCCAAAAAATCGAACTTGAGCAAACCAATGGCATCATCACCCGAAACGTTGGCATCGAGTGCGTACATATCGTACTGCGTGATAATTTTTCCTTCTTTGTTTTCGCGTTGAATGGGACAGTATTTGGTGATATCGTCGTCGGCTACCACCACTGCTGCCGCGTGCACACTCGAGTGACGAATCGAACCTTCAACTTTGAGAGCAAGATCAAAAAGCTTTTTGTATTTGGGAAGATCGCGGTACTGGGCCAATTCTGGAACCGTCTCAATGGCTTCCTGCAATCCAGTGAACTGCGGAATAAGCTTGGCAATGCGATCAGGATCGGAGTATGGCAGTCCAAGCACACGGCCAATATCACGAATCGCAACACGGGCTTCCATACGTCCAAACGTAATAACGTTGGCCACACGATCAACACCATACTTTTTGGTAACGTACTCCAAAACTTCTTCACGACGAGTATCGGCAAAATCCATATCGATATCTGGAGGCGAAGGACGCTGTGGATTGAGAAAGCGTTCAAACTTAAGGTCATGCTCTAATGGATTCACCGTAGTAATTCCGAGCGCGTAGGACACGAGCGAACCAGCGGCACTGCCACGACCTGGCCCCACATAAATCCCATTCTCTTTGGCCCATCCCACAAAGTCCTGCACAATCAGGAAGTAGGAAGCGTACCCTTTGGTATTAATCACTTCGAGTTCATAATCAAGACGCTTTTGCACATCTTCATCAACGGTATCCACCACATCTGGAAGGCGATCATTAGCAAGTTGAATAAGATATGACGTATCCGACTCACCCGCTGGAACAGGAAATTTAGGCAGCACCCATTGACCAGTAGGAATAACATCTGGATCACACATCTCGGCAATCTTGAGTGTGTTCTCAACAGCGTCAGGATACTGCGCAAAAAGTTCATGCATTTCTTCGCTACTGCGCAAATAAAAATCTGGAGAGTTGAGCATGGTCATGCGGTCCGTGTCCGAAACGAGCCGTCTCGTGGAAACACACAACAAGGCGTCTTGCGCTTCTGCATCATCTTTATCGACATAGTGCACATCATTTGTGGCTACAAGTGGTACTCCTGTTTCACGCGAAATTTTCACCATCTGGGCAGCCACTTCTTGCACTTCTGGAATGGCATCATGGCGTTGAATCTCAATGTAGAAATCCCCTTCAAAAAGTTCATAGTATTTCTTGATCTTGGCTTTGGCACCATCATAATCACCGGCCATGATCATTTTGGAAAAAATACTTGCCAGACAGCCACTGGTCGCAATCACTCCTTCGTGATACTTTTCGAGCAGCTCCTCATCAATGCGAGGCTTATAGGAAAAACCTTCCAAATGAGCCAAGGAAGTGAGCTTCATGAGATTTTGGTATCCCTGAAAATTCTTCGCAAGAAGCGTAATGTGGTATGAATCTGATCCCATCTTGACCTGTTTCTCAAGGCGAGAACCAGAAGACATGTAGGCTTCCAAGCCAATAATGGGTTTTATTCCTGCTTTGCGCGCGCGTGTAAAAAAATGCACAGCTCCATACATGGCGCCATGATCGGTAAGGGCAACCGCTGGTTGATTAAACTCCTTAGCGCGCGCAAAAAGCTTATCAATCTTACTCAGGCCATCGAGAAGTGAATACTCAGTATGAACGTGAAGGTGTGCAAATGACATGTAGGGCTACTCTAACACAAGACAAGGGTCTATGCCGAGAGTTGGCGCACAAGTTCTTTGGTTACTACCGCACCATCCAGCTTTTTCCCTGCCGAACGCATCACTTGCCCCATGAGGAAACCAACAACTTGGGTTTTCCCTGAGCGATACTTTTCCACGGCATCAGGGTTGTCTGTCAAAACTTTTGCAACAACTTCAGAGAGGAACGTCTCATCGACATCATCAACGGCGTACAACTTGAGTGCTTCATCGAGAACATCGTCCACTTTCCTTTGCAAAAGTGCTTCATTTTCGACGAGTATATCAGCCTCTTCCAAAAGATTAGTTTCAATCTTGTGATTAATAACCGCATTGACTATTTTTTGTACGTCGAGCTTCTTTTCCTGAGAACGAGTGAGTAATTTCTCAGCTACAGCTGCAGACTGAGGAGAACTCACCAACGTTTCGGCACTCTGGGCAGACAGACCAAAGGACTGTACCCAACGATCCATTTTTGCTGTTGGCAACTCGGGGATATCGGCAGCGATTTGTGCAAAGAAAGCCTCATCGAAATACATGGGAGGCAGATCGGGATCTGGGAAGTAGCGGTAGTCTTGAGCATCCTCTTTAGAGCGCTGACTATAGGTTTCGCCTTTGGCATCATTCCAACCACGAGTTTCCTGCTTTGGGATCTCACCCTTTTCACGCATTTCACTATGGCGTGCGATCTCGTATCGAATGGATCGTTCAACAAAACGGAAAGAGTTCAGGTTCTTCACTTCAACTTTATAAGGTGGCAACACCCCAACCGCTTTTTCTTCTTCGGTCTGAACAGAAATGTTGGCCTCGAGGCGCAAGGATCCCTTTTCCATATCACAGTCGGAAACGCCAAGAAAACGCAGAATCTGTACAAGATTCTTGCCATACTCTCGCGCCTGTTCGGGCGAATGAATATCGGGCTTTGTCACCAACTCAACCAAACCCACACCGGAACGGTTAAAATCGATCAAAGAAGCCTCTGCGTGAGATACCCCAGCTTCCTGCTGTTCCCTCGCAGTCAATGTGACGTGCTGAAGCTTGGCCGTGTCCTCTTCCAAATGGATACGTTCCAGACGCACAGGGCCAAAACTGGTTGCTATCTCTCCACCAACACATAAAGGCTGATCATACTGAGAAATCTGATATCCCTTTGGCAGATCTGGATAGAAGTAGTTCTTGCGATCAAACTTACTTTCACGCGCTAACTCACTTCCCAGAGCCATTCCAATCCGAAAGGTTCGACGGATGCCTTCGACGTTCGCTACGGGCAATGCTCCAGGCAAACCAAGACAGACTGGGCAAGTTTGGGTGTTGGGAGCAACATCAAAGTGCTGAGCAGGACAGCCACAAAACATTTTCGTTTGCATCAAGTTGAGCTCCACGTGGATCTCTAAACCAATCACTGGATAGAACTTCATCGCTGCTCCTTTGCTTCTCGGATACGTTTTGCCCAGGTATTCCAATCGGTAGCCTGTTCATACGCATGAGCCACCTGCAAAGCTTTTGCTTCCTGCCAAGCAGGAGACATAACATGCAAACCAAGGGAAAGATTCGTTTCTGGATCGGTATAACATGGCACACTTACGCCAGGGAGGCCAGCTGTAGAACATGGCTCAATGAGCATATCTACCATCTCACCAAAGAAAGGATGCTTCTCGCTCTCACCAACCTTGAGGGCAAAACCAGGAGCGGTTGGGGCAACCAACACATCATACTGCGCAAAAAGACGAGCAAAATCTTCAATATAAAGAGTGCGAACACGCTGTGCCTTCTGATAATGTTTTGCCGAAACACCCTTACTCAAAATGTACGTTCCCATCATAATCCGTCTTTTAGCTTCCTTGCCAAAGAAAGATCGGTCTTTACCATAGCGAATTCCGTCATAGCGAGCAAGATTACTACTCACTTCACTTCGCTGAATCACGGCATACAAACCAATGGCATACTCTGGACTCATAGCTTGCGTAATCTCAACTTCGGCGCCAAGGCTACGTAGTACTTCAAATGCCTTTTCATATTTTTCACGAACATCGTCCAAGCCAGGAATATCCATGTAGATAACACCAATCTTCATACTTCTAATGGACTTCCCCAACAGTGCCCGAAAATCTTCCGTTTCTCTTGGAGAAGTTGTGGCATCAAAAGGATCTTTACCAGAGAGAATATTCAGCAAAAGAGCTCCATCTTCCACCGTTTTCGTCATTGGGCCAGGGCAGTCGAGTGACGAACCCATTGCCACCACACCAGAGCGAGATACCCGACCATAGGTTGGCTTCACACCAACAATGCCGCACCAAGCAGCTGGAGTGCGAATCGAACCAGAAGTCTCTGTTCCGATGGCCGCCAAACAAAGATCACCAGCCACTGCTGCCGCACTTCCACCAGATGAACCACCAGGTGTGTACTCGGGGTTTCGTGGATTGCGAGTCGGGCCAAAATCTGATGTCTCGGTGCTTGAACCATGTGCCCAAGCATCAAGATTGGTTTTGCCTACCAACCACGCACCAGCCTGGCGCAGTTTCTCTACCAAAGTAGCGTCATACTGGGGGACATACCCCTCGAGAAGCTTGGACGAGGCAGTCGTTACGAGATCGGTCGTGAGAATATTGTCCTTAACTGCAATAGGCAAGCCACGTAGCTCACCAGAAAGATCCCCTGCAGGCTCCGATTGACGAGCCAAATACGCCCGAATCTGAGGATCTAAAACCTCGATTTGCGAAAGGACGGCTTCCTGAATCTGCTGTGCGGTAAACTTCCCTGCCTCGATTCCCTCGAGTGCCTCCGTTAATGTGAGGGCATGCAGTGGTGTGCTCATACTCATATATTTCCCTTATTCTTCAAACAGAACTCGATCAACAACCACATAGCCACGCAGCGTATGTGGCGCACCAGAAAGCGCTTGTTCTTGGGTGAGCACTCTTTCCTCAAGGACAACGTCATCACGCCAGACATTAGAAAGTCCTGTTACATGATGGGTTGGCTGCGTTTGATCCGTATTGAGAGAAGCAAGCTTCTCAATTTCATGGAGGGTATCGGAAAAAGCTTGTGGAAACGACTCAAGTTCTTGCTCAGTGAGCGGAAGATTAGCTAGCTCTGCGATGTGTGCAACCGTCTGCGCGGTGATATCCTTACTCATGGGCGTAGTGTACCGCAGGAGCGACAATTACAAAATAGTTATTTGTGGGCACAAATACACATCTTGAACAGCATTGAGGAGTGCCACTCCTTCACGGAAAGGACGCTGAAAAGCCTTACGACCAGCAATCACACCCATACCACCGGCCCGTTTGTTGATCACTGCCGTGCGCACAGCATCTTGGAAATCATTTTGTGTTGATGGACCACCAGAAGACAGCATTCCCACCTTGCCAGCGAATCCGTTGAGCACTTGGTAACGCGTAAGATCAAAAATATGATCGCTGGCGAGTTGTGTGTACTGACGCTCGTCCAACTTGCCATAAGTTGAGTTACCGCTGTTGAGCGCTCGATAGCCGCCGTTTCTCTCGGGCAGTTTTTGCTTCACGATGTCGGCCTGGATCGTTGCCCCAAGGTAGTTTGCCTGACCGGTTATATCTGCCGCCGCCTCGTAGTTCACACCATCTGCCGTAAAGGCGCTGTTTCGTACGTAGCACCAGAGAATAGTGGCGAGACCGAGTTCGTGGGCGCGAGCGAAAGCGAGCGCCACCTCAGAGATTTGGCGACGGCTTTCGGCGGAGCCGAAGTAGACCGTCGCCCCCACGGCCACAGCGCCCATAGCGCTGGCCTGCTCCACTTGTCCGTACAGCGTTTGATCATGCTTGTTGGGATAACTGAGCAGCTCATTATGATTGATTTTTACAATAAAAGGGATTTTATCGGCATAACGACCAGCCACCATCCCAAGTGTTCCAAAAGTAGAGGCCACACCATTACAGCCAGCCTCAAGCGCTAAACGGACAATGTTTTCTGGATCAAAGTAGAGTGGATTCGCCGCAAAAGCACTTCCTGCCGAGTGTTCAACTCCCTGATCAACCGGCAAAATGGAAAGATATCCGGTGTTAGCCAAACGGCCAGAACCAAAGAGACGTTCCAAGTTGGCAATGACGGCTTCACTACGATCGGAAGGCAAAAAAACCTCATCCACAAAACTTGGGGAAGGAACCGTGAGCAGCGAACGCGGGACCCTGGGTGTGAAATCGCCCAACAACTCTTGGGCGTGATCCCCCAAAATGAGCTCAAAATCTTGCAACGTGTAGTGTGGATGGGCAGTTCCAGACATAGTTTTTACTTCATTGCCTCCAACTTGAGGCCATCTTGATCGACTTGCGCACGAACGTGCAAAGTCTGATCCTCATTATGACGTTCCAGCATGAGAATTGCTAGGGGATCCAAAATTTCTGTTTGAATGAGCCGGCGCAGTGGACGTGCCCCAAAGGCAGGATCATAGCCGTTGCTGGCCAACCACCGACGTGCATCGTCATTGACTTCAAGATTGACAGCAAGTTCGCGTAGTTCCTCTTGCATTCCCTGGAGCTGGACTTCAACAATTTTGGCAAGCTGCTCCTCACTCAGAGGTTCATAGAGAATGATGTGGTCGATGCGATTGAGAAACTCAGGCTTAAAGGTCTGTCGCAGCCGCTCCCAAACCACATCTTGCACCTCATCCACTGGCTGCTGTTTTTCCGCTTGTTCGAGCAAAATATCGGAACCAACATTCGAGGTCATCACAATAACCGTATTGGTAAAGTCAATCGTTCGACCTTGCCCATCGGTGAGACGACCATCATCAAAAACTTGCAAAAAGGCGTTGAAAATCTGGGCATCCGCTTTCTCGATCTCATCCAATAAAACCACACTGTAAGGGCGGCGACGAATCGCTTCGGTGAGTTGACCACCAGCCTCAAAACCCACGTATCCAGGGGGCGCGCCTATCAGGCGCGCCAACGTATGCGGCTCACTATACTCACTCATGTCCAGGCGAACCATCGCCCGTTCATCGGCAAACATAAGCTCAGCCAGAGCCTTGGCGGTCTCAGTTTTCCCCACACCAGTTGGACCTAAAAACAGGAAGCTCGCCAAAGGGCGGTTACGTGGAGAAATCCCAATACGTGAGCGACGAATGGCATTTGCCACAGCCTTGAGCGCATCTTCCTGACCCACCACACGCTTGGCAAGCTCGTCTTCCAGATGAAGTAAACGCTCTGTTTCTTTTTTCACCAACTGCGTTACCGGAACACCCGTCCAGTTAGCCACGACGCGGGCAATATCTTCTTCGGTAACCTCTTCTTTGAGAAGGCGATCCGCCGGAGCAATGGCTGCCCACTGCTCAAGAGCTTCATCCAAGCGTTTCTGAAGTTCAGGCAGCTGACCATATTTTATTTCGGCTGCCTTCTCCAGTTCCACGGCGCGTTCAACACGCTCAAGCTCAACTTTCTTCTGTTCGAGCTGTGTTCGCGCTTCTTGCACGGTTGTGAGCAAGGATTTTTGCTCCTGCCAGCGCTTCTGGAGCGCATCGAGCTCCCCACTCAGTGTCTCAAGCTCTGCACGCACTTCTTCTCGACGCTCTTTAGACTCGGCAGAGGATTCTTTGCTGAGCGCTTTTTCTTCGATCTCAAGTTGGGTTTTTCGACGCTTGAGACTATCAATAATGACGGGATCCGATTCGGTTTCAATCTTGAGCGAAGAGGCCGCCTCATCAACAAGATCAATCGCCTTATCAGGCAAAAAGCGAGCCGTAATATAGCGATCGGAAAGTTGAGCGGCCGACACGAGCGCATCGTCAGTAATCCGTACTCCATGGTGGAGTTCATAGCGCTCTTTGAGGCCGCGCAAAATAGAAATGGCATCTTCCACGCTTGGCGGCTCCACAAAAACTGGCTGAAAACGCCGTTCCAGAGCAGAGTCCTTCTCAATGTACTGACGATACTCATTGAGTGTGGTGGAGCCAATCAGTCGCAGTGCTCCACGCGCCAACGCGGGCTTGAGCATATTGCCAGCATCCACAGCACCTTCAGAAGAACCAGCGCCAACAATAGTGTGCAGTTCATCAACAAAAAGAATAATCTCCCCATCCGAGGCCAAAACTTCCTCAATCACTCCCTTAAAACGCTCCTCAAACTCGCCACGATACTTGGCACCCGCCAGCAGAGAAGCCATCTCCAAGGAGAGAATTCGCTTGCGGCGCAGTGAACTGGGGACATCATCGGTAATAATTCGCTGAGCCAATCCTTCAACCACCGCTGTTTTTCCAACACCAGGCTCACCAACCAAAACAGGATTATTTTTGGTTCGTCGAGAAAGCACTTGAATCACCCGACGAATTTCTGTTTCGCGGCCAATAACAGGATCAAGCTTCCCTTCACGGGCGAGCTGAGTAATGTCGGTCGTAAAATCGGCCAGACCCTTCTTTTCTGGAGGCGCTTGGTACATCTGCATACTTTTTTAAGAATACCGCAGATTATCACTCAATGCAAGAGAGTGCTAAGAAAGTGCCATTTACATTGATTTTAGCCTGGAAATTCTTTCCGGAATAGGCGGATGCGTTGCAAACAGACCTGCAAACCAGCCCACCGCATCGTGGTGATTTTTAAGCGGGTTGGCAATATAAAGATGCGCGGTGGCTTTATTGGCAGCCTCCAGGGGTTCTTTGTCCGCATCTAACTTGGCGAGAGCGCTGGCCAATCCTTGAGGGTAGCCAGTCATCTTGGCGCCAGTAGCATCAGCCAAATACTCGCGATTGCGTGAAACGGCCAACTGAATCATTTGCGCTACAAAAGGAGATAACAGCGCCAAAACAATTCCCACCAGGAAAAAGACGGCACCCATGTTTCCTTCTTTCTCTTCACTACTCTTTCTCCCCCCGCCAAAACGCAGGAAGAAATCGGCAAGCAAGGCAATCATGCCCACCATGACCGAGACAACCGTCATGAGTCGGATATCATAGTTCTTAATGTGAGCCAGTTCATGCGCCATCACTCCTTCGATCTCGGTACGGTCTAAACGAGCTAATAAACCAGTTGTAGCGCAAACCGCCGCATGATTGGGATCGCGCCCGGTAGCAAAAGCATTCATGGCTGTATCCTCGATGACATAGAGTTTTGGCATGGGCATCCTCGTTGCTAAACAAAGATTTTCCATGACGGTGAAAAACGTGAAATCTTTTTTTCGATCCGCTGGACGAGCTCCAGAAAGACTCAAAACGAGCGAGTCTGAGGTCCAGTACCCAACCACCGAGCCAAAACTCGAAAAGACGAGTGCGGCGATCCATGCCTCAGGCCCATAACCCAATGCGCGCGCAAAGACATACAGAACGGCAAAAACAAAGGCAAAAAAGCCTGCCAAGATGAACCATGTTCGGCGCTTATTCTGGGCAATAGACTGATACGTTGACACCGTTCTTGTCCTCCTGTCTTAAAGAATCAAGCCCTAGAGCGAGACTTTGTGATCGTGCGTTTCATCCTGAGAAACCTCAAGATGCGCACCCGTATTGGGAGTAGCAATTCCTGCCTGCTTGCGGAAGCCAAAGAGGCGAGCCACAAGATTAGAAGGGAAAACAACCAATTTTTCATTAAACTGTTGCGTAAGATCGATCACGGCACGGCGCGAATAAGTGAGCTTATCCGCGGTATCACGCAGCTCAGCCATAAATTGCTGCACCGTCTCATTACTCTTGAGTTCAGGATTATCCTCAACCAGAACCTGTAATTTTGGCAGAACAGCATTGAGTTGAGCTTGTGCTTCCTCGATAGCGGCACCAGAATGAGAAGTATTCGCGGCTTCTACAGCTTTACGAGCATCGGAGAGCTGGGTAAAGATCTCCTTTTCCTGCTTCATGAAAGCCTTCACCGAAGACTCGAGGTTGGGAATCAAGCTGGCTTGACGCTTCAGCTGGTTACCAATTTCTTGGATAGCGGCTTCAATCTGGGTGAGCAGTGATTGCAAACCGTTGTACACCATAACGACATACACGCCGGCAATAACAACAACTCCGAGAAGAATAAATAGTGGTTCCATACTGGGACTCCTTCTTATGTGTTTAGTATAGCAAAACGAAACAAACAAAAAACGAACAATTTTGCGGCCGCGACCGGACTCGAACCGGCGATCTGCTCTGTGACAGAGAGCTATGTTAACCGGCTACACCACGCGACCCGGAATGAACAGAGCTTTATTGTACCCTTTTTTTGGCTTCTGGCAAGAACGAAGAGAGGTACACCACCCAATGCCATAACTCCCTCTTGCCTCTCGGCGCGAATTCCTATAGGTTGAGTAATTAACCCGAAAGAGAGCTTGCCCACTCAAGAAAAAGAGGAGAAATATGGCTGAGAAACCAGTTGTGAAAGTACAAACCGATAGTGAATCCCTTATTAGTATGGTGCTGGGAGCCATGGTTGTTTTGGTGATTGGAGCGCTCCTTTTCTCCTACGTCCGTGACTGGCGCGCCAAGAACAAAACGGCTCAAAACACTGAAACCGAACAAACCGCTTCTCCACTCCCTGTTGTGGTGGAAGAGCTGCCCAAAGAAGGTGAAGTCACTTTTGAACAAAATGACGAAGGCCAAGACGTGCCTACCAACCTGCCTGCGCAGTACACCGTCCAAGCTGGTGATTCCACCTGGAAAATCGCTCAGGCTTTCTACGGCTCGGGCTTTAACTATGTGGATGTCGAAAAGGAAAATGGATTGGCTGCTGATCAAGGTTTGATCGTGGGTCAGGAACTTGTTATTCCTAAAGTGGCTGTCCGCACGGCTGAATCGGCAGGTGCAACTGTCCGAGTCACCGGCCAGGCAACCACGGCTCCAGCAGGAACAGGCTCTGCCAAGGGTGATGACTCTGCAGCTCAGGAAGCAACTCAAGAGTAGTTTCCTTGCTCCAATGAAGTATTGATATGCGCGCCGCCCCATTCGGGGCGGCGCGCTATAATCCTCCCTATGGCTGATTCCAATATCACACTTATTGCTCTCGATGGGCGCGGTGGCTCAGGCAAGTCAACCTTAGCAAAAATGCTCTCCCAAAAGCTCGAAGCAGAGATTCTCCATATTGATGATTTCTCTGGGTTAGAAAACCCCACAAATTGGCATGAAAAAATCATTGCGAACATTCTCGAGCCAATAAAAAGTGGTGTCAAAGTACTCAGTTACCCTCGAGCCAAATGGTGGCAAACGCACTATCCAGAACCAGTCGTGAATCAACCAGTCACTCCAATCATGATTTTGGAAGGAATTGGCGCACTTCGCCCAGAGTTAAAGCCCTATATCGATTTTGGGATATTTGTAAACACCCCTCAAGACATTTGCTTTGAGAGAGGATTCCTGCGCGATCGAGGTCAGGACAATAAGACTGATCAGGAAATCAAACAGATCTGGCAAGATTGGCAAAAAAAGGAAGAAGTATTTATGCAATCGTATAATCCTCTCGCTTCTGCCAATCAAGTTGTGGATGGCACACAACCATTTGAGAATCAAGGAGACTTTACAAAATGGGACAAATAACAGAAGATCTCTCTTGGAGCCGACGATGGGACTTGAACCCATGACCTGCGGTTTACGATACCGCCGCTCTACCAACTGAGCTACATCGGCAAGAAATTGATTGTACCATGTATAATAGAGAACTCGCCGCCTCTCTACCGGATGGTGAAATGGCATCACAGAGGCCTTTGAAGCCTTTATTCTAGGTTCGAGTCCTAGTCCGGTAACATAGCATTATCGAGAACCGTAGGTTCCGAGCCAAAACCTGAGCGTACTGGAAGCGAATGAAGTGAGCGAGCAGTAAATCCTCGTCCGGTAGCGAACCCTGGATAACAATTCACTCTCCCCAATAGTTCCTTCCCTATCTCAAATCACCATTCGCATCGCGCTTGGCATAGAATTCGTTCGAATCGGACCAAGCATCCCCGGCCAAAGGCTGGGTTTTACCAGGTCTGTCCTTAAAGTTTATTGGGAGAAAAGCCTCAATATCAAACACTTCCAGGTATCGAACTCCACAACCATCCAGAAAAAGGACGAGTTTGTGATAATCTTTGTATTGCTTTCCTTCTAATCCCAGAACTACCTGCTCAAAAAACTCCCGCACCTCCCGAAGTAACTCGGTTCTATCTTTACTTGAAAATGTGAATGACGCTCGTGCCTCTTCTGGGAGAAGAGCAAGGAGTTCTCTCTTGCGCTTCTTAAAATCCTGGAAGAACTGCCTCTCTTCATTTGCATCGATCATATACTCAACCAAAAAACGATCCCAACGATAACGAGGATCCAGCGTTCGCCCTATGCGGAAATAATGATAATGCTCTAAATCCCTAGCCTCTTCTTCTCTTTTTCCAAAACCTGCCAACCTTTGTACATCAGCAAGGAGGTCTTCAAAGAGATGAAAATTCTCATCTTTTATAGAGGCTATTGCGGCATCAATAAGTGCAATCCTCTCAGAGTGAGAGGGTAGAAAATAGGAAGCACGTATGTTTGTAAAATCCTGCCGTTTTGCTTCTGGTATGAGCGCAATGAAACGATCAAACTCTAATGCTATAAAGCGATAGAGCTTATGCACCTCTTCTTTGGAGGAACCGTACCTATCGAGAAATCCCGTTGACTCAGCAATGATTGCATTCATTTGATCAATAGATCGAACCGCATCTTCTTGAGTTCTTCTTTCTCGCTCAGATCTCGACATACGCCCCCTGTGTTTTTCTCTGGTGATAATACATTATATCTTTATTTAGTCTGCATTCAGCCATGGATCAGGCAAAAGTGCGCGCTGTTCACGAGAAACTTCTGCTTCTTGCAAACCAATATACAGCCGATCGCCCGCCTGAAACGGCCAATCACTTGAGAAAGTTTCTTGTTCCCCGTTGCGAGAAACCCAAATTTTCTCCCCCTCTTGGGCACAGTACGTTTCTTCCTGGAATGTAAGGCAATTTTCAATAAGGGAAATACCGTGATCGGCAAAAAAATCGCCCCAAGTGGCGTCTGTGTCAAAAAACAAAATACTATTGGGATACTCTGGCATGAGAAAGGCGCGCTCACTGCGAAACTGCAGTTCTGGCGTACTCAGAGAAAGAACTTTACCGCGAACAGAAATGAGCAAAGCGGCGCGCATGGGAGCAAGCAGCACTTTTTCCGTCTGTTCTTCAGAAGCGATTGCCAAGGGTTGAGAAACAGGTAATGGCTCAAATGACTGTTGGCTTCTCAAGCAACCACTGAGCAAAAACGTGGCTACCAAGAGAAAAAGAGAAGCAAGTCGCATGACGACAAGCATAGCATCTTGACGCTTGTTCGCCTAGGATCTCTTCGATATAATGGCCATGTATGTGGAATATTTTGCGCCGATCATTTACCCAAGCCATCACCGCTTGTCTTTTAGCCGCTGCCTTCTTCTTTCAAGCCAGCGCACCGGCTCTCGCCATTAATTACGCTGGTGGCACCTACACAAACCTCTGTGGAAGTGGTTACAGTGCCAACTCCCACAGCTGCAATGGCGGTTGTAACACCGGTTCTGGGAGTTGTAGTGCTGGCGGCAATTTTGTCGTGAAGTTTGTTTGTGATGGAAGACAGGGCGAATGTAGAAGCAACGAAAGCAGTTTCTCTACCAGCCAATCGGTGAGTGGCGTCGGTTGTGGTAAAACCGTTCAGATCGACGTTTTTAACAAAACCTGCCGTATGTCTAATGGCAGTTGGACTTGTGGCGACGGTGATCTCAAAGACTACATCGTTTGGTACTCTGGAGACTGTTCCAATAACAACCCTCCGCCAAGCAATCCTCAGCCCAAGCCAGATCCCACACCAACCCCTCCGGCCGATTCTTGTTCCAACTGGATGCCAATTGATGTGCAGTTCCGCAAGTCTGGAGAGACAAGCTGGACTACCGGCTCACAGCTCACCAGGCAAGAACTCAAGGTAAACGATAAAGTTGATGCCTACTGTTTTGCCAAAAATGCTACCGCGAGTCTCAAAGACGCTAACATGGAAATTCGCAAACCTGATGGCACAACCGAAAAGGTCAGTGGCGCACGGGTGAACGGCTACACGATTGCTCAAAACGGAGCCTACGTCTTCACCTGTACTTCAAGCTCGCTGCGTCTCTGCTATGACAGTGATATGTTCAGCGTTCACGACAACCAAGTCAGCAGCTGTAGCGAACTTTCGGTGCTCAGTGGAAACGATCAAACCGTGCCAGCCACCGTCAAGTTCCGAGCCGCTGGCAGAGATAATAAAGGTGATATCAAACAATACCGCTTCTTCTTTGGAGATGGCCAGCGAGTAGAAACGAGCCAAGCTGAAGTTGAGCACCGCTACGAAACATCGGGGAACTTCTGGGCCAAAGTTGAGGTAAAGGACACCAACGGCACCTGGAAAACCAGCACGGCTTGTGAGGCCAGTGTTCGCCTCAAGTCATCCTCAATAGAGTCACACCGCTCTGGCTGCAGTGATGTCTTCATCCTGGAAGGCAATAATGCCGAAGCACCAACCACGACTAAGTTCCGTATTACCGGCTTCGACAACAAAGGCGGCGTACAACAGTTCCGTTTAGATTTTGGCAACGGAATTGTCAAAGAACAATCTGGTGAGTACTTTGAGCAAACCTTTGATCAAGCTGGAACCTACAGTATCAAAGGCTACGTGAAAGATAGTCAAGGCAACTGGAAAGGTGGCGAAGGAAGCTGCGCCCCAACACTCTATGTGAAGACCAAGCCTCTCACCACGCAGCCCAAGACCGGAACGCCAACCAATATCTCCATCTTTGCTATTACGAGTGGATTTATTGGAACAGTGATGCTCATGCGCCACTTGAGAGTTGCCAAGAAGCACACCCGCTAACAGAAAGGAACGCATGGCTGCCCACCATGCTCAAGCACAGATTCCTCGACGTCGATTCCTCCCCTCTTTTGGGATCGCCTCGGCTGTGTTTGTTGCAATAGCGGTTGGTCTCCTCCTCTTTTTCCTCTGGTGGCTTCTCTTTGTGATTGGCCCCGTGGTGGGTATCGAGGTGAAATACCGGCTCACAACGCTTAGCCGAAACGTTTTCGGCACCACCGAGGTGGCGAGCATCTTTTTCCCAAACCTCAAAGTAGATCTCCGAGGCTACGAAAGCGAACATCGCGAAAATGGCATCACAATCCCCAAAATTTTTGTTGACGAACCAGTTATTTATAACGTCGATCCCAATAATGCTGATATCTACAACGCCGCGCTCAAACAAGGCATAGCCCATGCCTCGGGGACATCATTCCCAGACAATGGAAATCTTGGCTACTACTTTGCGCACTCCAGCGCGCCAGAGTTCCGCAGCCAATACAACGCAATTTTCTATCTTCTGGGAAAGTTGGAATCTGGCGACAGTATCTTTCTCTGGCATCACGGGAAACGCTACGAGTATGAGGTTGCCTGGACACTCGAGACCACACCAGAAAACGTGAGCTTCCTGCATGATACCTACGACAAAGAAACGATCGTTCTGCAGACCTGCTGGCCAGCGGGTACAACCAGAGGCCGTCTCCTTGTTTTTGCCCAGCGCGTGGAAGACTCCTCAGACAAGTAAAAAAATGGTATCATTGCCATATATGCGTGGATTTATAGATTTTATTCGTGAACAAGGTGTTGTGGGTCTGGCCGTGGGTTTTATCCTCGGTGGCTCCGTTTCTAAAGTGGTAAGTTCCATTGTGAACGACCTCATCAACCCAATTGTGGGAATTGCCCTGGGAGCCGCCGGAGATCTGTCTGATGCTTCTCTCAAAGTGGGATCCGCAGAGATTCTCTATGGCAACTTTATTAATACCGCTATCGATTTTCTTATCATTGCAGCCGTGGTGTACTTTGGTGTCCGTTTGCTCAAGCTGGACAAACTCGATCGTAAAAAGAACTAACCTGCTATGAAAATTGAACGTATCCGCACCGGCGTGAAGGCTTTTATTGTGCACGAAGGGAAAATCCTTGTGCTCAAGGAGCGTGTTCGTCGCCATGGCGTTGAGACCATTATTCATGATCTACCAGGCGGAGGTATTGAGCTTGGCGAGACCTTGCACGAGGCACTGATCCGCGAAGTGCAGGAAGAAGTTGGTTTGCAGATTGCCATCGAACGGCCGGTAGGAAGCTGGGAGTTTCTTATCGATAATCCAGAAGGTGGCGTCCACATTGTCTGCCTTGGCTTTCAGTGCAGCCTCGTTGGCAAACCAGAGATCGACCTCACACGTAATCCAGCACAAGAAGATATCTTTGAAACCTTTTGGGCAACCAAAGAAGAGCTCATGCAATCTGGCGAAATATTTCCAAAACAAGATCTCCAACTCACTCTGGCAAATCTTCAGATACCCAACTAGCTTCCCTACTCCGTCACCGCGCTCAGGTGATCGACAAAATTGAGATGCTGGGGAGTGAGTTGTGGCTCAAGCTCCAAAGTAGTGATTGAACAGTTATACACGGAGAACTCTCTTCCTTCTTGGTACTCTTTATAGAGCGGAACAAGCTCATCATCTGGGAAGAAATTTCGGAGAAAATCGGCAATCGTACCGCCGTGCGTTACAAAAACAACATGCTCTTGAGGGCGAGAGGGCAGCTGCGCCAGCAGCTGCTCGACACGCTTGCCCGTTTGCCGGGAAGAATCGCCAAAACGAGGTACATACTCACGATTGCGCGTTGAAGCAATCCACTCGTCAATAAACTCCTCTCGAGAAATACTGTCATCACCCCAATTCATACGCTCCAAAAGAAGCGGTGATTCCTGGAACTCCAGACCAAGCTCCTGGGCAATACCTTGTGCCGTCTGAGCGGTACGAGCCAGCGGACTACTCCAAATCTCCGCAATAGGAAAACGTTGCAGATACACACCTGTTTCTTTAGATTGCTGCTTGCCAAGATCGGTGAGTCCAGGGTCACCAACGTGCTCAAATTTCTGTCCATGACGAATAAGGTGGAGGGTCATAAGCTGCAGTGTAACACAGCACTCTACACCGACTCCAAAAGCCTCTGAACGAGCTGGAGTGCCTGGGGATTTTGGCCACCTTCGGGGATGATAACGTCGGCAAAGCGCTTGCTGGGCTCCACAAACTGCTCATGCATAGGCTTGGTAAACGTCAGATACTGCTCAAGACCAAACTCGAAAGTTCTGCCACGCTCAGCCACATCGCGCGCCAAACGTCGCGCCAGGCGAATGTCTGGTTGTGTGTCTATAAAAATCTTGAGATCAAGGAGGTCTCGCAGTTGCGGATCGGTAAAAATGAGGATCCCTTCCAGCAAAATAACTGGCTGTGGAAGAGCACGATCCGTGCGCTTCATGCGGGTATGTTCAGAAAAATCGTAGACAGGCAGATCAACGGGTTTTCCACTCACGAGTGCATGGAGATGCTCAACGAGGAGATCGGTCTGCAGAGAATCCGGATGATCATAGTTGGTCTGCACGCGCTCCGCCATTGGCAGATGGGTTTGATCGCGGTAGTAGGAATCATGCTTGAGGTGCAAAATGCCTTTTGGCGCCAAGCGGGTGGCAATTTCCTGCGCAAAGGTCGTCTTACCCGAGCCGCTGCCACCACAAACGCCAATGAGGAACGGCTTTTGTAAAAAGGTTGAAGGGTTTTTGCGCAAAGGTGCCATCAAAAATTGAGTGTAACACAGCAGCCTGCTATTTTCTTCTCAAGACAATGTGGGCAATATGATCACGAAAAGCACCCATAAAACCACATTTTGCCACGAGCTCTTCCCCTTCTGCATCAAGAACATACTGACGCAAAGAAAGGTTGAGCGCTGCCACTTTGTCTTCGGCATGTAAGAGTGCAGTCAAGAGATGTGCGTAATTGAGAGAATTCACTGGAGAGGTTTGTATGAGAGCATTCCGCGCATCGTTACTGGGTGGGCGATGTTCCATTCTTGTACCAATAAATGCTTCAAAATCGGGAACGGGCGTGTTCTGCTCCTGCGCCAGCTCGATAACATATTGGTAAGCTGCCAGCGTAAGCATGGCAACGTACTCAAAGAAATTCTCGGCAAGCTTATCCTTCCCCTGAACCTTCTGCAACGCCTCCACATAAAAATGTTTAGGAAGCTCCACTCGCGAGCCAGATTGGGCTAACTCTTTTCGGCGCTTCTCATGCAGAGAAAGTGATTCTATACGAAGATGAGATGTATCCTTTTCGTCATAGTATTGAACTATATATCCGAGACTTCTAAGAATCTTTTCTTTGGCAACTTCTCTTACTCGCTGCACACGATCGTCAAACTGAAACTCCAAAACATAAATGGAAGGAAAAAGTTCTTGGAACGCACTCTGCGCATAACGGTTAAAAGCATTATAGGCCTCCGCCTGGAAAGGAAAATCATTTTGCGCGCTTGTACCCAAGTTTGCTGGGTAGGAAGGCGTGAGGAGAAGATGATAATGCACTCTATGATTTTGGATAAGATCTGCCAGAGCTTCCTCGTAAATACGTTGATACTCCCTTGCCTGTTCTTGGCTAAAACCGGTATAACCCGGGCTCGATGGCCGTTCATGATATCTGCTCACATCCTATAATTATACAACAAAAACATATTTTAGTCATCTTTTGCAGAAGTTTCTTCCTGGTAGGCCCATTGTTTCTCGGTAATAGAATGCCCCAGATTCTGCGCTTTGGAGCGCAAGTCGCTCGCAATAATCTCGTTATCTGGTGCTATGTGAATCTCCACGGGTTCCACAGGAATACCAGCTTGGGTGAGCCCGGCAATTTTCTGAGGATTATTGGTGAGCAAACGCACGGACTTGACGCCAACTTTCTTGAGAAGCTCGGCGGCAATGGAAAAATCTCGGCACTCGGAGGGATAGCCAGCGGATTTGTAGGCACGATCAGTATCGATTCGCTCTCCCGTATCCTGATCGCGCCGCTGCACAATCTTTCCGTTTTCCCAGGTAAACATCCAATCGAGCTGTGACATTTTCCCCGCAATACCGGTTCCACGACCCTCTTGTTCGAGGTAAACAATAATGCCTCGCCCCTCGCGCTGGATCATCTGCATAGCCTCCTGAAGTTCCTTGCGGCACTCACAGTTCACGGCATGATAGACCTCGTTGGTTCGGCACGCGGAGTGCAGCCGCACGAGTACTTTCTCGCCGTTTCCTAGGCTATGTTCACGAATATTTCCGTACACCAAAAGTTCGTGGTGTAAGCCGCTGGACCAATCGCCATACGTGGCGTAGGTCCAGTCCCCAAACTCGGTGGGCAAAGGCGCCAAACCGAGCTCCTGAAGCATGGGCTTGCCTTCTTGCTCCCGCGCCAATTTCATGAGAGAAACGGCTAGCCATGGCTCAAACCAGGCTTGTAAAAGACGCTCTTCCACTACCTTCAAATGGTTGAGATACTCAGGTTGGTGATTATTGAGCACAGTGCCTCCTCTGCAATTTGGAGATTTTTATCATGAATACAAATTCTTGTCAAGAAAGATTTTGTCTTGTAATATAAGTAAGCAGTAGAAGGGAAAAGATGCCAAACCTCACATTTACCAAGGACTCCTACCAGGAAACTCGAGGGGCTTGGAGCCGATGGAAAGAACTTTCTTGCCGAAAATGCCAAGCCATTGTGGGTATTTACCAAAAAGACGGTCCTGGCCTTCTGTATCGCTCCTATGTAGATCGTTTTGCTTGGTCAGCCTTTCCTTTTGAAAAACTCTCTCATACCCAAAAGCCGATACTGTCCTGCCCTGGCTGCCAAAGAGAGCTTGGTATCCTGAGCAAATATCGAGATGAAGACCGTCCTGCCCTCCTCTGGCTGGCTGGTGCTGTGGTGATGAAGACGCTTTCTATAAAAATTGCCACCCACCAAGTAAAGGCTCTTTCTCAGCATTAGTCTCTTTTTGTGAGATAAATTCTTTTCATTGTTGACACACTTTCCGGCAGATGATATAAACCACTCATCTTGTTTTAAAAGACATTGACTTTCCTTGCAAGATTTTTAGAGAGTCAGAGAGGTAGCCGTGGGAAAAATGCCACACTATAAACCTTCTCAAAGAGCGATTTCTGTAATGCGCTCGGGAAAGATTTTGTCTCCCAACGAAACTCCTCAAGAACTCTTTGATCGCGTTATTGCTACCATTGCAAGCATCGAACAAACCTGGAATACCCCTCATAACCAAACAGCTCTCTTTGCCAACACTTTTGCGGACTTATGGAATAGGCGTGTTTTTACGCTTGGAACGCCAACCTTAACAAACGCTGGAAGAGCTGATCATAAACAATCGGCGCTTTCATCTTGTGTTGTTATTCCCGTTGATCTGGCTAACAAAACTAAGGCCAAAGAGAAAATTCTGTCGTACTACAAGCAAAATATGGGCTCAGGCTTTGATTTCACACCATACCAAAACCCTGTAGAACTCCTTATTTGGCTCAACGACCTCGCGGCGACCGAGACAGCTACCGGAAAATATGACCGCTACATTGGCAATATGGGCAACCTCCACGTTACACACCCCAAGGTACGCGAGTTTATCCAAGCCAAAAAAGATCGAAAACTGCCTCACTTTAATATTTCTATCGATGTAACCGATACGTTCATGCAAGCAGCGTTCACTGGCCAATCATTTGCGCTCTCTGATGGGACGATGATCGATGCCAATGAACTCCTCAGGTTTATGGCTGAGTGTTCCTGGGTAAATGGCGATCCAGGCATTATCTCTTTGGAGAGAATGAATCATGATAATCCTGTAAGTGATATCTCGGCCTATACTTCCACCCCACCTTGCTCTGAGATGGGCTTGGCACCAGGAGAAACCTGTCAGTTTGGTTACATTAATGTGGCGAGTGTTATTCGGGAAGATAAAAGCATCGACTGGCCGCTCCTCGAGCAAGCAACAAAAATCCTCACCCGAGCGCTCGATAACGCTATCGAGGTGAGTTTAGCAGGCTTCCCCGACAAAGAATCCGCACGCCTCGCCAAACTCAAGCGGAAAATTGGGATCGGCATTTGTGGTGTAGCCGATGCTCTCATTCAGGCAGAGCTTCCCTACAATACACAGCAAGCAAGAACAGTGATCCGAGATATCCTTTCATATATCAACTTTACCTCCAAGCAGGCATCCATAGAACTCGCTCGGGAAAGAGGAAGCTGTGAAGCGATGAATAACTCCGAAGGGAACAAATACTACGATCATTTTCTCCAAAATCGCTACCAACACGGGTGCAATGCTGTTAGTACTCAGGATTGGAAAAATTTGGATGCAGAGATTGCCCAAAATAAACTCCTGCGTAATATTCTTACAACAGCGTTGCCGCCAACGGGGCGCGCTTCTATTTTGCTCGAAGTAACATCAAGTATTGAACCTCTTTTTTCTGCATCTGGATGGAATGATGATACCGAACGAACTATTCGCCAGTTCCTCATAAAACATGCTGGAGAGGAGCACGTTGAACATATTCTCCAAAAAGCCCATGAGCAACAGAGTTTTCTGGGTCTTGGTATTGCTCAGGAGGATGTTCTCAAAACGGCAAAGGAGATTCTCCCAGCAGACCATATCGCCATGATGGCTGCCTTGGCTGGCAAGCATGGTGTCTGCGACGAAACGATCTCCAAAACCGTCAATCTTCCTCATCAAGCGTCGGTTGAAGATGTCTATGAGATTTTTGTCACATCCTACCAAGCTGGACTCAAAAATATCTCTGTTTATCGAGACGGGACGCACGAGAATCAACCGCAAAAACTCTAGGAGAAATATGTCACAGAAACACCACGAAATTCCTCTTGCTCTGATTGGCGATATTGCCTTTAACGAAGACCGCACTCCGCATGGCAACAAAGTTTCTGTTGGCGGCGCTGCCTACTACGCGCTCATTGGCGCTTCCCTTTTTTGCGAAAATGTTGGTTTGGTAGCAAAAGTTGGCACAGATTTTGACCTTCATCACCTCGATCCAACACATGCCAATACCCGTGGGATCCAAGTCGAAGACGGGGAAACCTGTCGCTTTGTGCTCACCCAGCACGCCAACAATACCCGAGACTTTACGGCAGAAAGAGGCGTGGCCGCTACCGTAGATACCGCACACTTTCCTCCTGAGTACAAGACGGCACGCTTTCTACACTTGGCTACTCAGCTCCCACAGCACGCACTGGAATGGCTCAAATACCTTTCTGGCCACGGTAGTGTTTCAGTTGATGCTTTTGAGAGTTTCGTTTTGCAGCATCCTGAGGAGACAAAACTCATGCTCAACCAAGCCGACATAATTTTCCTCAATGAGGCAGAATATGAACAGCTTGGTGCTACCTATGTTCGGACACTCAATAAACCAATCGTCCTCAAACGCGGCGATCAGGGAGCAACAATGAGATTGCATGGTGAAAACATTTCCGTCAATGCCCCGCAAGTTCTCGCTGTAGAAACCACGGGCGCCGGCGATGTTCTCGCCGGCGCCCTCCTCGCCCAACTGGCACTGGGAGTCTCTCCCGGGCAAGCACTCCATGAGGCTGTACAGATTGCCTCAAAATCTGTCACCGATTTTGGCGTCGAGCACATAAGAAAGGAAAGAGCATGAGCCACGAACATACACCCATCCTGGTCTCTGCGGCTGTGGTGGTAAATCCTCAGGGTGAAGTCTTCCTTGGACGCGCGCCTAAGTTCCAGTCGGCTTGGATTGCCCCAGGTGGCCACATTGATCCTGGCGAAACACCAGAACAGGCTATTGTTCGCGAACTCTCAGAGGAGCTTGGAGTCGTCGTCAAGAAACTCATTTATTTGCAATTTCATAAATGGTTTGCACCAGATTATCATGACACAGGTGCGCTTTTTCACTGCTACAACTACCTAGCTTTCATTGGAGCAGAAGAAATTACGCTCAATGATGAATATGATAAACATGGTTTCTTTTCGCTCGATGAAGCATTTGCACAGGAGAAGCTCCATCCCTCCGCACAGAAAATTTTGGAATACTACCAAGACTATCTCAAACAAGAAGCTACAAAAAACACAACGGGAACACCCCGGTAAAGGACAGATATGACAGAAAAATACCGACGAGTACTCCTCAAACTTTCTGGTGAAGCCATGAAGGGCAACAGCGATTCAATCCTCGATCCTGCCTTCTTGCGATATCTCGCTCTTGAGATCAAACAGGCGGTAGATGACGGCGTGCAAGTGGCGATTGTCCCTGGCGGAGGCAATATCCTACGCGGAGCAACTGCCAGCCGAGAAAGTGGACTCGAGCGAGCCAATGCGGACTACATGGGTATGCTGGCCACGGCGATCAACGCGTTAGCACTACAAGGGGCACTAGAAAAAGAAGCGCTGCAAACTCGAGTGATGTCGGCAATCCCTATGGATCAGGTGGCAGAACCGTTTATCCGCCGTCGAGCAATCCGCCACTTAGAAAAAGGCCGCGTGGTTATTTTGGCAGCAGGCACCGGACTTCCATTCGTGACGACCGATTCAGGCGCCGCCTTGCGTGGCCTTGAGCTCAACTGTGATGCTATCCTCAAGGCAACCCAAGTTGATGGCGTCTACACCGATGATCCCAAAAAAAACAAGGCCGCCACAAAAATCGATGTGGTTGATTTCCAAGAAGCTCTCACCAATCCCAAGATTCGCGTCATGGACTCGGCGGCGCTGGCTCTGTGCCAAGAAAATGGCATCGATATCGTAGTCTTTGATCTCCACCAAAAAGGTAACCTTCAAAGAGTGCTCTCTGGTGAAAAGATTGGTACAACGGTGACGAATATCAGCTAGCCATTACTGCTGGTACTCCTTGAGAGCACGCTCGTACATTATTACCGCAGCCTCTAGGTCAGCCTTCTTTACTCGCTCCCCAGAGGTGTGAGCATCGGCAATAGCACCTGGTCCATACACAAAACCCTTCTTGAGAAAGGTGAGTTCTGTGCAGTACTTTACTTGTTCGCCTTTGCCAAAGAAGGCAAGAGACTTGGGAACAACGGATGCCACGGGGGGCAGACTCTGCGTTGCTTCAACAACTCCCTGACTTCCTACCAGCGACTGCATTTGCTCGGCATAGTTATTGTTATCACCAGGAGCAATACGGAAACTCAAAAGCGCCTCCGCGCGATCTGGAATGATGTTGTCGGCTCTACCGCCAGACAAAGACACGATACTCATAAGAGTTCCTGGGTGAAGTTTGAGTTTCTTTACCGAATCAGAAAGGAGCAGTACCAGTTTGTCGATCGCGTTTTCACCACGATCTGGCTCACTGCTATGCGCTGCCTTCCCGGTACATACCAGAGAAAAAACCAAGATACCAAAGTGGGCCACAACTGGCTTGAGCTCTGTTGGTTCACCCACAATAAGGAATGCATCCAGATCTTCCATGAAGGATTGTGCCTGCTTCGCCCCTGAAAAATCCACTTCCTCCCCCACGGTAAACAGCAAACCGAAATCGCTCACTCCCTGAGACAACGCATTCTGTGCCGCTACCATCATGCTGGCGATGGAGCCTTTGGTATCACATGACCCTCGACCGTAAATGAACGCCTCATCCTCACGCGCTTCCAAATGTGGCGGAACCACATCCATATGCGCCTGCAGAATAATTTTAGGCTGACCAACTTTGGCAAAAACGTTGATCCGTTCTCCAGCCACTGGCATCCGCATCACCTCAAAGCCAGCCTTTTCTAAATACTGTGCCAAAAAATTACCCACAGCCGCCTCATCCCCTGTGATAGAGGGAATATCGATGAGCTTCTTAAGCAGAGCGCTCACTTTCGTTTTTTCCATATTTCCTTTCTTTTTAAAACACTCAGTTTACGCATAAAAAAACCCCTGACCCGGGGTTGAAGTGAGTGTTCTGTTCTGCTTTTTCTACAACATCTCTCCAACCCCGACTGTATGTGAGGTATGACGGACATGCCAGTATGCACGACTGCAAAACATTGCAGTGATTGTAACACATTGACAAAAAGATGGGATCGCCATAGAATTCCTTCCAATCCGTTATGAGTAGGAGTCGCGTCCTGCCATCTTGATTGCTCAAGAACGGTATCTCGCAAAATCGAGATCGGCTAGAAACCGTTATCTTTCTCAACCTGTGTCACTCGCCAGAGAAACGGAGCAGGTTACCAAGCATGTGCTGGGAACAGCAGATGGAAAAAGGGTGGTACCGCGTCTTTCAAGCGCCCCTTTATCTACAAAAACGTAGATAAAGGGGCGCTTTTCTGTTCCTTTTCTACCAGAAAGGAAACATGATGAGCGAATCATCATACGAAATCATCTTTGCAAAGGAGGACGATACTGCCTTGCTCCTCATGGCACAAGCTCTCATTGGCCGCTACGCCGAACAAGGCCTTATGCTCGCTGTTACGCTCAAGCAACTCGAGTCTATTGCCGCACAAGGCCTACTCGCTTTGGCGCTTAGCCATGATCGAAACACGATTGGTGTGGCGGGCATTACTTTTGAACATCCGGATGGGAAGAAAGAATTTGGTGGCTGGGCAGTAGATCCAGCCTGGAAGCATTCTGGCGTTGGTAAACAACTCCTCCAAGCCGTTATTGGTAGCACCAGTGGCACGGTTATTGCCTTTGGCAACCACAATTCTGGCCCAATTTTTACCAAACTGGGAGCAACCATTTTGGATCAAAAATCGATGCACCCCAGTGCCTTCGACCCGTGTCGAAACTGCAAATGCCAAGGAAAAGAAAAACTCCCCGAGGGCACTTTGTGTGTGGACAGTATTTATGATCTTACCAATCTCAAATGAAAGTCTAGGCTGGAAATACGCTATGAATCCTAGGTTACAGACATTGTATCTTTTTGAGATCGCACCACAAGCTCTTCAACGATATTGCGAATGAGTTGCTTTGACATATCTCGATTAACTTTTTTGTTATCGTTCCAGTCTATTCCTGGACCAATGTTTCCTTCAAGAAAATAGATATTGCCGGCATTACTCACAACAAAGTCTAAAGCAAAAAGCATGTTTTTCTTATCAATTTTGGCGACAATCTTTTTGGCAATCGAGAGAACTTGTGAAGGAATATCTTCTGAAGTGACATAGCACAACTCTCCTCCTTGATGTTCGTTGCAGCGGAAATCGCCACTTTTTGCCATACGAAAGTAACATTGCAACAAGGCATCATGCTGAAAGATGAGGCGAATATCGGTTGCCGTTTGCCTACCTTGATAGGAAAAACCAGAATCGAAAGTGAGGAAAGGCTGAAAGACAAAAGCTATCTCGGGGAACTGCCGAAGAGTATTTTGCACTTCCTCTACCAGAGTGGCGCGCTGAATCTTGTAAACAAAATTCCCACCAGCGCCAAATCGATCTTTCATAATAATATCTTGTGAAAAATCCGAGCGATACTTGTGCTGAGAAAGCAGTTGATCGAGCTCTCGCAGAGCCAAAAGAATGTCCGCTTTTTTGTCTGAAGGCACGCTCACCGTTGGGACGGCATACTCTGGCAACTTTGTGAAGGTTTGGAGCTTATCAAAAAAAGTGAAAAAAAGTTCTGGGTCGTTGAAAGGAACAACTTTTTTATCGGAAAAAAGGAGCTCTCTTTCTAATGATCTTCTTTCTGATGTTGGCGAGATTTTATCAAAAACCTGATGCGCTACTGCGGGCTGCAATTCTTTATTCCAACGCCCATCGGAGTGTGTCCAGTAGCTTTGGCAAAGACCTGGGCCAATAATGTCTGATGATGTCGTAAATCCAGCTTTGAGATTTCTTTTTTGGCAAGTTTCCAAAAAATAAGCATACGAACGGTTATACACACCTTGAGGAGAAGTGAGGAGAAAAGGAAACTGAGAAACGGAGTCGGAAGCAGAGGAACTGATGGCCAAGCTGGCAGAATATACTACCAGTACATCGAGATTCACTACTTTTTTCATAAAATTTATTTATAAATCAATATTTAATTATACACGAAGAAAGAGCAAAAGGCTATGATCTTCCCTGGTAACAAAAACGGGCAAGAAACCTTTGTGCCTTACACGCTAAAATTGAAGTCTAGGCTGGAAATATATGAATCGAAAATTTCTCTCCTCCTTCTTTTTCTTCACAGTGGTTGTTGCAGCGGTTTTCATGGGCACCTTTCTGCTCCTTCAGCAAAAAAAGAATCCCACGACTCGCTCCGACTCTCCAGCAAAAAGATCTGGCAATCTGCTTTCTCAGCTGCTCCCCAACTCACCTGCGCCATCGCCATCACCTGATCCTTTTGCCGGGCTCACTCTTCCGTATCTCCAGCAGCGAATCTATCAAAGCAACCTTGGGGAGATGCAAAAGATCAGCGAAACCGCAACGCACATAAACTTCCTCACGAGCTACACTTCAGACGGCCTCACCATTCATGGGCTGCTCACTCAACCCAAGGGGGAAATGCCAGAGGGTGGCTGGCCGGCGGTGGTTTTTATTCACGGCTATATTCCTCCAACCCAGTACCGAACTCAAGAAAAGTATCAGGAGTTTGTGAACTATCTGGCCCGTAATGATCTGGTGGTTTTCAAAATTGATTTGCGAGGACACGGAAACTCTGAGGGCGAGCCTGGCGGCGCCTACTACTCGAGCGATTATGTCATCGATGCTCTCAACGCCAGGGCCGCTTTGCAAAACGCAGAGTTTGTTCACCCAGACAAGATTGGCTTGTGGGGGCACAGTATGGCAGGCAATATTGTTCTGCGCGCTCTAGCGGCCCAACCAGAGATTCGTGCTGGCGTTATCTGGGCTGGCGCCGTTTATACCTACCAGGATATGCAAGATTTTGGCATTCAGGATAGCTCGTATCAGGCACCTCGTTCTGGTGTGCCACAGCAGCAGCGACGGGCGAAACTTTTTGAAAGCCATGGTTCCTTCGAGAAGGATAATCCTTTCTGGCGGCAAGTGCCCGCAACCAACTACCTACAGGACGTTTCTGGTGCGGTACAGATCCATCATGCGGTAAACGATGATGTAGTGAGCATTGAGTACAGCCGCAACCTTGCTCCTCTCCTCGAAACCGCTGATGTAGCGTACGAACTCCATGAGTACCCCAGTGGGGGGCACAACCTCACTGGTGCCGCGTTTAGCCAAGCAATGCAGAGAACCGTGGAGTTTCTGCAGGTACATTTAACAGGAAATTAAAATTCTTCTCTTCCGCCATGGGCATACTCGAGAAGAGTCCCTTTTTTGCGGCGATGAGTGAGTATGCCCATGGCGGAGAGGGCGAGATTCACCCCAGGAGTATTTCTCAGGTTCGCTCGGCTAACGCCTCGCAAACTTGATGAGCACGAACTCTGCTCGTCCTTGCCAACACCACTTCCGCCACGCCCATGCCTAACGGCATCAGCGTGGCGGAGAGGGCGAGATTCGAACTCGCGGTGCCATTGCTGACACGGAGGTTTAGTAAACCTCTGCACTCGGCCACTATGCGACCTCTCCAACTGCCTCGATTGTACCAAACAAGGAAAGAAATTATTCGTCGAGAGTAGAAGTGTCCCCCACATCAAAACCGAGATACTGTGCCTTGAGGAGACGTCGTACGATTTTACCGCTCCGTGTTTTGGGCAGCGAAGCACGGGATTGAATCACCGAGGGCACCGCTATGTAACCGATGGCGTCTTTGACCCAGCGCTTGAGCGACAGCTCAAGCGCTGGTGAAAATGTTTCGTTATAGGCAAGCACAACAAAAGCTACAATCGCCTCTCCGCGCAGTTCATCTGGAACAGCAATCACGGCTGCTTCTACTACGGCATCATGTGAGACCAGCGCACTTTCTACTTCGGCCGTACCAACCCGCATACCAGCTACGTTCACCACATCATCGGCTCGCCCCAAGAACGTCATCCTTCCTTGCTCATCCCATTGCGCCATATCACCAGTAGCAAAAAGTGTTCGTCCATTGATAATTTGCCAATACTGTAAGAAACGCTCATGGTTATTCCAGCAATCAAGCAACGCTCCTGGCCAAGGTTGCCCCAGGAAAACCTGTCCAATTGTATTTGGCTCAGTGACGATTTGATTCTGCTCATCCAACAAAATAAGCTCTACACCATAGTATGGCCAGCCAGCGGTTCCCGCCTTTTGCGGCATACCAGGAAGCGTTACCACCATGTGCCCGCCTGTTTCGGTTTGCCACCAAGTATCTACAATCGGAAGACGCCCCTTCCCCACAACACGGCTGTACCATTCCCAGGCGGCTGGGTTGATTGGTTCGCCCACGCTCCCCAGAATCTGTAGCGATGAGAGATCATACTTCTCAAGAGGCGCATCGCCCTCTCGCATGAGGAGACGAAGGGCCGTGGGAGAGGTGTAGAAACTCTGCACTTTGTAGCGCTCGATAAGCTCCCAGTATCTCCCAACATGCGGAAACACCGGCGAACCCTCATATATTATTGAGGTAATACCATTGGAAAGCGCTCCATACACCACATAACTATGGCCAGTGATCCAGCCGATATCGGCGGTCGTCCAGTGAATACTTTCCTCGTGCAGAGCAAAAACATCTCTCATCGTGACATGCGCGTAGAGACTATACCCTCCATGTCCGTGCACAATCCCCTTGGGTGAGCCAGTTGTGCCCGAAGTGTAGAGAATAAAAAGAGGATGAGAACTTTCCACCCAAACTGGCGAAAAATCGGCTGGTTCTTGCTCGAAAAGCTCCATGTCAATCTCATTCGGTTGCCAATGTGGACGATGATCGGTGGGGCGGCGGGCGACGACCACTTGAAGGGTAAAAGGCAGTCGCTCCGCCGCCCCCCGAACTACCGACAAAAGATCATGTTTTTTTCCACTTTTCTGTGTAGAAGTGGTCGTGAAAACCATTTTTGCTCCAGCGTCTTCGATTCGAGCCGCCAAAGCTTGAGCACTCAATCCAGCATAAACCAAAGAATGAATCGCCCCCATTCGAGCGCAAGCAAGCATAACTATAATCGCCTCGATACTTGTTGGCATGTAAAGCGCTACCCGATCACCTTGCTGCACTCCCCGTTTCTGCAAAAAATTTGCCATCTGTTGCACTTTGCTCAAAAGCTGGCGGAAAGAGATGCGGACCTCTTCATCGCGCTCATTAACAAAAATATAGGCAGTATGATCACCTCTCCCAGACAAAACATGACGATCCAAACAGTTGTACGTGATATTAAGCTCGCCCTCAACAAACCACCGATACTCTGGAGCCTCCCAAACGAGTGTCTGAGTATACGGCTTATGCCAAAAAAGCTCTTTTTGTGCTTCGTTATCCCAAAAAATCCCCGACTCATGTATGGAAGACTGATAACGTTCATGATACTTCTGGGAAGAAATCATAATCTCTATCATAACCCCTTGTGGCAAAACTTGATAATTGTCCTTGCGCTCATTTTTTTCTAAGATAGAGATGTGTCCAATCTCCCATCTTCATCCCACACCTACCAAACAATGAGCACCGCTTCACAGGAAGCTGTTTGGCAAAAGCTCCAATCGAGCGAAGAAGGACTTTCCCAAAGTGAAGCACTCAAAAGGCACTCTGTGCATGGCGCCAACACGCTCAAGCTTACACAAATGAGTGGGCTCAGCATTCTTGTCCGCCAGTTCAAGTCACCTTTTGTCTACATTCTCTTCATTGCTGGCGTGCTGGCAGTCGGGTTGGGCGAATTCATCGATGGTGGAATGATTTTTCTTTTCATCATCATCAATGCCGCCCTTGGCTTCTTCCAGGAGTTTCGCTCGGAACAAGCGGTGCAACTCCTCAACCGATTCACCACACCAAAAGCGAGCGTGCTCAGAGACGGCAAGACACAAGAAGTCCCTACTCCCGAACTCGTTCCTGGTGATGTAGTTCAACTTCTGCCTGGAGATATCATCCCCGCAGATCTACGCCTTTTTCACGCTCACCATTTAGCACTCGATGAATCTCTCCTCACTGGCGAAAGTGAGCCGAGCAGTAAAAAAACATTGCCAGTAAAGATGTCTTCGCCTGCTGTACATGAAGCAAGTAATATTGCCTTTTCTGGAACAACCGTTGTGAGTGGCCAGGGAAGTGGTGTGGTCATCGCAACCGGCTCGCAGGCATACTTGGGAAGTATTGCCAAACTCACCGTAGAAACGAATAAAGTGAGTAGCTTTGAAAAAGGCATGCAGAGCTTTAGCCATTTTATCCTCAAGCTTGTTTCGGTCACGCTTGTGCTTGTTTTTCTGGCTAACCTTCTCATAAAAGGTGGCGATGCCAGTTTGAGTGAGATGATTCTTTTTGTGATTGCACTCTCCGCTGCCGTCATTCCTGAGGCACTGCCACTTGTTATTACGTTTAGCCTTTCACGCGGCGCCATGCGACTTTCCAAACATAAAGTGGTGGTCAAGCGTCTTTCAGCAATCGAAGACCTGGGAGGAATCCAGATCCTCTGTACCGATAAAACCGGGACCATCACCGAAAATAAACTTACCGTGAATGAAGTTTATGGCAAAGAAAAGGAAGTCCTTTTCCAGGCTCATGCGGCTATTTTCCACAAATCTCTCCAACTTGATCCCCTAGATGCAGCCATAGAAAATGCCTACCACAAAACTGGTGCAGATACTCCTTTTAACGTTCTTTCCGAACTTCCATTTGACCCCGAAAGAAAGCGTAGCAGTGCCATTATTGAGCAAAACGGCAAATACCATCTTTTTGTTCGAGGTGCTGCCGACACTATCTTGCCGCACCTTACAACCGCACCAGAAAAATCCTTCACTGAGTGGATCGAGAAACAAGAAATGGCTGGGAGACGAGTCATTCTGGTTGCCCACAAAAACACAACTGAGAGCAAAGAATACAGCAAAAAACTTGAGGAAAAGGATCTCATTCTTACTGGAGCCATTTCTCTCGCTGACCCTCTCAAAAAAAGCGCTGCGGCTGCCGTGCAAAAAGCAAAAAAACTGGGCATTGAGATTAAAATTATTACTGGTGATAGCGCCGTCGTTGCCAAACATATCGCCACAGAAGTTGGTCTTATTGCACCAGAGGAGGAAGTGCTCACTGGATCACAGTTTTTTGCGCTCACTGCAAAACAGCAGGAAGTTGCTGCTCACAAAGTACGAGTTTTTGCCCGCTTCTCTCCTTCGCAAAAATACCAACTCATTGAGATTCTCCAACAGAAAAAAGAGGTTGGTTTTATAGGAGACGGAATCAATGATGCTCCCGCTCTCAAACTCGCAAATGTGGCCGTGGCCGTAGAAGGGGCAACCGATATTGCCCGAGAAGCGGCCGATGTGATCCTCCTCAATCCAAGCTTGAATGTCATTATCAACGGCATCGAGGAAGGCCGTGAGGTTTTTGCCAACACCATTAAGTACATCAAAATGACTTTGGCCTCCAACTTTGGGAACTTCTACGCCATTGCCATTGTGACGCTTTTTATCCCCTTCTTACCGATGCTTCCTATCCAGATATTGCTTGTGAACTTGCTCTCAGACTTTCCCCTGATTGCCGTGGCGACCGACTCTGTTGATTCGAGCGAAATCCGCCAACCAGAAAGTTACAATATCAAAGACTTTGCTATTGCCACGACTGTTTTCGGTATTTTGAGCAGCGCCTTTGACTTTCTCTTCTTCGCCCTTTTCTTTCGAATCTCTCCAGAAGTTCTTCAGACCAACTGGTTTATTGGCAGCATTCTCACCGAATTAGCGCTTTTGTATTCACTGCGAACACATCTTCCCTTTTTCCGAGCCAGCGTGCCATCAAAAACTATTATTATCCTTACCATCTTGGCCGCAGCCACGACGCTGGCCATTCCCTTCACTTCCTTTGGCCAGAATGTCTTCCGCTTTGTTGCGCCAAGCAGCCAGCACCTCTTTGTCATTTTTGCTGTAGTAGTGGTGTATTTCATACTCAACGAAGTGCTCAAACTGGTGTACTATCGCTTTCTTGGTAATAGAAATACAAGGGAAAATGCGATAGCATAGAAAATATATGCTCAAGAAACTCCAAAAGTTTTGTGAACAAAATACCTTCTTTTCTCGTTACCTTGACCGATTTTTGGGTCTTGGACTTTTCTTTCAGTCGCTTCTTATTTTTTACCTTTTCTTGCTCCATCTCAATTTTGGATTCTTTGGTTTATACCCACTCTGGCTCTCTCCGTTATTGCTCCTTGGTATTTTTGCACTTGGGACAACACTCTACACACTTCTCACAACCCGAGCCCTGAACAAAAAGACACTCAAAGGGAAAAAAGAAAAAAGACCAGCCACTAACATACTGCAAATGCTAGCAATTATCATGAGTACCATGAGTATTCTGGTTACCGCAGCCATTGCCTACTCACTCCTCAATGAACAACCGCCAAAATTCTTTCCCTTTGATGATCCGCAAGCACAATACACCGTTACCAAACGTGGAAAAAACTACTTCGTTCGCTATCAATCTGTTGGAGATATGAACACAAAGACCTTCTGTGGGCAACACCGTGGACGAGTTGTTTGCCGCAACAGAGTGGACGATGATATTGAAGTCATGGTTGGTAAGAGCCCTGTTGACTTGGCTCCTCTTGTTGGCAAATCCGTTCAGCTTGAGGGCATATTCCGCTACAGTGATAAGCAATGTATCCTCGATTCTTGCCATGATATTGGCCGCTGGGCAGTTCTCCATATTAGGAATCTGCAGCTTTCTCAGTAAATGTCAGGAAAATGTCTTGTGATCGTCAAGCGGTCAGAGAGTGTTTGCGTAGACTCAGAGATCTATGAAACACTTTCATTCCGTGGAGCGCGGTTATCGCTCACAACCAGAAAAGCGAGCAAAACTCGAGAGAAAAGTCACCGCAGAAACGCTGGCCTATACAGGGAGGAAGGCTACGGAACATGCCGTCTTTGCCGCTTTACGAACCATTGAGGAGCGTTATAACGGACGCGGCGTACTCACCAAAGAAGAAATTGCCAAACTCAAAATTGATCTAGATAGTGCTGCCGTCTCTGCTATGGAAGCAGTATTCTGGGAGCAGAATCTTGGTTGTATCGTTTCGGTAGGAAGTGAAGGAGCCAAGGAAGTCCTCCATGCAGGCAGCGCGGCCCCAAGTGTTCAGGGGTATTTTGGTGAAAATAAGCAAGCGTATATTGACTGCGTGAGCGACCCGGTAGAAGGCACATCTGCCGCTTCACAACGCCAACCCGGCGCTGTTTCTGTCATCGCTTTTGGAGAGAAAGGTGGCCTTTTGGCCTCAAGAGAACAGGTCTACTATATGGAAAAACTCTTTGCCAGCGAGCAACTGCGAGGAGTGCTGTCACTTCATAACTCTCCTCTAGAAAACATTCAAGCTGCCCTTGCGCATCTTGGTATTCCGCCACAAGAACTTCATGTTGTTATGCTTGACCGACCGCGTAATAACGAACATAAATGGGCAGCGCAAAAAATGGGTGTTTCACTGCATTTGCTGGAAGGAGGAGATCTCATGCCTGGCCTGCTTGCCGTGAGCAATTTGTCGGAAAAACCGGTGATCCTCATGGGCAGCGGCGGATATGAGGAAGGCGTCATTGTTGCCGCCGCTGCCAAAGCTCTCGGTGGTTTTGCACAAGGGCGTGTACTCAATCAAGATCCCAATCTTCCGCAAAATGGTGTCTTAGAACTCCAGGATCTTGTGCCAGGTAAAAAGGAACATTGTGTTGTTACCGCTACGGCGATTACGCAGGATCCTTGGTTTGGTTTGCAAGCAGCAACCAGAAAAGTACGTGGAGATATGGAGCGATTTGCTGTTGAGTCCATCACTTTTACTCATCATGGTGTGCAAGTGTATCATCCTGAGAAGACACGATAGAAAGCAACTTATATCCACGACTCACAACTGTTTGGAGTTGGTAGGGGCTGCGCTGGGCGAGAAGTTTTCTTCTCACCCGCGCAGCCAATCTATCCACAGCCCAATCGGAAACACCTAACTCACTCTCTTCTTGCCAAACGGCTTCGATAATGGCATTGCGAGTAACAAGATTCCCTTTTTCTCCCAGCAAGCAATCAAAAAATCTTTGTTCTTTTTTGGTAAACTCGCTCAAATCCTTTTTATTTGTACGCATGCTGTGGTGAATACTCCAAAAAAAGAGTGGTGAAAAAATATCGCCCTGGGCATTGAGTATGCCAGACTGCTGCAGATAATCGGGAGCCAGCTCGTTACTTTGAGAAAGGTTCTTAAGATACTTTTGTTCGTCGGCTGTGAGACTCGTAAAAATCTCCTCGCTCAATAACATGATATTTTCGTCAGTTCGTAAAGATGTCTCCAGACGAGCTGCTTCTTCCCACAAATCGGGTGTATTTTTGAGATGAAGTGTCGCCAGCTGAAGATACTGCACATGTCCGCCACATAAGCGCTTGAGTTCCTGCATTACCTGAGGAGAACAACTCACTTCATGAGCCTTGTGCAGACGAGGCAAAAAAGATTCCTGCTCTTCTTGGTTGAGCGGAAGAATAAACTGTTGGGCAAAAAAACTCTGAGCAGAACTCTGTGGAAAAACATGCGGAACAAGCTCGTGAAGTGGTCGATAGCTTGTCACGACATACGATAGACTTGGCAAGCGATCCTTAAGCCCGTGGAGATTAAAAATGAACTCATTGGTGATGACCTGTTGCAATCGATCGAAACGTAAGAAAAAAAGTGTCACTGGACGGCCATTTTCACTCAGATGGTCGAGCAGCCGCTGAACAGCATGCGTAGCAAAGAAAACGTCACGCAACTGGATAGACTGGGTAAAGAGGGCTTCGCTTTGCTCTCGAACACTTTGGTTTTCCAAATGTTCATGAACACTATCTAAAAGGGTTTTGAGGGTGAGCGTCCAAAGGGCGTAGAGATTGCGTTCCACAAGGTTGTTGAGATCGATTGGGATAAGGAGTGGTGGGCGCGGCGCAGTATGCGCCGCGCCCACCCTCAAAACACCTTCATTTTTCCTTCTTCTTAGGTACTGCCGTAAGAATGCATTGATTCCCACGCGTTTCATTCCAATGAAAGCCACCGATTTTCTCTGTTCCAAAAAAGCGGTCAGTGACTCGTCGGCACGTAGCGAAAAATCAGAACTGCTAACAATGTCAAAAGGATGCATCCATATCTTTCTCTGTTACCATCTGGAAAACGCTATTGTAACAAATGATCCTGAGGCAAAAAATCCAGAGGAGATTCTTGTACATTCGGTAAGGATCTTTCACCACGAGGAATAATTGTCATACCTCTATTATAAACCTTGTATCTTCAAGCAAAATCGTGCATACTAAGAAAAATAGTAAAGGAGCTTTATGCAGGTTCTACTTTCCCTCATTCTCAGCGGTATCGCGGTTCTCATCAGCGCGTACGTCATTCCAGGCGTAAGTGTCAACGGATTTTTTGACGCCGTAGTAGTGGCCGTCATTCTTTCTGTCGTGAACGCCGTCATCCGACCAGTGCTCTCACTGCTCACACTGCCAGTGAATATCCTCACGCTCGGTCTCTTCAGCTTTGTGCTCTCTGCACTCATGGTGATGGTTACCGGTGCTATCGTCCCTGGATTCACCGTAACGGGCTTTGTAGCCGCTCTCTTGTTTGCCATCGTCCTCTCGTTGGTAAACGGTTTGCTCGGTGCGATTGCTCCTGAGAAGAAGTAATAATTCTAACAAGAAAACTCCTCCAGATACTTAAAAAAGTTCTGGGGGAGTTTTTGTATCTTCCTCTTTTTTTCCAGCCGCATCAAACTTCTGCTGCATGGTGGGGTTTCCGCGGGTGAGTTTCTTAATGGTGAGGTCTTCTATCTTATTATTTGCCAAGCGGAGATTGTCATCAGAGCGCAGCAGATTCTCTTTAGTTTTCTGAAGCTGCGCGATAGAGTTGTCGATGTGCTTAATCGCATCCGAGAAACGCTCCGAAGCAAGGCGGTAGTTTCTCCCAAAGGTGGTACGGAAATCTTCAAGCTGTTCTTCAAAATTGGAGACGTCAATGTTTTGTGCCTTTACGAGAGCCAGCTCCGATTTGTACTGCAAGCTGTTGAGCGCCGCATTGCGCAGCAGCGTGATCATAGGAATAAAAAACTGGGGACGAATGACATACATTTTTGGATAACGATGGGACATATCAACAATGCCAGAATTGTAGAGCTCATTCTCCGACTCCAAAAGTGAGACGAGCACAGCATACTCGCAGCCTTTTTCCTGACGATCTTTATCGAGCTCTTTGAGGAAATCCTCGTTGCGTTTTTTGGTAGCGGTTTCGTCGCCCTCATTTTTCATCTCGAACATGATGCTGATAATTTCGGTGCCATTTTCGTCCGACTCGCGGAAAATATAGTCGCCCTTACTCCCGGTTTTGGCGTCGTTATCCTTTTCAAAATAGGCACTGCGAAAAGCCGTTGGACGGAGCTTGTTAAACTCGATTTCGCAGTGCTGTTCCAATGTTTCTCCAAGCATTTTGGTAGAAAGTTTGGACTTGAGGTCTTTGTAGTACTGAATCATCTCCTCTTTGGTTTTGAGCTCATGTTCATACTTTTCCTTGAGAGAAGTGACATGCAACTGGGACTCCGTGTCTTTGCTCGCGAGTTTATGGGCAAGCTCATCACGCTCTTTTTCCACAACCTTGAGCGCTTCCGTTACGGCCAATTTCTTTTCGGTTGCCGCGGCATCCAGTTGTGATTGGAGCTTGAGAAGCTGGGTCTCTTTCTTAGCCAATTCTTCTTGAGAAAGGGTTTTGGTTTGGGCCGCCGCCAGTTTGGCGGCGGCCTCCTTTTCCTGTTCCAATAATCGGATTTTCTCTTGTAAAGCCTGTTCGCGAATTTTAGCCTCGAGTGTCTTTTCGCGCTCAAGAGCGGCCCGCACTTTGGCTACTTCTGCCTCAAAGGCATCCTTTTTAATAGACGCCACCACACTCTTCACCGTGGACTGATCAATATCCTGTTCGTGCAAGGAAGTGAGATCAATAAGGTCCCCCCTCTGCCCGTCTTCCTGCAAAACCAGAGTGTGCTCATCTTGAATAGATACTTTGAGTGTTTTCATGAGAATCGTTCCTTGGTTTTCATTATAGCTAATGAATGGTAAAGTCAAAGATCATATGGATAAAGAACAGACAGAATCACAAAGAATAAATCAAGGACTCAACCTGTATTCAGAACGCGAAAAGGTTCCCTACAATAATATTGACTCATTATCACCGAAAAGCCAAAGTATTTGTCGAGTTACCCTTGTTCCTTTTTTTACAGAAAATAAACAAACTTTTTCTGAAGTTGTAGACGCTCTGAAAAAACTCAAAAATGAGCAAGAAATTGACTTTGATCCCATCCAAATCTTCCGTGAAAAACTTCTTCCAATGGGTGCACAACTTGAACTTGATTTATTTGACAACTACACAAACGATGAGAATCCCGCCAGCCTATTTTACGAAAACGGAAAAATCGTTTTATATGTAAATGTTTCACTTAATAGGCGATCTGAGTATAAAAATCTTCTTTCTGAATTATTCCATGAATTTTCGGCACTTTTCCTTATGCAAAAAAAGGCTGAAGGACTCGGGAGAGAAATTCAGAGCGCTGCTGATTTAGCTCTTTACAAGCAAATGCTCAAGTTAGAAGAAGGTATCCATCTCACCCACATTGCCGATGCGGCTCTCATAAGCGCAACAAGAAATTCTTAAAAAGAAAATCTATACCACCAGCATCTCACAGCCTTCGCTGCAGGCGCCATGATGTTCTTCTTGGCAGGACTGGCAACAGATAAAGAGTGAGTTGCAGCTCACTACGGAGCAATCAATGTAGCGCGAAATTGGAGACGCGCAGTATTGGCACTCTGTCACCACGGTAGGGTTCTCAGTGTTCACAGGAACATGTAAACGTTTATCGAAGACAAACATTTCGCCCTCAAAAAATTTGCCACCTGTTTTTTCGCCATACTCGTGAATACCACCATGCAACTGGCGCACATTGGCAAAACCCTGCTCACGCAAATACGCCGAGGCTTTCTCACAACGCACGCCGCCGGTGCAGTACGTTACCACATTCTTGTCTTTATATTTCGTAATACTCTCCACGAAGGCTGGAAAATCACGGAAGTTGCGGATATCGGGCGTGAGCGCGTTCTTAAACTTCCCAATCTTGGCCTCGTAGTTATTGCGGGCATCGATAATGATAAAATCCTCTTCTTTTTCGTAGAGGTCACGCAGCTCCTGTGGCTCGATATAATCGGCTTTGCTGCTTATTGCCACATCATCACCAGACTTGGCGAGGCCCAAAGTTACTATTTCATCACGCACAACCACGCGAAGTTTGGGAAAAACCTGTTCATCTGCCCAGGAGACTTTCCATTCCAGATCGGCAAACTCCGAACGGCGCATGGTCTCCTCCATGTACGCGTCCATACTTTCCTCAGTTCCCGCTGCCGTACCGTTTATCCCCTCATGCGAAAGAAGAATACGGCCACGAATACCCAAGCGCTGACACATCTCTCGCTGCCAAACCTTGAGCTCCTCAACATTGGCGAGGGGAACATATTTGTAATACAGCAATATCTTGACCGGTTGCGACATAGCAGGGGTATTTTAGCATTGAAGGCCAAAGTATCGATACAAAACGAACTCAAAGGACAGAACAGGAATCAGGGTAACGAATTGAACGAAAACAAAGACTTATGAACGTCTGTGATGAGCAATCCAGGCGACAATCTGCACATCTGTATACATCGCTGTCCCCTTCATACCAAGATCTTTAGCAAACTTCTGTAGTCCTGCAAAGGAATCACCTGCCTCTTTTCGTATAGCATCATAAGTCCCAGGACCAAACTCCTCATCAATTTGCTCTGGTTCTCGTGTGTGATATTCCATCAAATCAAACTTTCCTTCTGATGACCGGTCGAAAGATTCCATAGACACTCCTTTGCTTACGAATTATTAGTAATATCTAACAACAAAATTCCCCTGTCAAGTGTTGAGCTGGGTAGATAGCATAATTCAAAACTTTCCAGCTCTGTTGCCGCCTTGGGCATACTCACGAAGAGTCCCTTTTTTGCGGCGATGAGTAAGTGTGCCCATGGCGGAGCACCCGGGTCTGGAACCCGTGCGTCGTTATAAGTGTTATACATTTTGGCAAAGTAGTAAATAGCCATTAAACCTCCTTTATCCATTTGGGTAAGTAGTGTAGCTGGATGGGTCATAAGGTAGTTTTTAGTACTTTTCCCGTTCTTTTTGGGCATTTGTTTCAAACAAACTAGTCATGTATTATTATTTCTAATATGCCTGATATTATTGAAAATGTGGCCCGTTTAACTAACTCTGAAGAAATCAATCACAAGAGATTTGATGAACATTTGGATATAGCGCAAGAAATAGAAGTTCCTGTAACTGTTGTTGAAAGTGCTGCTAGGTGGGTTTCAGGCAGAGGTAAGAGCGATATTCGTTACCTAGTGACACCTACTTCAGGCAGGAACACTTCGATGGCTTTGGCTGAAGGAATTAGCTTTAAACAAGAAAAATATTTTTGGGTATACGCAAAAGGCAATGGCTCGCCGTTATCCGCTTTAGAATCTGATTCTCCTTACCGTACAGATGATAGATTTGAAGGTGAAGGAGGCTCTGTTTCAGGGCATCTTTCCGTAAGCGAGGCACGAAAAGACGCGGAAGCAACCCTAAAAGCAATAAATATGGGTGTGAGAACGAGGGTTCCCATTGCGGGTTTTTTGTTGGATGAAGTTATGGTAAATGGGCAAGTAATATCTAGCGAAGAATTTATTCATCAATTTAGGACTCCAAAGATAAAAGAGTCTCAAAACATATATCTAAAGGATGGAGCCCATGCTGAACACCCATATCTTATTGAATATCTGACACGTAATCCTTTTAAGAACCTTGATATTTTATTTCTTTTACAAAAAGCAATTACTCAAAGATTTATTAACCCAGAGTTAATGCTAGCCTTAATGGTTGGTGTTAAAACTTGGCAAAGTGATAACCTGAAACAGTATAGGGATTTGGGAAACAAGTGGAAAGAACCACTAGAAAAAAGGAGACTTTCACCCCAGGAAACATATTTCATTGTTGTTGATGCAATTATTGCACAACAACAGGTTATGGCGGAGAATTTAGCTAGACTTCATGGAAATAACTTACATCATGGAAATCTGCATGGTCAAAATATCAGTTTTTTTTCTGGAGAATTAAGTGATTTTGTTACGATGAATAAGGGCAATTTGCTTGGAGAAATGGATGATGATGTGGATATATATGCTGAGGACATTGAGAGATTTAAAGAAATTTTAATTCAGTTTAGTGGAACTTTTGGAATTAGTGATCATGGACCATTGTCGAATATTCTAAATAGAAGTAGTTTTAAAATAAAAAAAGAGAGTTTGAAAGTATACTGAGTGTGTCAAGCACCCCTTGGCCTATTTAGGCAAGTAGATTGGACTGTCAGAACCTTTTAACTGTTGCGGAAGCGATGGGCAGAATTATTTTAAGCTCTAAGTGAATATTCTGCATCTTCGGGCTTTCAGCCCTCGAGATTCTTGCTGCGCAGGATATCTTCACACAAACCAGTTATAAAAAAGTTCCAGCGATGCTGGATTTTTTACAAGCGGAGAGGGCGAGATTCGAACTCGCGGTGAGCTTGCACCCACAGTAGTTTTCAAGACTACCGCACTAGACCACTATGCGACCTCTCCAAGTAACCATATTGTATCAGGGTGTTAGCTTTTTGTTTGTTTTCTTTGAAAGAATAGCTTGTATGAAAAGACTCCTCTCGCTCCTTGCTCCAGCGAACTGTTATATTTGCCAGAGAATAGGGAGTTGGCTCTGTTCGGGCTGCCTCGAAAACCTCACTTGGTATCAAGGAGCAGCGCTTTCGCAACTTGTTGTGCATCCGGGCATTGAACGTATTTTGAGTGTCGTGGAATACCGAGATAGTGTAGAAACCCTCATGACCTTGGTAAAAAAAGGCAACTATTTCTCTTTGGTTGAACTTTGGTCGCAGCTCACCTATATTGCCTATCCTAGACTTCTTTCCAAAAATGATGTTCTTTTGCCGGTTCCCACCACTTGGCAAAGAGAGTGGGAACGTGGATTTTCTCCCACGCTCGTTTATGCCAAGCACCTCGCCAAACATTTTGGCGCCAAGATTCATACCACCACGCTTATTCGCACCAAGGATGATGGACACCAAGCACAAAAATCACGATCACAAAGACAAGAGACAGAAAATATGTATGCGGTGTATAACTCGCCGCCAGAAGGAAGGCTTTGGATTATTGATGATGTGATTACCACTGGAGCAACGGTGAGTGCTTGTGCGCGCGCGCTGTCCGGCCTAGGCCGGACAGCGCGCGTCCTCACCTTCGCGGCAACCGTATAAAAACAGAAAAGCAAAAACATGCACCAGCCGCGCCGGTGAGGAAAAAGTGGAGATGCCGGGGAACGACCCCGGGTCCGAAAAAGAAACATCAACAAGGACTACGCGTGTAGAAGCATTTTGGCTCGAAGCAGAAAACGAGAAATGATCAAAACTGTTTTCTGCGCCAATGGAAGGTCTTAGCAGATTGGAGTCATTGCGCCCCAAACCTGAGCATATTTTCTGTGTTTACACCTTTGCACCCACGAAAATAAGATGAGATACAAAGGCGCCTTTTACGCAAAAACGTAAGAAGGAGCAGTGAAAGTGGAAGCCACTTCGCGAGCGAAGGACTTAGCAGCTGTCACAGCTTTGCCGAATGAATTGGCATGTATTGTTTTGACCCATAACGAAGGTCAATCGACGCGCCCATGTTCACGATCTCTCCCGTCAAATCAGTACATCCCCAATTTGCTTAAGAAGCTCTACCCTCTATTATAGCAAAACAGCCCTTGCCAGTCACGTGAGTGGTTCGCTACACTAACCCCAAGCATGACACAAAAAGCCACGCCTTGGCAAAAACTCCAGACTTGGGCAAACAAACACGAGTTCCTTTTTGCTCTCTGGACGTTACTTATTTTCCTGCTACTCCCCGATCTCGTGGAACCGTACTGGTACGGCGACGAAGCCATCTACCTTACCATTGGAACCGGACTGCGCAACGGGCTCAAGCTTTACGCCGAGATCATCGATCATAAAACCCCCCTCATCTACTATCTGGCAGCGGTTCCCAATCAGTTGAGCTTCCGATTTCTGCTCATTTTTTGGATGATCCTCAGCACTGGATTTTTCTACCATCTTGCCAAGAGATTGCTCCCAGCTTTTTGGGCTTTTGCGGCCAGCATCGCTTTCGTTCTCCTTACCAGTTTGCCCACCTTTGAAGGGCACATCCCCAACGGAGAACTCTTTGTCATGGGTTTTATCCTGGCAAGCCTCTGGCTCCTTGATAAGTCACCCTGGCTGCGCTGGCTCACTCAAGAAAAAACCCCTCAATGGAAACTTGCACGCAAAGATTTGTACTGGATAGCCGCTGCTGGTGGAGTTGCCGGACTGGGAATCCTCACCAAAGTGCCAGCCGTCCTGGACGTTGGAGTCATTGGGGCGCTCATGCTCTTTGCCGCTGTTCGTCATTATCACAAAAAATCGTGGCGTCCTCTGGGCGGCGCACTCATTATGAGTTGGTTGATCTTTGGTGGCGCCGCCCTCCTCACCATCCTCGCTTCCCTTTTTTACTACTGGCTCCGTGGCTCTCTCGGCGCTTACATCGACTTTGGGCTCCTTTATAATTTTCATTACACCAGCAACTGGACCCTCCCTTTTTCCGACACAGCGCTCTTGGCTCTCTTCACACTTCCAGGAAAAGCCGTTGTCTTGGCTGTCTCCTTCTTTGCCACACTCGCCCTCAGTTGGTACAAGAAAAAAGAGACTCCTATTCTCTGGGCACTGTTCTGGGTCTGGGCAAGTACGTTTGCCGCTTTACTTTCCAACAGACCCTATCCACATTACTTCCAGCAAGTCGTACCCGCGTTTTCCTTCGTGGTCGTTGCCCTTTTTATGAAAAATCGAGCTTTTACAACACGTTTTTCCATAGGCATAAGCATTATTCTTCTCTACATTACGCTTACACTTCTGCACTTTCGTCCCTATGCCGTTTGGGAGTATTACCAAAAATACTTCCAGCTCGTGACTGGGCAACAATCAATCGAAAACTACCACAACAGTTTTAACGGCCTCGTGAGCCAAAATAATCAGATCGTACCAATCATTCAAGAAGCAACCCCAAAATCTGATCGCATTTTTATCTGGGGAACCAATCCCATGCTCTATGCTCAAGCACAACGCAGCCCAGCCACTCGATTCACTGTTGCTTTCCATATTCATGATCTCAAGGTATATGAGCAAACAATGCAGGAGGTGACGCAACATGAGCCGCCATTTATCGTGGTTATGAAAAAGGAATCCCCACTGGCTGGTTTGAGCAGTTACCTTAGCGAACACTATATTTGGAGCTACGAAACTGCAGATATGACTCTCTACCGACGCCGCTCGCTCAGCGCCACACAGTTGGTACAATAGGGCTATGCGCATTGCTTCGCCGTTTCATCCACATCATGCCAGGTTGCTCTGGGTTCTCACCGCGCTCTGGGGAGCTGTTGGTGTTTTTTCTCTTTCCCTGTGGTTTTTTGGACCGCCATTCCTCCCACTTTGGCTCTCACTGGTTGAACCCTCAGAACAACTCGCTCCTAAGATTGCCATTTGGGTATTTCCGGCTATCACCACGCCCCTCTACTTTCTCACCCTCTGGTTTTCTCGGAAAAACTCACTCGAACACGAAGAATATCTGGCAACGCTTTCCCTCTGGTCCGGGATTATCCTGCTGTCGCTTTTCCTCTTTGCCATCATTCGCATCATGAAGGTCATTCTATGAGTAGCAATGCCTTTTTGGCGTTTTTGCTCTCCTTTGCTACCGCTGCGGCTAGCGCACCGATCATCATTGCGCTCTATAAACGCTTTGGCTGGGTAGACGACCCTCAATCCAACCCCCAACCAAAAACGGTCCACACCAAGCCTGTTCCTCGGGGCGGCGGCCTCGTGGCCGCCGCCGGAATCCTCGCTTCCTTTATTGCATTCATACCCTTTACGCAACCAATGATTGGCGTTCTGGCTGGCGCAACGATTCTCCTCATAAGTGGGACGCTGGACGATCGTTACGACATCAATCCTTATATTCGCTATGGACTCAATATTTTGGCAGCGTTGTGTGTAATCGGATCTGGCATAGATATTGATTACGTCACCAACCCTTTTGGCAGTGGAGTGATTCATCTAGACACCATTGGACCAAGCCTCAAAATTGGCTCACAGGAATACTCCCTGTTTGCCGACGGCCTCGCTCTCCTCTGGATTGTCTGGAACATGAACGCCGTAAACTGGTCTAAGGGCGTGGACGGACAGATGCCTGGTTTTGTGGCTATCGCCGCTTTTTTCATCGCACTCCTCAGTCTGCGCTTCCAGGGAGATCAAACTCAGGGAGTAGTCACGCTGCTTTCCTTAGCGGTGAGTGGCGCTTTTGCTGGCCTTCTTCTCTGGAATGCCTATCCGCAAAAAATGATGCCTGGCTATGCCGGCGGATCACTAGCCGGATTTTTCCTTTCGGTTTTGGCCATTCTCTCTGGCGCCAAAATTGCCACAGCGCTGCTGCTTTTGGCTCTTCCCACCGTGGATGGTATCTATACCGTTGCTCGCCGTTTGGCCGCTGGCCGATCACCTTTCTGGGGTGACCGAGGGCACCTGCACCACACCATGCTCGATGCTGGTTGGGGCAAGCGACGAATCGCTTTTTTCTACTGGATCACGACTTTTTTCTTTGGTGTTGCTGCCCTTCAGCTGGACAGCCGATCCAAAGCGTATGCTATGATGGCCTCAGGAATTCTATTTATCTTACTGGTCTTATGGCTCAAACGCTCTACAACATTCTTAAAGCTGCTCGGCCTCGACAGTGGCTCAAAAACGTAGCGGTTTTTGCCTCTCTCGTTTTCTCAGGCTTCTTTTTCCAAGATTTTCCTCTCTATTTTGTCCGAGTGACACTCACGTTCTTTGTCTTTTGTGTTTTGTCTTCTTCTGTATATCTTATAAATGACATCGTTGACCGCGAGTCCGATCGGCAACACCCTTTCAAAAAGAAGCGACCCATTGCTTCGGGAGCACTCTCGGTCTGGGTGGCCGCCTTCGCTGCTTCTCTCGGAATTGTGTTTTCTCTAGCTGCTGGTTTTTCTCTCTCGCCATTTTTGTTTGTTCTTCTCCTCAGTTATCTGGGACTTCAAGTCTCATACTCATTGGCACTCAAACACATCTCCATTCTTGACGTCTTAAGCATTGCAGCAGGTTTTATTATCCGCGTCTATGCTGGCGCCGTGGTGGTAAACCTCCACATGAGTGTTTGGTTTTTGCTCACGGTTATCTCGGCTTCACTGTTCTTAGCCGTAGGGAAACGCCAAAGCGAACGAACGCTCCTCAGTAAAGAGGAAGCAACGGGACGCGGCTTTTCTACTCGCCGCTCACTCGAAAAATACTCGACGAGGCTTTTGGATATTTACACAGGAATGTTCGCCAACGCCACTTGGCTTACGTATGCGCTCTTTGCCTTCCAACAAGAAACACAGATCCCCGCAGCGCCACTGCCAACTCTTTTTGCCTTTATCCCCAGGGCATTTTCGGCACAAAAATGGCTCATGCTCACTGTCCCCATCGTTATTTATGGAGTTATGCGGTATCTCCAACTTGTGTACGAAAGCAACCAAGGGGAATCACCAGAGCGCGTTCTGCTTCAGGATAAACCACTCCTCATTACCGCTGGCGTTTTTGGCGTGATGGTGCTCTTTATTATTTACGTTCTGGGCTAAACGCGTGAACGATTCTTCCACCAGGTAATGACCCCAGCGACCGCGCCCGTAGCCGTAATGGCCTTTTGCAAAGCAAGGATTTCTGGGCTGTACTCAAGCCTTGCGTCCAACCATGGCAAGTACCGTAGCAAGGAAGACACACTCAACCCAAGAAGGATGGCGCGCACGAGTGAAGAACGAACAAGTGGCAAAAAACAGAGTGCCCATACCAGGTACCAAGGATGGAACTGTTGGGAACGAGCGGTGAGGAGTGGCGCGAGCAGAGCGAGCGCCGCCAAATCTGGCCAGTAGCGCCTCCCAAAAGCCACAAGATTATCGAGAAACGGCCACCGCTGCCAAATCACGTTGAGCGGTAAAAAAAGTGGCACAAGAGGGAGCAAAACGACCGTCACAAATTTTTGATAAATTGATGCTCCCAGAAGCCCACCAGCAACAAACAGTGACAAAATTGATGACCAGCGCACCGTAATGATCGGAAGAAGAAGGGCCAGCGCTACAAGCGCTGGCCACATCATCCAAACATCATTGTGACCATTGAGCGCTACTTCCAGCAGCACGAGTGGATTCCAGGCAAAAAGCCAAAAACGATTTGTTGTTCCCCAGACCTTTTTCTCCAGCCAGGCAAGGGAGAGAACGGTAGCGATGAGCCCAAGCACCATCCAGAGTTTCATGACCAGATAAGCTAGGGCAAATTTCCCCAGCCCAAGTGAGTACGGCACGAGCGAAAGCAGCGTCCAACCCCAACCGTAGGGAGCGGGCGTATGCGTGTTGTGCATAAAACGTGTCCAGGGATCCTGGGCAAAATCGAGTGCTGTTTGCACATGCGGATTGGAGCCATACTCGAGCACCATCTTGGCATTAAAAAGGTAGTTGAAAATATCATGGGAAAGGGCATTATGTCCCAAGACAAGGATTCCTAAGACGCTTCCCCACGCTATCCAGCGCGCAAAGGGAGAAAACTCGCCTATTTTCATCATCCAAGAGCGGTAGACCGAAAACCAACTCAGGACAAGGAGCAGGAAAATAGGCGCTCCAGACCAAGGATTACCCTGCCAGGCGTGCATCGTCTCCTGAAACCGCACATACCAGGGATGAGCCACGAGTAAAAAGTTTGGGTCAGCAAAAATGTATGACCATAATGAAGTCAAAACGGCCAAAGCAATGGTGACGAACCAGAGCTGAGCGGCACGCACGGTCATACTAGTTTTTGTATTTTTGAAAAACGTCGGTGAGTCGAATTTTGACGATATCCGCAAACATGCGCACGGAGTCCTTGAGAGGGTTCACCCGCTCTGTCTCATTGTGCTCCCAAAGAACAGGGACTTCGGCAATCTGGAACTTGTAACGCCTCGCCAAGAGCAAAAGCTCAACATCAAAGGCACCAGTGAAGGCATCTGTTCGCTCCTTACCCTGGTAAACAACGAGTTTAGGGAAAAGTGACTCTGTAGCCGCCGCCGTGAACATCTTGAAACCACACTGAGTATCTTGAATACCGGGGACCGCAATCGCTTGCACGAGCATGTTAAACACCAGTCCCATGACATGTCTGTGGAGAGGCTCTTTTTCCCGACGAGCACCTTCCAGCGCCCGAGAACCGATCACCACATCATACCCATCATCAATAAAAGGCAAGAATTTTTCAAACTCAGAAAGCGGTGTTGACTGATCAAAGTCGGTAAAGAGGCGATACTTCCCTTTTGCCGCCAGCATACCAGAACTCACGGTGGGTCCTTTGCCCTTGTGAGGATTTTCTACCACACGAACATTAGAATGCTTCTTAGAAAAAGCGTGAAGCAGCGCTACCGTTTTGTCGGAAGAACCATCGTCGGTGAGAACAACTTCCCAGGCGTAGCTCTGCTTTTGCAGATACTCAATAACGGCATCCAAAACCCCACGAGAAAAATTTTTCTCCTCGTTGTAGGAAGGAATGACTACAGAAAGATATGGCTCAGACATATTCCTACTCTATCACGTCTGAAGGCGCGATGCTTTCTTCACTTTTTCTCTTCACAATATACACTCTCGGTCCGTTCTCTATCTCGAAAGTACGGTACTCGCCTTTGGGAAAAACTACAATCTCATACACAGGGGAGCCGAGCACTTCAGCCGGTTCTCGAGGAGTTTCGGCAATGATAACCAAATAATCAGAATCAGAAAATGCTTCTTGAGCAATAGGAGGGCGATCTGACGTTTGCAAAAAGTATCGGTAGTTGAGGCCTCGATAATCACGGATCTCAGAGAGTAAGGCCAAATTATAGGTTCCTTCATCTGGAAGTTCTTCGAGAATACGCTCAGCGGTGCCTCGCATATCGGCAGCAGTCCAACCAAGTGGCTGCAAATAGAGCATCTGGACTGGTTGGGCAGCCAGCCAGAAAATATAACCAGTAAACACAGCCGCGGTAATCTTTCCAGGCCAACCACCAAATTTTGCCAAAGTATAAACAGCCAGGCCATGAAGTAAGTAGGCCACTGGGAAAAAGTAGGTAATATAGTGGAAGAAAACGGTGGATTTATAAAATGACAAACCAAAAACAGAAGTCACTGCCGTAATAATGAGCAAAAAGTATCCCATTGGACGCGGGCTTTTTCGGTAGAAAAAGCCCGCCCAGCCAATAACACCAGCAAGAGCGACAAGCAAAAATGTATTGAGCTGGCGGTAATAACCGAACCACTCTCGGCCAAGAATTTCGAAAAATACCTGGAGGGCGCGACCGTGCTGTTCACGGAAAATATCCCAAACCTGCTGACCAGGGCTGATAGCAGTTATCCCTCGCTCCTTAGAGAAAAAATCGGCAAAGCCGCCGGCAATGAGGTTATCGAATCGCCAGTTAAAGAGAACCAGAGGAGTAAAAGAAAGGAGGATCACTGCAGCAGAGGCCAAGCTCGAAAAAAGAAGTTCTTTTTGTTCGTTTCTCCCTCTTTGGAATCTTCGGTAAACATCAGCTGCCCAGAAAATACCGGCTGGAGCGGCAATAAGAAGCGCCACATAATGCAGCTGGATAATCACCGCAAACCAAAAAGCGACCCACACCCACCAACGAGCTGATCCATACCAAGCACGCCAAATACCATACAGAATGGCCAAAGTCACAATAGGCGCTGGATTGGGGTTCCAGGAGAATCGAGTGTATTCGTTGACATAGGTGCCTACGGCAAAAAAGAGTGTGGCAAAAAAAGCTGGCCAACCACCGATAAGACGTTTGCCCACCCAGTACAGGAGTGGGATCGTGGCGAGGCCAAGAAACGCTACGGCATAGGCTGGGCCAACCGGTTCATTGCCAAAAAGGAAAATGAAGGGAGCCATAAAATAGTAGTACAGAGGGCCAAGATACATCTTGCCCACACTGGTTGATGGTCCAACAAGTGCCACGTCAAAATGCAGAATTCCCCAAGCAATAAGAGCGTCTCTCCCTTGATCAGCGAGAAACTGCATCGTGGTGGGCAAGTTGAGGAAACGATACACCGAGCCAAAAACCGTGGCCAATGCCACTCCAAAAACCTGAGTGCGCTCAGAAGATGACGATTGCTCCCACCAGGAACAGTAACGCTGCCAAACCTGAGCCAGCATGCCTATTTCTTTCTCCAAATGACTTTACTGTACACAGTGAAGTTCCAAACCATACCGATAAGCACACCAGCTGCTAAGTAAAAATCATCACTCATAACACGGAGTCCCAAAATCTGCAGTACCGTAAATACTCCGAGCAGTGCTAAGCCTACCTGCATCGTGAAGTACTGAATGATAATCGACCCCAAAGACCCAACATTGAACTGCAAAAACTTATTGATATGTGCCAAAGCACCAGCAATCTGGCGATCCTTGAACGTCCAGAAGTTGTTGAGAAGATAGTTAGAGATAATGGCTACTTCAGCTCCCAACACAACAGCCAGTCCGCGATCAGAAAAAGCGTGGCCAAGATAAGGAATCTCAGTGAAACCAGGAATGGCTTCAAAAAGACGACTCAACTCTAAGGCCGTAAAGACACGAAAAGCGATGAGGTTCACGATAAAGCCAATACCGCCAACCACCACAAAGCGGAACAAACGGTGTCGCAGGATTTCTTGGATACGGACAGAAAGCAAGTAACGCAGCGTATTTATAATGTATTCTGTCCCCAACTTGGACTCGCCAATCGTACGGTCAACAAAGTGGAAGGGAACTTCTTTGACCACAAAGCCCGCACGCAACGCCTTGTGCAAGAAACCAATCTGAAAGGTATATCCAGAAAAACGTTCAACTTCGAGTTCTTTGTGCACTTTTTCATAGACTTCTCGGCGAATAGCGCGGTAGCCGGTAGTCCAGTCACGAACGGCAAACGAAGCCAAAATAACAGAGATTAAGAAATTTCCAAAAACACTCAAGAACTTACGGTGCAAACCCCAATTGGAAGGAATAGAACCGCCAGCAATATAGCGCGAGCCCAAAACGAGGTCTGCCCCGTCATCGATAGCTCGCAAAAAAGCGGGAATCTTTTTGGGATCATGTGAAAGATCGGCATCCATCTCCATACAGACCTGGGCACCAAGAGTATTAAAAGCATAATCCATGCCTTTGAGATACGCCCCACCCAAACCCGATTTTTTCTTGTTCACAAGCAGCTTGAGGAAAGAATACTTTTTCTGCAACTTTTCGACTTCCTGCGCCGTGCCATCGGGAGAAGAATCATCGACAACCAACAAGAGAACATCTCGCTTGAGTGATGACAAAACCTGCGCTACCGAAGGAAGAAGCTTCTGAATGTTGGGCCGCTCATTATAGGTTGGAACAATAATAACGGTTCGCAGGGCATCCTTGGACATATCTTCCTATTTCATCTCCTCTTTGCAGGCTTGAATGTCTGCTTCTACCATGATCTGAACAAGCTCAGCAAATTTGGTTTTTGGCTCCCAGCCAAACTTTTCTTTGGCTTTGGAAGGATCACCCACAAGAAGATCTACTTCGGCAGGGCGCATGAACTTGGGATCCTGCACCAAAATATCTTCCCAATTGGCAATCCCAGCCACATCACAAGAAAGCTGCAAGAACTCGCGAACCGTGTGTGTCTCTCCGGTAGCAATGACATAATCATCAGCCTGATCCTGTTGGAGCATCATCCACATGGCCTCAACATAGTCTTTGGCATATCCCCAGTCGCGTTTGGCGTCGATATTTCCCAGGTGGATTTTGTCCTGCAAACCGAGTGAAATACGGGCGACGGCGTGCGAGATCTTGCGCGTAACGAACTCAAGCCCACGTCGAGGGGATTCGTGATTAAACAGGATGCCAGAGGTAGCAAACATGTCGAAAGATTCTCGATAGTTCACCGTAATCCAGTGACCATAGACTTTTGCCACACCATAAGGTGAGCGAGGATAAAAGGGAGTGGTTTCTACTTGAGGAACCTCCTGCACCTTCCCAAACATCTCGGATGAAGATGCCTGATAGAAACGAGCCTCAGGACAAGCCAAGCGAACCGCTTCTAAAACACGTGTAACACCAATAGCTGTGAACTCACCAGTTAGCACTGGCTGTTCCCAACTCGTCTGCACAAATGACTGAGCAGCCAAGTTGTAGACCTCATCTGGATTGATTTCTCGTAGCGCCATAGTGAGCGAATGCTGATCGATCAGATCACCAGAAACCAGCTCAAAGTTGGGATGTTCAACAATGTTGCGGATACGGTGGAAGTTCTGCGTACTTGTTCGGCGGTTGAGGCCGTAAACCTTGTATCCCTTTTCCAGCAGGAGTTCGGCTAAGTACGAACCGTCCTGTCCTGTAACACCCGTGATAAATGCCTTTTTCATAATTTCCTTATTGTTGCTTTCTTTCGTATTCAAGTATATCCGCGAGCGTTTGGGACAGCGGAATTTCTGGCTGCCAACCCAAAGATTGGAGTCGAGCGATGTTGGCCGTGAAAACGGGGACATCGACGGGACGCAACCGAGAGGGATCCTGCTCTACCATTATGGCAGTCTTTGCCTGGTCACGCAACTGATCGAGCAGTTCTCGGACCTCAACTCCCTGGCCTGAACCAACATTGTACACCTCACCGGATTGTCCATGCTGCATGAGCAAAATGTAGGCGCGAGCCGCATCACGGACATCGGTAAAATCACGGATGGCATCAAGATTTCCCACGAGCAACTTCTCCTGTTTTCCTTGCTCAATCTGCACAATCTGTTTGGCAAATGAGGCCACAGCAAACTGATGAGTCTGTCTTGGGCCAATTTGGTTGAACGGACGGACTCGAATAACGTCGGTCTTATAGGCCAAAAAATAGGAAAGAGAAAGATAGTCTTGCGTCATTTTGGAAACAGCATAGGGATTACTTGGGAAAAGTGGAGCCGTTTCTAGTAAGTTTTCTCCAGATTCACCAGGTAATGGGCCGTACTCCGTTGCCGAGCCTACACAAAGCACCCGAGCTTGTGGGGAAAATTGACGCACGGCCTCCAACATAAGTAGTTGAACTCGAGTATTATTCTCGAGAACTTCGAGGGCATTCTGGAAACTTTCCCCCACTGCCGCCAAGGCTGCCAAATGAAAAACCCAATTTGGCTGAACCTTTTGAACAAGCGTATTCACGGCATCTTCTTGAGTGAGATCCAGCGCAAAAACATTCTCGGCACCAAGTTGCGATTCTAGCCAGGGAGAGGGGCGCGCGCTGGTGGCGAATACTTCGTATTCGCCACCGCGCGCGCGCAACGCCTCTACAAGATGCGATCCAACAAAACCACTGGCTCCCGTAACGAGAACTCGTTTCACTGCTGTCCTCTACCAATGCCAATGTACTGCCAACCAGATGTTTCTAGCTTTCCACGGGAAAACTGATTGCGTGCGTCAATAAACCAGCGATCACTTGGTGCCTGAACAGTGGTAAAGTCGTGCTGCAAAAATTCATCCCACTCAATAAGCACCATTACCACGTCGGCCTCGGCTATCGCCTCGGCCAAACTTTCTGCGAACTGCAACCCAGAATGCTCTCCAAAAAACTGCTTGGCCGCTCCCAAAGCCATAGGATCATACGCACGAACCTGTGCGCCCGCATGAAGAAGATCAGGAATAACTTTGGTACTTGGCGCTTCACGGAGATCATCCGTATTGGGCTTAAAGGATAATCCTAAAACAGCCACCTTTTTATCCTTCCAGCCACCCACAAACTGCGAGAACTGATCCAGCTTGCCAAACACGCGGTGATCATTCAGCTCATGCACTTTATTGAACAAATTATTGCCATGACCAACACTGCGTGAGTAGGCAGCGAGCTCCTTTACGTCTTTAGGGAAACACGAGCCGCCGTATCCCAAACCGGGGTACCAGTAGTGCGAGCCAATACGCTTATCCTGACCAATAATCTTAATAACTTCGGTAATATCGGCACCATTTTCCTCGCAGAGATCGGCAATTTGGTTGATAAAGGTGATACGAGTTGCCAAGTAGGCATTGCTCGAGTACTTGCCCATTTGAGCACTCTCTGGGGAAACAAACAAGACTGGTGCCTGAAAAGGAGCATGAAGCTGGGCCAAAACTGCTTTGGCAGACTCATCAGAGCAACCAATAACAACGCGATCAGGGTGAAGTGTGTCGGCCACTGCAGAACCTTCGCGCAGAAATTCGGGCAAAGAAGCGAGAACATAACGCACTTTTGCTAACGGACGCATGCGCTCGTCTAAGTCACCAAGTGTCCCAGGAGGAACAGTACTCTTGATACAAACAATCGCGTTCTCTTTGAGATGGGGAGTTAATGCTTCACACGCTGCACGGACATACGTGAGATCCGCGGTACCATCTGGCGCCGAAGGCGTACCCACCGCCACCATAATGACATCTGTTTGGGGAATGGCTTCCGCATAGCTCGTAGTAAAAGAAACGGTACCTTTATCGAGGCTCTCCGCCAGCAATTCCTCAAGTCCTGGCTCAAAAAAAGGAACTTCCCCTTGGCTCAAGCTCCGAACTTTCCTTTCGTCAACATCCAAGCCAACAACTTTATTGCCAAAAGAAGAAAGAACGGCCGCGGTCACAACACCTACAAAACCAGTTCCAATAACGGTTACATTCATAGATTCATGATACCAGAGGTTTTTGTCTAGCGGGAAGCAGGAAGCTGGGGACACTGATTCATGGCGCTAGCCACTAATCGATAACCAGGGGGAACAATATTGAGAGCTATAGTGGGAATAACCTCGTTACAGGCAGGCTGTCCTTCTCCTCCACAAGCAAAACACAGGTTCTCTCGCTGAACCCCAGTACAGCTTGGATAGAATGAGCCACAAATATAATTTTCTCCTTGCACTAGCGTCGCTTGAGATGCCACAATCCCTGTTTCGGGAACTGGTGTCGTGACACTTGTCTCCTCTAACGACAGAGTACATACATTACTTAATGGAAAATAACCAAGAACTTCTGTACAACTGCTGTAGAAATAAAGTGTCGCATCGGTGCTCTTTGAGGCACAACTTCTCTGTCCATCACGCCCACAGGCAGTGCAAGCACCGAGTGAAGAGCAAAGATATCCAACCCTATTATCTACTGTATTATTTGGATCCACGGTAACGTCGCTCTTAGCATCTTGATCTTCAGAGCTTGCAGGGGTCTCCTGCTGTGGAGGAGATGGCGACCTCTCTAGTGCTATACACTGCCCATTCGTCAGGTTGTAACCATCATTACACATCGACCTGAGGTTCAAGAAATTTGTAGAATGTTCGGCTAATTCGATCAGACTAGAACCAGAAGGAGTGTTTTTACAGGGAGTCGAATGAGCACTTCCTCGATCAACTGTTGCCGCGGGGCAAGTTGGAATATCAGTTCGAGGGATTTCTGCAACCGCTTGAGCAGTAGAGCGAACTTGGGTTGTAATTGTCTTTTGACAGGTCTTAGCACCCTCAATAACAGAATCCACTTCTTTATAACCAGAGCAACAGCTTTGTCCTTCAAGTTTTAGCCCCATTGAACAGGAAGGTACAGATTCTTGTACGATCAAGTCAATTGGAGTTCGAGATGTTTGTTCTGAACCACAGTACTTTTTCCCATCTTTATCTTCATAAGTCGTTGAAGAAATACACTGTTGACAAGAACCAAAGATACCATCGTTACACCAGGTTCCATCGGCATATGTAGCTGGGGAAGCGAACCAATACGTAGCAGGAGCGGAGCATTGTCCTTCTTGCACTTTCCCATCACAACAATAGTAGTTTTCTGGGCTCGTAAACGCTGAAGACGTTATCACTCTGGAACCATGGGCTAAACAAGAAGATCCGATCTTAATATCACTTTTACCAGGGTTGCTTGTGGGAGAATTTTCACTACCAGGAGATTTAGAGTCACCTACACCACAATACCTCTTACCACCAGATTCATAGGATTTCCCTTCCTTACAAAAACCACACTCACCTGCAAGCGCATCTGATCCATTGCCACAGTGGACACCATCTGAGATGCCACCAGCAAAGGACTGACCATTCATCTGAGATTTGGCAAGGTTGAGAGGCTCAGAGCATGCGGCGCTAGAGCGCAAGCCATTGCAACAGTAGTATCGACTACTCCCGATACTAAACTGGACTCCATGATTCCCTGTGCACCGATTTGTCTCCTGCAATGTTTCTGTTACAGAGATTGGCGTTGAACAAGCTGTGGCAGAATACTCACCATTACAGCAATACCTCTGAGAACCGCTTGAACCAATTTCTGTACCATGTCGGGCATTACACTTATTAGATAGTGGCTCTGGTGATGGAAGAGTAGCACACTGGTTTGCAGCATTACCCTTTGTACAGAAGTAGACGGTTTGACCATCTGCCCTAACACAAGCTTGGCGGTTAACACCGGTTGAATACACAACAACATTTCCTCGACTACTCAAATCAGAGGGACAATTCTCGACCTTAACATTCGAATTACTATTCGAACAAAGGGCATTCGAAAAAGTACAGCCATATTTAGCGATATCTTCCGCAGAGTTACAAACTCGGCAAATACCATTATCAAGCCTCCACCGAACAAAAGGAGCTGTTGTTGGTAGTCCTGCTGCTTGTAGCACAGAAGAAACATCTCTCTTCGATTCAATTTTCGTTATTTCGTCTCGCTTTATTTGCTCAAGAGCGCCCTGACAAATATCAACAGTCTGATAACGACAAACATCAGCACTATCTGTAGGAACACATCTCTCACAACTTCTATCATTAGTTGTTCCTGTAATTTTAAAATTCACCCTACCAACATCCGTTCCCTGAGGGACAGGTTGGGATTCAAAATCCTTCTTCCATTCTGAACAAGGCTGATCTCCGTCTATACAGACAGCGCCACCCCCATAAAGAATACATTCTTTTCGAGGGCTTTTACACTCTATGGCCGTTGGAACGGCAGTAACAATAGCAATACCTCGTTCTTGTTGCACGGTAAAATCGCGCTTCCAAAGATTACAGTCCTCTCCGTACAACAGCTTATCAACACAAACATAACCACCAGCTTCCCGAGGTCCTTCAAGGCCACTCACCGTACAAGCAATCTGTCCTTCAGAACAGTTTGAAGTACTTGTAACAGCCAAAGTCTTTAGCTTGCCAGATGTATCACGCATGGCAATTGAACGAACATTTGTAGAAGATGGAGCAGAAAGACTCTCCTGGAAACAAGCCGCTTTATCTGCCACACTGGACATCGCATTACACTGAGCTTGAAGCTCAGCCGGAGTCTTTGTTGAATCAGATCCGGAACACTGCCCATACTGCCCAATACTCCCAGCTACACAGGTACCAGAACCACATTCAACAGCACCACCACGACAGCACTTTGCTCCAGCGGAGAGATTCGTTCCTGGAGCAATACGAACATCACACCAATCGGCACCTTTATACATTGCCCCTTTGGCAACATCACTGGCAAGAGAGTCAGCAGCAGAGAGTGATCCACCACCGCCTCCCGTTCCGCCTGAGGCAGCCGTTGGTTTAGAAACTGCTTCGGTAATCATGTTGCCAGAAACAGAAACCTTACCGGTTGCCAGCGCACCATTGGGATCATAGCCTGCCTCGGCGATTGCAGCGGCATTTTGCGCGCCAGAGCCAACGATATTCTGCCCACGGTCTGTACCTTGAGCTTGAGAAACAAAAGCAGCAGCCTCCTTGGCTTTCTGGTCAATCTGGGCAACTTGAGCAGCTGCCGCCGCGCCCATACGTTTTTGGGCATCAGCAATAGCGGCTTGACGCTGAGCTTCCACCATAGCTTGTTGACGGACAGCCTCTTTTTGACGCATTTCTGCCGTAGCAGCAGCCATAGCAGCCGTTTGAGCTGCCCCTTGTTCTGCAACTTTCTGCTCAGCAGCTTTCATTGCCTGCTCAACAGCGCGGGCCTGATTTTGACGTTCAGCCTCATTCTTGGCCGGTTCACCCTGGAATTGACCATTTCCTTGACCATCACAACGAAGCGGACCTTGCCAATTACTTCCTTCACAACGATAGACACAACCATTGCCCGCATTGCGATGCTCAGAACCAGAGTCGGCCCAGTTATCACATTTGGCATGAACCGTCGAAGCACTCGTAGCCAAGCCTACAAAGGCAAAGAAAAAACCTAAGAGAAATTTAGCAGCAAAGTTTTTCATGTCTGGTTCTCCACAGCGATAGGTTCTTCTTCATGAAAATCGATCGAAAGGAAAGGCGCGTTGGGTTCTTTCACTTCTATGCTCTCATCATAAGAAAAATGAAGCGTGTCATAAGGACCATCGTCGCCTTCGATAATTGCCAGGTAATAGGTAACCGGCTTATCGGATTCGAGCACAACTTCACCGACAGACGCTGGAAAATCAACATCTCCCATAGTAATCCACATGCGAGGAACAGCTTGAATGAGAGGGAGATTCTCCATACGAGAAAAGACAAATGTTTTATCGAGTTCTGGATCATACTGTTTAAGCACAACACCTTGGATCTCAAACTCAGGGATGCTCACATTCATGACATCAGCTTGATAATAGGTCTTTGTGAGTTCTTTGAAGAGGCGAACCGTCTCACTATCTTCACCAGAGGTGAGAGACATTTGGGAGAGGTCACTTTTTTCACCATTAAGACCACTGGTATTTACGTTCATGCCTCCCCAGGCCCACTGGCGGAGATCAAGATTGGTTTGTGATGCGATAAGAGCCGCAACCATGCCGCCCACCAGAACGACGAGAGCGAGAACAGACAGAATAGGGAACCTTCGAGATCGGCGAGGAGGAAGAGTTTTCTTTGGTTCGGAAAACAGTTCTTTCTCCCAAGGAGATTGAGCACTCGAACGAGACGACTCAGGAATCTCTATAGACGGTTCATCTTGTACAAAATCTCTACTCATTGCCGTAACAGTGTACGCAATTTTGGGTGAGTATTGCAAGCGGTAACTTAAAAAAGAGAAGCCTGGACAGCCTCTTCCACTTGGCGTTCAAAGGAGTCGCTGGGCAAGAGTTTCTTGAGTGAGGTAAAGCCCAAAAAAGTGAAGAGTTCTAAAGCGAGCTCTTTGTTGTACTCACTGAGTTTGGCGTCGGCAAAAACAAAAGGAAACTCCACGCAGCAATCCAGTTTGGCCAAGCGCTGCGAAGCAAAAGCGTCTTCTACTCCTTCTGACAGTTTCTTCACAGTAGAAGGTGAGAGGGATTCCAGGGCGGGCTGCAAAGCAGCCCGCTCGTCCTCACTCAAGTTAGAGCCACCGAGTCCGAGCATGCTGTAGAGCTTCCCAAGGGAATCAAACTTCATGAGAAGCTGTGCTGCAGTTTTTGGCCCAATGCCTCGAACGCCTGGAATGTTATCGGAGGCATCGCCACAGAGCGCTTTGTAGTCCACAACTTGATCAGGGCGAACACCGAATCGAGAAATAACTTCTTCTGGATCCACAAAAATAACACTTCCTTTATTGGCTCGATCGGGCAAGAGAACAAAAACATTATCCTGAACAAGCTGGAAAGCATCACGGTCACCCGTAAAAATACCAATCACTTTTTCGGGATAATCCTTGTGGAGATTGGTGACGAGCGTTCCAATCACGTCGTCCGCCTCAAAGCCTTCTACCCCCAAAGTGGGAATATTGAGCGCCTCCAGCACTGCACGCATATGGCCAATCTGGGCCGTCAACTCATGGGGAGCTTCTTCTCTATTGGCTTTGTACTGAGTAAACTCCTGATGCCGAAAGGTTGGCTTCCCCATATCCGTGGCTACAATCAAGTATTCAGGTCTCACCCGCTTCATAAGATCGAGCAGGAGTCGCGTAAAACCGTAGACGGCATTGGTGAGCTGACCATCAGGAGAGGTGAGACTCAAAGGGAAAGAATGAAAAGCACGAAACAGCAGCGAGAAAGCATCAACAATGACAATATCAACTTTCTGTTCCGACACATCTTCTTCTAGTTGAGTTCCGGGCGAGCCTTTGGCGAGCCCACAATCTCAACAAACTCTTCTGCTTCGATCGTTTCTACCTCAAGGAGTTTATCCACAATACGGTGGATCGCCTTCTCATGCTTTTTCATGAGCTTACTAGCGACCACTTCGGCCTGGCTCACAAACTTAGAAATCTGCTCATCAACCTGAGACTGAACCTTATCCGAAACCTTAGATGGCTCATAGGAAGCTCGAGAATAGTTACTCGTATCGTACTGAGGATTAAAGTTAATAGGGCCCAACTCACTCATGCCATAATCCATGACCATAGCTCGAGCAACTGCAGTAACTCGCTGAATATCGCTAGAGGCACCACCGGTAAGCTCATTGAAGAACTGTCTTTCGGCAATTCGGCCACCGAGAAGAACCGCCATTTCGGCTTCCAGCTCGGACTTGGTGACCTGGTTTTTATCTTGACTTGGTGGCGTCAAGGTAAAACCAAGCGCATGACCACGAGAAACAATAGAAATACGATGGACGGCATCGGCGTGCGGCAAAAAGTGCGCCACAATCGCATGACCAGCCTCATGATAGGCAGTCATTTTGCGCTCATTCTCCGTTTGCAGACGTTTCTTGGAAGGACCAAGCTTCACCTTGAGGGCGGCTTCTTCCAGATCTTTGGGGCCAATCTCTGTACGGTTTTCTCGAGCGATCAAGATAGCTGCTTCATTGAGCATATTTTCCAGATCAGCACCGGAGAAACCAATCGTGCGACGCGCAACCACATCCCAATCAACATTCTTCGCAAATGGCTTATTTTTGCTATGAATAATAAGGATGCCACGGCGCTCTTCCAAATCTGGCAGAGAAACCGTTACTCGACGGTCAAATCGGCCTGGACGAGTAAGTGCTGGATCAAGCATGTCGCCGCGGTTCGTAGCAGCCAGAACAATCACACTATCATTGGGCGCAAAACCATCCATCTCGACCAAGATCTGGTTGAGAGTCTGTTCTCGCTCATCATGTCCTCCCATACCACTGGCATGTCCACGCATACGACCAATAGCATCAATTTCATCGATAAAAATGATTGCTGGAGCCATCTTCTTGGCTGTTTGGAAGAGGTCGCGCGCGCGGGCGGCACCTACACCGACCAACATCTCCATAAACTCAGAGCCAGCAATAGAAAGATACGGCACTCCGGCCTCACCAGCCACCGCGCGCGCCAAAAGCGTCTTTCCGGTTCCAGCTGGACCAACAAGGAGAGCACCCTTTGGGGTTCGAGCGCCAACTTTGGCATACTTCTTTGGATTCTTGAGGAAATCGACAATTTCTTCCAGCTCTTGCTTGGCTTCGGTCATACCGCCGACATCAGCAAACTTGATATCTTGCTTTCCCTTCACAAAGAACTTGGCCTTGCTCTTGCCAAAACCCATCATGTCGCCCTGAGAACCGCGCGCCTGGCGGAAAAGGAAGAAGAAAAAGCCGATCATGAGGATAAGCGGCAAGAAATTAACCACAAACTCCCAAAGCAGTGCAGAAGGAGTAACTCCCTTTACTTCTAGGCGAATCGCTGTTGGATCGATATCTGCTTGTCGCAGCAAAGTAACAAAATCCTGACCAGCCTCTTTGCGGGAGGTTTTGGTAGTGCCGTCATTGTATTGAATTTTAATGTCGGCACCCTCAATCTCGACCTTCTCGATTTTCTCGGCTTTGACATCACGCAAAAGCTCAGAGAGTGGAACCTTACTGTTCTGGGCTCCCACAAAAATGCTATAGAGGAATGGCACAAAAAGGAGGGCTATAAAAAACCAAATCAGTGCGCGCTGAGGCTGGAGTTTAAACTCAAACTGCAGGCGGCGTCCAGAGTTCTTTGGGTTTGGTGTTGATTTCTCAGACATAGTTCTTTCTTTATGATACTTGAGTACCTGGTGGAAATGCAGAATCCAACAGTACCACATGGGGATGAGAATTGCCATCGGCATCCATCGTGTCGAGCGAAAGAATCATCCCTTGGCTTTCACTGTTTCCCATCTTTTTTGGCTCAAGATTGACAAGGAAAAGTGCCTGTTTACCAGTAAAATGTTCTGGTTCATACCATTTACGCATGCCGGTGAAAATGGTTCTTCGACCAATTTCCTCACCAAAATCGACATGGAGCTCAATAAGTTTGTTGGACCAATCGGGAGCGCTGGCTTCTACAATCGTTCCCAGGCGAACATCGACTTTATCCCAGTCGGCAAAGGTAATAGCTGTCTTCATAACAGCCGTATTTTACAACTCTCGGATCGCAATATCAGGAGCAATTGCTTTGTTATCCAAAAACTGGAGGTATCGCTCGGTAGTGGAGATGCGTTTGTGACCTACAATCTGGCAAACCGTAAGCAAAGGAACGCCAGCCGAAAGCTGTTCCACAATGAAGGTATGGCGCAGATCGTTCACTTTAGCTTCTTTTACCCCAGCCAAACGGAAATAACGATCAATGGCACTACGGATATTGCGTACCAAAAATGGGCGACAGCTCTTGGTGAGGAAGAAAATGTCTTCCTTGGCGCGTGGGCGCACCTTGGCATAATTTTCGAGTGCCGTTACCGCGGCATTATTGAGTGGAACAATGCGAGACGGATGCGATCCCTGAGGCGAAATCGTCAGCTGTTTCTTCTTGTAATCGATCTCGTCTTGGCGCAACGCGGCCAATTCACTAATGCGCAAACCGGTCTGCAAAAGCAGCTCAATAATAGAACTCATCCGCTGATCTACCCGACAAGCATCACGCAAAGCACGATACTCTGTTGGCGTGAGGATACGAGGCGGTGAAATTTTATACTTTGGATGGGAAACCTGTTGCAGAGGATCCACAGGAATAATCTCTGTCTTGCGCAGATAACGGAAAAATGACTTAAGAGAATTAAGTTTTCGAGAAATAGATTTATCGGTATAGCGAAGTTCTTCAAGCTCAGCCTTGTAGTTCTGGAAATCCTCAACGACAACTTGCTTAGGATCGGTCTTCCCACCCTTGAGGAGAAAGGTTACGAACTGCTCGATATCTTTGTTGTACGCAATAATGGTTGCTTGCGCCTTGCCAGCACTGTTGAGCCAGTTGCTGTACTCGGTCTGTTGTTGTTGCCACATAGAATGGTATCCTCTTCTTTGGTCGTCATCATAAGGCAGAAAATGATTGCAAAGACGTAGTATACACGACCGATAATATGATAGCAAGTGCTAAATCAGGATCCACCAAAAATATTGCCTCATTGGTTTTTTTGGGTCTTCTCATTCTTCTCTTCACTTCCCTCATTCGAACCCTCTATGTTTCTTTCAAAACACAGGATCGTATTCGGGAGCAAGAGGCCCGTGTTCAGGTGCTTGAACAAGAGGTAGCTGCGCTAGAAAAAAAAGCACAGGAAGCTACTTCGAGCTTTACTCTTGAGGAAAAAGTTCGTAACGACCTCAAAATGCAACGCCCGAACGAGAAAATGTACCGTATCCAGCCATAAATGTTAGTTTTTTGTTCGTTTTGCATCGTATAATCACCCTCGATGACACATCGAGTCCTTTTACTAGAAGATAGTCCTCATCTGAGTCGTGCTCTCAAACGCGCGCTCAATAAGAACTGTATTGTGGATCAAGTCCCCACCCTCACTGGCGCCTATAATTACCTTGAGCAAGCAACTTCTCCCTATACAGCGGTAATCATCGACCGTACTCTTCCAGATGGAGACGGCCTGGAGCTTGTGGAGTATGTTCGCCAAGCATCTCCCCACACGCTCATTTGTATTTTCAGCGCCAAAACAGAGAAAAATGAAAAAATCTCAGCTCTCCGCGACGGCGCCGACTGTTACCTGGCAAAACCGCTTTCTCCCGATGAGTTTTTTTGGCACTTTTTAGCCCTGCTTCGGCGTGAACGACGAACTGACCAATCTGTCCTCCACTTTGGTGAGCTTCGCTTGCATCTCAACGAACACAAACTTCAATATAAAGACCAAACCTGCCACCTCACGAAGAGAGAACTTCAAATTATGAACCTTCTTTTTCGCCACAAAAGAGGCATCGCAAGCCTGGAACAACTCCAAGATATTTTTCTTGACCGACTCTCCCAAGATGCCGCTCGCCCGAGTGCTGTTATTCACGTTATGATGCGCCGCCTGCGCCGAAAACTCGAACCACTCCATTGTGAGCTTCATTCACAGTATGGTTCGGGATACCAGATTGTTTTGCCTACATAGAGAATATATATAATGTGCGCAACATGAATAAAATAACCATCATCTACGGGCCAACAGCCAGCGGAAAAACGCAGCTCGCCTGCACGCTTGCTCTGAGAAGAAATGCACTGCTCATATCCTTCGATTCCCGGCATGTTTACAAAGATATGTCTCTCGTGACTGGCAAGGACTTACCGAATCTCCCCACTGAGAAACTCTTTGGCTTTGATCTTGTCTCTCCAAATGAAGACTGGAGTACCTATCATTTTTACCAATACGTCCAGAAGGTGCTCTCACAAAATGCAGAGCAAAAGAAACCAGTCATCTTCTTTGGTGGTTCTTGGCCCTATGTTGAAGTGCTTTTCCATCCTCCCAAAACATTGAATGCTCCCAACAATCCAGAACTCCGAGCCCATCTTGAACAACTTTCCTTGTCCCAATTGCAAGAAGAAACCAAAAGGAAAAATCCTGATCGTTGGCAAACGCTCACGCAAGCAGACCGCTCCAACCCTCGCCGCCTCATTCGATCTCTGGAAGTAGCCTCTCTTCCATCTTGGGAACCACTGCCGCCACTTTTTGAGGACCTTACCATCCACTTGCTGGAGCCAAGCCTCGAAACTGTTGAAAAAAATATTCGCGCTCGTGTAGAGTCTCGTTGGGAAGATGGTGCTCTGGAAGAAACACGCTCCCTGATTAAGGATTACCTTGATTGGAGCTACCCAGCTTTTAGCTCTACTGGTTATCGTCATCTTCGAGACCACCTCGAAGGAAAAACCACCGAGCAAGAAGCCAAGCAACTTTGGATCACTCAAGAAAGACAGTACGCTAAAAAACAAATCACTTGGCTTAAAAAGATCAAGCAAACTTACGGATCAAACCTACGCAGCGTCCCTGAATCTTCACGTTCGTTGCATAAATTGGCGACATCGTAGAGTTAGCTGGCTCCAAACGGATGCGGGTAGCCTCACGATAGAAACGCTTGAGCGTAGCCAAACCATTATCGAGAAGAGCAACCACAATGTCGCCATCACGAACATCCTCTTGCTCCTCAATCACCACATAGTCATCATTAAGGATGCCATCTTCGATCATAGATTCGCCTTTTACGTGGAGGACGTAGGCGCGGCGCTTGCCCGAAATAAGCTGAGGAGAAACTTTGAAGGTCGCGTTCGGATCGGTGTACGGCTCAATAGGCTTACCAGCTGCCACAAAACCAAGAATGGGCAAATCTATTCCCTCCGAAATTTTGAGGAAGGTTCTATCCATAAGCTCAATACCGCGAACAGCTCCATCGGCACGACGAATGACACCTTTTTTCTCAAGCGCCTGCAAGTGTTCGTGCACGGTTGCCAATGAAGAAACACCAAGAGCATCGGCAATTTCTTGCAGTGTGGGAGAATAGTTATTCATTTGGATGTACTGCGCAATGAAATCAACAATCTGTCTCTGACGTCGGTATAAAGTTACTGCCATGTGCCTCCATTCTCACTTTTCCTTCGGGCGAATATTTTCCGAATGACCTCACAATACCCAAACAGACTGAGCCCTGTAAACTACATCTTTAGGAACCAAATCTATCTCAAAACCAACAAAGAGGTACAAACAAGATCATCAAGAGTTTTGCCAAGAAAAATATGCTATGGTGAGAAACATGAAACAACTTGCGCACCGACTCGGCCGCGCCTGGATATGGGTACTCCTCGTTACGGCACAAGTGCTCTGGCTGTTTTACTGGAATCGCTGGATCCTTGATATAAAGTTTGACCGTAACGCCCTCACCGATCTTTATGATCACTCGCAATGGGTTGTGCCCATGAGCCCAAGAATCATGGCTGATGCCGAGCTTTACCAATTAGCCGGAGATCTCCTCTTGCGCACCGGTGAAATGTTCCGCATCAATCCAGAAACTCCTCCTGTAGGTAAGTATCTTTATGGACTTGCCATTCAAACTACCCAACGCCCTTATTTGGCAAGTATTGGCCTTTTCCTCACCGCCCTTCTCCTCACTGGCATCCTGGCTTTTCTGATCAGTCCTCGTGGCATGCGCCGTCAAGTTGTTGCCATAACTACCTCCCTTCTTCTAGCTAACCAGCTTTTTTCCTCTCAGCTGAGCCAAACAATGTTGGATATTCCTCAGCTCATTGGATTGCTCCTCTACATCCTCGGACTCATTGCTTACAAAAAAACAACAAAAATGGCCACCATTCTCCTCGCCGGAGTGGGTTTGGGGATATTTGCCGGCTCAAAAATCGGAATTCTCGCGCCTATTTTGCCTATTGGAGGCGTCTTTTTTCTTTCATGGCGTCGATGGAAACAATGGTTACTCATTTTTGCATCAGCCGGAGTGTTTTACCTAGCACTCTATGTTCCATTTTTCTGGCAGGGTAATACTCTCCTCGATTGGTTCGGCGCCCAAAAATGGATGGTCACTTTTTATCGCAGTAGTGGCGTTGCTCCTCACTATCTCAATCTCCCAGCCACTCTTCTTACTGGATCACACTGGGGATGGTGGAACGAACACTGGTCTGCTGTACAAGAATGGAGCACCCTTTGGCCGCTCATGTTTGGGGCGTTTCTCTTGCACTGGAAACGATGGAAAAATCTCGACAATACCTGGCAAGGAATACTGGTTATTGGATCGCTTCTGTTGGCATCGTTCGTCATTTTCCCTTTTTGGCCTCGTTATCTCATTCTTGTCCTCCCATTTGCGGCCATTTTCCTGGCACGCTTTATCCAACCGCTCCCGCTTACCCACCAGCTCACCGCTGGAATGGGGCTTTTGTTGCTTACGATTACCTCACAACTCAGCTCGCCGACCTCTCTCGCTGCTCATTTGGCCGATCGTTGGAGCGCCAAAGCTTACCCAGAAATGTACCAACTTTTGGATGACCAATCACGCCAGGAACTTACTTTGGGAGAATTTATTACCCTCGTTGCCAATGCTGAACACGGTTTGCAATCCAAAAAAATAACCGCCTACGCACAACTCGAGGCAAATAATCTCTGGCCGACCAAACAACAAGGAACACTCTACCTTGTTCGTGAAACACCAATTGGACTCTTTACCCATTCACAAGCACTCGACCTCATTCGTGAACGTGGACGTTGGCGCATTCGCTGGAATCCTCAGCTCATTGCCCCAAACTTTGAACCAGGCAGTTCCTTTATGCTCATGAGGGAAGAAGAGACCATTGGAAGCGTCAAAACAGAAGATGATATTGAGATTATTCGCTCAGGAACCCAAGAAATCCTCTTTGTAGATCCAGAAGAAATAGAAAATAATGAGGAAGATATCAATGCACTTGCCACGCTTACGGGTATGTTGGGCACGGATCTGCGCCATGCTATTTTTGTTACCAGTTACCGAGCTCCCTGGGTTCGGCTTGGCCCGCTCGTTGCCGACCTCCAACCAGAAGAAATCCAGGCTGCCAAACAAAAGAAAGGCTATTTCTGGTCGGAAGAAGTGGCTCCTTTCATTTTGGAAGACTTGCAAGGCGTGCCATACTCGCTTTGGATGAGAAAATTCCTGAGCGAACACCCGGAGATCCAACCAGTAGCATCGGGAGTCATTATCCTCAATCTTCCCAATGGCAACACCCAAGTTCTCAAGGAAACGCCCGGAAAGGCTGGCCAAGATATCCTTCTGCCCTATACGTATGATGAGCTCAAAGAAGCCATCCGTAAAGAAATGCAGTGATTCCACCAGAAAAAAGAGGTACAATAGAGGGCTATGTTCCAAGTGGAATCCAAGTACCAGCCCGCTGGTGACCAGCCGGCCGCCATTGATGCTCTCACCGGCCACTTTCGTGAAGGAAAGCGCAATCAAGTTCTCCTTGGTGTAACTGGGTCTGGCAAAACATTCACGACAGCCAATGTTATTCAGAATCTCCAGCTCCCCACACTCGTCATTGCTCATAACAAAACGCTCGCAGCGCAGTTGTATCAGGAATTTCGTGACTTTTTTCCCAACAATGCCGTGAGCTACTTTGTTTCTTACTACGATTACTACCAGCCTGAGGCCTACATCGTGAGCTCCGATACGTATATCGAAAAAGAAGCCATGATTAATGATGAGATCGACAAGCTCCGCCTCGCCACTACAGCCAACCTTCTTTCGCGCCCGGATTGTATTGTTGTTGCCTCGGTTTCTTGTATCTATAACATTGGTGCACCAGAAGATTTTGAAACACATAGTTTGCAAGTTATTGAGGGGCAAATAATTCCTCGCCAAACAATTATTCGCCGACTCAACGACATGCAGTACACGCGCACAACTACCGATCTGGCTCGTGGAACATTCCGTATTCGCGGCGATCGCTTGCAGCTCTGGCCTGCCAACGAAACTTGGGCACTCACATTACATATTCCAGGTGAATCCATCGAAAAAATTGAGAAGATCGATCCTGCCACTGGCGAACTCTGGCCAGACCAAGCCCCACAAGAAAATAACATCCATGCCAAAAGGTTTATTATTTATCCAGCCAAACATAATATCGCAGGAAAAGATCAGCAACAGGCACTTCTCCAAATTGAAGCGGACATGCGAGCACGGGTTGATGAGCTCAAAAGTGAGGGCAAAAACATCGAGGCCTACCGTTTAGAGCAACGAACTTTGCACGATCTCGATATGCTCAGAGAAATTGGTTTTGTAAATGGCATCGAAAACTATTCACGTTACTTTGATGGACGACAACCAGGTG
>CAYWTN010000001.1:143237-147136 GCA_964460975.1 uncultured Pseudomonadales bacterium
CCCTACACGCTCCTCGATTACTTCCATCACAATGCGCAGAAATTTGGAAATGGTGAGTTCCTCACCGTTGTGGACGAAAGCCACATGACTATGCCCCAGGTGCGCGGTATGTTTGCTGGTGATCGCTCTCGGAAAGAAACGCTCATCGAGTACGGTTTCCGACTTCCAGCTGCCCGGGATAACCGCCCTCTCCAGTTCCCTGAGTTTTTGGACCGCCTGGATAAAGCCCTTTTTGTTTCTGCCACTCCAGATCAGTGGGAGCTCGATCGAAGCGAAAACACCATTGTTGAGCAGATTGTTCGTCCAACCGGTCTCACCGACCCGCCCGTAGAAATTCGTCCCATTTCTGGACAGATTCCCAATCTCATCCACGAAATTACCCTGCGCAAAGAGCAAGGGCAGCGCGTTCTCGTCACGACACTTACTAAGAAAATGGCCGAGACGCTCACCGAGTACCTCAACGACCAAGACAAAATGCGCACGTTGCTTTTGGCCCACGATTATCCCGAGCCAACCGTCCTTCCCAAAGTCCAGTACTTGCACTCAGATATCGATACCCTGGAACGCTCTGAAATCCTCACCGACCTGCGCAAGGGAGAGTATGACGTGCTCATTGGGGTCAACCTGCTTCGTGAGGGGCTCGATCTACCCGAGGTGACGCTTGTGGCCATTCTCGATGCCGACCAAGAAGGCTTCTTGCGTTCCACCAGTGCCCTTATCCAAACAATGGGACGCGCCGCCAGACACAACGAAGGAAAAGTCATACTATATGCCGATCGAATCACTCGCTCCATGCAGGCAGCTCTAGAAGAAACCGATCGTCGCCGTCAAATTCAACTGGATTACAACGAAAAGCACGGGATCATTCCACAGACAGTGAGCAAACCTATCCGTGAAGAACTCATTAAGAACCGAGATAAGGAAAAAACGGGTGACATTCCTGGCATCCGCGAAAAGAAAAGTGGACGAGTTGGGAGTGCTTACCAGTTCCCACAACATGAGACAACCAACAAAACCGAACTCAAAATTGGCAAAAACCAAGTTCTCTACCTAGAAGACATTCGTCCTGATGAGCTCACTCCTCAGGATAAAAAGAAGCTCGCCTCACAGCTTGGGAGAACAATGAACGCTGCGGCCAAAGCCTGGAACTTTGAGTTGGCAGCCAGAATCCGAGATACCATTGCCGAACTTGAGAGTTGAGGTAAAAGGAAAGTATAAAAAATTGGCAGTCAACTTCGTTGAATGCCAATAAAGATCCTCTTAAATTTTACCGTATATACGGGTTTTATTTGAGTTTTTCTACCTCTTTGTGCAAGACATGCTTGCGAACGGTGGGGTCGAATTTCATAAGTTCAAGCTTGCCCATACCCTTTTCTTGGCGGTTGCGCTTGTTACGAGACGTGTAGTGTGTGACATGACCAGAAACCGTTGACTTGAGTGCAACAAGTTGTCGTGGTCCCTTTTTCTTTTTTCCTGCCATAGTTTCCTTTTTTGACTTTGTCGAAGCTGTAATTATAGCACAAAGCCTCGGAGCCGACTGTGGGACTTGAACCCACGACCTTCTCGTTACAAAGGAGATGCTCTACCATCTGAGCTAAGTCGGCAATAGGGAGTATTATACCAAAATTACTGAGATTGTACGGCGATATAACTTTCGTACCAAACAGAGGAGGTCGCCGTGGCAACTTTGTCTTGGACACTCGTCTTGAGAGGCACAAAAGCCGAGCCATTCCAGCCCAGGATACTGGCCGAATCGGCCTCTTCGTTAAGGCGAATACTCACTTCTAACGAACCCTTAGGAGTAGCGAGCCCAGCAGGCGCGTACATGGCAGAGAGAGGCGCCGTAACCTCGGCTGGATATCCAGGGACCTGAAGCACAACGAGATGCGAAACCGCACTGAGCCCCTTCCCCTTGAGAACAAACTTGGCATCACGTGAAGTTAGGGTATCGGATTTTTCTTTGTTTTCCAAAAACGACCATTCATTTTTGAGAGTGTATTTCTCGCCAGCCGTATCGGTAAAGCGTAGGGTGAGCGCGCCACCGGTCACGTCCTCACTATAGGAACACTTTCCACCAGCGCTGCAACTCCCAAGCAAAAACTCTTGCACATCAGGCAGCTTTTCCAAGTTGAGGCGACCGCCAAAACCCTGCAACAAATTGCCAGACTGGTACTCCACCTCAAACTCACCCTTACTCACTTCACTATTGAGAACACCAAGACTCAAAGTAAGGCTTCTGCCACGATTGGTTGGCGTAAGCGTGACATAAGGCCGCTCAGAAATATCGATTGTGTTCACCTTTTCTTGAATGATGGGTGAAGGGCTGGGGGTAACTTGAGCAGGTTTCTTCTTCCAGCAGCCAGAAAGCACCACCGAGGAAACCAAAAGTATCGCTAAAGTAAAGGGAAGTCGTAAACGCATTTCCCTATCATAGCAAATGAGGGTAAAATCCGTCTATGCCTCTCTCCCCCTACTGCGATGCTTGCCAACTCGTGTACGAAACCGTTCGTGAAATTCCTCAAGGGGAAGTGAGTACCTATGGCGATATTGCCAAGGCGAGCGGGGTAAATAGCCCCAGGCTGGTGGGGAGTTGCCTCCATCTTAATCCGCATCAGGAGAGTGTTCCTTGCCACCGCGTGGTAAATGCTCAGGGGAAAATGGCTCCCACCTTTGCTTTTGGCGGTGCCCAGGAACAAAAAAAATACCTGGTCCAGGAAGGGGTTGCCTTCCAAGGGGACCAGGTAGATTTATCGGTGAGTAGGCACGATTTTACTCGTGATAGGTAATAGCAATACCCTTGCGCTCAGCACGACCGGTTCGACCAATACGGTGCACGTATTCATCGTAGGTTGAAGGCAGTTCGTAGTTAATAACGTGAGAGATATCCTGCACATCCAGACCACGAGCGGCCACATCGGTAGCAACGAGAACGCGAGCTTCACTCTTCTTGAACTGGCGCAGCGCCTTCTGACGAGCCGCTTGCGTCTTGCGACCATGCATCGAGACAACGTCCAGACCACTTTCTTCGAGCACACGAACGAGCTTATCCACACCATGCTGCGTGCGACCAAAAATGATCACTTTGCCATCCTTATTAAGGACATCGTGCAGCAAAGCCTGGAGGTGGCGCATCTTTTCTACCGCGCTGAAGACCTGCACAAACTGCTGGTCAACGTTGGCGGTTGTTTCGCGCTGGATCACTGAGATCTTAATAGGCTCGTTGAGGAACTGCTGAGCCAATCGCTCGGCCTCATTGTTCATCGTGGCTGAGAAAAAGAGCGTCTGACGATCTGTTGGCAACTCGCCAAGAATCTGCTTCATATCATGGATAAAGCCCATGTCGAGCATGCGGTCCACTTCGTCGAGAACCACCACACCAAACTCAGAAAATCGAAGAGCCATGCGCTCGGAAAGATCTTGCAATCTTCCTGGCGTACCGATCACGATATGTGGCTTACGGTGCAACTGAGTGATCTGGGTGCGGATGTTGGCGCCACCAATACAGAGCGTATTGTAGATGCGTAGTCCTTGAGAAAAAGCACGACATTCCTGCTGAATTTGCTCGGCCAGCTCGCGAGTTGGCGCCATAATCAGCGCGCGCTCGGTGGGATTCTGGAGCAAACGGTTGAGGATAGGCAGCAAGAATGCGGCCGTTTTGCCTGTTCCCGTATTGGCCAGACCAATCACGTCACGACCTTCTATGGCGTGAGGAATGATTTTGTCCTGAATAGGAGTTGGCTCGGTGTAACCGCGAGAGGCAATGTTCTCTTTAATGGGCTTAGCCAAGGAAAAATCGGCAAAGGTGTTCTCAATAACGGGTGCTTGCTGCGTTTCTTGCTGCTGATTTTGCTCAGCCTTGAGGCGCAACACACTGGCACTGACCGTGGCGTGGGCGCCGC
>CAYWTN010000001.1:147146-147850 GCA_964460975.1 uncultured Pseudomonadales bacterium
GCCGCGACCTTTTCCACCCCGGCCGGCAGGCCGGCCACCGAAGGAGCGGCGCCCCCCCGAACTTCGACCACTCGAACCAAAAGAACGACCTCCAGCTGGACGACTGCTCGATGGGCGACCGCCTCCAAAAGAACGTCCCTCTGAAGAGCGCTCACCACTTGGGCGACCGCCCCGGCGAGAACCGGAACCAAAACTTGAACGGGACCCTCGATCACCAGACCGAGCGCCCGAAAAACGCTGTGACATACAACTACTTTCTTTGTGTGGGATACGTCGGCTTACAAACGAAGGAGAAGGCTCCGACTCACCAAAATATCCTATTTTATGGAACTATTATAGCATGCGCGCCACGGCTGTGCCGTGGCGCGCACCCCAATCAACCCAACAAGCCTGGAAGATCGGCAATCTTGACCCGTTTTTGCTCCGCACTATCGCGGTCGCGCCAAGTCACGCTGTCGTCATCCAGAGACTCAAAATCGATAGTCAGACAAACGGGCGTTCCAATCTCATCTTGGCTCAGGTAGCGCTTCCCAATATTGCCACGATCATCCCAAGCGGCGGTCGTAAGATCGCTACAGAGGGCAAAAACCTCCTGCGCTTTGGCCATGAGTTCTGGCTTATTTTTGAGCAGCGGGAAAACCGCTACTTTATAAGGCGCAAGCTCTGGCTTGAGTCTCAGAACTACTCGATTACGCTCGGTATCT
>CAYWTN010000002.1:0-33025 GCA_964460975.1 uncultured Pseudomonadales bacterium
GCCTGAGAAGCAAAACTCTCTTGCCAAGCAGCGTCGTGCGCAAAATACTCTTCCAACCAATCCTGAACCGTATGTTCTGGTGCCGAATCACTGCGATTGACTACCCAACCAGCCGGTTTGTTGAGCACCAAGAGATGATCGTCTTCAAAAAGAATCGTTGGTTGTGTTTTTTGCTCAGTCATAGTGTTTTTTCTGCCAGGCAATGATTATAAATCCCAAAACGCCCAAAGCAATACACCAATCGGCCAAGTTGTTCCAGATCTGCGTTCCTGGGATGAGCCAAATATCTCGCACCGCAGCGTACTTGAGACGATCGAGAATATTCGAGAGCGCCCCACCAAAAAACAGCGATCCAGATAGGAAACCCCACGTTCCTTGCATGAGCAGCGGTTTAACCAGCACAAAAACCGCGATAAGAAAAAGGGCCAGGAAACCAATGAGAAGATAAGCGGGAGCACCCTCCAAAACGGAAAACGCTACGCCAGAATTAAAACGCAACTGAGTTGCAAAAATATCCTTGCTCCACTGATCCGCAAAAACCACCGCCGCGACACCAAAAAGTGCCCTGTTCAACCAACGAAACTTCTCAATGTGATCATTCGGCATGGGCGCTACGCGTTTCTGGAACCAAAAGGAGACGCTCATAAGGAATCGGCTCGCCCGTGGACTCATCGAGGCCATAACTCCCCTCTTCCATTCGCTCCAAAGCAGCGCGAATTTCATCGACCATATCCGAAGAAATATCGGTTAAAGCTTCCGACTCAAGAATCTCGTAGGCTTCGCTGGCATCATCACCTGCTTCGTTGTTGTCCAAACGAGTGGCATCATTAACTGGGCTTTCCTCTTCCATCCGGTCGTGGAAAGAAGTGAGGCGAACCAACTTATCCTCAAGAACGGTACGCAAAGTTGCTAACTGTTGTGGATTGAGGTGCTTCATAGCGCTCCTTTTTTTTCTCTCGCCAAGAAGAATGATCTTCCCGAACGCACATAGAGTAAGACACACCCCAAGAAAAAGATCAAGGCGTGAGCAATCTGGTTGAGGTCGAAATCGAAAATCATAAAGAACGGATACTGCACAAAACTGAGTAAAAGCCCGATGAGACCAAAAGCGATGAGCGCGCAAGAAAAGAGGTAACCCGTCTTAGCTGTTCTCTTTTTTGAACGGTACCAAAAGAAAAATCTATATCTTGGCTCCACCCAAAGCAGGTAAGCAAAGAGCAAAGCAAAGGCGGCGGCGGCGTACAGTTGCACCGGATGCGCCGGCTCGACCCGCTGAGGAAAACCGACCCCCAACGGCAAGTTGGTAGAAACCCCCGCCGCCGCCCCCGCCACAAACCGAGACAGCCAGTGGAAGGTAAAGTACCAGCTCAAGAACAATGAGTAAAAATCCCACATTTCCCAGGTATCAACCTTTTGGCGCTGCGCCACTTTCCACATCACCCAAAAAGAAACGATGAGCCCCCCCAAAGACCACAAACCTGGATAAGACCAAAACTGTAAAATCGCTGGCCAATTCTGCCAAAACTCGCCCGCATGCAAAAGCACATACCAAATCCGAGCGCCAGCAAATCCGGCCAAAGAAGCGAGAATGATGCCATCAACCGATTCCATCAGCTCAAAGTGCTCTTCCTGTGCCTTGCGCCAAAAAAAGTACAGTCCACCAATAAAAGCCACGAGAAGCAAACTCATGTCCACACCACTGCGCAGCCACTCCATTGCCAAGTAAAGATAGCGATTCATCATATCTTAGTGGTAGTATAGCGTAGTCATGCTCTCAATCTCACATTCGCTCACTGGCGCCTTCTTGGCTGTGACGCTCCAAAACCCTATCCTCTTCATCCCGGCCATTTTTGCCAGCCACTATCTGGAAGACTGGATTCCGCACTGGGACGTAGGCACCGGCCTGAGCAAAGGCACGCGCAAAAAACGCGACGCCATCATTATGGAGCTGGGTGAGCTCGTCATCACTGCCCTCCTCCTCTTCCTCTTTTTCCAGCGCGGACAGAGCGAGATCCAGTGGCTCGCTTGGCTGGGCGGCTTCATTGCTCTTTTCCCCGATTTTCTTGAAGCTCCTCGTAATTTCCTCAAGTGGGAACCAGCCATCATCAAGCCGCTCAACGAGCTTCATGCGCATTTTCACCACTCCACTCCGAATATGGCCGTTGGCCTCACCCCCCAAATTGCCCTTTGGATTGCCATTTGGCTGATGCGCTAGCGTTTTTACTGCACCTATGTTATAATATAGGCCTTGTCTTCGATAGGACGACCAGGCAGCCTTATAACTTGGCTCGCCTTGTCCCTGAAGAGGACGATCTTGTTTAGCTATTTTTGCAAAAAAAGGAAAAATCTGATGGAAGACGAAAAAGGCAGAATCGAATTGCCAGCACCCACAATCGATTTTCAAAACCAGTCCTTGAAAAAGGCCCTCGTGGCCTATAAGCAAGGACTGGAAATCGCATATGGTTTGAAGCTGGCCATCGTCTACGGAGACGACAAAATTGTCGTCATCCAAAAAGGCCCGGTGCGGCGCACTCAGCTCATTATTTACAACAAACGGTTCGGGGCTAAAATCCCAGATCATCAATTCACCCGGGTTTGGGTCCCATCCATCCGTAATCACATTACGGTCCCTATTACGACCATCGCTGAAGGGAAAGTTTTATTTTCTATCGACGCACTGGTTGAATGGATCGATGCTTTGACTGCAAGCGGTTCCATGCATCGCTACGTCGATGCCGATACGCTTCTGGCGGAGCTGAAAGAAACCGTCCCTAATCATTCAGATATGTAGCTAAATCGTAAAAGCCGGCGCGCATGCGCGCCGGCTTTTTCTTTATCTCAATAAAATGTTTACAAAAAAGTGCCACCGGTGGGAATCGAACCCACACTCTCTTTAAGGAGAACGGGATTTTGAGTCCCGCGCGTCTACCAATTCCGCCACCGTGGCAAGTGTAGAGCGATTGTACCACAGCAGGCCTTGCAATGAGAGAAAAAGACTCGCTATACTGAGCGCATGGATACTGCCCAAATTGGTGAGCTGTTGCGGTCGTTTTTTTCTCTCAACAGTGTTGGCTCCATTGCCCTGCGCGCCGCTCTCTGGTTTATCGTAGCTATTGTTATCATCGCCAGCACCGATACCGGCGGTTTTCGCTCAAATAGCGGACGAAGCGATGGACACCTCAAGAGCAACCTCGGCTCGCTCCTCCTGTTTATCGTCCTGTGCGGCGGACTCATGTATCTCATGTTCGGCTTCGTGCCGGTTTAGGAAAGGAAAATATGACACCAGAAGCAACACTTTCTGCTTATGAAGAAAAACTTGGACTTCGTGAAAAAGAAGAGATAGACGTTTTAGAACAAAAGCAAGTTATTACTAAGAAAATAATCGAAGGTAAAGGATTAGGTGCTAATGGGGAAAATCGTCCAATAGATATTGTCCTCCTTCCTCCAGAGGCTGAAGTCCCTCCTCTGAAAACCATTTTAGAAAAATATAGGGATCAAGCAGATGTACAAATGCTTATTCTCTTCTTATATCGCTTTCTGCAGACACCTTTGGTGCTTGATGGATTCGATAAAGATGATGTTTCTCGAGATGCTTGGGAAAAGAAAATTGCCGAAAAAGACGAGTTTGGCTCTATTGGTGAAAAGATCATTCTGCGCAATAGACTTCGTCCAAACATAATCAATGAAGCCATAAATCCACTTTCTATGCTAGCGGATAGCGTTCCTTCTGCAAAACTCGAACAAATTGTGCAGAAAATCCCGAGTGCAGAGCTTTCTGCTGACAACTACAAAACGAAAGATTTTGCAGAAAAGAGTGAGCTCGTAAAAAAAGTCACTAACCTTGTTGCAGAAGCCCTCAATGCTCTCGCCTCATAAATAAGGAGACACCTTAATACCCTGGATCGCCAGGTTGAGGCGCGCCGATCATGCCCTGCTGGGCGTTTTCCATGCCGTAGAAACGGATGCGATCGCCGCGGAAGTAAAGATCAACGTTGCCAAGGCTTCCGTTACGGTGTTTAGCGATTTTCATACGGACTTGTTCACGAATATCGTCATCGGTGCGGAAGAGGAAACAGACGACGTCGGCATCCTGCTCAATAGAACCCGACTCACGAAGATCCGAGAGTTGCGGTTCTTTGGTGCCACGACTCTCCACTGCACGAGACAGCTGCGCCAGCGCAATAACTGGCACCTTGAGCTCACGAGCGAGGTTTTTTAGGCCCTGCGAGACCTCACCCACCTCTTGCACGCGATTCTCCTTGTTATACCCATGAACGAGCTGGAGATAGTCCACAACAAACATATCCACGTTGTGCTCGATCATGAGACGACGCGCCTTGGTTCGCAGCTCGGTGAGGTTGATACCTGGGGTATCATCGATGAAAATTTGCGTTTCGGCCAAGATGCCCATGGCGTGAGAAAGCTTGGCAAACTCCTCTTCTCCCAGGCGACCGGTTTTGAGTTTCCAGGCATCGATATCGGCCTGCGCCACCAGCATGCGATCCACCAGTTCCTCTTTACTCATTTCCAGTGAGAAAAAACCGATTTTCTTTTTATACAAAATAGCGGCATTCTGCGCAAAGTTGAGCGAAATAGCAGTTTTTCCGGTACCGGGGCGCGCGGCCAAAATAATAAGGTTAGACGGCTGAAAACCAGAAAGCATATTGTCTATATCGGCAAAGCCAGACGGCACACCGCGCACACCAGAAGAATTTTTGTGTAGATCCTCGAGGCGGTCAAAGCTCTCCACCAAAACGTCCTTCATGGGCACAAAATTTCCTTGCACATGAGAACGAGAGAGATTAAAAACGCGCTGTTCTGCTAAGTCCAGCAGCGACGGCGCTTCCTTGCCATCATCGAACGCCTGTTCCGTGAGCTGCCCCGCCATGGAGATAATTTCACGCTTGGTGTACATGTTCTTCACAATTTTGGCGTAGTTTTTGGCGTGAGCGGCGGTTGGGACGGAGTTGGCCAGCTTGGTGAGGAACGGCGCCCCGCCTACTTTGGTCAGATCTTTGGTCTTGCGCAGCTGGTTGGAAACGGTGACAACGTCGATCGGCTCCCGAGCATCATAAAGAGCCATCATGGCGCCATACACCGAAGCATTATTGGGATTGTAAAAATACTCTGGCCGCAAAATATCCGCGACCTGAATGATCGATTCTTTATCCAGCAATAGTGAGCCCAGAACACTTTCCTCGGCTTGCAGGTTCTGCGGAGGAATGCGACCGGTTTGTAAAGACATGGCCTACCCTTTGTATTTTGTTTTCTTATCCGTGTTTTGGTTCCAACACCATGAAGACCGTATCCACTTCTTCTTCACTGGCCTTGGTGGCGTTATACACCAGTTTTTCTTGAGCGGTAACGGTTTTACTCGCTTTGCTCAGAAATTCTTCGAGTGTGGCCAGGTTCCCAAAAGTCTTTTCGTCGTGCTCGCTCGTGCGGTAGTGCATAGGAATGACTATACGTGGTTCGATAGCAATGATCGTATCCACTGCCTGTTGAGGATCGATGGTGTACTCACCACCAACGGGACAGAGCAAAATATCGACATTGGAGAAGTCTTCGAGCTGCTTCTCCGTGAGCGGATGGCCCAGGTCTCCTAAGTGCAAAATATGCACATCATCAATGAAAATTGAGTAGGCAATATTGCGCCCACGCTGTGCACCTTCTTCTTCATCATGCCAGAGAGAGAATCCGTAAACCGTAACGCCACCAACATCGTACTCACCCGCGTTTTCGATACGAAAAACCTTCTCTTTCATGGGCTTCACCGCCAAAACGTTGTTATGATCTTCATGCTGATGCGAAACCGTCACCACATCGGCTTTGGCGGCGGGAAAAGCAAATCCCACCGAACGAGAATAGGGATCGGTAACCACGACCCCCTCTTTGCCCTTTAGACGAAATGACGAATGTCCTAAATACTGTACTTCCATATTTACCTCACTAGCTCGATCATACCCTATCATACCGCGGTGAGTGTTGTACAATGCATACGCTCAACCAAATTATGAGAAAAGAAATTTTATTGGCCATTATTGTTGGAGTTGTCTTTGGTCTTGGCGCAACCTTTGGAATTTACACGGTGAGACAAAGCCTTTTCCGCAACACTACCCCCGAAGCAATCGAGGCGAGCAAGTTGGGAGTTCAGAGCAGTCCAACACCAACACCCAATAATCGGCTCAATATTAGCAACCCTGCTCAAGATCTTTTCACACAAGAAAAAAGCACTCGAATCGTTGGTCGCGCCCTGGCAGATAGCCTTATTGTTGTTTTGGCAGAAAACGACGAATTCATCACTACAGCCGATAAAGACGGTGATTTTTCCGTAGAAGTGGAGCTCATTGAAGGCGGAAATCTGCTCACTGTAGTGGCAACCGCACCAGATGGCAGCCAAGACTCCACGACCCTCAATATCGTTTCTACTACCCTTTCCAACGAAGCCACCCCTGGAGCCAGTACGAGATAAATATTATGAACAAATTCGTCTTTTTCCTCTCACTCTTCTCTGCCCTTTTTCTTGCGGCTGCCCCTGCCCAGGCTGCTTCTCCTTCTCCGGCCGCGGGATCGGCCACTCCTTCTGCCGAACTGCGTCGCATTATCCGTGAGCGCATCGAGCAGACCCTTCAAGAGAACACCAGCGATCAAAGACTTTTGGGAACTCTCGGCAGTATCCAAAAAGTTGGTGGACAAACCTTTACCATCCAGGATAGTCTCGGCCGTGAACGAACCGTGCAGCTCACGAGCGACGCAACGATTATTCAGGGAAAACAGACCCTCGCCCTCAAAGATCTGAGTATTAATAGTGGCGCTGCAGTTGTTGGCCGTATGCTCGATGACATCATTATTGAGGCACGCCGAGTTTTCATTGTGGAAAATGGCTTTGCCGAAACTCGTCAAGTCACCGTAGGAAATATTACCGCTTGGAAAAATAACGAGCTGCAAATGACCATTCGCGGCACCGACCAAAATGCGGTATGGGATGCGGCACGCCGCCCTATTTTTGAAGATAGCCTGGGAAACCCCATTGCTGCCAAGGACATCCAAGTAGACCAAGCGGCTCTTGTCATTACCCAAGAAGATGCCCAAGGAACAAGAACCTTCACTCGGCTGAGACTTCTCGCCCCCGTCTCTTCCACCACCTCTGACAATCAGTGATCATTATGGTATAATAGCGTCTCTATGAAAGCATCGATTCATCCAAACTGGAATACCATTACTGTCAGCTGTGTTTGTGGCAACACTTTTGAGAGCGGCTCGACCAAATCAGCAATTAGCGTTGATATTTGCGCCAGCTGCCACCCTTTCTTCACCAACGAAATGCGCTTTGTTGACCGCCAAGGCCGCGTGGATAAATTCCGCCAGCGCCAGGCTATGGCTGCCGCTTCTGCCAAAACTGGCAAGAAAAAGGCAACCGCCAAAGATACCGAGACTCAGTCCTTCAAGGATATTCTCAAGTCTCAAAAGCAAAACCTCGCTGCTTAGCTGGTTTTTCCTCCACTTTTTTCGCTTCTCTCCTGCGAGCGTAGCGTAGAATGGTGTTATGGCCTATGACTCCACCCAACACTTGCGCGAACATATTGCTCGCCTGGAAGAAAAGCGTCTTGAGCTTGCTGACGTTATGCAGCAGGATCCCGAACTTGCCCCACTAGTGGAAGAAGAGCTTGCCTCTGTTGAACTGGAGATTGCCACCGTACAGAAAACGCTCAAAGATATTGAATCTGGCGGCAGCGACAATCACTCCCCCTTCACCAACTGTATCCTTGAGCTGCGCGGCGGCGCCGGCGGCGAGGAAGCCAAAATCTGGGCCGAGGATCTCCTCCAAATGTATAGTCGTTGGGCGCTTAACAAAAAGCTCCACATTGAGGCGCTGGAAGAAGGCGTTATCAAGATTAAGGGAAAGCAGGCCTATACGCTTTTCCGTTTTGAAAGCGGCGTACATCGCGTTCAGCGCGTCCCCGCTACCGAATCACAGGGTCGCGTCCATACCTCCACAGCGAGTGTGGCAGTCATCCCAGAAATTCCGGAGCGTGAAGTTGTTATCGACGACAAAGACATTGAATGGCAGTTTTATCGCTCTGGCGGAAAAGGCGGCCAAAATGTGAACAAAGTGAGTACGGCCGTTCGTCTCACCCACATCCCGTCGGGCATTGTGGTAACGTCTTCTCAGGAGCGCCAACAAACGCAAAACCGTGAATTTGCCCTCACCCTCCTACGTGGAAAGCTCTGGGAGCTCAAAGAAGAGGCACGCATCAAAGAACTGGGTGAGGCGCGCAGCGTCATTGGCCGCGGCATGCGCTCAGAGAAAATTCGCACCTATAACTACGCCCAAAATCGTATTACCGATCATCGCATTCCTCAGTCATGGCATGATCTGGATCGTCGTTTGTTGGGAGATCTCGATGATATCGTGGATGCCCTCACTCGCTGGGAAGCTGGCGAGAATGATGGTGACGGTTCCTCCGACGAAGGTTAAACCCTTAATCGTGGTGCTCGCCAAGAAGGTGTAACGCGCCATGTTCTGCCAAAAACTCGGCTCGCTCCTGCGCGCTTATCCCCTCTTCCTGCGCCGAATCCGCGATAACGGAATAACACAAGAAAATATCGCCGTACTCACGGGCTGATTGCTCCGATTCAAAAAAATGTGGCGTGGGCTGCTCGGGATCGCGCAGCACAAAGGTGAGGACGTCGGTAGCGCCAACATGGTGCTTATACTGTTCATTGAGGAACTTCATCCGCGCCTCGTCCACAATCTCAATGCCCACACTCGCCTCGTTCACGCCTCGAATAAGAAACGCATTGGCAACGGCACGCTCAATCCCCGACTGGGAAAGCGGAAACTCGTGCTCATTGGTGAACACGATCTCAACCATAATGGAAAGTTAGGCCTCGCGGCGAGGGGCGCGCTCCTGGCGAACAGGACGACGAATACCACGCTTGAGTTGTTTTTTCTCGATGTGCAGACGATTGGCAAGAGCCTTTTTGGCTTCTTTGCGCTGAGTGGCGGCGTTTTTGTGGTAGCGACGGTCACGAACAACAGTTACGATATCATCGATCATAAGAAGCTTTTTGAACTTCTTGATGAGGTTGTTGTTGTCGTCGCCCTTTTTGGCTTTAGCAATGATTGCCATAGTCTTGTTCCTTGTTTTCGAATTCTTTTACGAACCCATATTGTATCACGATTTACCGAGTTCTTCTTTGAGAATTTTTACCACCTGTATCAGGGAAAGTGGGCTTGGAATCTGATCTGGATTTTTGCTCGATCCATTGAGAAGCATACGTTTGGAGCCATGCAAAAACCACGTTCCCACAGTATCTTCTTTGAGGATTCGCTCGTAGGTTGATGTGAGATCGGCATCGGGAACTTTGGGCGTTATTTTGATGCGGATATCGCCCTTTTCCTCGTTTTTTCGCACCATAAGGTCAAACCCCATTTTTTGGGCGCGCTTCTCGACCGCTCCATTGGAACTCGCCAAGGCAATCGCCCGAATCTTTCCAACTTTAAACGATTGTCCTTCTTTTTGAATAATCTCGAGCGCGCGGAACTCGTCGCGCAGCTGCGCATAGACGGCGTCCAAGACGCCAAAACCAAACAGGAGCAGCTGCGCATCATCGTAGCGGCCACTTGCCTTGGCTCCATTGATCACGCCAGCCAACATGAGCTCATAGCGGAGGTCGTCGGCATCTTTCCAGGCTGAGTCTTCAAAAAGATCAATCTGCGTCACATACTCGGTGAGAAACGCCAGGGATTGGTCATCCTTTTTGTCCTTTTGAATGGAACACAGGTGGTCAAACACAAGGCTTGTGGCACACATTCGCTTCTTGGCTCGATCGCTCTGATGATGATCAAACTCGCCCAAACCAGTATCGAGGTGAATGAGATCCTCCTCCATGGCACCCAGCTGGGCAGCCTGTTCTGGGGACAAGCGCTCCCCTGCTGGCACAAACGCAAAGAGCGCCTCTCCCAGCTGCGCCGAGAAAAACCGGTGCATCATCCATGTAGAAGCAATAGCATCCAGGTCTGGACTGCGGTGGGTAACGAGAATCTTTGGCATGGCTGTATTGTATCAAGGGATCTGTAGGTTCTCAGAGGCGTCTGTGGGCGGCGCGTGAAACGCGCCGCCCAACACGAGCTTCCTCTCCCCTTCCGTTATCGCAAAGCGCTCTGTCTCATCGGCGAAGATGAACTTGGATCAACCCCATAGCGTTCCATATACTGTGTTCGAGCAGCATGGTAGTCATAACCCTCATCTTCCAAGATCTGAGAAAAAGGAACCCGTTCTTCTTTCGCACCACTCACTTGCTCCCCTGCCTGAGTAGCAGCGATTTTTGCTTCATACGGCACCTTTGCCATATTTTCCTTTCTCCTACAAAAAAAACCCCCCGTTTTGAGGCGGGGGGCGTTACTTTCGTAGATTTTTTTATATTTTACCTTGCACTTGCGCCACCCACACCAAACCAGACCTTAATAAAAAGGCCATGATTCATACAACGGGTGGTACGACGAGCGCAAACCATGTGATGAATTCTAGAGATGCGGAAGTTTATTGTCAACGAGAAAAAAGCAGAGTGTTAATTCATTTTTAACTATTTGTTACTTTTATCAATGTTGTATAATGTTTTTTAACCTGGAATATAGAAGAAAGTGTTATTTCAATAAAATATTATGAAGAGTTATCCGTACAAGAATTTGCAACTCCTGAATCCTTCTTTTGATACAAAAGTGGCGAGCTTAATTATTGACTTAAATATTCTTCGAGAAAAACAATTGGGCGGAAGCACTCCCCCTGAGGTTTTCTTTCAGTTAAAACGTTTGTTTCATATGTTAGAAAGTTTGAGTTCAAATAGAATCGAAGGGAATCGCACTACAGTCTCAGAATTAATTGAGTCTAAATTTCAAGACTACAGGCCTAGTAATGAGGAAAAAATTAAAGAGATTGTAAATGTCGAAGAAGCTCTTCAGTTTATAGATGATTCAATGAGTGACGGAAAAACACATCTCATGAGTTCGGAATTTATCAAGAAACTCCATAGTATCGTGGTTGCTGGACTTTCCGCAACGCCAAGGGGTGGTGGTGACAAAAATCCGGGTAATTATAGAGATACACCTATCATTATTGCAAACGCTTCTCATTCCCCTCCCAAAGCACTAGAGCTTCAATATTACGTTGATGAATTCTTAGATTTCATTAACCAGGAAGACGAACCCAAATATGACCTGTTAAAAATTGCTTTAGCCCATCATCGTTTTGTGTGGATTCACCCATTTGGAAATGGAAATGGCCGAACTGTTCGTCTCCTCACCTACGCTCAATTAGTTCTCGCTGGTTTTAAAGTTGATGTTGGAGGAAGGATTATTAATCCCACGGCTATCTTCTGTAATGATCGAAACGAATATTACAGTAAGTTGTCTCAAGCAGATGAAGGAACACAAGAAGGATTGCTCGCATGGTGCGAGTATGTTCTTGAAGGCCTTAAACAAGAAATAGAAAAGATTGACAAGTTGAGTGATTACTCTTATTTATCCAAAGAGATTCTCTTTCCTGCAATTACTTTTTCACTAGACCGAAAAGTCATTACAAGCCTTGAAGCTGAGATCCTTAGGATTGCTGTTAAAAAAGGTGTGTTTGAACTTGCAGACATTATCCATCTGTTCCCTGATAAAGCTTCTTCTCATGTTTCTAGATTCATTAGAAGAATGAGGGAGAAAAAGATTGTCATTCCTCAAAAAGAGAATAGTAGGAAATACCTCATAAGCTTCCAGAATAAGTACCTCATTCGAGGGGTGATTGAAATGCTTGATAAAAAGGGGTTTCTTCCTGTTGAAGATACTGCTATCTAGACAGGAAAGAGAAAATATCCAGAAACGAAGTAACACCACTCTCACGAGCGGTGTTACATTCCCCTCACCGGGACAACGTCTTTCGACTTACTCAATAATAACAGCATTTACCCTGGCGTGTAGTACCGAAAAGAACCCATTCTTCGACGTATAGCAACACACCAGGCTAAAGGAAAGATTTCTCTAGGATTAGTAAGCCTGAGCAAAAAGCCATCGTCGCTTGGCTGGTCGACCAGAGAAGACACAGATCCCTTCGCTCTCAGGTTCATCAAACGGAACACAACGGGTGGTGGCTTTGGTAATTTCCTTAATCTTGGCCTCTGTCTCTGGATCCTCATCCCAATAGGCACGAATGAAGCCACGATCCGTTTCCATAATCTTCTTAAACTGGTCAAAAGTCTTCACATCATGCGTCTGCGCTTTCACTCGCTCCTGGGCACGAGCAAACATATCCTGCTGAATCCACTCAAGCAGTTGCTTCACTCCGTCCTCAAGCGTGGCCAGAGCTAATGGTCGCTTCTCTCCCAAATGGCGAACAGCAATCATGATCTGGGCCGTGTCCATTTCTTTCTGACCGATTTCCAGACGAAGCGGAATACCACGCATTTCGGCATCATTGATGCGGTAACCAAGAGAGAGCTTCTCACGGGCGTCCACTTGCGCACGCACACCAACTTGTTTGAGTCGAGACGCCAAGACATTAGCAAACTCAACCACACGGAAATCATCAGAGCGAACCGGCACAATCATCACCTGTGTTGGTGCAATTTTTGGTGGGAAGACCAATCCTTTATCGTCTCCATGCGTCATAATGAGACCGCCAATAGCCCGGGTGGAAAGACCAAAACTCGTCTGCCATACATGCTGACTGCCCCCATCACGATCCTGAAAAGCAATCTCAAACGCCTTGGAGAAATTCTGCCCCAAATCATGGCTCGTCCCAGACTGAAGCGCTTTTCCATCTGGCATCATGGCCTCAATGGTCGTGGTTTGGAAGGCACCAGCAAAACGCTCACTGTCACTCTTCACCCCTTTGATGACCGGCATTGCCAACACGTCTTCACACACGCGAGCATAGGCCTCAAGACCGTCGAGAACCATTTTTTGCGCCTCTTCGTGCGTGGCGTGGGCGGTATGAGCCTCCTGCCACAAAAACTCACTTCCACGCAGGAAAAAGTAGTTGCGTTTCTCCCAGCGAACCACGTTATTCCACTGATTAAGACACAATGGTAGATCACGATACGACTGAATCCATTTGCTGTACATAGCGTACATAATCGTCTCGGAGGTTGGTCGAACAACGAGCGGTTCTTCCAAATCCTTACCACCGGCATGAGTTACAACGGCAAGTTCGGGGGAAAAACCTTCAACGTGTTGCGCCTCCTTTTTGAGAAACGACTCTGGAATAAGCAACGGGAAATAGGAATTTTGACACCCAAGTTCTTTGAGTTTTTCATCAAGTGATCGCTGAATGCCCTCCCACAGCGCATAACCATACGGGCGCAAAACAGGAAAACCTTTAACGGGCGAATAATCTGCCAACTGAGCCTGCAAAATCACGTCGGTATACCAATCCGACATATTCTCCGACTTCTTGCGCACGTGCGTTTTCTCGCTCATGTTACTCCTCTTGCAAGCCAAAAACGCCCGCAAACATTTTCTTGTCTGCAAGGGCGAGGAACTCCACGCGGTACCACCTTACTTGAAACTCATTCTTGCGGAAGATTACGGCCGCGCCCGGAGAGGTTAAGAAAACTATTCCCTCTCTGCTCCGCTCTGCAATAAAAACAGAACGCTTGGAGTGGGGCTCCAATGGCCAAGTCTGGCACGAACATTGTGTTTATTGTAGCATGCTTTCTTGCTTCTTCTGCAAATGTAAATCTGGATGCGAAGCCAAAAGCTGCAAAAGAAACTCTACCGCAAAAATCGTTTGTTCCGCTTGGCGCTGAGTTTGGAGCACTGCAAAGTACTTCTCTCTCCACGGCAACAAAAGACGGTACACGACAGCATGATTCACGTCACCAAAAAAATCTGCTTTTTGAGAGGTTGGAAGCTGTTCATATTGAGACAAAATGGCCGGCAAATCTCTGAGTGAAATTTTGCTAACATTGCTCTTTTGAAGATAACTCGTAAGAAGGAATGCGAAATGTTTGTTCTCTTTTTCATACTGAGAAAGATCGAGCGATTCACGCACTTGAGCCGCTACTTTGCGCACCAGAAAGACAAAACCGTCACTGCTCTCACCTATCCCAAGAGCACCGCCCCAGTTTTCTTGATTATTGCTCGTACCAATATAGTTGTCACTGTTTGCACTCCCAAACCACAACATATTCATACCATTTTCCTGATGCTTTGGAACTTCGCGAGTCTGAGCCAACATGGAAACCAAACCACCTCGCGGATTCCCAATCGCTTTCGTGATGAGATCACCCACAGAAACCCTTGACTGACTGACAAGCTGCATCAATTTCTCTACCTGCTTGAGACCACCGGCCAAAGTACTCATAAAGGAAGCAAAAGAATCGCTTTGTTTGGCGCGCTTTTTCTCTTCGAGAAAAAGCGCCAAGCCGGCCAAAAAATGCTCGCGAAGTTCGTTTTTTTGCGCTTCGGTGATTCCACCTTCTTGCCAAACACGTGCCATTTGTTGCTTGGCATCACGAGATCCTTGGGGGATTTTCTCCATGCACTGAGAAAAAATATCCAAGTACCATTCTGGGATCACGTTAAAAGCAACGTCCAGAACTTCACTCTGCTGCGCACCAACCTGCTTTTGCTCCTCCGGACTCAGTTGTCGCGACTCCAAAAAATGCATCCCTGTTGTCTTGCTCGCCAGCAGATGCGCATAAGCAAAAATATCTGCCGTGCCAAAAGAAAGAGCATCCGAAGTGTTTTCTTTGTAGAAAGAACGGAACGCCCCAATAAGATGAATCCAATCCAGAGATCGCTCTCTGCCAACCACCGCATGACCAAAGTGCTCCAGTTCTGCCTCAGACCAATTGGCTTGTTCTCGGACGGCTGCTGAGCGCTCCAGATTTTGCTGCGTTTGCGGATCAAGCGCATTCACGAGAGATTCGGTTGCGAAGGGTTTGGGCGGGGGCGCTGGCGTATACGCCAGCGCCCCCACACCATCTAAATCACTCATCAGCATTTCTTTCGCTTTTTTGCCATCAATGTGTGTATGCGCAAATTTGTTTGCCAAAGCGGTAACACCGCGCAACGGATCTCGCTCCTCTGGATCTCGCTCAAAAATGAGAGTCTCTCTCACTCGCGCACCTGCCGTGAGAAAAGCTGGATGCCGCATTACTGCTTGCACATCATGAACATTCACCCTATCGAGAACGAGCGCAATATCAGCCTGAAAAACCTGCTGTGCTTCCTTTGTATGATCGCTATATTTCCCGTAGGCCTCATCACGAAGTTGCAACATCGCTTGATCAGAAAGTGGCGTTTTTTCTAATTGCTGCTGCTTTTGTAAAAGGGCATCAACTCGAACTCGAAGATCCTCGCGAGTAAGTGCTGGATCGGAAAACCACTCGAGAGGTATGGTGAGATAACTCGGTGCGTTTCTCTCCCAAACGAGAACACGAACCGTTCCATCTGTGAGGAAATACTCTTCTTGTTTTTGCGCATAGCGCTCCAATTTCTTTACAAGAATACTCGCAACATCGGTGCGAGGCACTTCCACCGCCAAAGGGAAACTCGATGCCTCACTGCGCAGGAGTTGATCCTGAGGTTCTCGCTCACCAATCGATCCATACCGACCCTCAATATATTGTCGAGAAGTCCGACGCAGCCACCACAAAGTCTTGTGTGCCAAGTCAAATTTGGATCGCACTTCTCCCAAAAGAGCGAAAGGCATCAGAGTGGTGAGAGACAAGGCAATTTTGGCTTCGCTCCATCCTGGGCCTCCAGATACATGTTTCATCAAGCGATTCATGTTGCTCATTCGTCGAACCAGCTCAGCGACAATACTCTTGTACCCATCCTCAAAATTGCGCTGCGCCTCAGATCCCTTGAATGGTAGGATTTTCTGTATTTCTTGCAAAAGGAGTGTTGGACGGGACATCGCTTCTCCAAGCGATTTTTCTTGAGAAAGATCTTTCTCCTCGGCGCTGGGAATCTTGGCTAACACCGAGTTCAGCACACGATCTATAAAGGCGGAAAATATCCCTAAGGCTCGAACCGATTGCTTTTTTTGCTCTTCCTCCATAAAAGCAAACTCACCTGCCTGCTCGAGTGATTTCATCGTTGCTTCCAGGGAAGACTGGCCGAGATTTTGAACCGTCGCTTCCCGAGCAGCCGCAGTCATGGAGTTCATTGCCTGCCAATCGACATGAGCAAGCGTATCGGCAACGGCGTCAGAAACAGCGCTGACTTCTTGGACTTCTCTTACCCTGGTGGCCGAGTTTTCCTCGGCCAAGGTTAAACCTTCCTGGGCTGCGCGGCGGCTCGGCTTTGTCTCGAAAGAACTCATAATGAAGAAAAAAGAGGCGTGAGAGAAACTTGCTTACACAAAGATCTGTTTGCTTTTGGCTGGCGAGAAACCGCACTCTCAAAAGAATCACTCACGTAGATCTTCTCCACTCCCGTTTCCTGCAGTTTTTTATAAGCACTCCCGGCAAAAAGACCATGGGTTACCGCACACCAAACGTGCTTTTTTCGCTCACGCAACGAAGCAATCACCGCGATAATCGTAGAACCTGTATTAATCATGTCATCAATAACCAGAACATTTTTGATCTCTTCTGGCAAATCGGATGCTTGGTCATCAAGCGAGATATCGCCTGCTCCATGCCTCGTTTTGGTGAAGGTATACACCGGCAACCCAAGATAACGACCATATGACTCCGCTTTCTGCCGCGCACCCTTGTCTGGAGCAATAACCGCTTCGAGTTTTTCACCAAGATCGGCACGCAGAGAATTCCCAACGACTTCTTCAAATGATCGATGCTCTAAAGCTGGTTCATCGCCGGTAAGTCCGAGTGTGCTGTGCAGATCCACAACACGAATCTTCTCTACTCCAAACGACTTGAGAGAACGCAAGAAGAGCGAAAGACCCACGGCGTCACCGCCACGCACATCACGGTTCTGCAAAGAATACGGAACATAGGGCAAAGTAAGCTCAATCCTGGCTCCCATTCTGGAAAGCGATTCGAGTATGAGCATGAGTCGCCAAATCTGACGATCCAAATCATGATGATCTCCAAAACGAGCAAAAATTTCTATTGTTCCCACCCAAACTCTTGGTGCGGTTACTCGAACCCACTGCTCGTCATTTGGATAGAGGCCTTGCTCGTACGTCACCTCCAAGACATCAGGTTGCGCCAACAGCGCGTCCCGCCACTGTGGACACTGAAAAAAAAGGACACCCTTCATATGCTCCTACCAAACAATTTTGACAACATCTTTGAGCGAAATAAGCACAATGAGCAACAACAACGCCGGAAAACCAACTTGTGTGACCCGAGCTTCCCAGATTTTGCGTTTGGCGCGGCCAACAATGAGTTCAAGCAAGATAAAAAGGCCGCGCCCGCCATCCAAAGGAGGCAACGGGAGCATATTCATCACCGCCAAGTTAATCGATAGCAAGGCAGCATAATGCAGTGTCCCCACCCAACCCTGATTGAGGATATCCATTTCGTAGGCCTGAGCCACAATACCAATCGGACCAGAAACCTCCATGGGAATTTGGCCGCGCATAAAGAGCTTGCCCAGCATATCGCCGAGTGCTCCGAGAATCATTTTGCTCATTTGGAAGGAATCTTGCAGTCCAACAATTGCCCCTCGCAATGGCTGCTCGTACCAGGGATAAAAAGCAAATTCACGATCTACGGGTATGATGCCCAAAGCAGCTTGATCAGCCGGGCGATCTTTTGGCCGCAAAGTTGGAGAAAACGCCTGTTCTTCTTCACCGCGGCGTGCCAGCAAAGTCACCTGCTCCCCAGCCTGCTCCGCCATAAGCACAGAAAATTGCTGCGCTGTTTCTACAACAATTTCATCGCCCGAACTCGTTACTACTTGGTAAATTTGGTCTCCCACCTGAAGACCGACCTCCTGCGCCGGCGAATCGGCCAAAACCTCATCAACGCGGACATGATCCAACTGTTCTGGAATGCCAAAATAGGAGTACATACCAGCAAAAATAAGTACGCCAAACGCAAAGTTTATAAAAACTCCAGCCACAATAATAAACAAACGAGCCGCCGCCGACTGATTCACAAACATTGTTTTGGCAGAAAGGCCTTGTGTCTCAAGAGATTCTTTGGCTGGCAGTTCTTCTTCGGCATCGTCACCCCAGAGTCGCACAAAGCCACCAAGAGGCAACCAGTTGAGGGAAAAATCTGTCCCCCATCGGCGGAAAAGTTTTATCGCACGCGGCGGATATCCCACACCAAACTCGAGAACATCAACCTTGACCAACTTTGCTGCCAAAAAATGGCCAAGCTCATGAATGAGCACGAGAAATGTGAGTACGAGCAAAAACCAAAGAATCGTGAGGGCAATACCGATCATATCTTAGAGCTGCTTGAGATCCTCTTCTTTTTCGGCACCGATTCGATCAACTTCTTTCATGGAAACATCAACACGTTTCTGCAACTCGGCAACTTCTCGTTCGATATCGTCTTCACTTACACCGGACTCACCTTTTTGGTCTTCAATATCTTTTTTCACTTGGGTTCGCAGACCACGAAGGGCGACCCGAGTTTCCTCAAGCTTCCCTGCTACCACCTTGATAAGTTGCATGCGACGCTCCTGAGTGAGTGGCGGAATAGCAATACGCAAAATACTCTGATCTACCGTTGGATTGAGGCCAAGATCGGAAGCCTGAAAAGCTTTTTCGATATCGCGAATAACACTTTGATCATACGGCTGAATAACAAGTTGTGTAGCATCTGGAGCAGAGATAGAAGCCAACTCCATGAGCTTCATACGCATTCCACCATAGGCCTCAACGGGAACGGATAAACCTTCGATAAGAGAAGGCTGAGCACGCCCAGTGCGAACCTGACGCAACTCGTCTTTTAGGTGTTGTAACGCCTTATCTGCTTTTTCTTGAAACATTTCTAAAAACATCTGAACCTCTTTAAGCACTATTCTACCCTACTCTTTCCCCAAAAACGAACAAATCCGTTAGAATGTCTAGAAACAAGGATACCTATGCGAGATTTTTTCCGACTCTTTTCTGACACTTCTGTTTACCGAGAGATAGCCTTTTGGTCAAAGACACAAACATTTTTTACTTTTTTCCTCCTTTATTTCTTTGTTGGAATTGCTCAAGCGGCACAGTTTCTGCTCCAAACAAAACCCATTTGGCAGCAGCAGGCCCAAGAAACTTGGGATAATCTCGCTGAGCAATGGCCAGAAAATACTACACTCACATACAATGATGGTCAGTTACAGGCCTCTCCTTCTGGCAGGATTACCCTGAAATACCCTCCCACGTTCCCAGAGTGGAATACGCTCCCAAAAAATCTTGTTTCCATTGATACCAGTGTTCAGAACAAAGATGATTTCCAAGAAAAAGAAAGCCTGCTTCTTATCACTGCTCAAGAAATGGGCGGCTTTGAAGCGCCAGGACAGTACCGCTGGATCTCTCTTCGTGACGCTTTTCCCGAGCAAGAAAAATCTGATGAACCAGCTGTTTTCTCACGAGAAACCTTTTCTACAGAGCGCGAGCACCTCAATGACTTTATTTCCCTCTTCTCTTCTCTTTGGGCAGGTGGAATTTTTATTATGAGCGTCACACTTTTACCACTCATCCGATTGGCAATTGCTGGGATTTTCTCGCTCTTTCTCCCTCCCGTTTTTGCCGCCTTTGGAAATACCAAAACACAACAGAAAGTTTGGCGAGTGGGCTTCTTACTCCTTCCTCTTGCCGAAATAGCGCGCTTGGTCGTCAACCTTGCCAGCCAATCATCACTCAGTATTTTTTGGATTCTTTGGATTGGAATGATTGTTATTGTGAACGCCACCAATCAGCGGAAAATTCGCTAGATTCTGGAATTGTGGAAGAGAAAAAGGGGGCGGCGGCGAGTATTACTCGCCGCCGCCCCCTCTACATTTCTTCAAAACCTAGTGGTTCCCAACGTTATAAAACAATCAGCTTGATTTCGCCAACGTTGATATTTTCTCCCACTTTACCAGAGAGAGCTTTCACCATTTCTGAGATGACTTTGCCAGAACGAATATGCTCTTGCTCAAGCAGCTCTTCCACACTGGCTGGCTGCATACTGGCCACTTGCATGGCAAGCTCAGCGGCCAAAGCACGGAACTCCTCGTTGCGAGCCACAAAATCGGTCTCACACAGCAAAGAAACCATCGCACCAATTTTTCCGGTCATATGGATATAACTTCCCACAAAACCTTCACTTGTTTCGCGGTCGGACTTCTTTTCTGCCTTGGCAATGCCGCGAGCTTCCACGATCTTGAGAGCTTTTTTGTAGTCACCTTCTGCTTCTGTGAGAGCCTTTTTGGCATCCATCACGCCAGCACCGGTCTCTTCGCGCAGCTTTTTGATGTCATTCATGGAAATGGTCATGCGTTCTCCCGTCCTTTTTTCCCTTCGGCGTATGCTTGGGCAATATAGTCAACGATAATTTGAATAGAAGAAACCGCATCATCATTTCCTGGAATAATATGATCGGCCATATCTGGGTTACCATTGCTGTCCACGAGAGCGATCACTGGGATATCCATTGCTTTTGCTTCCTTAACAGCCACACTCTCTTCCGAGACGTCAACTACAAAAATGGCGGCTGGAGGAGCCTGAAGCTCGGATACACCTACAAAGAAGCGCTCCAAACGATCGATTTCCTTCTGCAACTGCACGCGCTCGTACTTGGTGTAGTGATCATATTTACCCTCTTCCAAGCCTTTTTTAAGCTGGTTCATGCGACGAATAGACTTACTCACCTGTTCCCAGTTGGTAGCCAAACCACCAAGCCAGCGAGTAGTAATGTACATGGCACCAGCATTCTGAGCGGCGTTCTTAATGATCTCTTGAGCCTGACGCTTCGTTCCCACAAAAATCAAACTCTTGCCTTGCTTGCCCAAGTTACGGACAAAACTCATGGCTGTTTCCAGCTTTTCGGCAGTTTGGATAAGGTCAAAAATATGAACACCATCACGTTCGGTGTAAATAAAATCCTTCATTTTGGGATTCCAGCGGTGTGACTGGTGACCAAAGTGCACACCTGCTTCGAGCAGGGCCTTGAGATCAACCGTACCTGGCTGTTGTTGTGTCGTATCAGACATTTTTGCTCCTTTTCTTGCTCGTTTTTGAGCCCACCCCCATCATTACCTTGAGTGCCAAGGCAGGTTTGCCTGACGGGGTGTTAGTTTTGTTTGAGTGGGTATTATAGCATAAAAGCCGACACTTTACTCCCTCCCCTCACAGCGCTTACAGCTTGAGGAGATTTTCGAGCAAACAAGCACGCGTTACGGGACCAACGCCGCCAGGAACGGGTGTCCAGAAACGAGCCTTTTCTTGGCAATCGGCCGCAAACTCTGGCTTGGGAGCACCAACATCGATGAGCGTGGCATTCTGCGGCAGCCAATTTCCAGCAATGAGATCCCGCTTACCCGTGGCCGTAATAATGAGTGGCGTGGAAGCAAGCTCCGTGGCAAGGTCGGCCTGCGAGGACAAGAGTTTAACCGGCAAACCAAGAATGCGGAGTCCGGCGGCGGCGGGTCGGCCGACAATAACGGAGCGGCCGATCACCGCCGCCGCCATCTGACGCAACCGATCCACTTCTTCACCCACACTGCGCAGCGCAATATCAATCACCGCTTGAGCTGTTGCGGGTAAGAGAAAATTTTGCAATGAATCTTCTGCCATAGCACTCCCCTCGTCCACTCTCCGGGCCAATTGTTCCAAACGGAAAAGTGTTGTTGGTGACAGACCATCGAGATCCTTTTCCACACTCAATGCCTCAACCAAAGGGGCCCACCAATCTGGTAATGACTCTGGAGATTGTCCGGTAATACTGGCAAATGCCCCTGCCGAGGGTTTTTGGATAAGCACGCCATCGACAAGCTCGTCATCGCTCGCCAACAGGACTTCCCGCAACCAACGACTCCGCTCTTCCCTGAGTGAAAGTGGCCGCGCCACATACTCAATTCCCACCTGAGCGGCATCTTGCTTTTTGAGTTCGGTATAACGCGCACTCGCAATGTCTTCGTACGGAAAAATCGAAACAATTCGTGGCCGTCGACCCTGCGTTTCCTTCCAACCAGCGGCCCACTCTTCTACGCGCCGCAACTTTTCTTGAGCAAAATCTAAACCAGAAAATGGAGCAACCCTTTGAGCCATGGAGGAATTATACGCTAAAGAATAACACTTTCCTCTTCGTCCTCAGCAACAACGCTTTGTGGCAAAAGATAAATATCGGTGTTGTACTCATTGGTACCAACAAGCTCAGCCTCTCCCTTGAGAACACGCTCCATAGGGCGACAGGCAAAACAGCCCTCTTCACCATTGGGGCACTTAAAACGCTGCAAGGCGCGCGCGGTCTTCACCTGTCGAGCGATCTCGAGCACCCGATCGTGTGATTCCTGCAAATCTGGCAACTCCTTCTCGGTGAGCGTATCCGAAAACTCAAGATACCAATAGGCCGCCTTATTTACCTTACGGCGTTGGCAATTATGCACAAGCAGCGTATAAATGGGCAACTGGAGAGAATTGCTGTCCTCTTCTTGTTTGCTGGTCTTGAAATCGAGAATATTCACACTATCCGATTCTGGGAGATATTCCAGCCAGTCGATCTTGCCACACAAAATAATGTTGTCTTCTTCACTGATCCAGTAAAACGGAAGATCTTCCTTGATCTTCACCGAAAGACGAGCCAGCGGACCAGGGTTTTCTTGGACGCGGCGAAGCATCGCTTCGCCGCGCAATTTATACCGGTGTTCCGTATCTGCGTCGATAAAACCACCACGTTTACCACTCACCTTCTCCCAAGCACGCTCAAACTTGGCCAGAAGCGGTTCCGAGAATCGCTCCCCCGTTGGTAAAACCGAAAGGCCTTCCAAAACCTCATGCACAGCACTTCCCAAAGAGAGCGCCGGCCCCGTGACCTGAATTTTGTGACGAGACTTTGGATCGCGGTACACATTTTTCAAGTAGTAGGCTCGCGGGCAACGCAAAAACTCACTCATTGAGCTATGGGATGTCCAGGTGGCCGTAAATTTATCTCGTGGCATACATTCAGTATACGGGTTTTGTTTGCAGAAAAACAACCATTTTGTTTGTTTTGCCCTATTTTTTGAGCAAGGATCGCAATCGATCAACATTCGCTTTATCTGGACCCGTTCCATCTTCGCCAGGAACTTCGGTAATTATGGGAATATCTTTCCAGTGTGGTTCGTGCAAAAGCGCCTGCCATTCCTCAAGAGGAATCGTTCCCTCGAGGATATTGGCGTGCCGATCTCGACCACTCGCAAAAGGATCGCGCGAATCATTGGCATGCAAACAGTGCAACGAGTCCCACAATCCAAGACGGTCTACCTCTGCAAAAAGTGACTTCCCGTCTCCTTGAGAATCCGGAAAATGCGCGCGATAACCAGCCGCCCAACCATGGCATGTGTCATAGCACCAACCAAGCGTTGGCTCATCCACCGTATCAAGCAACCAACGAATCTCACTTAGATCGCTACAGAGCTTTCCTTTTTGGCCAGCACTATTTTCGATGAGAAATGGCGTAGGCGACTCGCTTGCGTTAATAATGTGTTTGATGGCGCGCGCGACTTCGTCGCGCGCCGCCTCCCAACCTCTTCCTTGGTGCGATCCCAAATGTACAACCACTCCAGAACACCCAATATGTCTTCCAAATTTTAGCTCATGGATAAGCACATCTATAGACTTTTGAACACTTTCTTTTGAATCGCTCGCTACATTTACTAAATACAAAGCGTGTACGAATAAAGGGCGAATATCCCTGGAAGTTGCCGCCTGCGAAAACTCTTGCAAAGCTTTTTCATCCAAAGGCTTGCGCGCCCACACTCGTGGCGAACCAGAAAAAATTTGCAGGGCATCGGCACCAACGCGTTCGGCATTGGCCAAACCATTCAAGTAGCCACCGGCACAAGACAGATGCGCGCCAACTCTTCTCATACCTACCTCCTCATTTCGCCCAGAGGAAACTGTTCACATAAGGAACGAACTTCGGCACGAATTGCTTGTAACTCCGAGGATTGATCCGCCCAAGCGCGTGCCGCCCGCAAAAGCTGCGTACGCTCCTTTTTCTCGGCTGGCAAAACAAACTGGCGAGTGAGCGCCTCAACTCGAATAATCCACTCGGCAATTTGGCGCATCTGCTCCTCTTTCATGCCGCGTGAGGTCACGGATGGTGTTCCCAAACGGACTCCCGAGGGATAAAAGGGAGAATGTGGTTCTTTAGGAACGGTATTCTTATTGGCGTACAATCCAGCTTTGGCCAAGGCATAGGCAAGTTGTGTTCCGCCACCCCAAGAGCGAACATCCAAAATCATGAGATGGGTTTCTGTTCCGCCACCCACGAGAGACAGCCCTCCATCCAAAAGCGCCTGAGCCAAAGCCCGTGCATTACGGCGAATCTGCTTGCCATACTCACGGAATTCTGGTGTACTCGCCTGCTCCAGCGCCAGCGCAATGCCAGCGGTAGTATTATTGTGTGGTCCACCCTGCAAGCCAGGAAAAACGGCTTTATCAATCTTATTTCCTAAATCTGGATCACGATCAAGACCTTTTTGTGTCACCAAAATCATGGCTCCACGTGGGCCGCGCAAGGTTTTGTGGGTGGTAGTCATGACAACATGCGCGTATGGCATGGGATCGGGATGCTCTCCTGCAATCACGAGTCCGGCAACGTGCGAGATATCAGCAACGAGCCAGGCTCCCACTTCATCAGCAATCTTGGCAAATTCCGCAAAATCGAGCTCAAAAGGATAGGCAGTATTTCCAATAATCATGAGTTTGGGCCGCTCTTTTTGCGCAAGGGCACGAAGCGCCGCCACATCGATACGAGAATTCCCATCGAGGCCAAACTGCACCGTCTTAAAAAACTTTCCGCCAAAAGTAACTTTGGGATGACCGTGCGTAAGATGACCGCCGCTGGCCAGCTCCAACCCAAGCATGGTATCGCCTGGTTCCAAAAGGGCCATCTCAATCGCGGCATTGGCTGGACTTCCACTGTAGGGTTGCACATTCACATGGACGGCACCAAAAAGTTCTTTGGCTTTCTCAATGGCAAGGCTTTCTACTTGATCAACAAATTCATTGCCCTCATAGTAGCGCTTGCCTGGATATCCCTCGGCATACTTGTTCATGAGACAAGAGCCCACCGCTTCCATCACTTCTCGTGAGGTATAGTTTTCCGATGGAATTAACTGAATTCCAAATTCCTGACGCTCCTGCTCAGCCGCGATGATCTCTTGTACTGTCATACCGCCCTCTCTTTTTTATTCCCGTTCTTCGTCGTTTTTCTTTTTCTTCTTTCTCTTATCATTGCCGAACATATCATCAAAAAAACCTGGTTTCCCATCTCGAAGAGCACTCAGAGCAGTACGAACCTGATTTACAGAGAGGAAAATACTTTCCCAATTTTCTTCATACTGCAGATTATCAAAGGGAGTAAAGTCGGGATTGATTTCCTTATCAAGAATCAAGTGATTCGACCGTCCTCTTGCAGGAGATTCCTGCTGTTCTTCAAGTCCTTGGGGAACTCGAGAAAAATTACGGAGAAAATGCGCCGCACGAACACCAAACTGCAAAATTTGAGTCCAGGGATCTTGAGGGTTATTCTTTTCCAACATCTCTTGTAAGTTTCCGTCAGAAATATTGAAAATTCCTTCTATAGTTCCGATGAGAACATCTTCATCTGTTACCGCTGGGAAAACTTCCTTAGCAAAAGAAACAACCGCATTGGCAACATACGCTCCTGCATACTGGCTATCAACTTCCCTCTTATTGTTGAAATCGAACGGTTCGAGTAACCAGGGAGAAGCTACTAAAAATTCCTCCATTTTCTTGTATTCAGGAAATGGAAGCTCTGGAAATCTTTCCATAAGCAACATAACAAAATACTGTGCTTTTCTTTTTTCTCGCATAGAAAGTGTTTCGGCGGTAATGTCGCGAAGCACTTGTCTGTCTCTTCCACTCGTAAAAGAGATATTCATTTGGCGTTCAATCTGCCCGGCTAGAAAACCTCTATGAGAGATTGATGCCACAAGTGCCTCATCTTGCGTACTCTCTCTTTTTCTCTGCAAATCAATGAACGGTTCGGCAATTTCTTGCCAAAGAATCTCTTCACTTGCCTTTTGCAGTTCGGGGCCAAAGCCACAACCCTCAACCATTTCCGCAACGGCATTCTCAATCATCACACGGGCGAGTGGCGCATAGTCCAGCTCTCGTGCATCTTGATTTGCAAGGCGCTTTTCAAGCAAAAAGGTCTCTTGCTCTACATCCCTCTCAAACGCCCGAAGATTTTTCTCTCGCCTCTCTGGAGCGAGAAGATCTCTCAGCGGAGTTGGCTTTTTCTCTTTTTTTGGAGATCCAAAGAACCTCCCAAAAAATTCTTTTCTCCCCATCACTCGCCTCTTTCTTGTGCAATGAGCAACGAAAGACCAGTGCGAATTTGATCTATATCAAGTAAAACGGCTGGCCAACCTTTAAGCTTTTCCATCTTGTCGAAGGTGCTGAAATATTTATTCTGCTTCTCACCCAAAGTGTAGCGCCCAGCTCCCTTACTTGGCTTGCTTTCTTGCCAGTCACTGAGGCGTGCGCGCTTGGATTCTTCCTTTTCTCCAAAAGCATTGGGCTTTGACTGCAACACAGCATACTGTTCAAGCAATCCTTGAGGTATCTTTGAAAAGATCCAAGCATTGTTCGCGGCTCGCGCAGCAAACTGGATGATTTTTTTATAACGAGGATCTCCTTCATCAGACAAATACTCTGCCAGCCTTGTGTCCGAGACATTGAGAGTTTCCTGTAAGAAATGAATAAGCTCCTTCCTTGACATATCTGGGAAAATTTCTTTTGCAAATGCTATCAGTGCCTCCGTTGCAAATTTCCCAGCAAGATTGACGTCAATCAAAAGCTTATCCGCTTTATCAAAGTCGCCGAGTAACCAAGAATTTTCTATGAGGAAAGTGTCAAATGTTGGAGGGATTTTATCAGGATTGCCCTCTTCGCGGTAGAATTCAGCAATCGCCCTTTCCAGACTATGCTTGAGTGCCATAATCTTTGCCTCATCATTGGTTTTCATGAAAAGCACGGCATCAACAATGAGGTGAAGTCTTCGTCTCTTTTCTGGAACACTCCAATCAACTTGTGGTAGCTCTCGTTCAATTTGGCCAGCAACATACCCAACGTGAAAAGCTCGCGCCTCCTCTTGCTCTTGCTCCGTTGGTTTGGTTCTCTTGAAAAGCTCTGTATACGGTCGCGAAATGTTTTCTGTGAAAATCTGCTTAAATTGTGCACGTTGTGAATCATCTGCACCCAAAGCAAGAGCTGTCTCTTGAGCAGAAAACTCATTAAAAACTTGGGCTACTTGTGAATAATCAAAGAGTCGCGGATTCTTCAGGGTGTTTTTCTCTGTTGTACGAAACAAGCTCAACTCTTCGATCTCATTCCGTACTTTTTCCTGGAACTGCTGATCGCGAGCTTCCTTTTCTTGAAAGGACTGCTCTCCAAAACGGCCAGACTCTTGTTCTGGAACAATATTTCTTTTCTCGGATCTATTTGTCATGCACACACTCCAAAACTTTGTACTTCTTCCCAGATGTTCTCTTCTACTTCGTCGATAGACTGAGAGGCGTCGATTATACTCCAGCGACCACGATCATCCTGCTCGGCAACTTGCAGATATGCCTGACGAACTTTCTCGTGGAAATCGATACTCTCCATGTCCAGACGATCCATCTTGCCATCACTCATGCGTCTTTCCAAACCAGTTTCTGGCGGCAAATCAAGCAATAAAGTAATGTTTGGGTACGTATTTTGGGTAGAGATATTATTGAGCTGTTCAATGAGATCCACGCCAAAACCACGCACCATTCCTTGATAAACCACCGAGGAATCGCGCGTGCGGTCCATAAGGACAACTTTCCCCACGCCTAGACTTGGTAAAACGATTTCCCTGTAGAGCTGCGCCCGAGCCGCCTGGAAAAGCAGGACTTCTGTGGTATAGGCAATCCCAATATTTTTGGAAGAAAGAACAACTTCGCGGATCTGCTCAGAAATAACCGTTCCGCCTGGCTCTCGAAGAACCACAACATCCTTGCCACAAGCGTAGAGACGATCACGCAGACGCTTAATCTGCACGGACTTACCGGCCCCTTCGCCTCCCTCAAACGAGATGAGGTAACCTTTACTTGTATCAATGTCCATAAAGCCTTCCTTCTAGTGTACCAAATTAGCGCAGCGCAAGGGCGACCACTGGTACTTCTTCTGTTTTATCTTCTTGAGAAAACTCCGTTTGATTGGGAACATGAGCCAGAACTTCCAAAAGGAGCGGCGAAACGGTGAGTGGTTTAAGCGAGTTATAGTCTATTGGCTCGCCCGTATATATCCCCTTCTGGCGGTCAAAAAAGCCAGGATTGCCTCCACCCCAAACTTCCTGAGCTCGCCAAGCTTTCCCTTTCTCCTTGGCAACAGTACTATAGTCATTGCGAGGATCATCATATCCTTGGTGAGAGTGCTTGAGAATATTGCGAGCCGCTTTGTCTCGCATTTCCTCGGTGGAGTCGCGACCCAAAAGCAAGTGAAGCGCTACAGCAATGGCAAAAATACGCTGCGCCGCAGCCAGAATGTCTGATTCCTGCTCATTGAGAATATCTGCTTGTGTCCGTAATTTTTCCTTAAGACGAAGATAGTCTTCTTCATACTCTCTTCCTGGATGGAGTTGGGATTTCTCTGGCCAAGAAAGCCCTTCTTCTAAAGCCAATTGGTCTATCTCTTCTTGTGAAGGCCTTGCTCCGAGAATTTCTAAAAGCGCGTAGGCAAAAAACTGGATATCAGAAATTTCTTGAGCACGATAGTCTTCGAGGGACATGCCATCCTCTGCTTTTCCGTTGAGCTCAAAAATCTCCTGATGCAAGAGAGCAATTATTTGGGCAAGATCGCTGTTATTTTTTGTAACCAAAGGTCTATCCGCACGAAAAATATCATGAAGCTGACCAACAACCTCAACATGATTTTTCTTTCCTTGCTCTTTGCCATTCATATGTTCCTTGCACGCTATATCTAGTTTCCTTACACAAGAACCTACACTAGGGATATTGCATCGCTCGGTCAACTCATGCAAACTGTATCAAGATGAACGCAAGATGAAAACTGCCCCTCAATTCGCATAAAAAGCCCTTGGCGCACATTATTGGCGCAGTATCTGCGAGAATGCGGGAAAAAAGCGAATCAATTAACGATCTTTGGTTGAACCAAAACCGCCACGGTCTTCATGGCCGAGATGTTCAACGGCATTCACTTCTACCCGCTCGTACGGCAAAATAAGAAGCTGAACCAAACGGTCGCCCTTCTCTACTTGCACCGGCTGATCGGTAAAATTGTAGAGCGCGGCGCGGTACTCATCATTGTCACCGCAAAAATCGGCATCACCAATACCGACACCGTTAATGAGCTGCAAACCCTTTTTGTGCAGGGAACTGCGCGCCGCCAAAAGAGCAAAACACTTTTCTGGCAACTCAATGGCAATGTTCATCGGCACCAAGACTACTTGCTTTGGCTCTATCGTGGCCGACTCTCGGGCGTAAAGGTCAAGCCCAACCGAACCACTCGTTTGATAGGCTGGAAGTGGCAATGAGGTGTCAAACTGTTTTATTTTCAAAATTGCCTGTTTCATGATGAAAAATCCTCCCAAATCCTTGATGGCGTTGGCGCCGATTGATTCTGATATTTGCTCTTCTCTCCATACGGAACCGTTGCTGGTGTTTTGAGCTCGACCACAGCCAACTGGGCAATACGCATGCCGGTATAAAGCTTGATCGGGAGATTACTAATATTGGTCATTTCGAGTGTAAGGTATCCAGAAAAACCTGGCTTCACAAGAGAAGCTGTAGCGTGGACAATCAAGCCAATTCTGCCCAAGCTGGAACGACCTTCAAGGATTCCGCCAACTTCTGGTGAGAGCGTGATAATCTCAGCGGTACTCCCCAGCACAAATTCGCCAGGGTGAATAACAAATGAACCATCTTTTTCTAATGCCTTCACTTCTTCGGTAATATCAAAGGGAACTTTGACATCAATGTGCGTATGCGTTGTGTTGCGAAAAACACGGAAGGTATCATGCAAGGTGAGATCAATCGTGGCCCCACTCACATTTTTTTCTACATACGGTTGGATCGCAATTTTCCCATCGGTAATTGCCTGACGAAGATCATTATCTGAATACATCATAGTTTTATGCTTCGTCATTATTGGCGGATCCTGGTTTTGTCCAGCTGGCATAATCACACTCAGGATAGCGAGAACAGCCAAAGAAGGTTCTCCCCTTTTTGCTCTTCTTCACCACAACGTCTCCCGAGCCACACTGAGGACAAGGAACATCAATCTTCTCTACCCAGCGCTCGGTGTGCTCACACTCTGGATAGCGAGAACAAGAAATGAACTTTCCAAAGCGTCCCATACGCAAGACAAGTTCCCCCTTAGCCTCTTCGCGCATTGGTGGATAATCACCTTCTGGTCGCGTAGAAAGCGTTTTCTTTTGTTCCATGAGCTTTTCAAACGCTTCGGGCTTCACACCACAATCTGGACAGGGTTTATTGAGTGGTTCGACGGGAACTTGCATACGTTGTGATGTCTCCTCAACTTCTCCCAATTTTTTGGAAAAGGGTTTATAAAAATCCTTCATAACTCGCTGCCACTGCTTTTTTCCAAGAGAAATGGCGTCGAGATCGTCTTCCATGTGGGCAGTAAAATCATAATCAATAATCTCTGGGAAATTGATGAGCAAAAACTCAATCACCGTTGTGCCAATAGCGGTAGGAACAAAAGCTTTATTTTGGCGTTCAACATATCCGCGAGCCTCGATCACAGAAATAATAGAGGCGTACGTACTTGGTCGTCCGATTCCTCTTTTTTCGAGCTCCTTAACGAGCGAAGCATCGTTAAAACGAGGTGGTGGCTGGGTGAATTTTTGCACCGTAAGCAAATCCACAAAAGGAAGCATTTCTTCCACTTGCAACGCCGGCAGAATCACGTCCTCTCCCCCAGGGAAAAGCTTCATCCAACCCAAATGCGTAATGACCGAGCCTGTTGTTCGAGCCAAAAGAGTCTTTTTTTCATGCGATCCAAGCACCGAAACCGTAGTCATGTCATAAAGCGCATTGTTCATCTGACTAGCCACAAAGCGCCGGAAAATAAGATCATAAAGTTTTTGGTGCGCATCGGTGAGCTTGCCACTCTCTTCTATAAAAGAGGCATCACTGGTTGGGCGAATTGCCTCGTGCGCTTCTTGGGCATTCTTGCTTTTGGCTGTGTAAACATTTGGCTTACTCGGTAAAAACTTGTCTCCAAAAGTTTTCTCAATATACTCACGGGCCATAGTTACCGCACTCGCAGACAAAGCTGTAGAGTCGGTACGGTGATAGGTAATAAAACCCTCTTCATAAAGCTGTTGCGCAAGCTGCATGGAACGCTTGGCACTCATGCCCAAACGGTTGGCGGCCGCCTGCTGGAGTGTGGATGTTGTGAAAGGAGCATACGGCTTGCGGCTTCGCTGCTTCTTTTCGACATTGTGTACGGTGTAATGCGCCTTGTCCGACCAAGAACGTACTTTCTCAACATCTGCTTCACTTTTTGGCTCGTAGTTTTTACCCTCAAGCTCAACAACACGAAACGTGAGTTCTTGCTTTTGAGCCTGTAAAACAAGGTCAACTTCCCAATACTCTTCTGGCTTGAATGCCAAAATTTCTTTTTCTCGTTCCACAATGAGACGCAAGGCCACCGACTGCACTCTTCCTGCAGAAAGACCTCGGCGTACTTTCTTCCAGAGCACTGGCGAAAGTTTATAACCCACTAAGCGATCAAGCACTCTGCGCGCTTGTTGTGCATCTACAAGAGAGGCATTAAGCTCCTGAGGGTTACGAATAGCTTCTAAAACAGCGTCTTTGGTAATTTCGTGAAAGACAGAACGGACACTTTTTTTCTCGACTTCTTTATTTTCCCAAGCCTGCAACAAATGCCAGGCGATTGCCTCCCCTTCTCGGTCAGGGTCAGTGGCGAGGTAGAGTTTATTAGCTTTTTTGGCAAGCGATAAGAGCTTGCTAATCGTTTGCCCTGAACCACGAATCGCCTCATAAGTAGGGACAAAATCGTTTTCAACATCTACACCAAGCTTGCTTTTGGGCAGATCGCGAACGTGTCCCTTAGAGGCTTCGACAACAAAATCCTTCCCTAAATACTGAGAGAGTTTCTTTGCTTTGGTTGGTGATTCGACAATGACAAGATTCATAGGCAGAGTTACGACTGTATCATACACGACAAAAAAACAACACCAGCCTGTCGAGTGATAATCCCTTTGTTTTGCAAACTTTCACTTGCTTCCAGAGAAAGATTTTCTTTGATATCCTGCTCAAAAATGGAACCTCCTCTTTCGAGCAAATAGGAAATCCACTCTTTTTCCTGATCAGTTTCTGCCTGCAAAAAAACCTCAGTGGTCTTCTCTTTTTCTCTCGCTTCCAGTTTCTCTGGCAGCATAATTTCTACACAATCCCTCGCGGATCCAATAATCTGAGCCCCGAGATCATGAAGTTCTTTCACCGCTGCCCAACGTAAGGAAGCAAACGGTTGCGTGAGAACGGCCAAAGGTTTTCCCTGCTCTAATGCGCGATGTGCTGTGATCATTGTCCCGCTCTTGAGATCTGCTTCTATCACAAGAATTCCTGCACCCATTCGAGAAATATACGTGTTTCTTTGCAAAAAATGCCACTTTTGGGCACGAACATTGGGAGGAAAAATACTGAGCAAACAGTCATTTTTGAACTGCTCTCGTTGCCAACGAGAAACCAATGAAGCTCCACAAGCAATAAAGCCAATCGTATATCCAGCACTGGCTTGTACCTGCCTATGAGCTGACATATCAATCCCTTGGGCACATCCAGAAAGGATCGTGCAGCCGTAACTCTGAACCAAATCTTTCACAATCATAGAACAGGCAAAGAGGCCATACGAACTTGCCTTTCTGGAAC
>CAYWTN010000002.1:33035-68277 GCA_964460975.1 uncultured Pseudomonadales bacterium
TCTCATTTATCAATATCTTTTCTCGTGTAGACCAAACCAAGAGTGGATAATCTCGCTCCTCCAGAAAAGAATCTGGATATCCTTCTTCCCAAGGAGCAAAAAAATACCAACCTTTCTCTTCTGCCCAGGACTTCCACAAAACGACTTCATCTTGCCAATTGTTGCTTTTTCCCTTCATCCATACCTCCCACTGTTCCTGCCAAAGCAGAAAGGCAGGCGATCCATCCTGAGGAAGAATGAAGTTTTCTAGTCCGCGGCGCGGATCGCGCCGCGCATTTAAGCGCACCAGTTCAAGAAACCACTCTCCATGATTATTCCCCGAAAGTTGTACCGCTAATGCCAGATCTTTCCAATGTTTGTGAACTTTCATGGCAGCAGCATACCAACCAAAAACAACAAAAAACGAACAATCTACTCGCCGTTTTCCAACCACCAGTCAATCACCTTCTTGGCAATCGGGGCGGCCTCGCTTGATCCTTCTACATACTGTTTTCCATCGGATGATTCAACCAAAACCGTCACCACTATATCGGCATGAAAATCGTCGCGCGAGGCCGCCCCCTCTCGAGCATCCCGAGAAACGGCCGCTGTAAACCAAGCATGAGTGGCACGATATCCTCGTTCGTCCTCGTCGCCATGCTCAGCCGTTCCCGTTTTACAAAGGATATCGTAGCGACTCTCAAAAAAGGGAAAAGCTGTTCCTCCCGGCGCACAGGCCTCGCGCATACCACGCCAAACCAGTGCCAAAGACTCTTCATCCAAAGCCAGCTCTTGGCAAGAAATGGCTCCCCCAGCCACAAATCTGGGTGCACATTTTCTGCCTTTTTCGGCCACAGCACTCGTCATAACCTGCACTTGCATTGGAGTAACCACCACATCACCCTGTCCGATACCCATGTGATAGGTATTACCCAAATACCATTTTTCGCCAAAATACTGCTGCTTCCAAACAGGATCTGGCATAATTCCCACTTTCTCTCCAGCGATATCGGCTCCCGTTACAGCGCCAAACGAAAAAAGCCGCGCAAACTGCGCAAGCCTATTGGGACCCAACCACTCAGCCACCTTATAAAAGAAAATATCATTACTCCGAGAGAGCGCACGAACCACATCAACATCACCATCTACTCTGCCGTACTGCCGCCAATACCAGTTTTCGTAATCAAAATCTCCCACTGTTATTTTTCCTTCATCGCGAACTTGCGTACGAGCATCAATAGCAGCCAACTCCAACCCTGCCAAAGCTGTGACTACCTTAAAGGTTGATCCTGGTGGATAGAGCGCACCGAGAGGACGAAAGAGAAACGGATTATCAGCAAAATCTAAAGCGGCAGGAATCGATTCGGCCACAACTCCAGAACTAACAAACTCCTGCCACTGCTCTTCCGATTCTTGTTGGGGAACAAAACTGGGAGTGCTCACGGCGGCTAAAACTTCACCTGTTCTGGGCTGAGAAACGATGACTGTTCCACGGAAACTTCCAAGAGCCTGGAATGCAACTTTAGAAAGCTCCGCATCCAGGGTGAGCGCTAATGTCTGGCCAGTGCTCGATTCTTGTTGCGAAAGTATACGTACAGCTTGGCCACGAGCATTTTTTTCGTAGACCACTACTCCATCTTTTCCAGCTAAACGATCATTGAATTGTCTTTCCAAACCAGATCTTCCCACCACAACATCTTGCGAGTTTTTGGGTTGCTGAACATAACCAAGTATTTGAGAAAGGATTGGTCCATAATGATATTTTCTCACATAATTTTTTCGCACTTGAGCTGGGGCTGTAGCCATGAATGCCAACGCTTCATCGTGAGACAATGATCGCTCCAACTGCTTCCCGTCTGCTACAAATGGCTGACTATACCAAGATTCATTGTGCGCAAGAATACGCCCTTTGCGATCAACAATTTCTCCTCGTGATGCGCGATCAAGCACGCGCAAAGAACGATTATTTTCGGCAATCCTAGCATACCTATCATGCTCAAAAACCTGAAGCCAAACGAGCCGCAAACAAAAAACTCCCCACAAAAAAAAGATCAGAAAACAAAATGTCCAAAAAAGTGGAATCCGCGCTATACCGGTATTTTTAGGACTGCGCCAACGGGAAAGCTGCATACCATCTCCTTTTCCACCATGAGGTGAGCGCGAAAATCGCAATCAAACTTCCTTGAACAAGAAAAAACTGCCATGACGCTTGCAAAGAAAAAGTCATAAAGAGAAGGAAAAAGATGACCAGACTCACTTCCATCGCCATTCGTGAGGGTGGAGAAAGAAAACTCGATCGGAGCCAAGAGAAAACGGCCATAAATCCTGAAAAAAAGAGCACTCCCCCACCAAGCGGCCAGGATAAAAGCAAGGCAAGCTGTAATCCCATCATCAAACAGGCGAAAAAAAGAAGAGCGGGATGAAGGATACGAAAAAGCCACCGCAGCCACAAAAAAAGCAAAGCTGGCGCCGAAAGGCCGAGCGAAAGCGGCACCACAAAAAGAATACTCGAAACAAAAACTCCCATCTGGAGAAAAGCCGAAAAAGTATTAAAGGGCTTCACAGGTACTTCCCTTCTCTACAATCGTTTGGGCAAAAGTAAGATTTCCAGGCAAAAAATAAGGATCCAAAAGAGCATCTTCTTGCATTCTTCCAAGCGCAATATTGGGCGGCAATCCCGCAATTCCAGCTGTTACCACCACGCTTTCGGGCGGTGCTTCACCAGAGAGTTCGGTGATTTCGGGCATGCCACGAGCCGTTGAAAGCAGACCTCGAGCCGAACTGGTTCCGATTTGCACAGGAACTCGCCAAGATTGATCCAAAAGCGTTGCCACAACTGCTGACTTCTGCCTCACTTCGGTTACTTGCCCAACCAAAGTTCCTTCATAAAGCACGGGCGAGCCAACGGAAACGCCATCGAGACAACCACCACCCAGAAACCAATTTTGACGAAAACCAGAAAAAGAAAATGTTGCTGTCTCACTGCGCTCTCTCTCCCCTAACTCTCTGCGAAGAAGTCTATTTTCATGCTCCAGTACCTGAATCTGATCTTCCTGTGAACGTAACTCTTGCAAGGAAAACTCGAGCTCGGCCAAAAGTTTGCCTCCGTGTAAGAAAAATCTTCGCTGAGAGTCAAGTTCATAGGCAAAAAAACGCCACTCGTTCGTGATTTTTTCACCAGGCTTCAGTAACTGAGTAGTCAAACGATCAAAGATCGCTCCTAGTCCAGCACGCTGTAAAAAAAAGAGAAAAAAAGCAACCAAAAAAAGCCAAAAAGAAACGCTCGTGCTACTCAATGGCTTCATAGATCACTACCCTTTCTTCTCAGTCAAACGCGAAGTGAAAGCGAGCGGCGTTTTTTCCACACGAATGGGTAATCCCAAGTGTTTTTCTAACTGAGAATCCTGAGCAAAAAAACGAGCAGCCCCACCTACAAGCAAAATACCCTCATGCTGCAAGGCCACACGAATTTCTTTGGGAAGAGTTGACAGTGCATTGGCAATCCATTTTTGGAATCGTTCGTTGGCTTTTTTTTGTACGGCAGTAACGCTTTCACGGTGAAGTGGTTGCATGATGGGTTGTTGGTCGGCGGCCCGTAGGGCCGCCTGCTGAACCCCCCATTCTTGATGAAAAAACAATGACGCAGCAAAAAGAACACCAAACTTCTTCTCCTCGAAACCCACTATTTCCTTACAAATCATCTCTAAACCCAGAGACTCTTCATGAGAAAAAGGAAGGGTTTCCTCTCCAATAAACACTGCTCCACGAACAGCAGAAAAACCACAATCAACAACCATCATTGGCTGCAAAGGAAGAGTGCCCATCTGCCGAGAATGCGACTGTTTTTTTTGCCATTGCTGCGAAGAAGCACTCAAAGCCCAAGCTTCTTTCCATGGCCAAGGCCACAACTCCTCACACGTTTTTCTGAGCCAGCGATGATGAAGAGCCGGTGTGGTCTCATTCATCACTAACGTACATTGCCTCGTTGCACGCCCAAGCCAATTTTTTTGTTGCTGAGCATCAAGATCGAGAGCTTCTTGCAAAACTTCACGCAAAAGCGAGCGATCAATAATCCGCTCTCCCCAAAATGGTCGAATGAACTTCATCCCAGGAGGGAGCTTTCCTTCGAGCTGTGCCGCCTCATGTCCAACCGCTACCACCGAACCGTCAACCGTGCGAACCACAACACAGGTCGGCAACTCAACGGATAAACCCTGGCCACTACGCCAAATCCGAACAAACCCACCACCAACAGAGAGAAAGGCACGAGAGAACCATTGTGGTGAATTTTGAAGAGCCATAGATACATTGTACAAACTCTCGAGAATTTGTTAATCTCTGGCTATGCGCCGTTTGCTCGTATTCCTCTTCCACGCTCTCGTTCTCATTACTCCTTTTGCGTTCACATCCGTCAATGATGAGCTTTTTGAGTTCAACAAGATGATTTTTGTTTACCTTACTACAACCAGCATTGCGGTTGTTTGGATCTGGCGCATGATTGCCGAAAAGCGCCTTATTTATCGCCATACCCTTTTGGCGCTGCCACTTGGTATCTTTTTCTTGTCCCAGGTGCTTTCTACGCTCTTTTCTATTAATCTCCATACGAGCATTTTTGGCTACTATTCTCGCTTCCATGGTGGCCTGCTCTCTACCATTTCCTACCTCATCCTCTACTTTGCTGCCGTGAGTAATCTTGAAAAAAAAGACCTTCTGCCACTCATAAAAACCTCATTACTTGCAGCTGCCGGAGTTGCCCTTTACGCTATTCCCGAACATTTTGGTGTTTCCCCAAGTTGTGTGCTCATCACAGGCGAATATACTGCTAGCTGCTGGGTGCAAGATGTTCAAACACGCGTCTTTGCCACCTTTGGCCAACCAAACTGGCTCGCCGCCTACGCACTTATGATGATGCCCCTCACCCTCTGGGTTTGGAGCACAGAACGTTCAAAACCACTCCAAACAACCTGGCAAAAATGGTGGCCTATTGGCGTTCTCTTTCTCCTCACACTCACTCTTTACTACACTCGGTCACGATCAGGCGTTCTTGCCCTTTTTGGCATTCTTCCCATTTTGGCCTTTGGAGTAAGCGCCCCCTATCTTTTCCAAAAAATCGCTTCCCTATTCCCGAAAAACCCTCTTTTCTCCTGGTTCAAAACAACTCGAACACCACTTGCATTCCCCCTCATTCCTCTTTTCGTCGTTGCCTTGCCGCTTTTTGTGGCCCTTTTCTCGGCGACACCATTTACTCCAAGTCTTGGTGATCTCTGGCAGAAATGGACGGTTTCTGAGAAAACGGAGGGCAATTCTCCAGAAGAATCATCTCAAACCGAGGGTCGAGGAGTTTCTCCCACTATTACCACAACCGCTTTAGAGGGCGGCGGCACAGACTCAGGAGAGATCCGACAAATCGTTTGGAAAGGAGCTTGGAACGTTTGGAAACGCTATCCTATTCTCGGATCCGGACTAGAAACTTTTGCCTATAGCTACTATAAAGATCGACCAATGGAACACAATTTGGTCTCAGAATGGGATTTCCTTTACAACAAGGCACATAATGAATATCTCAATACTCTGGCGAATGCGGGAATACTGGGTCTGGGAACCCTTCTGCTTCTGCTCGGAACAATGGCCACGCGCTTCGTGCAGGAATGGTGGCGGGCGCTTCGCGCTAAAAAATATGATGATGCTTTCTTGCCAGGGGCTTTGGGCGCTGGCGTAGCCAGCGCCGCCATCACCAACTTCTTTGGATTCTCCACCGTAATGGTTGCCGTTTTCACCTTCGTCTTCCCTGCTTTCCTGGAAATATGGTTCCAAGATGCAAAAGGAGAAGAGAAAAGCAAAGCCCTTCCTCTTTTACAAAGCACCAAGAAAAGTTCTCTCAAAAGAGGGAAAAATGAACTCGAAGTAAACCTAGAAACGGACTGGATTGTGACGATCTTTGTGGGCATCGTAGGTGGATTCGCCATTCTGAGCATCACGAGTATGTGGAATAATGATCGGCTTTTGGCCCAAGCCAAACAAGATATAGGCAGCGGAAATGCTGTTCTGGGGTACCAAAAACTCAATACACTTACCACTCGAGCCCCTGGCGAACCAACTTTTTGGAACGAAAAAGCGCTCATTCTTGCACAAATTGTGGCTGCTAGTTATAAAGAAGATCCAACGGTTGCTGCTCAAATTCTTCCGGAGGTCATCCAAAGCAGTGATAATGCCGTCAGGCTCAATAAGGTTCACCTCAATTACTGGAAATCCCGCGCTCGGATCTTCCTTCTTCTCTCACTCATGGATGACAAATACCTTATTGACGCTCTCGAAACCCTACAAAAAACTCGGGAACTTGCTCCAACCGATGTTAAAGTTGTGTATAACATAGGTCTTATTTATGAATCGCTCGGAAAAATTGATGAGGCAGACCAGCACTACCAGATGGCAATTGATATGCGACCTCTCTACGAAGAGGCTCGCCAGAGCTATGCCAAGTTCCTGGAAGCCAATGGCAATCCACAAGCAGCGGCCGATCAGTATAGGTATGTTATAGAGAAACTCAACCCTGGAGACAATAAAACTCGGGAGCATCTTGCCCTGCTTGAGGCCAGTATTTCCGCTCAGTTGCAAGACGGGCTATAATACCCTTGTGGCCATACAAAAAATCCTCATTGCCCCGCATCCAACTCTCCGCCAAACGGCTCAGGAGATTGTTTCTTTGGATAAAAAAATGCTCGAACATTTTCGCTCGCTCCATGACACGCTCCTGGGAGCACGCAATCCGCGCGGAGTGGGCCTCGCTCAGCCGCAGATTGACCATTCTTGGCGGGCTTTTGCCACCTACCTCGAAACCTCAAGTCAGGATAACCCTCTCTACCGTACGTTTATTAACCCACAACTGAGTGACCAATCAGACAAACTCACCCTTGGAGTAAATCCTCGCAACCCAGATCTCGAAGGTTGTCTCTCTATTCCCCATTTGTATGGACCAGTTTTGCGTCATGAATGGATTACACTCACCTTCCGCACGCTCACAAAAGAAAATGAGTTGAGTGATTGGCACACCGAAACGTTCTTTGATTTTTCTGCTCGCGTTATGCAGCACGAGCTTGACCACCTTAATGGCATTCTTTTCACCGACCACATTCTGGAACAAGGCCAACCACTCTACCAACAGTTTGGCGATGAGCTTCGCGCCGTTGAACCAGAAATTGGGAAAGGTCTCTAATGCCCTCTCCTCTCCGCTTTGCCGTTTGTGGAACGACCGAGCGCACGGTGCAGTGTGCCAATGCGCTTGCAGCACATTCGGGTTTTGAATTGGTTTGGGGAGTCTGCCCGACACCGCGAATCGTTGGGAGAAAAAAAGTACTCAGTCCTTCTCCACTCGAGGAATGGCTGAGAACACATAATGTACCCATTCATCATGTAGAAAAATCACTCCGGCCTATCCGCCAGGAACTGGAACAAGAAACCCCTATCGATTTCCTCCTCGTCGTCGACTTCGGTTACCTCGTTCCCGAATGGCTCATTGCTCTGCCCAAAATTGCCCCTATTAATGTCCACCCTTCAGATCTCCCCAAATACCGTGGAAGCTCACCCGGACAATTCGCCCTTCTCTATGGGGAAAAAGACTCAGCCGTAGCCATTATGCGTCTCACCGCTGGTCTCGACGAAGGACCCATTATCCAGGCGCTCGAGTTCTCCGTTGTTCCTCAAGAAACGCAAGAAAGTTACTACTCCAAGGCCTTTGATCTCGCCTTTGTAGACCCAGGGCTCTTGAATTAGAGCCACATCCCAGTTTTTTATAAAATTGGTACTAAAGGTTGCTGCCGCCCTACCAGAAACACTCCTCCAGTATGCCCAAGATCGAGCAGAAAAACCCCAACCAGAAAAATCAACAACACCTATTGCAAAAAGATTTTCTCGCCAAGATGGGTACATTCCATACTCACTCATCAAACAAGCCATGCGGGAATACGTCATTCCTTCTGACAACGAAAAAATGCTCCTTTCCCCTCTCTTCCAAGAACTCCTTGTACTCCAACCACAACTTGATCTTGGTTCGCTGCTCGAGCGCGCTACGCGCGCTCTCCATCCCTGGCCAGGAATCTGGACTCTTGTTCCGACATATAACGGAAAAGAAAACATCCGCCTCAAAATCCTCGAGGCAAAGCTGCAAGCCGGCCAATTTCGGCCGATTCGTTGGCAATATGAAGGTGAGTCCGCCCAAAACGGAACACTTCACCTCTAAATCTCTCTTTACAAAAGAAAAAAAGAAAGCTCTTTACTCAGCTTGAGCGCTGGTGAGCTTTTTGAAGGTACGCAAGTTGCGGTTCGTCAAACGAACAGCTTTTCTCTCACCATCAACTTCAACGTGCAAAACACGAGCATTAGCAACGCGACGACGCTGCGTACGGTTCTTGGCGTGAGAAACAGAATGACCGTAGTCAACTGGCAAACGAGAAGGAATCATGACGTGGCTACCGGTAACTTCCAGAATATCTTCACCCTTCACGGAATGAGAAAGAACCGCGTTCTTGTGAGCGGTACTGTTTTTCTTGACAATGCTATACACTTTTGCCATGTTTCTCCTTAAAAATGTCGAGGCAGTAGTATACCACGAATAAGAAGATGTTAAAATGAGGAAGCATGTTGTTCTCTCTCGCCCTCACCAATCTCCCCGCCTTCCTGCTTATTGCAGGCGCGCTCATCGTGGCGCTCAGTATCCATGAGTTTGCTCACGCCTGGGCTGCCGATAGGCTTGGCGACCCCACACCACGCTCTCAGGGCCGACTCACTCTCAACCCACTCGCCCATTTGGACCCACTCGGCACCCTGCTGCTCTTTTTTGTAGGGTTTGGCTGGGGAAAACCCGTCATCTTTGATCCATACAACCTGGAGCACCCACGCAGAGACACCGCACTTATTGCTGCCGCTGGCCCAGCTTCCAACATTATTATGGCCTTTTTGGCTTTCCTCTTCCTGCCACTTTTCCCTACCGAGTGGCAAATTATTCCAGCCCAGTTTGCCAACACCAATGTCTTGCTCGCGGCCTTTAATCTCATTCCGGTCGCGCCGCTTGACGGAAGTAAAGTTTTGGTGGGACTCCTGCCACGACAGCTGGCTTTTGAATTCGAAGAAACGATGCGTCAATACGGATTTTTCATCCTTCTTTTGCTTGTTCTTCCTCTCGCGGGTGGCGCATCACCACTCAGCTATATTTTGGGACCGCTCATTACCATCCTTCGCGAAGGAATCATTCTGCTCGTGAGCGCGCTTTGGAAAATCTTTTCTCTGTAATGACTGCTGCAATAAATGAATGAGCCTTCGTCGGGACTTGAACCCGAGACCTCGTTCTTACCAAGAACGCGCTCTACCAACTGAGCTACGAGGGCAATCGAGTGTCTATTATAACCCATGAAGAAAAATAGCGCCCTCCAAGAAGTCGAGAGTATTGCCCCTGGGCGAACCCAGAAAAAGGTGGACGGTTTTTGCCATTACAGTAAAAACACGGCTCCTCCATTAAAAACAATTATCGAGGAATAAATTCCCCAACTTCTCGGAGGGACGAACTCAGTGTAACACACTCTCCCGCCTGAGGCCAGAGGAAGGCTCTTCCCTACCCCACGATGGAGAGCGGCGTCACCGCAGGTGACGCCGCCGGACTGGGCCATTCGCTCGTAGCCGGAAGCCACATTCGCACCATCCAGCCACTGTAGGTGGTATACAAAAGTGCCATCAGGACCACAAAAAGGACAACAAACACACCACCCCAGACAGAATGAGGATGCTCTCCTTTATACCGCATTAGAGGTTCTTCGAACGCAGCCAATCACGCAGATCTGGACCAATCTTACTCTCGAGACCCATCTCGACCACCGTCTTGAGATACTCCAGAACGTTGCCGCAGTCATAAAACTTTCCACCGCGGATAGGAATGGCATGCACTTGCTCACCACGCTCACGCAAAACGTTGATTGCATCAATGTATACGAGCTCACTCCCTGGCTCGCGGCGACGCTCGGCTTCTTCAATAGCGGCAAAAATATCGGGATTGTAGATCTGACCAGAAACGATGCCCAAATCGGAAGGAGCTTTCTCTTTCCCTGGTTTTTCGAGAAGTTCTTCCACGCGAATCGCGCCATCATCCATTATCTGTCCGCCAGCAAAACCGTAGCGAGTGTAGTCTTCATCCTTGGTTGCGGTAATACCGCCAAGAATAGTTGTTCCGTACTTTTCGTAGGCATCAATAAGCTGACGAGCGCGAGAAGGCTCTGCCTTAATGAAATCATCACCCCAGAACACAATAAATGGCTCATCACCAATAATTTCTCGAGCGTTGAGAATTGGCGTGGCGTTGCCCTTGGGCCCTTTTTGGCGCACATAATAGAAGTTCGCCAAACTGTTAATGCGCTGGAGCTCTTCCAAATAGGAAGTCTTCCCTGCTCGCTCAAGCTCATGCTCAAGCTCAAAGTTGTGGTCAAAATGGTCTTCAATACTGCGCTTGTGATACCCCGTGACGATGACGATTTCGGTAATGCCGGCATCAACCAGCTCCTCAACCACGATCTGAATCACTGGCTTGTCCACAATGGGCAGCATCTCCTTTGGCATGGCTTTGGTTTGCGGAAGGAAACGGGTGCCAAAACCTGCGGCAGGGATGATCGCTTTACGGATCTTCTGGGCCATAGCGCCTTTCTGTACTTTTTTGTACGCACTCTTGTCCCCAAATTCTTGAGGACAGACAAACAGTATAACACTCCTCTTTGCGCCCAGGTATGTGCTACAATATGCGTTCAATGACTCTGAAAAGTGCTTGGTCGCAAGTTCTCTCGTATCCCACGGGCGTAGTCGAGGAAGCCAAAAAAATCACTTGGCCTACTCGCCAACGAGCCACAACGATGACCCTCGTGGTTATTGTTTTCGTGACGATTGGAAGCATCATTATTGGTGGATTCGACTTCATTTTTACAGAACTCATGAAACTCGTTATAACACGCTAAAAAATAAGGAAACTATGAGTGACAACACCGATCAGACAATGCAAGCTCCAGAAGTGCAAACCGCCGTGGTGAAAAACCCGAGCCATGTCATTATCTCGGAAGTTTCCGAAGAAGAAAAGGTTGCCAAGCGCGCCAAGTGGTACGTCTTGCACACCTATTCTGGCCACGAAAACAAGGTTGCCTCCACGCTCAAGCAGCGTGTAGAAACCATGGGTTTGCAAGGCTTTGTTTTTGAGGCACTCATCCCTACTCAGGATAAAATCCAGATTCGTCGCGGCCAGAAAAAGACCGTCAAGGAAAAGATTTTCCCAGGTTACATGCTCATCCGCATGGCTCTCACCGATGAGTCTTGGCTCTGCGTGCGCACCACTCAGGGTGTCACAGGTTTTGTCGGTATTGGAAACTCCCCTACTCCACTCCCCAAGCACGAGGTAGAAGCCATCCAGAAATTCATGCTGCAAGGAACCGCTACCTTCAAGGCCAACTTCACTATCGATGAAGCTGTCAAGATCGTGGAAGGTCCTTTCAACGACTTTATTGGCGCCGTGAGCAATATCGACGAAGAAAAAGGCAAAGTTACCGTCCTCGTCTCTATCTTTGGCCGCGAGACACCAGTCGAACTGGATTTCTTGCAGGTCAGTAAGATTTAAGCTAAGACGGAAAAGCCTGTTGTATCTTTATCCGAAGTTGACAGGCTTTTTCAGACTCAACATTGCCGTTCACATGATACTCTTTCATAAGCTGCTCAACATTGCTAAAGAAACCTCTGTAGGGTGAGATTTTCTTTTCATAATCAAAATCCACAACATCATTCTCCCCTGGCTTTGGCATGAAGAGAAGATAATCATGTAGCCTTTGCAGGTGATCAGGTCTTAAATAATGAAGTGAAGAAATATCACTCACTCTTTTCTTCCAACGAGAAACCGAATCCTCATAAATTGACCATTTGTTTTGAGAATACAAAGGCACTCTCTGAAAAAAGGTTTTTTTATTTGCAGCAATAAACAGTTCGTATAGTAACTCACGAGCAATCGGTGAAACAGAGACATCTGCTCGTTTCTGAACAAGCATTTCTCCTAATACATTAACAATTTTCTCATCATTTGAAGCAAAGAATAATCGACGCTGTAGTTCTCCAATAAACTGCCTGGCAGATTGCTTCTCATTGAGAAGATGGAGCTCATGAAGAAAACCACTCAAAACCTCACTTGTTGCTTGGAATACAGAAATATTGTAAACAGAGAAAGCATCCTTAATCCTCTTTTTGCCATTTTGAAGAAAAATCTCTGTATTTCTCACATCTTGCTCTCGATCAAACGGTTCTTGACGCGCTTGATATGATTCCTGGGCACCTTGAGTACTGGTCCGCTCATCAGATGAACTCTTCGGTGAAGATGAAGCATTCAATCTCTCATCATATTTTTGACGTAAGGAGGCATTGATAAGAATAGAGTGAGCAGTATCAAGCTCAATAATCTTTTCTCGATCAGCCGCGTTGTGTGAAGAATACAACTTTACTAATCTCTCGTACGCTTGTTCAATATCTGCCTTTTTGGCTGTTGGAGACACTCCTAATATTTCATACAGAGTACGATTTTGTTCTTCCTTGAGTAAAATCTCCTTTGCATCAAACAAAACCCTATCCCAGAAACGAACATTCTCAAGTTGATTTTCCCTTATAGCAAAATCTCTATAAATAGCCACTCGATCCAAAGCTGTCTGACCATCCAGATTGGTTTTGCCTCTGATGGCTTTCAGCATTTCATTCTTATTCCCCAATCGCTTCTGCCATTTTTCTTTGCTCAAATCCTGTATTGCTTGAAAATCAACCTCTCGAGAAATACTGTCGTTATACGTCTTTGCCATCTCCGCCTGTAAGGAAAAAAGTAATGGTAAAAGATGAACACGAATTGGCTGAGGGAAAGCCAGCAAGTCCTTTTCAAGTTTCCTTACAAATTGACCATTATCTTTATCTTTTGCCACGTTAATAAGATTACTCACTCTTCTGCTTTCCTGCCCAACGTCAATACCCTTTGGGTGTGACAAGATAGCTAACTGTAAACGAGTAAGATACTGTATAAAAGAGCCCTCTTTAAAAGTACAAAGAGTTTTTGGAATATCAAAATCCTCGAGTTTTTCTCCTGTTTCTTTCCTTCTTTGGGATTCCTGACCACTTGCCTGTTGTGGCTTTTGGAAGGTTAAAGTTCTATCATAGGCCGCCCTTTTTTCAGAATCTTTGAGAATATCCCATGCAGCATTAATATCTGACATCCTAGATGAAGAATCCACTCCACTTACATCTGGATGGTGCATAATTGCTCGTTTGTAATAAGCCTTTTTTATCTCTTCAAAATTCGCTGTCCGCGAAACTCCCAAAATCTGATAGTGATCTACTGATCTTTTATCTTCTTCTGGTTTATAGCCTGAGCCACCTTCGTAATACATAACTCCCCTATTATGCCTCCCATTCCCCGAGTTCACAATAGCAATAAGGGCTTTTTTGTGTTATAATAGCCAGACTTTGGAAGTTGGCGCGAGCCGCTTTGCAAAGGAGTGGAAACACGAATACATCGCAGCGCACTTTCCCTCATCAGTAAGGGACTGGTGGCTTTTTGATCAATTCGATCCCCTCCCCAGAGAAAAAAAACGAAAAATTCTATAAAGGAAAACTATGGCCAAGAAAGTGAAGTCCGTTCTTAAACTGAACCTCAAAGCTGGTGCCGCTAACCCTGCCCCTCCTGTGGGTCCAATTTTGGGTCAGGCCGGTATCAACATCATGGAGTTCTGTACGCAATATAATGAGCGTACCAAAGACAAGCGCGGTGAGACCATTCCTGCTCTCATCACTGTTTACGAAGACCGCTCGTTCACTTTTGAACTCAAGCTTCCTCCTATGTCTGCCCTCATCATGAAAGAACTCAACCTCAAGCAAGGCGGTGCCACTCCTAAGGGCGCCACGGTTGGGACGCTCACCAAAGAGCAAGTTCGCAAAATTGCCGAAGTCAAAATGCCAGATACCAACGCCACTTCGGTGGAAGCCGTTGAGTCTATGGTTATTGGAAGTGCCCGCAGTATGGGTGTAGCGGTAGAAGCATAATCGAAGGAATAACGGAGAAAATATGAACAACACTTTAGACGAACAACAGCTTGACGTTTTGGCCAACGCTGCCACAACCGAGCCAACAGCCCAATCAGAGGTCGAGGCTTTCTTTGATAGCTCACCCAAGTTTTCCGACTTTGCGGTAGAGGAAGAAGTTGCTGCCAAAAAAACCCGTGTACGTGGCAAAAAATATGTCGAAGCTCGCGGCATGGTGGATCGCACGATTGCCTACCCAGCCACACAAGCAATTGAGCTCCTCAAAGCCACTTCCTACTCCAAATTCGATGGAACGGTTATGGTGCACATTAATCTCAAAAAAGAGATGAAGCCTTTTGAACTCACTTTCCCCCACTCCACTGGACAGTCTGTCCGCGTGGCGATTGCCGATGAGGCTTTGCTGGAAAAGCTCGCTCAGGGTGAAATCGATTTTGACGTCCTCCTCACCAAGCCAGATATGATGAGCAAGCTCGCCAAGTACGCCCGTTTGCTCGGACCAAAAGGCCTCATGCCAAACCCTAAAAACGGAACCGTTACTCAAGACCCAGAAGCCAAGAAGGCTTCCCTCATGAGTGGCGCCGTGACGATTAAGTCGGAGCGCAAAGCCCCTCTTATGCACGTCCGTATTGGAAAAGTGAGCCAAGATACTCAGGAATTGTCCGAAAACCTTACGGCTCTCATCACTGCTGTTGGGATGCAGGCAACCAAAGTCACGATTGCGGCCACAATGAGCCCTGGTGTAAAAGTGGCACTGGTGAACAACTAGAACGAAGGAAAAACACAATATATATGGTATAATGCTGCTCTTGACTAAAGACAGCACAGGAAAAGTGCCGAGGACGAGATGTTTGCTCCCAGTTTGGTGAGCCACTCCCCTTCCTTTCCCTTGCTTCTATGACAAGCAGCGCAAACGATATACCTCTGCAAAGGAAGCTATGCCAAATAATGCTAAAGTCCAACAAGTTGCTGCTCTTACCGAGAAGGTTTCGCAGGCTAAGTCCATCATTTTTGCCAAATATACTGGCATGAATGTGACCGATCAAGTCAAGCTTCGCCAAGAGGTGAAGAAGGCCGGCGGCGAAATCCTGGTGGCCAAAAACCGCTTGGTGAACATCGCTCTTGGCAAAAAAGACGGTCTCACCGAGATGCTCCAAGATCAGCTCTTTACCCTCTTCTCCTACGAAGATGAAGTGAAGGCTCTCAAGGCGCTCACTGCGTTCATGAAAGATAACGAAAAACCAGAAATCGTTGGTGGTTTCATGGAAGATCGTGTGCTCACTGCCAAAGAAGTCGAGGCTCTCTCCAAGACTCCTGGCCGCGAAGAGCTTATCGCTCAATTGCTGCGCACGCTGCAAGGTCCTGCTTATGGCCTGCGAGGTGTTGTTGAAGCCGTTCCAGCCAGCTTGGTACGCGTTCTCAATGCGGTCGCTACAAAGCAACAATAAAAATTGGTAACAACTCGTTACAAACGAAAGAAAATAAGAAAGGAAAAAATGTCTGATGTTCAATCCATTGTTGATGCAGTCAAGAAATTGTCCCTTATGGAAGTCTCCGAGCTTGTAAAGGCTCTGGAAGAAGAGTTCGGTGTCTCTGCCGCTCCAGTCATGATGGCTGGTGGTGCTGCTCCAGCTGCTGGTGAAGCCGCTGCTGAGAAGACAGAGTTCGACGTGATCCTCACTTCTGGTGGTTCAAACAAGATCGCTGCTATCAAGGCTGTCCGCACACTCAAGCCAGAACTCGGCTTGGCTGAGGCTAAGGCTTTTGTGGAGTCTGCTCCTAAAGCTGTTCTCGAAGGCGTTAAGAAAGAAGACGCTGAGGCTGCTAAGAAGACTCTCGAAGAGGCTGGCGCCACTGTTGAACTCAAGTAAGTTCATAGTCTTTGAAACTTTAAGGGGCCGCGCGCTGCGCGGCCCCTTTTGTATGCCTGGAGGGTTAAACCTTCCAGATCGGCGCTTGACGCCTTTTGTGCTTCTCTGCTACGCTGACGAACAGATTGTTATAGTTAAGAAAAGGAAACCAGATGGCAGACGACAGCAAAAAACTCGATATCAATAACTTGCCAGATCTGCTCACGGTTCGCGAAGTGGCTGAACTTCTGCGAGTCTCTCCCCTCACGGTAAAACGCTGGGGAAAGCGCGGTAAGTTGCCCCCTATTCGTATCAACTCTCGCGGTGATCGCCGCTACCGCAAAGACGCCGTCTTGTGGCTGCTCGGTCTTGATCCTAACGAGCTTGAGCTGTAAATCGCAGCAGCATTTCTCGAGCTACCAGGCCTAAGAAAATTGGCAAACGCCGTTGACGACGCCATCGCCATGGTTCGGAAAACAATCGATAGAGCCACTCCAGCCCAAACCGGCGAATCACTCTCGGTGCCCGAGAAACATCACCCACTAAATAGTTGTAGGCTCCACCGCAAACCACCACTACCTTTACGCCTATTTCCTGCAAAGCAGTTCGGTGCGCAAGTACCCAGCGCTCCTGGTGGGGCGCGCCGAAGGCCACCCATAACACTTGCGGCCGCCAAGCAGCAATTTTCTCCAAAATTTCTTTCTCTTCCTCGGGAGCCGGCGCGTCCACCCGAGCGTATCCAGCGGCACCGTCGCACCAGGACTTGGTAGGATCGGCTTGTCGCGCCAGTTTCTGAGCCACGCCAGATTGGCCACCCAGAAGAAAAGTGCTCACTCCTTCTCGAGCAGCGGCTTCGAGCCACCATTCGAGAGTATCGGTTCCGGTAATGCGACCCAAACGAGAGCGCAAAGAAGGAAATAACCATCGCATAGCGGCAACGAGCCCTGATCCATCTGGTAAGAGAATGTCGGCTTGCAAAAGTTGCTTGGCAAAAGAAGTATCTGCGTGTGCCATCACCACTTGCTCAGGATTGGGAGTAAAAATAACCGTTGTGCTAGGCCGTTGCAGAAAAGCAGGCCACTCTTCTCGCAAAGACTGCTCACCTCCAAGATACAACCGCCCTTTGAGACGCTCAAAAAAACGCATATTCCTATCCACGCCACTCCTCTTTTGTTCTTGCCAACGCCCGAAGTCCAGTGATAAGCGCTGGGCGATCACTCAAGATTACCGGCACACCCAGAAAATCGGTCAGTTCTTGGGCAAAAGCCGTTTGCGGATTCCCCACAGACAGAACCAAACCCTCGCTCAACAAAGAAGGGGCAAACTCGGGCGGCACTTGAGAAAGAAACGCACTCCAATGAGACTGCCACTCTTCCCTACTGGGCGGTTGAGGAGCAAGAGAAACAATTTTTGACGGAAGAACCAGCTGCACATGGCCAAAACTCACCAATCCAAGCTCTAAGAAACCACCCGCCAAACTCCCTACGGCATATCCGTGCGGACCAAAAACATCAAGTCCCTCACCGACGCTTGCGGCAAGAAGATTCTGCACAATGATGAGTTCGCGCGCGCCCGCCTGAACCGCCACCGACTGAAAAAGCTCCTGCATAAAAGGAGAAACATGGGAAGAAACTGCCAGCCAAACACGCGGCTTCACCAAAAAGCCAGATCCCAAAACGAGACGAAAAAGCGAACGCAAAAAGGCTGCCGCCGCTGCCTCATCGAGAATTTCCTGCGCGGTAAAGGGAATCTGAACCTGTGTCTGCGCCAAGCCAGCATGTTCAACGGTTCTGGCATCATCGCCAAACGCCACAACTTCACTATTTTTCTTGTTGAGTAAAACACGTGTGGAGCAACGAAAAACACGTCCCTCAGTGGCCGCAACATAGGTGTGTTCGTTCCCAATAAGGAGAAAAACATCCGCTGGCAAAACTCGACGAAACTTTTCTTTCATATCCCGTATAATTGTATACGCTTATGACAAATACTCGCGGTCGAATTTTCTGGACAACATTTGCTCTCGTTATTATTGCTTTGGGAACCGCCGTGGCAATTCGTTTTGCTCAGGGATACCGCCCCTCTCGACAAAACTTTGTCTCCGGAAATGGCCTTCTTGTTGCCAACTCCAACCCAACTGGTGCACAGATCTTTATTAATGGTCGTTTTACCTCGGCAACGAGCGATACTCTCTACCTCGACCCAGGCAGCTATGACGTAGAAATCAAAAAAGACGGCTACTTTACCTGGTTCAAAAAACTCACCATCGAGAAAGAAGTCGTTACCCAAGCAAACGGCATGCTCTTCCCGCTTGCGCCCCGTCTCACTCCGCTCACTTTTTCTGGTGCGCAAAATGTTACCCCTTCTCCGGATGGACAACGCCTGGTTTACTACACGGCTTCGGCCAGTGCCAGCAACAAAAATGGCTGGTACTTGCTTGAACTCACCGATAGCCCTTTGGCGCTCCAGCGCGGCCCCAAACAAATTTCCGAAGCCTCTCTTGAGTTCATGCCAGACGAAACTCAGATTGTTTGGTCTCCCAACAGCTCTCAGCTCTTGCTTATCTCAGAAAATCGTTCCATCCTTGTTGACCCCTCTCGACAGGTTCGCTTGAGTGACCAGCCAGATGTGAGCCTGCAACTGCAAACTATCTTTTCTCAATGGGAAGAGGAAATGTACTTGCGCGATCGAGAGCGTTTAGCCAAGTTTCCCAAGGAAATTCAGGCTTTGGCTACGAGCAGTGCGGTGAACGTCTATTTTTCTCCCGACGAAAAACAGATGCTCTACACGGCTTCTCAAGTCTTTACACTGCCAGATACCATTATTCCTGCCAAGCCAGGATCGAACACTCAGGTCCAAAACCGAACAACTCAAGTAGGTGAAATCTACGTTTACGACAGCGAAGAAGACCGCCAGTTTGCCCTTGGCACCGATCAGTCTTACCTCACCTGGTTGGCGCAGCAGGAAGAGACGAACCAAGAAGATGATTCAGCCTCCACTCATGTGGTCGGCCCAAAAATTTTGCTGAGTAATGATCTTGCCGCTCCTGCCCTTTCACTTCAGGCAAGTCCTTCGGCTTTTATGAAACTCCAGGCAGAAAATGCGAATGTTAGTGGAACTATCGAAAACTTCCTTCGCTACCACACACCACTCTTCTCTCACGGCTGGCAGTGGTTCCCAACCTCGCGGCACCTTATTACCTCCGATGAATCGAGCATAACCGTGGTGGAGTACGATGATACCAATGCCATCAAGGTCTACTCTGGTCCGTTTGAACCAGGGTTTGTCTACCCTTGGCCCAACGGATCACGACTCGTCATGCTCACGAACTTTAACCAGAGCTCTGCCCCAACCAACCTGTACGCGCTTGAGCTCAAGTAGTGCTCGAACCGTATGAGAGAGCAGTCGCGGTTCTGGAAAAGAGTCTTGCTCCTGTAGTTCAACGGATAGAACAAGTGCCTCCTAAGCGCTAGATCCCGGTTCGATTCCAGGCTGGAGCACCAAAGATGAAGGAATAAGGAATACAGTAGAGGGGGGCTGGCGCTACGCGCCAGCCCCCCCTCTCTTCAACCTTCCTCAATAAGGATTTTGTCTACTTCTTCGTAATCAAACGATACGCCTGAGCGTTGGCTATGGATATTACAGGAACAGCTATGAAGAATCCTACTAGAAGCGCTAACAAACCAAGCAGGCCGATCAACATTGAGACAATACCGAGTCCTAAAAGTTCAAAGAAATGACCACTCGTGGCCTTCCAACTTGCCTTGAGAGCATCCATCGCACCCAATTTCTTCTCTAAAAGGAAGTAGGTAAAGAACTGAAGTCGGACAGCAATGTATATACCTGGCAAAATAAGTGCAATCGTACCAGCTAATACTGCCAATCCAGCGAGAAGCGAAGCAAAGAAGTACGAAACAAGCTTATCGGTGTGCTCATAATAATGGCTCAGATTGAGCTTTTTGCCATCCACAAAATCGAGGGAAATAGCCGCCATACCCAAACTCGCCAGTAAAGAAATAACCCAACCCACAAGAGAAATAATGAGCATGAGAAGACCATCTGAATACCCAAGTACCTCATTGGCAATCGTTTGGACAGAGCTCAAGAGCAGACCCACTAAGAAAGCACCAACAACCGGGGCTGGATTTTTGGTAAAAGTACTCCAACCCTTACGAACCGAAACGTCGATCAGTGAGCCAGATTTTTTGGTTGACATATGCAATCTCCTCTATCTGTGTCTATGGTACACTATTTCTCATTTTTGAGTATATAATCAAGTTCTCGGGATGTAGCGCAGGTGGTAGCGCGCAGCGTTCGGGACGCTGAGGTCGCTGGTTCGAGTCCAGTCATCCCGACCAGGGATGGCAGAGGCGAGAACCAGTAGGTTCGACGACGGCTAGTGAGTATCACGAACGTTGCCTAGTCCCCGAGCAAAGCGAGTGGGGTTCCAGTCATCCCGACCGGGGATGGCAGCGACGAGAACCAATAGGTTCGACGACGGCTAGTGAGTATCACGAACGTTGCCTAGTCCCCGAGCAATGCGAGCGGGGTTCCAGTCATCCCGACCGGGGATGGCAGCGACGAGAACCAGTAGGTTCGCGCCGGCAAGCGAGTTAGTACGAGCGCCGCCTAGTCTCAGCACTTTCCTTTTGCATCTCTATTATGCAAGTGCGGTGTGAGTCCAGTCATCCCGACTCTAGCGATAAGCAGGCTGAGAAGACTCTTGCCGTTCTGGAACTGGCTCAAGAATCGTATCTTCTGGTTCTTGCTGAATCACTTTCGTATCTGGCTTAGGCCCACCATCGCCTTCGCCGTCACCTTGAAAAATATGATGAGAATGGGAATGCGTTTCTGAGTATTTCATACAAGAATTCCTTCTTTTGTATTTCACTCATTGTAACAAATTATCTTGATGAGCAGGAGGCAAGAGAGAGTTGCACGGAGTGAACCTTCTCTTCCCTTCTGCCAACCAGCAGATATCTTAATGTTATGGGTCTATTATAAGCGCATATACATACTTTGTCAATACTATGAGACGCGATCAGGATAATCCTGTGATTACCCTGCTATGATAGAAACAGCCATGCCCTTCGCGCGCCGACATACAGCTATCCTCCTCATGCTTATCAACACACTTTGTTGGGGTGCGGCTTTGCCATTCGTTAAACCGGCGCTGGAACTCACTACGCCATACCAACACCTCTTTATGCGCTACATTATTGCGGGAGGGCTCACTTTCCCCGTTATAATCTGGTATCTCTACAAACAGCCGCTCCTTTGGAAGAGTCTTCCCAGGATTTTTGCTCTGGAGACACTCGGAACCGTCATCACGCTCAGCCTCCTTTATGAAGGCCTCTCAAGAACCAGCGCTCTTCATGCTGGAATTATTACCACAGCAGCACCCGTCTTTATTGTTCTTGGTGGCGTATTTTTCTTGGGTGAGAGACAAAAAAAACGCGAGTGGCTTGGATTGCTCCTTTCCCTTTCTGGCACCCTGCTTCTCACAATTTATTCAAGCTGGCAGGATTTGGGCGCTGCCGGATCTCTCCTGCTTTTTGGCAATATTTTGCTGATGGGGCAAAATATTTCTGACGCAACCTTTTTCCTTGCCGCCAAAAAAAACTATACTCCCCTCCCAAAAATATTTGTCACAGCAGTGAGTTTTTGGGTGGGAATGATTGGCTTTGCCCTTCTGAGCATGGTTAAGCTCCGCACTGGACCCATCACTTTTTTGCTCGACACATCCGCCGATTTCACCCAACCGCCCGTTGCTTTTGCTGCTCTCTACATGGCGATCTTTGGATCGATCATTGGATTAACTACCTATATTGCTGGGCAAAACCTCATGGAAGCCTCCGAGGCCAGTTTGTTCCGCTACCTGCAACCGCTTGTCTACGTTCCCCTAGCCGTCTTTTTCCTCCACGAACCGTTTGATCGACTCACGGCTCTTGCCCTCCTCATCATAACGAGTGGTGTTCTCATTGCTCGGTATGAGGGCGCGCTTCGCGCGCCCACCCAGAAGGCCGCTCTCAATAAGCACAAGCATCATGGTGTCAGGAAACGTCTCAAGAAAAATTAAAAAAACCCGCCAAGTTTCCTTGGCGGGCTCCTTTTTACGTACTCGTTTGAGAACAAAAAAGCGGAACTATGAACGTTCCTCTTCGCTGTAAACCAAGAAATCGAGCGGTGTGGCGTAGTCAAAAAGCTCGCCCTCTCCAAAAAGCAAACCAATTTCACGCTCGGCAGATTCTTGAGCATCGGAAGCATGGATGAGGTTGTTGGACATCGACATAGCAAAATCACCACGGATGGAGCCACCTTCGGCTTCGCGACCCTTAGTAACACCCACCAATTTGCGGATGGTATCAACAGAATCAAGACCTTCCCAAACCATCGCAATAATTGGCGTCTGCATCATAAAACCCTTGAGCTTAGGGAAAAATGGGCGCTCCTTGTGGTGGGCGTACCAGATATCCAAAATGTCATCATTGAGACTGATCATCTTCATACCAACAAGCTTGAGGCCTTTGCGCTCAAAACGGGTGATAATCTGACCAATCAGGCCTCGCTGCAAGCCATCGGGCTTCACGAGTACGGCGGATCGCTGCATCATAGTTTCCTTTCTTCTTTCTTACTGAACATCCGGGATTCGGATATCTTCTTTTGCAAATGGGCCAATAAGCGCAAACCGCATGGCACCTGGCTGTATTATATCGCGCGCCACGTCTTGAACTTCCTCGAGAGTTACGGCCTCAATGCGACGAATAATTTCTTGCTCGTCCTTCACTTCTCCGTCGAGCAGCTGACGCATTCCGTACCAACCAGCCACACTCTGAGAGTCTTCGAGTTCGAGCAGTAAACCACCAATAAGGTTTTGTTTGGCAGCCTTGACCTCTTCTTCTGTTGGCGGACGATCGGTTTTGAGGGCGCCAAACTCTGCCACAATTACATCAATGGCCTCTTGCACCCGAGTGGGGTCCACACCAGCCGAAGCGCCAAAAACGCCGACATCATGGTAAATATCTACTTCCGCTCGAACGTAGTAACACAAACCGCGCTTCTCACGAACTTCGGAAAAAAGGCGTGAACTCATGGTTTTGCCAAAAAGTGTGGAGAGAACGGATAATGCATAACGTCGCTCATCGGTTCGCGCAAGCGCCGGGAAACCGAGTACAAAATGTGCTTGTTCGGTTTTCTTGGTAACAATTTGGCTACGACCCTTGCCATAAGCACCTTGGAAATAGGTTTTTTGTTTGGCAGCTTGGCGCTTCTCTCCCCCTTTAGAAAGAGCTTTTTCTACTTTCTGAACAAGAGACTTTTTTCCTACAACCTGAGCATCCCCTGCAATGATCATAACCACATTGCCAAAACCATACCAAGCATCCATGTACTGAGCAAAGTCCTCACTTTTAAGCGACTTTACCGTCTTTTTTTCACCGAGGATTTTTCCCTCCAAGTTGGTATCGGCAAAAATAAGGCTATCAAAAACATCTTGCACGCTCCGCATGGGCATGTCTTCGTACATGTTAATTTCTTCTACAATCACGCCACTTTCCTTGTCGATATCTGACTGGCGCAGCAGCGGCACACAAAGCATGTCGCTCACTACGTCAAGCGCTTGATCGGTATAAGGAGAAGCCAACTTGGCGTAGTAACCGGTATATTCCTTTGACGTAAACGCATTAAACTCACCGCCGAGCTGATCAATAGCGGCCGAAAGATCTCGGGCTGTGGGATAGTTCTTCGTTCCCTTAAAAACCATGTGCTCCAAAAAGTGTGAGATGCCAGCCACTCGATCTTCTTCATAACGGCGACCGGCATTGACGAGAGCCAAAACGGTCACGCTCCTCACGCCCTCCATAGGAATCTGCAAAAATGTTGCACCATTAGAAAGAGTATGTTTGTGACATGACATATTAAGCTGGATTGTACCTTGATATACTGCCAGAAACAATGGAAATATGATATATCATAGTGTTCTTAAAGCATGAAATATATATTAAAGAGCATCAAAGAATACTCAAACCTACCCAAAGTGATAGAAGTGATGTTTTTTGCATCAGTTATTGCTCTTCCTTCCAATTTATCCAAAACTTGGCAGCCAGAATGGAGCTACTACCAGGGAATCTTTATTGAGCACTGGGCACCCAAGATCTTTCTGAGCCAAATGCTTCTTTTGGGGCTTTTTCTTCTTATTCTCTGGGAAAAGAGAGATTTGCTTGCAAAAAAGAATCTTATACAAGCATTTTTTAGAACAAACCCCTCTAAGGCAAAAAATAGGCTTTTTTTTGAGAAGAAGCACCTACTGATCATTTTTTCTCTCGTATTTTTCGTTGGCAGATCTCTCTTCTCACCAGATTGGGAACGATCTGCTGTATGGTTTTGGGGTATTCTCACGGGACCCCTTCTCCTTAGTCTTTGCCTCTGGCACAAAGATGTTCGAGAAAAGCTTCCTCAAGCCATACTTTTGAGTAGTTCTCTCCAAGCAGCACTTGGAATATACCAATTCTTTTTCCAGAAAAGCCTCTTTTCTTACTATGTCCTGGGGGAAACAAGCTTTATCTCTCCTCTACACCTTGCAAAGAGCAGCTTTCTCCCCTTCGTTCATATTCTTCCTTATGGGAGCACTCCTCATCCTAATATTCTTGCTGCTTGGCTCCTTTTGGGAATCACCTCACTTATCATGATAAAAAAGAACGTTCACAAAAGACTTTTTATCCCACTTCTTTCTCTTCATTTTTTTGCACTTGTCCTCACAGAATCGCTCTCTGCATGGGCAACGCTCCCGTATCTCTTTATTATCTTTCTCTGGAACGCAAAAAAGGAAATGAGCCCAAGGAGATTACTCATCTTTTTGGTCATTAATGCCCTCTTCTGGACGACATTGCCAATTTTTCTTGCCCATACTTGGCAAGGCGGAAATATACCGACTTCTATCCTAAGAAGATCTGCTCCTTTAGAGCGACTCTCTCTCTCAAAAAAAGATCTTCTGATAGGACTTGGCGTGAACAAGAGCTTTCCATACCTCAACAGTAGTGAATCTGAAACCCAACTCTGGAAATTCCCCCAACCCCTGCACCATTCGGGAATTATTGCTATCGCGGAACTCGGATTTGGAGTAATTTTATTACTCTTCATTTATTACATTATTGAGTCAAGAAATTACTCTTTCTTTAGAGGGATTTTCCCTTTTCTTCTTCCAATTCTCTATCTGGATCACTATGTATTGACTCACAGTATTGGTCAATGCATGTGCATTGTTCTTTTGTATTTTCTACACAACAATCACAATAAAATAAGTCCTGGAGAATTGAAAAAACAGAAAGCAAAATGAAATACATTGAAGCTATCTTAAAGGCAAAAAGGTTAAACCCGAACATAATCCAACTCATAAAATTTGCGTTATATTTGGGTTTTTCATTAGGGAAAGAGTTGTTGAAGGGAACGCGACGACCGAAATTTGAGCCTTTGGCCGTCCCACAGATACTCAATTTCTCCTATCTGGTCTGTGCCAAGCACCAGAGACCCAGTTTTTTGGGCGTTTTCCAGGCTAGAGGTATGAGGATGACCATACGTATTCCCTTGCCCGGCACTGTAGAATGCTGTTTCGGGACGAATTCTCTCTAGAAACTCCAGGCAACTTGATGTTTTAGACCCATGATGCGACATTTTTAGCAAATCAACTCTTTTTAGCAGATGAGAGCGAGTGACTGCTAATTCCTGGGCGCACTCTAGGTCTCCCAGACTCAAAAACCCGAAACCGTTAACCTCCACATAAAAAGCCAGCGATGAGTTGTTAGAAAGATCGCTTGAGTCTTTGGAGGAAAAACTTTGCAGGTACGTCTCCATCTCCCAGAGCACATGAAGACGCAAACCAGGAAAGGCATAAGACTGCCCTGCTTTGGGGTGAATCCCTTTGCCTGTCGCTTGAATCCATCGGCTCACACCGGCACCAGCCTTTGTATCTTTTACCTTCGGGTTGAGGGCAACACGACGAACATCAAAGGTCTTGACGATTTCCGAAAAACCCCCAATGTGATCAGCATCATCGTGAGTGAGGATGAGAAGGTCAATGGTCCGGCGATAAAACGGCAGGTATCGGTTCAGGCACTTTGAGGAAAGACCGTTGGGGCCAGTATCTATCATCACGGTGAGAGAACCATACAGGAGCAAAATGCTATCACCTTGCCCAACATCACAAGCTATCACTCGCAGCTTTGGAGTGCTTACCACTCCTGGCTTGAAAAGAGTGAGACAAAGAGAAAAGAAGAACCCGATGAAGATCGTCGTGAGAATCATTCTTTTCATGGAACTAATCGCCAAAGTTTTTTTTGATTCCGTATTCGCAATGGAATAGATACAGTGCCAACAATTATTGCCAACCAGAGAAAGAAGGTAATAACCGAACCATGAGCGAACTGAAGCATAAAAAACATAAGCCCAAGGTAGGAATAGACATACTGTTGGGCGAGGTCCGTGTAAGGCACTTCCCATAATGAGAGAACGCTCACTCTTGTAAGCACATCGATGAATGGCGATAACAAAGGTGTACTGATGACGCCTATAGCGGTCACCTCACCAAAGCGGTAAAAGAGCAAAGGCGTAAGGAAAAGAAAAATACAAAAAGAATCCCGAACACTTTCCCGAACCCAAAGAAAGACTCTCGATGTTGTTTTTTCTCGCATTGTGTTTTCACAAATCTTCAATGCCTGTGAAAAACGAAGAGCGATCATGCAAAGGAATGAGAGTTGAAAACCAAGACTCCCGAAGAAATCAGTGCGAAAAAGCAGAGTCAAAAAAAGAGTGGACAAAAGCACCCAATAAAATGATTGCTTGCGACCAATGAACTGCGCCAGCCAACCTATGATCCAAAAAAGAGTTGCCCGCCAAAGTGAGGATGACAGCTCCGTTTTGGACAAATAAAAAGCTACTCCAGCCGCCTGAATAGCTTGAAAGAGAAGGTGCCCGCGCAAGAACAAAACAAACCTCAAGAAATGTGGTACAAAGAGCTGAAGATTGGCACCACTGGCAGCCGTAAAGTGACTTACACCTAAGCTGCGAAACAGATCCTTCATTGTTTGAGAAAGTTGAGAATCATCTCCAAAAACCAGTCCGTTCGCAAGATATTCACTCTCCTGTGGTAAAAAATACGTCCTAGAATATCGAATGAACAATTCCCGAACATCAATCATGAAGTTTTTTTCTTTTATTACTTTGCATAAATATTTTCACTTCTTTATCACTTCCATCAGTAATAGCATTTCTATCAAATCCTATTCATAATTCCCTTGTAATCCCACCGCACACAACACTTTCACCATTTAAGAAAGGCACTACTACCATCAACTACCCGAACACTTGATGGAAATGATCGCAATGACCCGAACATAATTTCTCAAATAAAATAACACTCTATTCAAAACTATTTGACCAATTGCGCTATTTATCACATTAGATCATTTTACAAGTTATTATTAATATATTATTTCTGTATAAATCTCCTCAATGTTTTTATAAACAGACTCAGAAATACCCGAACGAGCAAGAAAGTCATCTTTACTACTGTATGGCAAGCCTTCTTCAATTTTTTGTATACGAGCAGGGCCAATCCCTGGAATCTCGTCCCACAATGCGCTCGAAGCTTCGTTAACGATGAACCGAGCACCCGGCTCTTGGTTGCTTGGTGTTTCCTGAGGCACTCTCTGACGAATACTTGCAGACTCACTGGCAAAGGGAATATAGAGTTTTTCTTGATCCTTAACTCTCACCGCTAGGTTTAATTCTTGGTGAACAAACTGACGATCTACTCCGTTATCAAATCCATTTGCCATGAGAAGAACCTCTTGCCATCGAGCTTCTGGGGCTACTTGGTACACTCCTGGGAGCTGAACAGCTCCACTAATTTCTACGGTGAGTTGGGGCGCGGGCGAATCGCCCGCGCCCGCCAGAACACCACCTTCTGATCGCTCGAGCACCACAAAAGGCTGGTAGCCCCATGCTCTGTACGCATTCACCGCACTACCAAATGACAAAATCAGTGCCAAAACGGCGACGACGAGCCAGGGTGAAAACTGAAGAAGATATCGCCAAAAATGAGGTCGCAAAACTTTCTGTAACATGTCCTTTACTTAAGCAAAGGAAAATGACAAAAAAACAACATTACAGAACAAAACTCACAACTTTTCCGGGTACAACAATCACTTTTTTGACCTCATAACCCGCAATATACTTCTGGAGCTCCTCCAGATTACGAGCCTGTGCCTCAATAAATGCTTTGTCATCAACTTTATCGGCTGGGATTTCTAACGTGGCACGAACTTTCCCATTCACTTGTACGCCCAGCTTCACAAGATCAGAAACCAGCCACTTGGGATCGGCTTTTGGCCATTCGCTCGTATGCAATGACGAAAACACCGTATCTGAGTGTTTTTTCTGGAGATCCTGGTACAACGCTTCTGTGAGATACGGGGCAAACGGCGCAAGCAACTTGAGGAGAGAAAGCGCGTCAGCCAGAGAAAGAGCCCCTTCCTCTTTCCAGACATTACATACTTCCATGATGCGAGCAATCGCCGTGTTGTACTTAAGCTGAGACATATCACGCGTGTTTTCCTGAATAGCCCAATTCAGCTTTCGAGAAACCGCTTCACTGCTTTCTGAGGCAGGAGCAAATTCAGCAAAAGCCGACCAAACCTTCACCAGCCAACGATAGGTACCATTCATCCCGGTATCACGGAAATCACCACCCTGGTCATACGGCCCGAGGAACATAAGATAGGTACGCAAGGCATCGGCACCGTATTTCTCAATATACTCGTCTGGATTGACTACATTCCCTCGAGATTTACTCATCTTGGCACCGTCTTTGATAATCAAACCATGGCCGAAAAGATACGGGAACGGCTCTTCGAAATCGAGCATGCCCCAATCCTTGAGCGCCATAGTCACAAAACGCGAATACAGCAAGTGAAGTACGGCGTGCTCTGCCCCACCAATGTAGGCATCAACTGGAAACCACTTTCCTTTGGCAGCCAGCGGGAATGGGTGCTCAGACGAATCCACGTTGGGATAGCGCAAAAAATACCAGCTCGAATCGAGGAAGGTATCGGAAACATCCGTCTCACGAATCGCCTGCTCACCACAACTTGGGCACGGGACGTGCTTCCAACTCTCTGGCGCGTTATCCAGAGGTGAAACGCCATCGCCTTGAGGCTTAAACTCTTCAATAAAGGGCAGCTCAACGGGAAGGTTCTCATCGGCGTACCAGCCTGGAAGCTCGGGTCGGTCACCCTTATTCTCTTGAGCACAAGCCGCACAATAAACGAGTGGAATGGGAGGACCCCAATAACGCTGGCGAGAAATAAGCCAGTCACGCAGATGGTAACTGGTTGTTTGGCGCGCAAATCCCTGCTGCGCCATCCACTCTTGAAGTGCCTCCTTGCCCTCTTCCCAGGCAGACTGCCCAGTAAAAGCGGCAGAGTTTACCAGAGTCCCGGCACCAGAGTGGGGCCGTTCTCCTTGAGAAACTTTTTCGTTAATCTCCGCATCCTCAAAAGAAACTACTTGTTTGATTGGTAAATCGTATTTTTTGGCAAAAGAAAAATCGCGTTCATCATGAGCGGGCACGCCCATAACGGCACCCGTTCCAACCCCTGTTAAGACATAATCAGCCACCCAGATAGGGACACGCTCGCCATTCACAGGATTGATCGCAAAACTGCCAGTAAAGACACCTGTTTTGTCTTTCTCACCCATCTTTCTGTCTTGCTCGGATTTATTGCGAGCAGCAGCAATATACTGCTCTACCGCAGACGATACTTCTTCTGTGGCAAGCTCTTGTGCCAACTCATGTTCAGGGGCAACAACCAGATAGGTTACGCCATAAATTGTCTCCCAATACGTTGTCCAAACTGGGAGTTTCTTCTGCGATCCATCAGGCATTTGCGCGGTAAAGTCTATTTCCAGGCCATTACTGCGACCAATCCAGTTCTTCTGAGCAAGAGTCACTTTATTTGGCCAATCCAGACCTACATGGGCTTTTCCCTCTTTGTCTGTCCAGGTGTAGGAGTCGATATTATCGAGCAAACGATCAGCGTACTCGGTAATCTTGAGGTACCATGAGCTCATCTCCCGTCGCTCAACTTCACTCTTGCAGCGCTCACACTTCCCGTCTTCTACCTGCTCATCAGCCAAAACGGTCTTGCAAGAAGGACACCAGTTAACGAGCGCATTTGACTTATAAGCCAGTCCATTCTTGAACATTTGGATGAAAAGCCACTGCGTCCAACGGTAGTATTCTGGGTCATAGGTCTCGAGACGATTATTCCAGGCAAAACCATTGCCGATAAGGCTGAGCTGTCGGTAAAAATTGTCCTCCGAAACCCGAGCTTGCTCGGCTGGATGCTTACCAATTTTGATAGCGAAGTTCTCTGAGTGAATACCAAAACCATCAAGCCCTATGGGTTCAAAAACGTCATATCCACACATACGACGGAAACGACCGTGGACATCCGCACCGGTAAAGGCATACATATTTCCCACGTGCAGGCCTTCAGCCGAGGGATACGGGAACATCATGAGGTTGTAGTAAGGATTCTTGGCTTTCTCAAGATCTGGCTCGTAGGTTTTCTGTTCACGCCAAATGCGCTGGTACTTTTCCTGCAGAGATTTATGATCGTACGCCATGTGCCAATGATATCACGACCTCTGGCATGCTACACTAGAAAAACTGCCCTATGCGTCGTTTTTTTGAACCACTTTCCTTGGTTATTTCTTTTGGCTTAGCGTATGCGTGGGTCGTCCTGCCCCAGCTCCAGCAGTATTCGCTTCAGTTGGCCAGTTTTGGAGTGATTGTCTTTTTTGTGCTCAAGCGATTGGGTCGCTCCAGACTCCACCATATCCTTCCCAAGCCAAACTCCCTTGAATCATCGGTACTCATTGCTATCGTTTCTCTGGGAATTGGGGCGACGGGAGGTCTCGCCTCACCGTTTCTACCCCTCTATTATCTGCTTCTTTTTATTACGGTACTCACTCTTTCGGCCTCGTCAAATTTGGTCGTCCTCACAGGAATGTCTCTCTTCCTCTGGTCCGTAACAGCGCACCCTCTACAAACAACCCACTGGGTAGAGCTCTTGTCGCTTCCCTTCTTATTGCCACTCATGATTTTTGCTCGAATGCAGTTTGATGAGGCCAAAGAGCAGAAATATCTGGCAGAGCAAGAAGAATTGCTCCTCAATACGCAAGAAGAGCAAGTAGTTTCTTTCTTGGCGGATCATCTCCGCCCAAAGCTGCGGACACTCCGCCTGGCACTAGAAATGTCTACCGAAAATAGCTGGATGGTGCGCAGGCAGCTTGAGGTTCTTGAGAATGATTCGCACGAACTGCTCCTCAAGGTTCATCGGATTACTCTGGAAAATTTGAAGGTTAAACCTTCTCGGGAAGAGGACTCCCAATGAGTGCAAAAAAGCTTCTCACAGCGGGGCTTTCGTTGGCCATTTTAGGACTCACTACCCCATCGCTTATCCATGCAGAGAATATGCGTTCTGATAGTTACATTATCCAGTTTGGGAATTTCAACATGACCTCTGGCGAAAAAAGCAGCGCAGGATATAAAGTGACCGATACCGTTGGACAAACAGCTCCTGGTGAATATGCCAGTACGGGCTACCGTGTTTTTGCCGGTTTTCAGTACATCTATGCCATACCAAAGTTTTCTTTTCGGATCACTTCTCTGAGTGTTGACTTTGGGGAGCTCCAAGACGGCGTGTTCACCGATCGAACCCATGATCTTATCGTGACGACTCGTTCCGGTGGCTACAGCATCCTTTCTCGTGCCGAAGGTCCTCTACAAAGGACGAATGCATTAAGCGGCGCTTTCATTCCTTTCACCTCATGTGACGCAGGCTGCACACCAACGACAGCTCTCCCTTGGACACTAAACACTGCTGTTGGCTGGGGATTCAATGCTTCTGGTAGTAATAGAGCCGTTGATTTTGTGAATAGCACCTACTATCGTCCGTTTGCCGACAAAAGCCAAAATGAGGCTGCTCAGGTCGTTGCTACGAGCAGTAATGTGGTTAAAGGCGCCACTATTTCTATCACCTATCGTGCAACCATAAGCCCTCTTCAAGAAGCTGGTGATTATCAGACTTCTGTTGAGTACACAGCTATTCCTACTTTTTAGACCCTTTCTCAGATATTTAAGGTTTATTTTATTAACGCATTCGTTAATTCGTTTATTACATTATTATACTCATTATTGTTGCAAATAATTATTACTGATACAAAATACAATCCTGAGCATACAAGAGCATCACTGAGGAAAAAGATTGTCTTCAAAAAATCAAACAAGAGAGGTCGACTGTGAATAACGCATAATTGACTAAAAACACGCTATACCATATTTACGGTAAATAATTCATAGAAACAAGCGCTTATAACAAAGAAACCGGTCAGGAAGACTTCTGCGACAAAAGTGCAAGCTTTTCTACCAAGGGTGAAGACACTGAAGAGTGCTCAGACCTCTGGTTCCAGCCAGGGGGGATACTCTTCAAAATATGAAGACCCGATAGCAGCAACGTCCCAATCTTTTGTTTTTCCTTTGAACTCAGATCCTTTTCTTTTTTTCTTTCTACTAGCAGTCGATCTATCTGTTTGCTTAAATCCATCAACTTCCTCTGGAGCGAAAGATCTTGTTGAAGCGTGCCTTCAAGAAGATCGTCAATTCTCATGGGTTGCATCTGGGAGGAGTTCACTGCAAGGAAAGAAACGAAAAATCCCATCTTGATAAGGTCTTGAGCTACTCCCCCATCATAATCACTCTGAAACTTAAGGAAGACTTGAGGAAAAACGGAATGATACCCTCGACGCTGCAGCATTCGACGTGCCTCTACCCAAAGAGCTGGACGCTTCTGAGGATGCTTGAGAAGACAAAGTGACCATGTTGTATCGGCTTGAGTATCCTGCAAAAAAGGAAAGAACGAGGAAAACGTCTCCATACCAAGCAAGGTTATCTGAAAGGCCGTTTTTCCCTCTTTGAGAGTCTTGATTATCAATCGATCAGCGACAAGCTTGGCAGCAATACCCCTCCAAGAAGACGCTGAGTATTGTGGACGCAAGGACGCGAAATCCTCGTAAGTGAGAAGTTGTAGATTTTGAGGTGACTGGTGGAAATACAGATCATTTATTCCCGCAACCCCAAGTAAAAAGATCATTTCTTGCATTACCGCACGCATATATTTTCCTTTTCACAACTGCTGCGCTTATTAAGCAACAATGACCTTAGCCTGGAAGGTCTAACCTTGCTCACAGCACCCTACCACAATGTTGATTTCCCTCGAGAAAAGATAGAATGTTTTGTTTCATGTTCCAATATAGAAGAAAACAAAACATTTCACAAGACTTCATTTCTTGAGGAAAACAATAACAATCGACATAATTTGATATCTTTATGTGCCTTCACAAAATAATGAAAAGCCAGAAACATTTCTTTTTTTATTGCATTTCTCGGTGAAAGAAGAAAAGCTTTTAGCCTGGAGCTTCTCTTGTATTCTTACGGAAAATTCACTAGACTGAAACTTGTCTAATTCCGTCTAATACCAGAGGAAAACGGCCTGCCATGCCACACAAGAAAACAGACACTGCTCGTATTCGCGAAACGCTGCCTTTATTCACGCAGTGGCTTTTGGGGCAGGCACTAGCCCAAAAGACGGTAAAAAACTATGTTTCAGACGTTCAGCAGTTCTTTATCTGGAGTGATCTGGTGTTGAGGCTCTCTGAGAGTACTCCTTTCCCCGAGAATGCTGGAGAAAAATTCATCCAATACTCACGAGCTGAAGGCTATGCAGCACAAACCATTGATCGAAGATCCGCATCGCTTCGAAAATTTGAAGACTTTCTTCAACAGGCTCTCAAAATGGACGTGAGATTTGCTCCAAAAGTGGCAGCCACCCAAAATTCGCACGAACTTGCCAGGGAGAGAATTCTCCATCGCTTTGCTTTGGCACTTGCCGCTTCTGGGTGCAAGGAAGTAACGATCAAAAATTATCTTGTTGACCTCGAACTCTTCACGGATTCCTTCCCTATTCAGCCACTTTATGAACTCTATACAAAACCCAAACTTGCCGAGTACCAGGTAATAATGAAGCAAGACGGCCTGAGCCCTGCTACTCAAGAAAGGAAGCTTTTCACCCTCAAACGCTTCTGTGAGTGGGCAACTCAAGAGGAGATCTTGCCAGAGAATCCTTTTGAGGAAGAAAAGAAAGAAGTTATAGAACCAGAGGGAGTGCGGGAATTATCGCCTTCTGGCGATAATTCCCGCACTCCCAGGCTCCGCTTTGCAGCGGCTCCTCTCTGGTCCTGGTATAGTCAGTCCCGGCTAGCCAGTTACCTCCACTTAGGAATCCTCGTTATTTTTGCCGTCTTTGTTGGCATCTTTGCCTACCAACAGTTCTTCACGGACGTTGGCCAGCGATTCGCCTACCCAAGTACTCCAACCCGACCAGGTCGTCAGCTCAGCTTCCAAGGAAGACTCACAGACACGGCTGGCAACCCCATCACCACGGCCATCAATCTGCAGTTCCGTCTTTATAACGCTAAAACGGGCGGCACAGCTCTGTGGGATTCAAGTGCCTGTTCCATCGACCCAGATCAGGACGGCATCTTCTCTACTCTCCTTGGCGACCCTATAGATGGCTGTGGTGCAGAGATCCCACATGAAGTGTTCACCGAAAACTCCGAGATCTGGCTCGAAGTGCAGGTGGCCAGCGAAACACTTTCTCCTCGCCAAAGAATCGCCACGGTTGCCTACGCTCTCAACTCCGAGACCGTTCAGGGCTTTCCTGTTTCCCTCAGTGGCTCTATTAATACCATCCCCGTCATCAACGCCCTCGGCGAGATCATTATTGGCGCAAACAATCCTTCGCTCATTGCCTCCTCTGGCGCTTTTCTCATTCAAGGTGAGTCTCTCACGTTTGCTACCGAACCAGGAACCCAGGGAGACATTACCTTTGCCCCGGATGCCGGCGGAACGGTCATTATCCAATCCGGTACAACAAACCAGGATTCTCTTTATATTGCCAACGCCAATCTCACCAGTGGCAACCTCATCCACGGCTATGTGGGGAACGATACTTCCACAGGAAATCTCCTCTATCTCAGTTCTGGATCCGTTGAACAAGAAATGTTCTCCGTGTCTACTCGAGGTGATATCAACGTTTTTCGTGCGGCCACAATTGGGGGTTCACTAAATGTCGCCAGTAATACCCTTTTTGTTGATGAAATCAATCAACAAAAAGGGTATTACTGGCGACATTTAGTGAACCACCAATTGTGGCCGC
>CAYWTN010000002.1:68287-95882 GCA_964460975.1 uncultured Pseudomonadales bacterium
ATCAACGTGTTGGTATTGGCACAAACACACCTCAGAGAAAACTTGATGTCATCGACACCTCTGGACCGCAAATGCGGCTCACCAATGTGGCCAATTCTCAGTACACAGACTTCTTGGTTGATGGCTCTGGAAGCCTCCTTATTGCTCCAACGGGGACCACTGGAAATATTAGTTTGGACGCTGTAACCAATCTTTTCTTCTCAGATGCTCGTGTTACAAACCTTCCATTAAGCGTCACCGACACTTCTCTACATCCCGATCTTGGCCAAGGAATCGTGGATGCCATTAATGATGTCTACAATATTGCACTCATAGGCTCTGGTGGAAGCTACTGGACGCTCTCCAATGGCGCCCTCTTCCCAAGTAATGCCACAACAGACTTTTTTATAGGCGGAACAAGTACCGAATCTGCCAAATTCGCCTTTCTCAACGTAAACTCTGGCATTCCAACTGCCTCATTCTCTGGAAACCTCGTCTTGAGTGGTGGTGCTCATACTATTGGGAGCACCAGCAAAAACCCGCTTACGTTTGGTACTAACACCACGGGGAATATTATCATTGCCCCAGGCGGAAATATCGCCTTCACCGCCCAAGATGGAACGGGCAACATCGGTATTGGTACGAGTAATCCATTTACTCGCTTCCAAGTAAATGGCGGAATCAGTCGCTTCACCAACACAGGCGGCGCAAACATGATTGAACTCGGAGATACTGCCAATACCTATGACTGGGCTTTCCGACAAAATAACAATGATCTCCAGCTCTTCGATAACAATGGTTCCAACACGGCACTTACTCTCCAAACCCTTACTGGACGCCTGGGCGTGGGAACCAATGCACCAGGCGCCCAGATCGATGCACTGACCACTTCTGGCCCACAACTGCGCCTCACTCACACCGCAGGAACTTTTTATACCGACTTCACCGTTGGAAGTTCTGGAGAACTCACTATTGCTCCAGCTGGGATGATCACCAACATTACGGGAACACTCGATGCCTCAGACCAGCTTTTTGTTGGCACTGCCAATGCCTTTCATGTCAATAATAATGGAGACATCACAACTGCGGGAAACCTTGCTCTCAACGGTGGCAATCTCACTTCCACAGGCGACATCACCATCTCACCAGCGGGATCTGATGTCATTCTTCCCAATACTAGGCTCACTGTTGGTGCTGTTACACCCGGCAATAGCTTCCTGAACGTTGATGGTGCTGCGGGAAACGCACTCGTCATGCTCAACGAGACAGGCAGTAGTGGGCAAGATATCTTAGCTGCATCCGCCTCTGGAACCACCGTTGCCCGCCTCACCAATTCTGGAGACCTCTTTATCGATGGGAGCATTGCCAATCTCTCTGGCCCAGTTCTCACCGTGAATGACGTCCTTCGCATCAATGGCAACGCTATTCAAGACGCCGGTGGCGCCAACGCCATTACCTTTGACGGCGCCCAAAACACCAACGTCCTAGGAACACTCACGCTTCCCAACGGTTCAACACTCGTAGGCGACACCAGCTATCTCCGCTCAACAAGAGGGCTCGCCTTTGGCGCCGACCAAACCTACTTTATTGATGCCTCTGGCCACGCCAACCTCAATAACATCACCGCGGCGGGAGTTCTGGATATTAATGGAACGGGCACTCACGATATTGCTGGGACACTCAATCTCTCTGGAGGCACGCTCCAGCGCAGCGGTGGAAACCTCACAGTTCAAACTACTGGCTCTGGAGACCTTTACCTTACTTCGGCTGGTTCAACTTTCCTGAGCGATGCTCGTGTCACCAACATTCCCCTCTCCCTGCACGACACAAGCCTCGACGCTTTCCCTGTAGATGACAGAGCTATTATTGATGCCCTCAACTACCTCTTCGTAAACATGGGCACTGGTGGCGGTGGTGGTGGCATAGGATTCTGGGCCAACACTGCCGATGGTATTTACGCCATCGATCTCACTCAATCACTCCTTATTGGTGGAAGTAGCTCAGCCTCCGCTCGGTTCCGAGTAGATGGAGTCAACGGTGACGTCTCTACCAAAGGAACCCTCACCGCTCCTGTAGCAACCTTCTCTGCTAACTTCCCCACAAGCACTCCACTCACCATCGTTGGCCACAGCTCACAAACAGGCAATCTCACCAACTGGAAGGACAGCACCGGGGCTGTCCTGGCCTACATTAGTTCTGCCGGAGTAGCCAATCTGCCCACAAATGGCTTAATCGTTGGTACAAACCAACTCGTTGCTGCTGGCGGAAATGTGGGAATTGGCACAGCAAACCCCTCCGAAAAACTCGATATTATTGGCAACCTGCTCGTTCGCGACAGTGAAACCGCCACCAAATCCCTGGCAGTGACATGCTCTTCTCACTCTTTGCTAACGCTGACTTTACCGGCACCGAAAGACAGTACCTCAATTTCTCTCAAGGCTCGCAGCTTGCTCAAGCCGTTGGTCTCTGGAACTTTGTCCCTTCAGTTGGTGGTACAGCACACCACTCCATTGATGGCAGCGCTGGAGGCGATGTTATTTTTAATGCTGATCAAGACAGCCTCACCGATCTCAACTTCCGCGGCTGGAATGACCCAGCGCTCATTTTTGCGCAAGGATCCACAAACCGTGTGGGCATTGGTACTGCTACACCAAGCGCCAAGCTGCACGTTGCTGAGGGCGTTGGCGGTGCACAAGTTCTCATTGGTGACACCGGCGTCAACTCTGCTCAAGGCGGCATTGGCTTTGCTTCTACACTCACAAATACCAACTATTCTTTAGCAGGAAATGGGGCCAGCACCTACATCAATGCGGCGGCAGGCAACACGATCGATTTCCGACTCAACAACACAACCGTCATCAAGATTGACCCTCAAGGCGACCTGATTCTTGGAAGCGGCCCTTCCAGCCACAAGCTCAATTTTGAAGCAAGCGTCTTACCAACGGGTGGTATTGCTTTTGGATCAGACACGAACCTCTATCGCAACGCCACGAATTCCCTCAAAACCGATGATCTTTTCGTTGCTTACGGCGGTCTCACTGTTGGAAAAAATACGCTCGACACTGGCTATGAAGTCGATATTCAAGGCGACGTCCAGCTTTCTGGTCAGCTTCGTCTGGGAAACGTAGACATCAGTACAAACCCCGTTGGCCTGGGCGCCGGCGCGCTGCACTACGGAACCAACGATAACCGCATCTACTACTTTGACGGCGTTTCTTGGATTGGATTGGCTGCCTCAAGCGATTCAGGCGCTTTCTACCTCAACACTGTAGACAAAGTCATTTATCCAAAGAATGTAACTTTTGACATCCTCGCCGGTGGAACCTCCACGGCATCTGCCAAGTTCCGCGTAGATGCAACAAATGGCTCCATCTCCAGTACTGGTAATGCCACTATTAGTGGATCTGGCGTTTTTGGCGGGCAAGTGAGAATTGGCAATGCGGCCACAGATCCTATCGCTATTGGCGCAGGCTCGCTCTACTACAACACTTCCGATAATAAAGTGTACTTCTACAACGGTTCCGATTGGGTCGCTTTTGGTGATAGCTCCGACGGTTCTCTCTGGTTCTTGGACTCAAGTCTTGGCGTTTTGCGCCCAAAGAACCCCAACCCTGATCTTATTATTGGAGGCTATGCTACCAACTCTGCCACATTCCGAGTAAATTCTGGCACTGGTGATATTATCTCCCAAGGTGACCTCACAATAGAAAACGGGCATCGCTTCTATAATCAGTTCAACGGAGCTCTGCCAAGCGGACAACAAAATAACCTTTACATCGATTCGGCTGGTGGACGCGTCATTATCGAACCAGACATTCAAATTCTTGGGGGTGATATTCTGGGTGCGAATGGTGAAGTTCGTATTTCTATTTATGACAACACCGATACTACTCAGATTTTTGGACTCCTCGACGTTTGGGGTGAGCAGCGTATTTACGACAGTACTACACAACGAGGCGACCTCTACTCACACACAAACGCCCTTGATCATCTCTGGACACTCAGTAGCGACTTTAATGCACCCAACTCATTCTTTAGCGCTGGGCTCCTCAATCCAGCCACCAATGATGAGCTCAAACTTGCTACGCTAGAGGATCTCACCAACAAAACTTGGACTTCCAATGCCGATTTCAATGCCCCTGGAACAAGTTCCTCAAGTGGTATCTTGCAACCAGCCATTAACGACCAGTTGCAGATTACGACCGCCTTTACTTCACCAAGCGGATTAGCTGGATGGATCTATAGACAAGAAATAACCGTTAATAACCCTGGATCAACACTCACCGATTACCAAACACTCATAACACTCAATACGGCATCACTCATTTCTGCCAACAAAATGCAGCCGGATTGTGCTGACATACGCATTACAGATAGTACCGGTACGGCTCTCATGCCCTACGACATTGAATCTGGCTGCAACACCACTAGCACCAAAGTTTGGATAAAAGCAGCAACTCTCAATACTGGGAATACCACTTTCTACGCCTATTATGGCAATCCTTATGCTGAAAGTGCTCAAGACGGTGAAGCAGTTTTTGACTTTTTCGATGACTTTACTATGAGTGGTATCGATACATCAAAGTGGACTATTGTGGATGGAACGGGACTCTCCGTTTCTGGTGGAAAACTGGTGCAAACCAATACTCTTGGCCGTATTTCTTCCAATAGTACCTTTAATGATGGGATCATCCTCGAGACTCGTTATCAGCCGATCACTCCTTCAGCAGGTGGAGCTATGTTTGGAGGATTCTTCCTTACAACCAGTAACGGCGTTGGTCTTATGCACCAAAATAATCTCACCTATCTCAGAAATAATGCCACGTGGACATCCTTGGGAAATATTATCCCGAGTACTGGGGATTATCTTGCCCGTTTTTCTGTTGTTAACAACACAACCGTGAATTTGAGTGTCCAAGATTACAACACCAATGCTTCCCTTCTCTCACCAACAAACTACACCAATACGGTTGCTAATGAGCCAATCACCATCGGAAGACGTTATGACAACGCTTCTGGGCAATCTACAAATATACGCTGGGAATGGATGCGTGTTCGTAAATACGTTGCTAGCGAGCCAACAGCAACACCGGGATCAGAAACTTCTGGAGCGTACATCAGTGGCGATCAAACCTGGACCTCTGACTATGTTGATGCGGGAGATGGCAACGTATTCAAACCCAACCGTTTCACCGCAAGCTGGGTGCTCGACGGAACCGACAATATTGCCCCTCGCTACCAACTCATCGGTTCAAATAACCCAGCTTTTTCTTCTCCAACATACTATCCAGCAGGAATTGCCACTTTCTACCAAGATGGTGGGACCTATGACATTAATAATGGTGTCGAACTTGACGTCTCTGCTCAGGTATCTGGTAGCTTCCGCTACTGGAAAGTACGAACGGTTTTGAATGCTGGTGCCAATCTTACCAACGCCCCGCTTGCTCTCGATATGCGTATTTCTGGCCAGGGGCAATACTCTGGTGGAGAACAAACTTGGAGATCAAGCATTATTGATTCTGGAAGTGGTACCAACCGATTTCTACCAAACCGCTTTACAGCCAATTGGGTGCTCGACGGAACCGACAATATTCACCCCAAGTTCCGCGTACTTGGTTCAACAACAGGTGCTTTTGCCGGAGAGGAAACCGCCTATCCACTCGGAGGTACTTTCCAACATGGAACCCCAAACAACATTAATAATGGGGAGGCCCTTGATCTTTCGAGTATGATTACGGGTTCTGGATTCCGTTTCTGGCGAGTTGAGGCCACTATTAATACCGGTACAAATACTGGAGATACACCTAAAATCCTTGATGTTCGCCTTCAAGAAGAAAAGCCTCTCGTACTCAACGAGTACGGCCAAAAAGTTGGAGTAAACACTACCACACCTGATGCTCAACTCCATGTGGTTGGGAATGGAACAGCAGATATCTTTAAAGCTTCTCACACTTCTGCCGACTTCTTCCGCGTTAAGGCAGACGGCGAAATAGATTTTGGTGCCCCCAATAAAAACGATATGAATCTTAATCTTTATGGTGATCTCTTCCAGATGGGAGATACAACCTTGCGCACAGGAATGGACAGCCTTCAAGCTTCTTATCTTTATGACACAACACGCGATAAAGACAGTGGAGCTTGGAGAAACTCTTCCGTCTCACGAAACCTCAGCTGGTACACCGAAACTCGAGATGATGGCATTGGTGATGTCTGTAATATTACCAACGATGATCGCTGTGGATCTCGTCACTTCCCAGCCAAAGCAAACCTCGTTATCAGCGATGACTCACTCTATATTTTTGACGTGAGCACCAACCAGCTTTGGATGAAGTTCAGTCAGGGTGATGGTTTTGCACTGGGCCCTATCACCAACAACACACCAACTTCTGTAACCGCCAAAGACGGTGTCATTTATGTTGGAACAAGAGGTTCGGAAAGCGCAGGTATTTATGAATTTGACTTCAAAACAGATACCCTTGCTTACTGGGACACAACCCAACGAGCCGAAAGTAATAAAACCATCGCCGACCGCAATGCTCCCAACTCTTTCACACTCAACACCAACACCGCTTTTGCCCTCACCAATAGGCAAGTCAATGGTCTTGATTTGTCATATTTCCAAGGGATAAGCTACCTTGCGGCTGCTACGGATGCTGGAATTAATCTCATCAACCTTGACTACATTACCAATTATGAATTCCTTGAAGCCACCAGTGATATCAACGCTGGAACCATCACTACGGACGGTATTACTGGCTCACAGACAGGTGATCTTGCCTTTGATCGCAACGATACCACCTTTACCCGTTCTGACGCTGCCGATAATACCTTCATCCTTACCTACCAGTTTAATTCCTCAAAAACTATTCGCCGCTACGGAATTATTGCTGATGATGCTGATCTTCTTGAAGCACCCGCTGCTTGGACATTCCAAGCGAGTACAGATGGTTCCATCTGGACAACGCTCGATACACAAACAGGGATAACGAACTGGGTCGATATTGGCACTGCTTCTGATGCAAAATACTTTGAAATAAATAATGACAATGCCTACACATACTATCGCTGGAATATCACCGATGCAGCAAACGGATCTGCTGATCAAATTCGCATCGCCGAAGCCTTCATGCAGGAACGCCGACCCGTACCCGCTGTAAGACTCTACGGAACAAACCTTACTCGACCCAAATACACGGTAAGCTCGTCACAGACTGCCGCAGCAGGAGCCCAAACACTCTTTGATAAACGTCGAGATTCTTTCTGGCAAACAGCTGCTGGATATCGCTACGGTTGGGTGCAGTACCACTCTCCCGCTCCCGTCATAGCCACAAGCTATAACATTACCCCTCATACCACAGCTACTCGTTTCCCGTCTGCATGGAGATTCCTGGGAAGCAACAACGGCGTAGACTGGACAGTTCTTGATACCCAAAGTTCACAGTCACTCACCTCATATATTCGAGCAACATATACCATTAGCAACACTCAAAACTATCGTTATTATCGTCTCAAGCTTGATGCTTGCGGATCTGATGTGAACTACTGTGAGATGGCGGAATTTGAGGTCAATGGTCCAGCAATCACTGCGAATGGAAGTTTTAACAATACAACCACGGATGAAACAAATATTTACTTCCAAGACACTCCAACAACTGGGTATTACTACATTTCTGCTAGTGGCCAAAGCGGTGGCGCAAATACGTGGCTCATGTACGACTACGGCGATACAAACAGACGTATTGTGCGGAGCTATTCCTTACGTGGCTATGTAACCGCAGCGCGTGCTTTCCGTAGTTGGACTTTAGAGGCAAGCCAAGACAATGCTACTTGGACCACTTTGGATTCCAAAGTGAATGCCACAAACCCTTTTGCAACGAATGCAACCAGACTCACCTATGCCATGAGCAACAATACTGCCTATCGCTACTATCGACTCAGAGTTGATGCAAACGTCTCGGATGCAAACTTTGTGGATACTCGTGGCTTCACTCTCGACGACTGGGAAATCCAAGCCAGCAGCGAAAATAACAACGGACTCGCTTCTCTCTCAGAATCTGCACTTACCAACGAGCTCCTCACCTCTGGATGGAGCAGCATTAGTCCTGATACAAACAGCCAAATTGTTCTCAACTATGGTACCAATGCCCACATCATCTCTGGCCTTGGACTTATTGGAACACAAAACATCACCTATTCACCTCGAGACTGGACTTTTGCTGGAAGTAATGATCGATCAAACTGGACACCACTCGCTTCTCGAAAAAACGTCGGGATGATCGCCACGTCTGAACAACAATTTACTGTTTTCTCAAATAACAATGCTTACCGTTACTATCGTTTTTCTTTTGATCGAGCCAATGGATCTACTACGCTTACCAGCTTAAACGAGATCCAACTTATTGGTGGCCAATATGACAAAGTACGCTTTAGCGGCAATAGCTTAGTTGCTGTAAACAAGAGTACTGGAGAGCTCGATTTCTTTAATACCATTTGGGAAGATAACCTTCCATTAAAAGCCGCACCAAATGTGTCACTCAACACCGATCCTCAAAATGATCCTCTCAATGCGCCGCCAAGACCATCTCTTTCTTCCAACTACAATGGAAGTAGCTATGCTCTAGAGGCCAATGAAGGGAAAATCTATTATGGATCAAGTAAGGGACTCGATATCCTCGACAACACACCATATGATAATAACGTCCCAGCTCATAACACTATTCGCAAAACGGCACAGATGAGCACAGATCGTATAACCGCCAATCGTTATAACCTCACTCACTACTGGCCGCTCGATGAAAGCCCTTTCCAAGGATCCGTTTCAAACTTTGGGCTTTCTGGGGCTGACAGTAACGCGTTCATAAGCACAACCAACTTCAATATGCCTACAAGCACTGCCAATGGAGCCATTGGACGAGCCTACGACTTTAATCGAGCGAATGCCGAAACGATTATTATTCCCTCAGCTGATGTCGATCGAATTGACCGTGGTGATGGATTCTACACCGTTGGAGCCTGGATCAAGCCAACTTCAACAACGGGTGTAACCAGATACATCATGGGAACAGTGCGAAACTATTCATGTGATACCAATGGAGATAGCGTTGTCGGTACTTGTTCCGAAGGATGGGTTCTTGGACTCAATAATGATACCGCCAACCGCATTCGATGGATTGGCTGTGCCATGGTTGAAGGATCTGGTTGTCCTTATGGTTTTACGACAGATGCCGGTGATATTAAGTTGGGTGAATGGAACCATGTGGTTGTGCGTCGAGACTCTACTGGTGGGTCACTTTTTGTCAACGGAATGAAAGTGTTCAACTCGACGACTGTCAACATGGCTGCTGCCGGAGGAAATAATCTTCATATTGGTGGCGGCGGAATCTCTAACAACACATCATCTGTGAACTTTGATGGAACCATTGATGAACCATTCGTCACCAATAGAGCTCTTTCCGATGAACAAATCCGTAACGTTTACCGAGAAGGTGCCAATGCTTTAGAAATTAACCCGCTCACTGCCGATATCTTTACTTCAGGAACCATTGGTTCCACTACATCGAACTGGGAACTTAATCAGTTCCGTGGGAGAGTGGTAGAAATCGTGGACGGTGAGGGAGTTGGCCAAACCCGCATCATTACTAAAAACAATGCCACAACGCTCAACGTTTCTCCAAGCTGGTCGTCTCTTCCCGATTCCACATCGGTCTTTAGAGTTATGCCCTACAACATTCCCGGGGGAACCTCACAAGTAAAGGCTTTCCGAGCAGATCAAGAAAGCTACTATCTTGGTCTCAACGACTCAGGAAACGGCGGAGGTGTAGTCCAGGTGCGTCGAGCCGATACCACAGTAAGTGACTATTACCACGCCGATGCCGGAAAGACAGACGATCATGGAAATTCTTGGAACAATAGCTCTGGCTACGACAATATCGTTGGTGTTTCTACAACCCAAGATAATCTCATCATTACCGCAGAGGCAAAAATCTGGCGCGAAAAAATTGGTGACAGCCTCCTCGAAACCATCGACAAACTCCAACAAGCCTATAGTGGCATGCTTATCAACTCCAGTACGCAACGCTCTGGAGGTGCTAATGAGCCAGATTCTGGTGCACAAACCGTTCGCAAAGGATGGGGTTTTATCCGCGGAACAGACACCAGCAAGCGCGTCTACTTTGGAACATCATTTAGAGACACCCCCATTGTTCTCCTCAGCCAATCTGGCCTCATCGACAGTGCCGATCCAAACAGCCTTGAAGAATGTAGTGCTACCGTGGGAAGCGCTAATCTCATTACCGCCACAGCTATCAATAAGGACAACTTTACTGTTTCGGAAAACGGAAGCAACGCCTATCGCTACTGTTTCACCTGGATTGCCATTGGAACTACGATGAACGCGCTGCCAGACGGGACATATAGTTCTGGTGCCGACCTTGCCGAGTGGTACGGTACCGATGACGAAACTATTGGGGCGGGAGAAATCGTGAGCGTGGCTGCGAGTGGTGACATCAAGGTAGAGCGCACGCAGCAGCAGCAGGATTCCAAAGCTATTGGTATTATTGCTACCGAACCAGCGATTACCCTTGGTCCCAACACCGGTCTCACGCCAGGCTATAGCAATGATCCTCAGCTCAAGCGCAGTGCCAAAACCGCGGTTCAAGTGGCACTCGCTGGCCGTGTTCCGCTCAAGGTGTCTCTCGAAAATGGGCCTATCTTGCCAGGCGATTACCTCACTTCTTCCTCCATCCCTGGCGTAGCTGCCAAGGCCATTAAAGCTGGCCCCACCATCGGAAAAGCCATGGAAGGATTCGATGGCAGATCTACGCTCGTGGCCGTAGCCAAAGAGGGTGCCCCTCTTGAAGATGATCTCGCTTCACTGGCGGCACTAAGAAACGAGGCTGGCCTGGTATTCCTCGATGAAGCCACCGCCAGCGCCACGCTCCCTGCAAGTGCCAGCAGCGCCTCGGCTCTACTCCAGAAAGAATCCTTCCAAGAACTTGATTCTGGCTTGGGAACCATCATGACGTTTGTGAATACCTCCTACTTTGACCCCAACTACCTCAATCTTGGTAACGGCAATGCTGCCAAGGCTGACGGAGGAAGTTTTGCCGTAGACAGCAGCGGAAATCTCATCGCTCTGGGAAGCTACTCCTTTGATCTCGTAGATAAAGCTCTGTCTCAAAATCTGGAGATGGATGATTTCGGCGGCGTGGCGTCTCAATCGGCCATTGCCCGCCACGCCGCCGCCTCGGAATCTGCAAAACTTGATCGCCAGGGAGTTCTCGACGGAGCCCTCGCCCGCCTGCAAAACCTCGGCTCTCTCGCCCTCAAAGAACTCAATGTAGCGCGCGTCCGTGTCCTCGATGAACTCTTTGCCGCCAGAATCAAAACCGATAACTTGGCCGCCAACATTACCAAGACCGACCTCCTCGCCCCACTCAACAACGCGGACATGATCTTCCAATTGGGCAGCGACGCCTCTCGAGAAGGACAGCTCATCGTGCTGGATAAAAACGGACAACAACTCGCCGCCATTGATGCCACTGGCCGCCTCAGTGCCAACCAGCTTGTTACCGACCAAATGAACAGCCGCTTTATTAGTGCCTCCGAGTTCCTCGCCGTTACTGGAAACGCGAGTATCAGTGGTGAGCTCTCTGCTGGCAGTGCCCGCATCGACAACCTCCAGGCTGTGAACGCCACCATTAGCGGTACCCTCTACGCCGATCGCATCTCTGGCTCTATCGAATCGCAGCAAATTCGTGACCTCGAGGCGCGCGTCCGCGATATCGTCAATCGTGAGCGCCCCATTGCCGCTGCTACACCAGAAGCTACTCTGGCAAATGCCCAGCTCATCCAAGAGGTTTTGCAACCCCGTGGCAATACTACGCAGATCGATGATCTCGGCAATATCGTAGACACCCCAGGCTCGCAAACACCAAACTTCCCTTCGAGCTTGGCAGGAGATGTCCAGATCGATGGAACACTCATTGCACAGAGCATTGCGGTGGCCGATATCCTCGCTGTAGGCAACGTAAGCTTCACGAGCAACACGCTTTCCTTTGGCAATGAACCGCTGAATACATTCTTTATTCAACCAAACGGCGTCGGAACGCTCGATCTCCTCGCCTCCTCCATCGTTATCAGCAAAGATGGCGGCGTGCAGATCAACGCCAACACCAACATTGCTGGCAACCTCACCGTTCAAGACTCGCTCTTTACTTCCCTCCTCGCTCCGCTGCCAAACACCAACATGGAGATTAACCTTGCCGCCGCCGAGGAGGGTAATCCTGCCGAACTGATCCTGCGTGGACAAGACAACCAAGAGGTAGCCGCCTTCTCGGCCTCTGGCTCCGCGCGATTCCAAAAACTGATCATTGCCTCCGAAGAAGCCAAGTCCGATACCGCCGTCGTAGAGACATCGGTCGTGACCAACAGCACAACGGGTACTGCCACACTCCCGGCCGGCGCAACCAGATTTACCATCCGCAACACCCAGCTTCAGGCCGACTCACTCGTCTACCTCACCCCAACCAGCTCCACCCAAAACCGCGTGCTGTATGTGGTCAACAAAACCGCCGATAACCCCGAGACACCAGAAAACGAAGCCTCTTTTGTGGTCGGACTGGACTCCGCTATCAATCAAGACATAACCTTTAACTGGTGGATTATTAACTAATGAGAAAAGCCCGAATCGCTCTTGACCTGCTTGTCTGGAACAGCCATAATGGTTGTATGCTCACTCTGCCCCCTTCCGAGCTTCCTACTTTACAGACCCACAATTTGGTCGTGCCGCGCAGTCGTTGGCTGCTGTCTCTCGACTGGCTTCGTCACCCAGAAAAACTCACCCTGCCGCAGCGAGACTGGAACACTTCTCCTGTCTTTGGTTTTGCCTTGGGTACGACCACCGCAACCATTGTCGCCACTGCCCTCTTCTTTACCGTTCTCCAACCGCGCACACCAGGACTCAGCGATGATCTGCGCTCCGAACTCACCCAAGAAATTGCGGCGGCGCGCGCGCCCTCGAGCTTCTTGGCAGACGCGAGCGCCGCCGAGCTTCCTGAGGTCATTCCTTCCCCCTCTCCTGTGGCCATCCCTTCATTAGAGTCTGCTCCCGTTGCGGCCGAACTCGCCAGCTCCGCGCCACCAGTTGGCTCGCCTACCGAAAAAGTCTACGCCTACCAACTCGCACTCAGTCAGGGCTTCCTCAAAAAGGCGGTCGATCTTTCTCAGCAAAGCCGAAACAGCCAAACGGAGAATCAACGCAACGCTATTCTGCAATCTCTGGACCAAGCGCTCTCCGCCGCCAACAAGGCGATCGAACTTGATGCCGCCCAAGGAGCCGGATTCCTGGTGCGCGCGCGCATCTACAAAACCGCCGCCACCCTCAAGCCGGAACTCAATACCAATAGCGAGCAAGATCTCATTATCGCGCGCGCGCTCGGAGTCAACGCCCATCTCTTGGGCACAGACACCAGCATCCTCGAGTTCCTCCCCACCCAGCAGGCAACCGAACTCGCCAGTGCCCCTATCATCGCCGATGCCGAGGAAGGCAACGCCACCACCGTCTCTGGAAGCTCTACCGGAAACACGGCTCAAGGTCGCATCACTCTCGCAGCCGGACAAACCACACTGGCAGTCTCCTACCCAGCACTCAAAGCCACACAGTCGCTACGCATTGATGTCGTCAATCGTGCCCAGAACTCGGGAAATGCACTCTTCTCGGTCGTCAATCGTGTCGATGGTCAGGGTTTCAGTATTCAATCGTCCAAACCTCTCGAAAACAACATAGAACTTGAATGGCGGGCTATCCATGAGTAAACTGCAACACATGACAATGGGATATATTGCGCGTTTGGTGACTATGGTGATAGCGTTCCTCGCTCCATTGTGGTTTTTGCCTCTGTCTCCCAATCCGATTGGTTTCCAAAAACTCTACCTTCTTTTTGTTTTTGGACTCATTCTTTTTGGCCTTTGGGCCGTGCAGTCTTTCCGTTGGAGGCGAGTCTTGTTTTCCTTCTCGGCCATCACATTGGCCTCTGTAGCCATTCTGGCAACAACGGCCGTTTCCGCCGCTCTCGCCGTGAACCCCACTCAACAGTTCCTCGGAAGAATGTTGGCCGTTACGGGCATGAGCTTGGCGCTGCTGTTTGGCACAACACTGCAAGTCACGCTCCCCTGGAAGCGCCTTCTGCGCGTCTTCCTCTTCTCTGGAACTATCCTCTCCCTGCTCACTTGGCTCCAGCTTTCCCCTTGGAACCTGGCCACAGCCGTGAACGGTTTTATTGGCACAAACTTTTCTCCTGATCTCTCCTTCTCTCTAGCCGAGTCTCCGCTCGCGCTGCTCGCTTTCCTCATTCCGGTAAGTATTGCTGGGTTCCTCATAGATAAAGATGAGAAAAAAACGGGCAACCGAGCACTCAATGTACTCGCTTCCTCAAGCACTTGGTCTGGCATTCAGCTTGCAACGATTGGACTCGTTCTTACCTCAATGTGGAGAAATGACTTGCTACGACCGATTCTTTTGCCTGTCAATTTTGGCTGGGGAATCGCCGTAGAGAACTTCAAAAATATCAAAACACTGCTCTTTGGTATTGGGCCAGAAAGCTATCTCATGGCCTTTCATCGTTTCCGCGATGTCACCTTCAATAGTACCGAGATTTGGAACACACGCTTTAGCACCAGTAGTAATGAGTTGCTGCATGTTCTCACCACCACAGGCGTTCTGGGACTTTTGGCCTGGGGCTTCTTCTGGATTGCTGTTCTCATGGGCGTCCGTCTCATCTGGAGTAAGCATCGTTCACTCGCTATCTTCCTGCTCCTACAAGGGGTCATGTTCGTTCTCTTCCCAATGAATATCTTGAGCTTTATAACGCTCACGTTAGCACTCTTGGCGCTCACCAGTGAACTCCGCGAAAAGCATCAGCACCTTATTCGTGATGTGGTTATCTTGCTTTCTGCTATTCGTATTGTGCCCCATGGAGAAATTAAAACAGTGAAGAGTCAGGGCTTTTTTGCCCTCGCGCTTACCACTCTGCTCGTGGTCATTCTTGCGGTATATGCCTTCGTAGCTGGAAAAGCTTATCTCAGCCAAGTGGCGTACACGCTCTCGTTGCATGCGGCACTGCGCAATCAAATTACTCGTGCGTACCAACTGCAACAACAGGCCATCACGCTCAACCCCACCAATACGGCACATCATCGCGCCTATGCGGCCACAAACTTAGCAATTGCTCGTTCTTTGGCCCAAAAGGAGGATCTCACCGAAGAAGAACGTCAACTTTTTGCCCGACTGCTCCAACAAGCTATTCGTGAGAGTCGTGCCGCAGCACAAATTTTGCCTCAAGAAACAGAAAACTGGGAAACCCTCTCTTCTATTTACGCCAATCTTCTCAATGTTGAGGGTGCACAAGAATGGGCGGTAGCCGGACTCATCCAGGCTATTCAAACCGATCCTGTTTCTCCACAACTCCGTGCTGGTCTCGGAAGTCTTTACCTCACGCTTGGTGACTATGACCAGGCTTTGCGCATGTATGAACAGAGCATTCAACTCAAGCCCGACTGGGCCGTGGCCTTTGCTGGCTATGGTCAAGCTCTAGCTGGAAAAACACAATGGGCACTGGCCGCACAAGCTTTTGAGCGCGCTTTGGCACTGAGTGAATCTGGGAGTGAAGAGCACATTACTATTCAAGGACTGCTCCAGCAGGCTCAAGAAGAGGCTCAAAAGGCCGAAACTCTGGCCGAGGCAGACAAGAATAAGGGTGAAAAAGCGGACGCACCAGATAAAGAAACGAACGCCACGGTTCCTGCTCCGAGCACACCAAGCCTTCCTGAGCAGCCACGTAACGATAACGCCCCCAGCGATTTTGGACAGCTTCTCGATCCATCCCAAGCTCCTCCAGAGGTTCCAGCCTCTCCAATGGAGCAATCCACCACAAATAATGGCGGATCACTCGTTCTCCCTGAGGATGTTGGATTCTAACTTCTCGCGTCAGGCCGTTGGTTTATTGAGCACATTCCATGTACAGTTGGTCAAAAATGGCTGGATCATCCAGATCACAAGGTGCTTGGCTACTTTCGGTGATGCCGCACTTCTCACGACTCTCCTTGGCCTGGATATCGGAAGCGTTTTCGAGCGCCACACAGAGCTGGAAGCCCTCACCACCCTCAATCTGGAAGTAGCGATACGTAAAATAATTGACACTCACGGGATCGATGGGAAGGTGCATGTAGTTGGTTGAACCAGCCGTAAATGGCTGCGCCCAGACGCAGTTTTGGTTTGCACTGGCGCCACAGCCGCGAATAAAGTATCCAGGAATTCCTGTAACAGGATAGGTTTGGTAGTCGTTATAGTACAAACGCAAGGCGGTTTTTATCTGGCGGAGGTCACTTTTTCGCTGGGTATCTCGCCCACGCTCACGAACACCAGCAAAGTTCACAAACAGGAAACCTGAGAGAATTCCAATGATAGAAATCACGATGAGCAACTCTATTAAGGTAAAGCCTCCTTCTCGAGAAGGTCTAACCTTCCAGGCGTGAAACTGCGTCATATTACCAAACCTCCGTCATGGTTGTGCTGGGACTGTGCCCCACATAGTTGCAGTAGTGATCAGGCTGAGAACCACAAACTTTTGCTTGCCCATCCCCCACCGAGCCATCAAAGACATCACCAGGAACGCCATCATTGTTGAGATCCGTATCCGAGTCATTGATATTTTCGAGCCGAGCATACAAACGATACTTGCGATTATTGTCATCCACCTCATAAAAATACTGTCGCGCTGGCCGCTGCACATCACTGGGCAGCTGTTTCATGTAGACCGTATTGTTGTTATCAATAAAAGTCTGACCCCAGCCCACAGGGTTTCCATATTCGGTAGAACCCATGCTCTCATGCGGGGTAATTCGCCCACCATCCGCTCCTGGGTACTTGCCATAGTCGTTGTAGTAAATCTCAAGCGCCTTACCCATCTGCTCCACAGAGCTTTTCCGCTCGGCGTCACGTGCCCGGGCACGAGAAATGAGGTAGTTGCTTCCCACCACTCCGGTGAGCACCGCAATGATGGAAATAACCACCATGAGCTCGATCAGGGTGAAACCCTTTTGAGAAAAAAGTTTTCTGTTTTTGGTAACGCTCATACTCATCCTCTTTAGTTTCCTGGGCAGCGGCTATCCGCATAACAGCCTGTTCCTTCGGCATTACAACGATACGATTCGCCTGGACAGCAGTTTCCGCACGAACCTGGTGAACAAAATTTATTCGTCCCCGAACCACAAGTGGGCATCACCTGTGTGTTATCTTTTTGGCCAACGGCCGCTTGCTCACTCGAGACACCATAGTTAAAATCACCTCGGCCATCATTGTTGAGATCTGGGCCACAACCTGTATCACAACCGCGATCGGCAATAATGGGATCGCTTTCCACAACCAAGCGCGCATAAAGTGAGTATTTTTGGCGGCGAACATCCGTCACATAGTGATATGGCTCGTTGGTAACAGGATCACAGGGCATTTTGGTGAGATACGGGGCAAGCGCAGGGCCATCACAATCGAGAAAAACTTCGACGGGTGGATATCTCTGGTAATCGGCGAAGTATTCTTCGAGCGCTATACGGAATTTCTCGATATGCGTTTTACGAATGGCATCCCTGCTCTGCTGAAAGTACTTCATTATGGCAAACATGGAAATAATGGATATCATAGCCAAAATTGCTACGACAATAAGCAACTCAATCATGGTAAAGCCGCGCTGACGCCAACCGCGCCGCGGCAAAGCACTGCGCATGAATCTAGTATGACGTATCAAGGAAAAAATGTTAAGTGGATGACAGAATGCAATGATGCTCTCATGGTGGACCCACCGAGAATCGAACTCGGGACTCGGCAATGCGAATGCCGCGGTATACCCCTTACCTATGGGCCCGTTGAAAGAAGCGGGGCGGGAATCCAGAATGGATTCCCGCCCCGGATGTGGACCCAAGGGGACTCGAACCCCTGACCTTCTGCATGCCATGCAGACGCGCTACCAACTGTGCCATGAGCCCATGTAGGCGATCATTATATCACGATTGTGCGACCCTATGGACGCTCTTTGCGAGCCAGTCTCGGCTTGTTTGGACCAAGTTTGGACGTATGAAGACCAAAAACGGGAATCTCTTCTTCCTGTTCACTCTCTTCTCTTCTGATCGTCCTTGGAAGATCCTTGATGCGATGGTGGAGCGCCTGCTTGAGCTCTTCAAGACCAGCGTGTGTAGCGCCAGAAATCATGAGAATGTCTTGTTCCAAAACGTTGGATGGGCGCCGCGCGCGCAGCTTCTGCTGCACGAGCGCCGCGGCGCCCTCCGGCAAAAGGTCGATTTTGTTCACCACCGCCAAAGCCGTTCGGTCGGCCAGTTCTGGGTGGAAGGCAATCAATTCACGGCGCAAAATTTCCCATTGTTCGATGAGAGCATCGGCCAAATCTTCTGGTTCTGGCGTAGCAAATACTTGGTTTTCATCCAGAGAAAGCACATACAAAAGCACACGACAGCGCTCAATATGGCGCAAAAAGTGATGCCCCAAGCCTTTTCCTTCACTGGCCTGCTCAATAAGACCAGGAATATCGGCCAAAACATAGCTGGCCAGACCTTCGGACGTCTCGAGCGTAAGGATTCCCAGATGAGGACTGAGCGTGGTGAACGGATAGTTGGCAATTTTGGGTCGTGCCTTGGTAATGACAGACAAAAGAGTACTCTTTCCAGCATTGGGAAAGCCTACAAACCCGACATCGGCCAGCAGCTTGAGTTCCAAAAGAAGGCGTTTGGGTTGTGATTCGCCACCCAACTCGTACTCCAGCGGAGTGGTATTTACAGAACTCTTAAACCGCACGTTGCCTCGACCACCCAGTCCACCATGAGCCACGATGAAACGATCCTCGGGTGAGAGGATCTCCCCCACTTTACGCTTAGACTCCTCTGGCGTGTTTTCGTTCGTAATTTCCCAAATCACGGTACCAAGAGGAACCGCAACTTCGAGATCATCAGCTTTGGCACCAAACATTTTGGATGCCCCTCCATGTTGGCCATTTTGGGCGGCAAAAACCTTTGCGCCTTGGAAGTGCTGCAAAGTATTGCGCTGATCGTCGGCCACAATCCAGACCGAACCACCATCACCACCATCGCCACCATCCGGGCCACCTTTGGGCACATATTTTTCGCGACGGAAAGAGCCAGAGCCATTCCCACCAGCACCGGATCGAACTGTGATTCTTACTAAATCAATCATACTTAACCAATCAAAACAGTATTAACTGTAATTTATTCTTTCTTTTGTATATCAATCTCTACCCTAGCGGAGGAACTCTCCTGGGTTCAAGGCTGCCCCGCCGCGACGAACCTCAAAGTGCAGGTGCGTTCCCGTGGAGCGACCAGTCGATCCCATGTCACCCACCACATCTCCTTTTCGAACCGACTGTCCTGCTTGCACTCGGATCACCGACATGTGGGCATATAAGGTACTCAACCCATTGCCGTGATCAACGATCACACGATTGCCATATCCGCTGTTATCCCAACCAGCCGCCACAACCGTACCGGAATCAGCAGCGAGAATTCTGCCGCCACCTCGGTTGGCGATATCGAAACCTTTGTGATACCAGAAGTACCCTTGAGAAATATTTCCCGCAGCTGGCCAGACAAACTGCCCTGTTGCAGAAACGGCACCAGCATCTGGTGTGGTGAGACGAGCCACCGCTCGAGGAATTACATTTTCTTTTGGCTTTACACCACCCGGCACAAAAATGTATTGCCCCGTAGTGAGCGCAAAAGTTTCGTCATTGGCAAAGGTGTTAAAAGGAAAGACGATGATACTCTGCGCCGCAATTTCGTCATCACCAAGACCGTATTTTTTAGCGATGGTATAAACCGTTTCACCCTTCTGCACTTTATGGCGAACACCATCCATTGGCAAGATGCGCAGACGTTGTCCCGGCCCAATGGTGTCTTTGGCGCCAATATTGTTTTCGGTAAGAATACTTTCGGACTGAAGATTGTAACGTTGTGCAATACTGGAAACCGTTTCGCCTGGCTGAACGACGTGTTCAATCACCTCACCACCACGAAAACGAGCCACTTCTTCACTCTGCTCGGTAGTAAAAGAAAGATCTCCCGTAGAAGTTCGCAAAACCGACGTGGGCAAACCAGATTGTCCGGCTTCTTCGGCTGTGGCCTGCTGCACTAAGAGTGGCCCGAACGTGATACCCACAAAAAGCAAGCTCATGAGCGCTGTGTGCAAAAATGGCCGCGCAAACTTTCCACGTTTTTTGTACAGGATACCAACAACAAGATCCTTAATAACCTCGATGTAAGAGAAAAAAACATAGCCGCGCTTGTAAATATAGGAACGCAAAAACTGAGAGAAGGCCCAAAAACTTTCCTCACTGTGCGCCTTGTGAGCAGCACGGTCGGGACGGGAAGGTTCGCCAAAAGCACTACTTACCCGACGTGGGAACACGGCTTTCCTTTCTACCCCTCTTTGAGGCTGGCGAGGAACTGCTTGTTGTCCTTTGTTTCGCGCAGACGACGCAGAACAATTTCGCTTCTCTCGTCATCACCTAGCATATCAAGCATTCGATGCAGAACCAAGACACTCTGATACTCTTGAGGAGTAAAGAGAAGATCGTCTCGGCGTGTGCCAGAACGCTGAACATTAATAGCAGGGAAAATACGACGCTCAGCCAGGCGACGATCAAGGTGCAGCTCCATGTTACCGGTACCCTTGAACTCTTCATAGACGAGATCGTCCATGCGAGAACCAGTATCGATAAGCGCCGTACCAATGATGGTAAGACTGCCCGTGCCCTCAAAGTTGCGGGCGGCACCAAAGAAACGCTTGGGGGGATAGAGAGCCGCTGGGTCGAATCCACCAGACAATGTACGACCAGAAGTGGGAATTGCCAGGTTGTAGGCGCGCGCCAAGCGCGTAATGGAGTCGAGCAAAATTACCACATCGCGGCCGTCTTCTACGAGGCGCTTGGCGCGCTCAAGAGCGACCTCTGCCACGCGTGTTTGTTCCAGGGCGGGTTCATCAAAGTTGGAAGCAGCGACTTCACCTTTGCCACTCGTAATGTGATCAACGTGACGACGAATATCGGTTACCTCTTCTGGGCGCTCACCAATGAGCACACCCATGAGGTGAACTTCTGGATAGTTTTGCGCAATTCCAGACATCATCTCCTTCATAATGGAGGTTTTACCAGCTTTGGGAGGAGCAACGATCAGTCCGCGCTGCCCTTTTCCAATAGGAGCAACGAGATCAATCAAACGATTAGAAATGGGTTCTGGTCCATACTCAAGCACAATTTTGGAATCTGGATACACGGGAGTCTGGTCTTCAAAGCGGCGACGCTTGCCCAACTTATCCACCTCTACTCCATTCACTTTGGTGATATCGAGCATGCCCCAGTAGCGATCGTTCTCGCGTGGTTCACGAGCCATACCTTCTACAAAGTCACCACCACGAAGGCCAAGTTTTCGCAAAACAGAGATGCTCAGATACGCATCATCTCGTGACTGAGAAAACCCGCGACGAACCACTGCGTGTCCATCGGAAGTGAGATCTATGAAACCAGTAATGAGTTGTGTAGCGAGAGGCGTGCCATCAGTGTTGGTCGTTGGTCCGCTGTTTCCACCAGACGTTCGACGGGAAGGCATACTGCGGGAAAAACCTCCGCGACCCATTCGGTCACCGCGTTCTCCACGATCTCCGCGATCACCTCTGTCGCGATTGCGGGAATAACGTTCTCGCTCGCCCGAGGCACGAGGGGAATTCCCCGTTGAACTCGAAGAATCCGAAGAAGATTGCTCTTTAGCAGGACTCTGCTCAGCAGAGACAGCAGCAGCAACGGTGGCGGCAGGAACAGGAAGAGACTTCCCTTCTTGGGGCTCTTTGTGATCGGTTGATGAGGTCTGTGAAACCGGATCGGTCACTCCCGTGGCGGCGTCAGACATGCTTTCTCCTTACTTTCTCATTAAAAAGACGATTTTTTACTTTTTGTGTACAAAACTGTTTTGACCTAAAAACCATTAAATTGAATAGTGTTTGGGAATACGCAACATTGTAGCACAGAACGATGCAGGAACGCTTCGGCCAAGACAGTGTGGAAGTTCGGAGGCCTGCCCAACGTCCGAACCTCCACACTACCTTCGCCTTTATTTGGGATTGCATTTCTGCAGAAGAGCTGTAGCCTCAATAGCTAGTGTCCTTCTGCCTACTCGGACACTGTTTTAAAGAAGGAAGCATCGTTATTCGCGCAGCGGTAAGGATGCTTTCTTTTTTTGTTTTGTGCCCAGTCTTCCCAATTTCCTGAAGTTTCTCGATTATACAGCATGTTTTCTATTCTTTCCAATCCTATAGTGCTTTTGCCCCACCCATTTAGAGCGACTCATAACAAAGTAAGAACGATTCTTAGCCTGGAAAACCACAAAAATCTACCGGAGAATAAAAATGTGGATAACTTTTCCAGGACTATCCTCTTTCCACTCCACCTCTGAGAGGATAATCCTCCCAGGAAAGAGATTGATCCAGGATTATCCTGCGATTTAGAGAGATGAAACGTTTTGTGTGTTTTCGGAGGAAAGTACTTTGCTGTAACCCAAGCGCTTGGCTTCTTTGATGCGCTTTTCGAGTGCCACTCCCCTGCGCACTTCACCAAGAAGACCGATTTCACCACAGTACACCACTTTGCTCCCGAGTGACTTTTCTTTTTTGGAAGAAATGAGCGCAGCGGCAACGGCGAGATCAATAGCGGGATCCTTAAACTCTAAGCTCCCCACCACATTCACAAAGACATCATTTTCCGAAAGATTTATTCTTGCATGCTTTTGCAGCACAGCAATGAGGAGATGAAGTTTGTTCACATTTATTCCTCGACTTACGCGGCGAGGATTTGGCAGATATGAGGGAACCACAAGGGCCTGGACCTCTACCACCACAGGCCTACTTCCCTCTAAACAAAGGGCCAGTGCCGAGCCTGGCTTGCCGAGACTTTTCTCCTCGAGGAAAACCTCGGCTGGATTGCCAACTTCCTGCGCCCCATTCGTAGTGAGGCGGAAAAGACCGACTTCATCGGTGGGTCCAAAGCGATTTTTGAGAGATCTGACAATTCTAATTTCATCGTTTCTATCACCATTTATTTCTATAACTGAATCAACTATGTGTTCAAGTATTTTGGGACCGGCTATGTCACCGTCTTTGGTAACGTGACCAACGAGAAAGGTTGGTATTTGCATTTTCTTCGCCATGGCCACGATCCTACTCGCCGACTCTCGCAGCTGAGCAGTTGAGCCGGCAATGCTCGAAAGCTCTTCGGTAAAGAGCGTTTGGATGGAATCGACAATCAAAACAGCTGGTTTCTTCTGCTCAACCAGAGCAATAAGTCCGTCAACATTGGTCTGCGAAGAAAGCAGAAAATGATCAAGAATGTTTTTGGAATCGGCACTCTCCCCTACTATTCGCTGGATTCTCTGTCCAATTTGTTGAGGACTCTCTTCCCCAGCCACATAAAGAACATTCGTTTCTTGATTATTCTGAAGGATATTTATGGTCATTTGAGTAAGAATTGTAGACTTACCAATTCCGGGCTGACCACCAACAAGAAAAACCGAACCATATACGATGCCGCCGCCAAAAACTCGATCCAGCTCAAAGAGACCAGTGTTGAGCCGATCGGAACTTCCACTTCGAGAGACAACTTCTCGGGCAGAAACCAGCTCATCTCCGCCGACCCCGTAGAATGTCCTTTTTCGGGCAGTTGCGGATACTTTGGCTGGTGCAATACCTTCAACAAGCGTATTCCACTCCCCACAACTTGGACACTGGCCGCTCCACTTTGGGAACACGGCTCCACAGCTATCACAGGTATATTGGGTCTTCTCTTTGGCCATCGAAGCCATAGTGTAGCACTAAAAAGGGGGCCGCGCGCAGCGCGGCCCCCTTCTAGACAAAAACCTTATTACTCTCTAACGAGCAACAGACCCCTTCTTTTCTGCAATTTCTGCTGTGTCAACAAACACAACCTTTACGTTTTGTTCAACACTATCCTTATTCTTGAGCTTGTACTCTCCATTCTGGATTTCACCCAGAAAAACAGCGTCCTTCACCCAAGCAGCATCCCAAGCTTCTTGATTGAATTTGTCATCACGAACAACCGTAATGACAAACTGTGATTCAGGAGGGAGCGAGGAATGCGATCCTCGAGCAATATTCAGACTGAGTTTGGCATAAAGAACCATAGAGTCATAAGCGGCTTGCACCGATTCTCCTTGGATGAACCCCTCTGGATTACTCACAAAGAAGGCACGCTCCCCTGGTTCGCCAACAGTATCCACTTGCATAACATGGGCCGCATCAACCACAGTCATATCGGCATAGTGGTGACCAGCGTCAACATCAATATGATCACTTTTAGCTCTTCCATCAGCGTTATTTACATGCTGAGCCAAAGCCGCTGCCCAGGCTAGACCAAAAGCATCTTTGGCATTGCTTATAGCAACAGAGTCTTTTGATACCTCTGCCGTTTCCAGCTGCGCAATAAGTTCGGTGGTTTGTCCATCACGGAGAATGCTTACTGCCTTTTCAAACCTTGCACGAATATTTTTATCACTTTTTACCATATCGGCCATGATCCCAGCGGCGCCACAACCTTTGTGCGAAGTGATAATCAGAGAATCATCTTTGCTCTTTGGCACATTGACTCGCTCATCCATGCAACAAGTACAAAGAGTTCCCTTTTTGTGCGCCTCAACGAGTGACTGGACAAGCTGATCGAGCTCCATAACACCACTGAGATACTCATGACCAAAGCTGCCTGGACTTCTGTACACTTCCTGAGAACTGGGGTTGTAATGCTCGGCGAGGTAAGCCAGAATCTCATCTTTTTCGCTATATATTTTACTTTCAGGATGATCGTGATGTGCCGTCATAACTTCTCCTTCATGTTCTTGAGACATGTTTCTCCTTTTGTTTTTTTGTTTTTTTGTTTTTTTGTTTCTGTGTAAGTGTTTTTTATCTTTGAGAACGTTCGGGGGCCGCTTTCGCGGCCCCCGTACTGATAATTCATTGTTTATTCCTGCTGTGCGACAGTAACTCTGCTTTCCACATTCTTGAGAAAACGCTGCATCTGCGCCTCAACCTGCACCCAGTTCCCGTCTACATCACGGACGAGTGTGAAATCAAAATTGTAATCTTTACCAATCAACATAAACGTTTGGGGGCCGCTTCCGCGGCCCCCATACTTGTAATCTTTTGTTTATTCCTTCTGCTGTGCGGCGGCTACCATGCCCTGCACATTTTGCAGCATCCCCTGCATGTCTGCTTCCACCTGCTCCCAATCACCATTGGCATCACGGATAGCAGTGAAAATCAGATCCATATCAATGAGAATTTGATCTCCATTTACAATCATGTACTGCTTAGACATAAAACCTTTCTGTTACTTGTAGTTGACTGGCAACTCGGTAACGGTTGGAGACAGACTAACACGTCGCTGCTCTTTGTCGATAGAGTCAATTGCTACAGAAACCTTTTCGCCTTCAAAGAAGGTAGCGCCGTTGAGCTTACTCTCATGCACCAAACCATCCACACCAGCGGCGATCGTAATAAACACACCAAAGGGAACTACTCGAGAAACGGTTCCAGAAACAGTCGATCCAATTGGATACTCCTGCTCCAGCTTTTCCCAAGGATCACCAAGCAGCTGCTTGATAGAAAGGGTGAGCTTAGACTGATCTTTATCCACAACCAAAACTTTGGTCTCAATCTCTTGACCCTTTTTGTAGAGAGTATTGAGATCATCAACTTTGTCCCAGGCAACTTCGGAAATGTGAACGAGTCCTTCCAGGACGCCAAGAGACTTGCCCTTTTCATCCACGGCAACTTCTACGGCCACAAAAATACCAAATGGCTTGATACCAGTGATCGTTCCCTTCACTACATCGCCCTCATGGACAGAGTCCAGAGCGGCAGAGGCGTTGGCAATTTCATCGGCTTCAGAGACGAGACGCTCAGAGAAAATCAGGCGGCTCTTTTCCTTGTCAACTTCGATCAATTTAACGGTGAGATCCTTGTTTTTGAGAGTCATGAGCTTGCCAGAAACGGCACGGCCAAACTGACTGGTTGGGATAAATCCACGAACACCTTCCAGCATAACCACCATACCACCACGGTTCACATCCACGCCCTTAACGATAACGTCGGACTGCTCTTCCATGATCTTAATAAATTCGTCCCACTTCTTGTCCATTGCGGCTTTTTTGAGAGAAAGGAGAATCTGACCCTGCTCGTTTTCGCTGTCCAAAACGTACACGTCAACCACATCGCCCTCTTTAAGATCGGCAATAAAGTCTTGTGCAGCAGCAAATTCTTTGTCAATTACCAAGCCTTCTGTTTTCCCGCCGACGTCAACAACGACCATTTTTTTGCCAATACCTTTAATACGGCCTTGGATCACTCCTCCAGCCTTGGGAACACTGAGCTTATAATCGGACTGCGTGAGCAAGTCTTCCATTGTCAGTTTCTTATTTGTGTCTTGTGCGGCAGTAGTTTTTGCCATGAACGAAGAATCTCCTTTCTGAGAGAAACTGCATTATAGCATGAAATGACTGGCTAAACCGAAGAAAATCCTCTATAATAGCCAATCTTGCGAGCTTGAAAAAAGAGAAAAAATGGAAACACTTGTTGTTGTCTTCGTTGGCTGGATTTTCATCCGGCCGATTGGGAGAGTCGTGGGATCATCCCAGCTCTCATTGAAACTTGCTGCAATCGCAGGAATTTCTACGATTGCGGGCATCATGATTCTTCTCAGCACCCTGGGAGTCACCGCGACTCCCCTTATGGCGCTTTTCTTTTTTCTCAGCTTTGTCTGGGGAATCGACCCACTCAGGGTAGATTAGTTTTTGGCAGGGGCAAAGCCCCTGCCAAAAAAATTTCTCTCTGGAAGGTTAACCCTACAGGTACAAAAAAACGCCATTGATCCGGCCCTGAGCTATTCTCCCACATCGTTGCCAATGCAGTACGTTCACCGCTGCAGCGTTTCAAGACTCTGTTCGGAAAGGGAAGAGTTGGTGCCACTGCGCACTAAGAGCCGGATCGATGGCGTTTTATCCATGCGATCCAGAAAACTGGATGTTCAGGCTTGGAGCAATAGCAGTTCGCTTTCGCTCGCAAGCAAGTAGAGAGAATTGAAAAAGAAGGGACTGCCTTTTGCAGTCAAAATTGAGACAACAAACAATATGCGTTGTATTCAATAGAACTATTAGTACACATAGGCTTACTCTGTCACCAGAATTACACCGTGTGCCTATCAACGTGCTAGTCTCGCACGAGTCTTAAAGGGATTTCTCATCTTGGGACGAGCTTCCCGCTTAGATGCTTTCAGCGGTTATCTCACAGCAGTGTAGCTACCCTGCGCTGCGCCTGACGGCGACAACAGGAACACTAGGGACTGCCTCATCCGGGTCCTCTCGTACTACGGACAACATCCCTCAAAAATCCAACGCTGATAGAGGATAGAGGCCAAACTGTCTCACGACGTTTTGAACCCAGCTCGCGTACCGCTTTAATGGGCGAACAGACCAACCCTTGGGA
>CAYWTN010000002.1:95892-104378 GCA_964460975.1 uncultured Pseudomonadales bacterium
CTTCTACACCCCCAGGATGCGATGAGCCGACATCGAGGTAGCAAACCACACCGTCGCTAGGGACGCTTGGGTGTGATGACTCTGTTATCCCCAGAGTAGCTTTTATCCGTTAAGCCCGGCACCTTCCACAAAGTGCACGAGGATCACTATGACCAACTTTCGTTTCTGCTCGACTTGTAGGTCTCACAGTCAAGCACTCTTATGCCATTGCACGTCCAGCCCGATTTCCATCCGGGCTAAGAGTACCTTTGTACGTTTGCGTTACTCTTTAGCAAACAACCTCCCCAGTTAAACTACCCGCCAAACAGTGTCCCTCAAGGCGCTGCAGCCAAGATAGGTAAGATTTTTTATACAGAGCGAGCGGTATTCCACTGTTGATACAAATACATGTATCTCCCGCCTATGCTCGACGACTCCGTATAAAAATTCAGTGTCAAGTTATAGTAAAGCTTCATGGGGTCTTTTTGTCCATCTATCAGTAGGCCGCATCTTCACAGCCATTTCAATTTCACCGGGTACTAGTTCAAGACAGTTGCAGGATGGTTAAACCTTTCGTGCAGGTCGCCAATTATGCGACAAGGAATTTCGCTACCATAGAACAGTTATAGTTACTGCTGCCGTTCACCGGGGCTTCGATTGAAAGCAGTAAAGACCGAAGTCTAAACCACCCTCGCAATTAACCTTCCGGCACTGGGCAGGTTTCGCCCCATATACTTCCTCTTTCGAGTTTGCATAGAGCTGTGTTTTTGGTAAACAGTCCCCCCGCAATCTTTTGCTGTGCCTCTTCGGATTACTCCAAAGAGAAGGGCATCTCGCTAACTTACGCCCAGCTAATTTGCCTAATTCCTTAAACTAGTTTCTCCCGCTCTCCTTAGTCTACTCGACCAGAACACCTGTGTTGGTCATCGGTACGATTTGTATGTTTCTCCTTGCGAAGCTTTTCTAGGAAACTGAAGCCGTATAGATTGCGCTTTCTCGCGAAAGCACTTTTATTCATAACTCAGATAAACGCCAAAACGGATTTGCCTATCTTGACTGCTTTGTTACTTAAACGACAGTATCTTCATCACTGCGCCTATACTCTCCAACTCCGTCCTTCCCCAAGTCAAACGATTCATACAAGGACCGGAATATCAACCGGTTATCCATCGACTACGCCCGTAGGCCTCATCTTAGGGTCGCCTAACCCGCACACGACGAACGTGGGTGCGGAAACCTTGTTCTTTCGGAGAGGAAGATTCTCACTTCCTTTGCGTTACTCATTCCGGCATTCTCACTTGTGGTCGCTCCAGTAGTTACCTTACAGTCTACCTTCACAGCACCCACAACGCTCCCTTACCACTCCATTGTGACGAATCACAATAAAATTCTAAGCTTCGGTGTATTACTTGAGCCTCGTTACATTGTCTGCGCCGTCGTCCTCGTCTAGTGAGCTGTTACGCTTTCTTTCAAGGATGGCTGCTTCTGAGCCGACCTCCTAGGTGTTTATGGACAACGACATCATTTTCCACTGAGTAATACTTTGAGACCTTAGCTGTAGATCTGGGTTGTTTCCCTTTTGCCTCTGGAGCTTAGCCCCCAGATACTGAGTCCCAGGAAACACGAAACGGTATTCGGAGTTTGACTATGCATAAGAGCTTGCGCCCCTATAACAAGATCAGTGCTCTACCCCCGTCGCGCTATTAACCTGAGCCTATACCTAGATATATTTCAGGGAGAGCCAGCTATCTCTTGGTTCGATAGGCATTTTACCCCTAACCACACCTCATCCGAGCACCTTACAACGTACAACGGTTCGGTCCTCCAATAGGTTTTACCCTATTATCAACCTGGACATGGTTAGCTCACCAAGTTTCGGGTCTATACATAACTTCTAAAATCGCCCTATTCAGACTCGCTTTCGCTGCGCCTTCGTCATGACAATGACTTAAACTTGAAGTTACATATAACTCGCCGGATCATTCTTCAATAGGCACGATATCACCCTTACGGGCTCTATCTGCTTGTTAGCATATGGTTTCAGGTTCTATTTCACAGGGTCTTAAACCCTTCTTTTCACCTTTCCCTCGCGGTACTCGTTCACTATCGATCAATTTATGTATTTAGTCTTGGAGTGTGGTCACCCCAGCTTCAACCCGGAGTTTGCCGTCTCCGAATCTACTCAGGAAATCCCTCGATGATACTTCTTTTCGTTTACAGGGCTGTCACCTTCTTTGGCCACCTATTCCACGGTGTTCTGCTAAAAAGTACTTCTCTAAATGGGCTCCTACAACCCCGCCCGAAGGCGGTTTGGACTCATCCCTGTTCGCTCGTCGCTTACTAAGGGAATCTCTTACGATTTCTATTCCTCTGCTTACTTAGATATTTCAGTTCAGCAGCTTACCGAACCCCGATAAATCGGGGGACTCCTTATAAAAGGAAGGTTTCCCCATTCAGACACAAACGGATCACAGCTTCGTCACAGCTCCCCGTTCACTTTCGTGGTGTAGCACGTCTTTCGTCGGCATAAATTGTCATAGGCATCCACCATATGCGTGAGTTTATACAACGCTAATTTAATTTTTAATTATTTTGTTGGTGAATCAATATTGAAATGACTACAAAAAATGCAGTCTTTGATTCTTTTTATATTTCTCTCTACTTGTTCACGAGCGAAACAGCACTCGGCTGCTCCATCATTTTTCTGACAGTAAAGAAAAAACTCACATATCATGGTCTTCTACAGAGTAGAAATTTCCTTGAAATGTTTGTCGTGTCTTTCCTGAACAGAGGGTCATAATATAACACGCACTTGGCCAGGTAGCAAGGGGGCAAAATACTTCCTGCAAATCTCGTAACGCACAGGCGCACCGAAACACTCATCTGTTCGATAAAAATTGCCTTTTGAAGCACATAAATGTAAAAGAAAGGGCGAATTCACTCGTTCTCTACGTCGTTTTTTTGGTGTAATAACAATAATCTCCCGAATTATCGTAATTATTGTCTAAAACAAAATCCTTTAGAATTGGATTATCAAATCCCTTATAAACTTTTAATGTTTTTAGGCTGGGAATACTACCAGTAACAAAAAAAACAAACGCCCCTTTATCAATGTTTAGAGCTGTGAGACTGTCACTAGAAATATACTCAACACGTGCACCCTCAGCAATATCAAGAGTTAAAAGACTGTTACTAGTAACATACTCAACACTCGCTCTCTCGGCGATCTTTAAGGTTGTGAGACTATCACCGTTAATCGTGCCAATATTTGCACCTTCGGCGATCTTTAAGTTTGTGAGACTATCACTAAGGAGGTACTCAACCCTCGCATCTTCGGCAATCTCCAGAGTTCTAAGATTAGGACTGACAATATAATTAACACTCGCGCCCTTGGTGAGTTTTATTTTCGAAGCTGGAGAAGCTTGAATATCCTTAATGGTTCCCTCAACAACTATTACTAAGTTCTGCATTCTATTTCGAGAATCTACTGTGTAGGTGTAAGTGACAACATTGGATCCATTTTTTTTGCAAATGACACTTTGGGATCCATCCTCATTGTTTAACAGTTGGGTTTGAGTAGGGTCAGAGTAATTTGTATCGATGTTTAATTCTTTTATGTCAGTTTTTTTTCCTTTACCAATATAAAGATCTGGTGAAAGCATATGATAACGATCTTGAGGAATGACTGTTACCTGACCATTACTGATAGTTTCATAATATCCATAGTAGACATTATTACTTTCATAAAAATAAGGATGAAGACCTCTATCATTATCTGCTATGTAGCCACCAGCTGGTTCTGCAACTACGTATTCCAACAAGTCAGCCCTACCAACACCTTCATAGACAGCCTGCTTGAGTCCAGGGGTAATAGCATCTAAATCGTTTCCAAATGTTGCATCAGGATTTTTACCAGTCAGACTATGGTTATAGCGATTTTTTATGCTGACGTAACTTGTCGTTCTTGAAATCTGAACAGACATTGATGATGTCCCATAGGGGTCTTCGCGCTCTGGTCGTAAACGAGTGAGATTATACTGACCAAGCTCGCTTTTATATCGACCATTTTCCTTTAAATAGGCTTTCCATTCTGGACTTAAGTTATCTTGAGTCAATTGATCTGCCGGAAGAATAGCCTCAGCATTCTTATGGCGAAGCCACAAAATATAATAGGCTTTGAGTCTCGCTTCTGGCTCGTTATATGTACACAATACTTCATGTTCTCGAAAATCTTGCCGAAAATTCTCAAGCTCACCGGCATTGGTGAATGGCCCGAAAAGTTCATACCCTGCTTGTTTGGCAAGTTCTTTTGGATTTCCTGCAAGACTTTCTATTGTTTCGTCCTGCTCTAAATAATGATCGGCAAGTAACACTCTTATGTAATCAATATTATCTTGCAAAGTCTGCAAAGACCGATCTTTGTTGGGAACAAGTCTCCTTATTTGATCTACAAAATCTGGATATTCTGGCAATTCTCCACGGATTTCTCTAGCAAACGTTTCGCCATACAATGCTTTGAGGCGATCATAATTTTTTTTCATGGGTTCATTCACTATCTCCTGGACAGATACCTGTTCTTTTGGCATACGACCCTAATTTTTTTCCATGATCCGCAGATTAATTTTATGTAGCATCATTTGCTGATGATCGGTAATAATGGATTGCAATCCGCGAATATGTTCTTTGAGCCATTTTTGTATGAATGGTGAATGGAAGTCATGCCGATTGCGCAAGTCCTGATATTCGTGCAAAAGAGCATTATCATAATTGAGCATTATCTCTTTAGGAATCTCTTCATCAATATTCTGAGCAATTTGAAGGTTTACTGCTTCCAAGAGAGGAAGAATCTCTTTATCTAACTGGGTAAATCCGAGTTGTCTTAACTGATGTTTCGTAATGTATAAAATCGGACCACCCATTGTCAAGCAACATCTCAGTTTTCGCTCTTTTGTGCATCTGAGTTTTCTCGTTCTGGGTAAAAAATAAGAAGAAAACACGAAACAATAATCCTTGTAAAAAAGAAACAGAAAAAAACTCCGCCAGGGGAGAAAGTGAAAAAAGAAGGAAAAACCTCAGGGAGATTGTTCAAAAAATTTCCTACTTAGAGGGAAAAATAAAAAACTCCTGAGAGAAAATTGAGGCGTAAGAAAATGGGAAAGATGAGATGTTGGTTTACAAAATCGGACCACCCATTGATCTCACTATAATACTATAAAACTGTTTTCACTTTTTTTGTGGACCCTAGGGGATTCGAACCCCTGACCTCTTCATTGCAAATGAAGCGCTCTAGCCAGCTGAGCTAAGGGCCCGTGTCAAGTAAAAAGGTATTATACCTGATTTGCCGCGTCTTGGATACGTCTGGCAATAATGGCGAGTTTTTCGTTGTCCATTTGCTCACCGTCATGGGAGGAAATGTAGCCAGGGTAGGTTTGGTAGTAGTGGCGCGGGCGATCGAGTCCGAATACGGACCCGATCGCCCGCCACGCCTCCTTCGTCTCCCCAGTGCCATGGAGTGGGTACAACTTATAATGCAAGTGATTGATTCCGAATCCTTCCATTACCACGCCGGTGCGACCAACGTCTCCTTCATACGCGGCATCAATCTGCTGCGCCACTTTTTTGGAAAACAACAAAAGTTTGGTAGAAACCTCATCGGGAACATCAAAAACGTAGCTGCCAAAGTGTTTTTTTGGAATAGCAACCGTTACGCCTTCCGTATTGGGGAAAATAGTCAGAAAAGCCAAATGGTCCTCATCCTCGCGAACAACGTGACAAGGCAACTCTTTCGAAACAAATTTACAAAAAAGACAATCTGGCTGACCCATAAAGGTCATTGTACCGTAGAAAAGAAAAAACTTGGTGAGGGTACTTGGACTCGAACCAAGGACCTCTGTCTTATCAGGACAGCGCTCTAACCAACTGAGCTATACCCTCAACGCAGAAGCTGATTTTATCACAACACGCGCTACAATAAAGCATATGATTGATCGCGCCCAGGCAAAACAGCTTCTAGAGACATATATTGCATCGCCTTCGCTGCGCCGTCACTGCGAAATGGTCGCACTCGCTCTCGAAGCCTACGCCCAAAAACTCAACGCCGACACCGATCTTTGGTACACCACAGGGCTCCTCCATGACCTTGATTGGGAACAGTCCCCTGACGAACACCCCAATAAAGCTCTCACTGATATTCTCCCCGCGGCTGGTGCTTCCCAGGAAATGCTCGATGCTATTGCGGCCCACGCCCCAGAACGAACGGGGAAACAGCCGGAAACTGCTCTCGAAAAACACCTCTTTGCCTGCGACGAACTCTGCGGCTTCTTAGACGCCCTGGCCAAACTCCGCCCCAATGGCTACAGTGACATGGAATGGTCGAGCGTGAAAAAGAAGCTCAAGGATAAAGCCTTTGCCGCCAACGTTTCTCGCCAAGACATCACCCTCGGCGCCGAGCTCATTGGCGCACCGCTCAGCGAGCACACAACCTTTCTCATCTCGGTTTTCCACTAAGTTCGCTTACGGGGTCTTCCCCACATGTTTCCAGTTAACAAGCCCTGCCTCAATGGGATTAAGCAGTATATATCTTCTGATATTCTCACAATGATCACCCGAATACATATATATTCCTTTGTATGTCCCCTGATAGAGCGGTCCCACGCGTTCGTATTTTTTCTTGATATACATGGAATAACTTGCAGAAATCGATCTCATAAACCTCGTTACAGAACGCTCCTCTTCTTGATACAGAAGAAAATGAAAGTGATTTGGCATCAGTGCAAAAGCCTGGATCTCAATTTCACCCTCAAACTTTCTGAGTGCTTTGCGAATAATCCGCCGATACGCCCAGTAATCATTTTCCGAGAAAAATATTTTTTCTCTATTCACGCCTCGGTTATAAATATGATATTTGGCTTGAGCAACGTATTTTTTTATTACTTCGGGACTTGGCATTTTTTGAGAATAGCAGGAGAAAACAACAACATACCAACAGTAGGGAACGATTCCGGCGGCACTTCATGCCGAGAGGAATCGACCCGGGTCGATTCCTCTCGAGGTGACGAGCGGCCGGAATCGTTCCTCCAGGGGTACAAAAAAAGCGCCCAAAGGCGCCTCTTTTGTCGTGACTCCGTCCCTCAATTTTGTTCCGTTCTTCACAGGATATCTAACGGAGCAGAAACGTTCCTGTTACTCAAAGAACTGAGGGCAACTTATAAACAGCACGCGGACTGACAGGAAGGCCTGGAAACAAGGTTCACAGGACTTTGGAGTTTTATAAACGTTACCGTCTAAAGGTTAGGGGCGTGAGACCCTACCCTATAACACTCCTAGAAAGGAGGTAATCCATCCGCACCTTCCAGTACGGATACCTTGTTACGACTTAGTCCTCATCGCTGACCTCACCGTAGTAGGGCCCCTCTCTTGCGAGTTAGGGTCACCTGCTTCGGGCGCTGCCAACTTTGCTGGCTTGACGGGCAGTGTGTACAAGGAGCGAGAACGTATTCACCGCAGTCTTCTGACCTGCGATTACTACCGATTCCGACTTCATGGGGGCGAGTTGCAGCCCCCAATCCGAACTGAGGAGCCGTTTATAAGGATTAGCTCAGAGTTGCCTCGTTGCGACCCGTTGTCGGCTCCATTGTAGGATGTGTATTGCCCCGGGTGTAAGGGTCATGCTGACTTGACGTCGTCCTCTCCTTCCTCCCCACTAAAATGGGGCAGTCTCCTGTGAAATGCAACACAGGATAAGGGTTGCGCTCGTTACCGCACTTAAGCGGACGTCTCACGACACGAGCTGACGACAGCCATGCAACACCTGTATACCACTCTCGAAGAAAGTCTGGTTTCCCAGACCGTGCAGGTATATGTCAAACCCGGGTAAGGTCTTTCGCTTCGTATCGAATTAAATCACATGCTCCACCGGTTGTGCGCTCCCCCGTCAATTCCTTTGAGTTTTAGCCTTGCGGCCGTACTCCCCAGGCGGATTGCTTAACGCGTTAGCTTACGTCACTCCCTCTTACGAGGGAACAACTAGCAATCAAAGTTTACGGCTAGGACTACAGGGGTCTCTAATCCCTTTTGCTACCCTAGCTGTCGTTCCTGAGCGTCAGGAATGCTGTAGAAATCTGTCTTCACCCTTGGCGTTCCTCTTTATATCTACGGATTTCACCCCTCCACAAAGAGTTCCAATTTCCTCCAACATCCTCAAGGCCGATAGTATGACTAGCCTTTCTGGGGTTGAGCCCCAGTCTTAGACCAATCACTTACCGACCCGCCGACGAGACGCTTTACGCCCAATAAATCCGGATAACGCTTGTACCCTACGTATCACCGAGGCTTCTGGCACGTAGTTAGCAGGTACTTTCTAATAGGGTACCTTCATTTTTTTATTCCCCTATCACAGTGGTTTACAACCCGAAGGCCTTCTTCCCACACGCGGTGTCGCTGCGTCAGACTTTCGTCCATTGCGCAAAATTCCCAGTTGCTGCCACCCGTAGGTGTAGGCACCGTAT
>CAYWTN010000003.1:0-11431 GCA_964460975.1 uncultured Pseudomonadales bacterium
CACAACAAAGTGAAACGTTCAAGACCGAGGAGTTTTCTCCTGGTCGTGGACTGGTTTGCTTTGCTGTGGCTGGGGGAGGAAACTCTTCTTGGCTGGCAGCAGAACGCCGTTGTGTGTCTGTGACTATTGAAAGCCGCTCGGGTAACACCTCGAGCAGCGAGGCCAACTCTGGCCCAGGTTCCAGCAGTGGAAATAATTCCACAGGCTCTGGCAGTAATGGCAGCTCTTCCTCAAATTCCTCGTCTTCCACCTTTGGTGGAGACATGAACGTTTGGGGTTGGTGCCAAAGTATGGGACACGCAGGATCTGACTACTCTGGCGACGCGTACTCCTGGTTCTGCTTTAATGCAGACGGCTCTTACGCACGCGGGATTGATGTTGATGCTGTTTGCCGTTTCTCCAGCAATGGGAGTCATCCTTACGCTGGACTCAGAAACGCCAGTGACGCCTATTCCTGGTTCTGTGCAACGTCCCCACAAGGGCGTCCGCAGAGTAGTAATGGGAATACGCAACAAAGCTCTGGCAACAGTTCAAATTCCAACTCTGGCTCTTCCAGCGGAAATTCTAACTCTGGAAGCGGATCCTCGGGATCTAACGGTTCTTCGGGCAACAGTGGAAACTCTTCCTCAAACTCTTCCTGCTACATGCCCGTTAGTGTGGGAGATGGTGCGCGAGTCACCCCCGGTGAACCGAACAACCGTCGAGCAGGACCAGGCACAAGCTACCGGCAGACTGGCAGCCTCCCTGGAGGCACCGCTTTCACCGTGACGGACACCGCCTGCGGTAATGGTTATGGCTGGGTCCAGGTTGACAACAACGGCTGGACCGCCACTGGTACCACCTCCGACCCCTGGGTCGAACGGTGGAGTAGGGACCTAAATCCCCCTGTACCACAGATTTCTCCTATTGTAATACCTTACGAATTCAACAATGCAGAAATTGAATTAGCAGCTGCATGGCTACAATCATTCCGAAATTCAATTGGAAAAAAAACAACATGGGATGAGGCCATTCGTAGGGTCACTACAGTAGTAGAACCACTTGCTGATTGCGGTGAGACGGCACATGGCATCCTACAAGCGATATCGACTCTGAATTCAATTGGTATTAGACCAAATTTAACGAGAGACTATGTCGTGGCTGTAATAGCACAAAGCCTATCTGAACTTGGGACAGATGGGTTGGTTGCACTCATCGAATGTACGGAACTGTCCTATAATCTCACAGGACTTGCTATTGAGAATGCTGGACAAAAAATAGCGGATTACCTCGTTAACCGCTTATACGATTAGTATAGGTTACCTCTCTGGTTTTTCCAGAGAGGTAACCTGATAAAATCACTACATGAACTCAAAGAACATTAAAGAAATCATTTATGCCTATTTTGTATTTTCCCAAGCACTTTACATTTTCGCTGTCCTTTTTTCATTAAAAACATACTTTACCCTTTCAAGCACTGCAGAAGTAATATCAACTTTTTTTTTCATACCATCCCCGATTTTTACATTTCTCTTTCTTACTCGGAAAAATCGATCATGGTGGAATTTTATGCTCGCGTATAGTCTCATAGCTGAAAGTTACGAACTCCTTAACTCGATATTGGAAAAAAACACTCCATCAGCTCTCTTAAATATCTTCTTTGTTCTTCTCACGCTCTTCATGTTTTGGTACATCAAGGAGGATTACCCCTTACAACTTACAACTTTCAAAAACAAAAGATGAAATTCTTTAGTTGCAAACAGTAATATTACAAATTCATATGCGTTCAAAGGTTGTCAAATACCTCCTATTCTTCGGAGCAGTGATGGTGATAATTTTGGCAGCCCAAAGTATCAATAACAAAAAGAGAGAGAATGCTTTTTTACAAACTGAATGTTTGGGAGTGAAAACGTTCTCTTCACAATGGACAAGAACACAACAAACTGAAACGCAAAATATCCATGCTACCTATCAGATAGAGAACCGCTGCAACAAAGATATTGATGATGTAAAAATCATTTTATTAGAGACAAAAAGCAATACAACCGTTTTTACCACAACTCACACAGGAGTAATAAAGGCCAAGAGTGTAACAGAGGAAACCAACATCATTTTCCCTGCCATCATTCCTGCCCACACGGATCCAGAATTTACGATTCTCTTGAGAGAGTAATTTTATGAAACAAACACCATCACCAATCTTCCCCTTTTGCAAAGCATTCGCTGTATTAGCTGGGATATATATTTGTTTTGCAATCGTTCGTATTTTTCTCACCTATCTTCAGCTCGTCCATTTCCGAGGCGAGTCATTTCTTTTACTGACACTAGGATTGCATCTTTCACATTTTTTCGTGGCATCAGTAATCGGTCTTTTGGCTGCATTACAAATTTTAGGGAATCGTTCCCAACTGAAAAGTCTCTTTTTACTTATTGCTGGATTCTTTGTTCTCATTTTCTTTGTTGCAAGAAATCAGATTGTCTTTGGACTCACGCTCCAAGATATTACTCATGATGAAAGGCTCACCCAGCAAGAAAAGGATCTTTCCTTGAAAACCTTCAAGGAATTACGCCAAGAAGAGCTCGGAGCACTTTTACCACTTTCGGGATTATATTTTTCTTCAGCACTCATTGCCTTTTTCATTGACAAAATTTTGTTGTCAAAAAATGAACGATAGGTGAAAAGCCCATAGGCTAAGACTCTCTATTACCAGAATTCCTTGACCACATTCACCAAAACACTCAAAAATATATTACGCAACTTAGTTGCATAATGGCTTACAGCATTTGCAAAGGCTCGTTGTTTTCGCTACACTGGGTGGAAGATGGCAAACATCGCACGGCCCAACGCTCTTCCTGAAATCAGGTAGGGCTTTTTTTGTGCGAAGAAAGGAGAGGGGTATGAAAGTACTCGTCCAGGCCAAAAATATTGCGGTTACGCCGGCACTCGCCCACGCGGTTACACGCCAGGTGCAGAAAGTTTCGCATTTGAGTCCGCGTATTCAGCAAGTAACGGCATTTCTCGAAACAGTGAAACGAAAAAGGAATGACGCCCGCGCTTCCCGTGTGCTTCTTAAAATTGATTGGCCGGGAAAAGATCTCATCGTGCAACGAACCGCTTTTGATCTCTACGATGCCATTGCTGATGCCAGTGATCGAGCCTGTCGAGCGGTGCGCAAAGCAAAGGAAAAGCAGCGCGCTCGCCACTCGTCCCGAGTGGCGAGCGCATAGGATCTGGGTGCGCGCTGGCTTCGCCAGCGCGCACCCCTCGCACCTCTCCAAACCACCCACAATCCCAAGCCCAATGAGCACTGGCATCTGGTAGGATAGAGCTGTGACCCAAACCACTCCCAGGCATCTCAGTATCTTTAGCATCCTTAAGCTTGTCATCGTTGGGGCGATTGCTTTTTCGGTTGGTTTTTTCTTTCGGGGACTCGTCCTCAAAAGTGAGACCACGTTTCAACTTCTCTCGCCACTCGCCAACCTCGAAGTAGAGAAGAAACCAGAAAATCCGTACACTGCCTACAGTTTTTCTGCGTTGCGCTCCCTCCAACTCACCCCTGGCCCCATCACGATCCATGAGATTATCGAAACCACACCGAGCTTTAACAGTTACCTCGTTTCGTGGGAACTGCCGGACATCAGCAACAAAAAAACGCAACGAGTGACTGGTCAAATGAACATCCCCACCGGAACAGGTCCTTTTCCCGTCATCATTATGCATCGCGGTTATGTTGATCGCGAACAATACACTACTGGCATTGGCACCAAAAATGGAGCCGCGGCCTTTGCTCGTAATGGCTACGTCACCATCGCCCCGGATTTCTTGGGATATGGAGGAAGTGATCCAGAATCCAATGACGTTCTTATTGCCCGTTTTTCCCGCCCCATTGTTGTGCTCCAACTTTTGCAAAATCTCGCACAACTCAACATCACGCTCAACCCAGCAGCCAACCCTCAAGCAGCTGGTGTCCCGCTCACATTCGACGCCATAACCACTCGACAACTCATAGACACTACACGCATTGGCCTCTGGGGACACAGCAACGGCGGGCAGATCGCGCTTTCTCTTCTTGAGATTACGAGCCGAACTTTGCCAACCACGCTCTGGGCGCCCGTTTCCCAACCGTTCCCATACTCGGTTCTTTTTTACACCAATGATCTGGAAGATGGCGGCCGCTACTTGCGCAAGCAACTTTCCCATTTTGAGCAAGAACTAGGAAACAACGTCAAGGACTTTAGTATCTTGAGCGAACCCAGCCGCATCCTCGCACCAGTGCAGATTCACCAAGGCGGAGCCGATGATGCTGTGCCGCTGGCTTGGTCGCAAACGCTGCTTCAGAAACTCGAGGAAGCTACCGTTTCTGCCACTCTCTACACCTACCCTCAAGCCAATCACCAGATGGTGCCCGATTGGGAGACCGTCGTTCAACGTGACCTGCAATTTTTTGCCAAACACCTCAAAAGATAGGAGCCCATGAAAGACCCCCGATACCAAGAACTGGCCAAAATCCTCGTGGAAGAATGTATAGGCACCCAGCCTGGCGAGTACATTTGGATTCGAGCGCTTTCTCCCAGCTCGATGGTTTTGGCGCGCGAGGTCTATAAGACCATCGTTCTTCGTGGCGCTTTTCCTCTCTACGACCTCATTGATGACTCAGTGAGCGCCTTCTTCTACAAATACGCCACACCAGAGCAAATGGCGCTCAAGCCAGAGCACGCCGAGTTTTTGGCCAAAAGGGCGGACAAAATCATCACCCTCGTGGCCGAAGAAAACAAGGGCGAGCTTTCTGCCGCCGATCCCAAGAAGATTCTGGATCGATCTCGTCTCATGCGCCCAGTCAAAGAACTCATCATGAGCAAGCCTTGGGTTCTCACGTATGTTCCTACGCCAGCCATGGCTCAAGACGCGCATATGTCTTTCGAAGATTTTGAAGACTACTACTTTGCCTCCACGCTGCGAGACTGGACCAAAGTAGAGGCCAATATGCAGCGCTATGCCGATCGCCTTGTGCAAGCCAAAACACTGCGAGTGGTGGGGGAGAAAACCGATCTCACGCTCTCGGTAGAAAATCGCCAATGGATAAGTAACGACTGGAAAGCCAATATGCCAGGCGGAGAAGTTTTCACCTCACCAGTAGCCGAATCGGTGGAGGGAGAAATTTTCTTCAACTTCCCACTCTATAGGGAAGGGAAGATTATCCGCGACATCCACTTGTTTTTCCAAAGAGGAAAAGTGATCGAAGCCCACGCCAGTGAAAATGAAGAGTATCTCCTGCGTATCCTCGACACCGACGAAGATGCTCGCAAACTTGGCGAAGTTGCTTTTGGCGGCAATCCAGGCATTACTCGATACATGTTCAATATGCTTTTTGATGAAAAAATGGCTGGGACGATGCATTTTGCGCTTGGTCAAGGCTTCCCAGATTGTGGCGGAACCACACAGTCGGCGATTCATATGGATATCGTCAAAGATATGAGGCTCCCTGGATCACAAGTCTTCCTCGACGGAAAACTCTTCTTCTCCGAAGGTAAAATGATGGTCTAGGTTTACACTAGGTTTACGCCAACCGTTACAAAAACCACACGGCAAAAGCCAGCAGGAGCATGACAATGATCGTGGCTCCCAGAGATTTTTTCATGTCCTGCACAAAAAAACGACTATTTTCTTGGGAAATAGCGGGGCTTTCCTTTTTGGTTGGAGGCGCATCGCTGCGCTCTTGCCTGGAGGATGGCACTTGGTAATGAATAAGCGTCTCCTCACGACGAACCTGTGTATTCACTTTATCTTGTCGAGTGCGTCGAATTGCCATTTTTCCCCTTTACCAGCTTTACCTGTATCAACGATAACGCTATTATAGACTGATGAAAAAGCAGACCCTTATCCTTCTTTCCCTTGGCCTTTACGTTTTGAGTACAGGCGTTTCCTACGCGGCTTTCCAGACCGCCTTTGGTACCGGCAGTACGCTCTCGGGCGACGGCAGTGACAACACCCCTGGACGATTTTCTCAACTCATCTCTCCACTCGTTCCCAAAGCTGGAGAAGGAAAAGTAGCCGATACAAGCGCTCCTAAAACCGAAGCCTGTCCGCTCAATGGCCAAATGTATACCAAAGCAGAAAAAGATGCTTGGGATACGCGAACTCCCTTAGCTGTCATGATCGAAAACCACACCGATGCTCGCCCTCAATCTGGTTTAGGTAGTGCCGATATTGTCTACGAAGCCGTAGCCGAAGGTGGAATCACCCGTTTTATGGCCGTGGTCTACTGTGATGCCCAGGCAAAGGATGTCCTCATGGCACCTGTTCGTTCGGCTCGCACCTACTTTATCGATTGGGCCTCTACCTACCAAGAACCCCTCTACACCCACGTTGGTGGTGCTAACTTGCCAGGTCCTTCCGATGCTCTGGGACAACTTGAGCAATACCGCTGGGCAGGCAAAAACAACCTCAACCAGTTTTCTATTGGATTCCCCACTTTTGCCCGTAACTACAGCCGCATTACCTTGGCCGATGGAAAATCCCTCGCCACCGAGCACACTATGGAAACTTCTTCTGAGCGTCTTTGGAAATTCGCCAAGGATAATCGCAAAATCACCTCCTGGGCTGGTGCTAGCAAGTTCCAACCTTGGGAATTCAAGGATGAGGCACAGGAAAAGGGAACCACCAGCAGTGTTTCCTATGACTTCTGGGAAAACTACAAGGACTTCTCCGTCAACTGGGCATACGATAGCCAAAGCAATAGCTACCGTCGCAATATGGCCGGCGAACCCCACGTCGATCTCAATGACGGGCAGCAAATTGCGGTGAAAAACGTTGTCATCTTGCTCACCAGTGAGAAAGGCCCTATTAACGAAAACAAACACATGCTTTACGGCACTACTGGTACTGGCAAAGCGATTGTTTTCCAAGATGGTCAGGCTGTGCAAGCAAACTGGAAGAAAGCTACTCGAACCGATGGCATGACTTTCACTGGTTCCAATGGCAAGCCTCTTGCCCTCAACCGCGGAAAGACCTGGATTTCTGTCCTCTCTACCACCAACAAAACGGTTGAATACTAATCGTTTTCAAAAGGGTAGAGAAGTCGCTATACTAAAGGAAAACAAAGGGAAGAAAAATGGCCAAGCTGACAGATTTCATGATCAGCAAAGTTCGAGTCAAGATGCTTGACCTGTTTTTCCGCGATCCCAATGGCCTTTACTATGTCCGAGAGATAACCAGAGAAATCGACGAAGAGATTAACGCGGTCCGCCGTGAGCTGGATCGCATGGAGTCTACAGGCATTCTCAAACAAGAGAAACGCGGCAACCGTCTCTACTACTTTCTCAATCGCCAATATGACTACTACCCAGAGCTTTTACGCATGTCCGTGAAGGCAAGTGGACTGGGCGCTCAGATCAAGAAACAGCGCAAGGAATTGGGAAACCCCAAGTATGTGATGTTTTCTGGCAAGTTTGCACAGCATAAAGCGCGAGCGGTGGACGAAATCGATATTCTCCTCGTGGGCGATATTAAGACCCAGGCCCTCGAGCCGCTCGTTCAGGAAGAGCAGCAGCGCCGTGGTCACGAGATCAACTATACGGTGATGACAACAGAAGAATTCGAGTTCCGTAAGTCTCGTCGTGATCCGTTCATCCATGAAGTGCTCAGTGGAGGCCGAATTATGGTTATTGGCGATGAAGATGCTCTAGTCGATCGCAAGAGTGACCTGTAAGATACGCCTTGTATGCCGTCGATCCGCTTTCGGTTCCGCTGGTGGAGTATTTCTCCTCTTGTTCTGCAGTTCATAGCGAGCAGCTTTGTTTTGGGATTCCTCATGCTCATTGCACTTCCGAGCCAGATAACGATCGACTTTTCGCTTATTAAAAACACACTCACACCTGTTTCTCAACCTCTTGCCCAAAGGCTTCCCCCAAAATGGCAGTGGGAAAAACCTCTCATTCAGACCCAAACGTTCACGAGTGACCTTCCTTTTGTTTTTGGTTTAGATATCCAAGGGGGAACACAGGTTACTTTAGCCGCCGATATTACCGCTTTGCCAGAAGCAGACCGTCAGGCGGCCATGGACTCAGCCCAGGAAGTTCTGCGACGACGCCTCGATCTCTACGGCATTAGCGAAACCAGTATTCGTGGTTCCGTTCTGAATGGTCAGTATCAGATTTTGGTCGAGATTCCTGGCGTCGATCAACCTGGAGCCGCCCTGGAGCTCATCGGACAGACAGCCAAGTTGCAGTTCCGTGAGGCTGGCGCCGAAACGCTGGCGCTACAAACAGCTGCCGTTGCCTCACCAAGTGCCGCCCAAGCGTATATTGAGAGCTTCCTCCCAACAGAACTCGATGGAACCAAACTCGAGCGAGCAACGATTTCTTTCCATCCACAGACACAAGAACCGAGCATTTCTCTCAAGTTTACCCCAGAAGGAAGTGTCCTTTTCACCACCCTTACCGAGCGAAATCTCAACAAGCCACTCGCCATTTTCCTGGATGAAAATCCACTTTCTTTTCCCGTTGTGAGCGAGACGATTTATGGCGGCGAGGCCGCCCTGAGCGGCGGCTTCACGCTTGAGCAAGCGAAAGCGCTCGCCGCCCAACTCAATGCGGGGGCACTCCCACTTTCCCTAGAAGTAGTGCAGCAAGAAACGATTGGCCCAAGCTTGGGTCAGGCTTCCTTGCAGCAGAGTTTGGTCGCTGGACTCGTGGGACTGGCACTCGTGATGTGTTTCATGGTACTCATTTATGGATGGGGTGGGGTGATCGCCAATATTGGCCTCCTTGCCTACAGTGTTCTTACTCTTGCCCTCTATAAACTGTTGCCCGTGACTCTCACATTGCCAGGCATTGCTGGGCTCGTGCTTTCTATTGGCATGGCCGTTGACGCAAATATTCTCACGCTGGAACGCATTAAAGAAGAGGTAAGATCTGGAAAAAATTGGAGTGTGGCACTCAATCGAGGTTTTGGTCGCTCTTGGGAAAGCATTAAAGGTGCCAACATTGCAACGCTCATGGTGTGCGCCATTCTCTTCAATCCACTCGATTGGGGCTGGCTTCATACCAGTGGCCCCGTGCGCGGCTTTTCGCTCACTTTGGCCCTAGGGATTGGAGTTTCTTTGCTCAGTGGTGTCTTCTTTTCTCGCATCCTCATGAAGCTTTTCCTTGCTCCACCCAAGCACCTGGAGGATCCACTATGAACTGGTTGCGCTACAAAAAAATCTTTTTTTCTTTCTCCCTCTTGCTCATAACGCTCAGTATTGCCTTTGTATTGCTGGGCGGGATACAACCTTCTGTTGAGTTTACCGGTGGGGCGGCGCTGAGGCTGAAAACTTCAGCCAGCAGCGCCGCCCTCCAAGAATCCCTCAAAGAGGAATTCCCTGAAAACTCCACGCAACTCACCCAGGAAGAAGAGGGTGTCGTTCTCCTCGAACTTCCACCAGTGAGCAACACAGCAAAAGATGCCTATGTGCAAAGCCTTCGCGCCACAGACGAAAATGTTCAAGAACTGAGTTTCCAAACCGTTGGCCCAACCATTGGAAAAGAGCTTGTCCAAAAAACCGTGATGGCTATTTTCTTGGCTGTAACCTGTATTCTTCTTTATATCTGGCATCAGTTCAAAGATTGGCGCTTTGGCTTAGCGGCCACCCTCGCTATGCTCCACGACAGTATTATTCTGATCGGGTTTTATGCCTTTCTGGGATATTTTTTCTCGGCCCAGGCAGATATTCTTTTTATTACCGCCATCCTCACCATTCTTTCTTTTTCGATTCACGACACGATAGTGATTTTCGACCGAGTCCGTGAACTCCAGAGAACGCAAGGCCAAAGACCCTTTGCGGATCTTGCCAACGAGGCCATTACCCAAACGCTGAGCCGCTCCATCAATAACTCACTCACGATTCTTATCATGCTCTTCACACTCCTCGTTCTTGGAGGCGAATCCTTGCGTTGGTTCGTGGCAACGCTCTTTGCTGGAACGCTCATTGGCACCTACGCCAGTAGCTTCCTTGCTATTCCATTGGTTGTGCTCCTGAAGAAAAAATAGTGAAGCCACCTTCTATTTCTATCCACGGGGATTGACAATCGCATTATATTCGGGTATAATCCCGAGCTATGTCAAGCCGAAATACACCCGAAAACCGATCTATCCCTTGGGTAAAATATGGAACCGCCTTTGGCCTTATTGCTGCCGGAATCGGTGCTGCTTATAAATTTGGTGAAGTAAATGGGGCAGCTGCTCCTACAAACAAGGCTCCACAAACCAGTGAGGAAAATGAAGCCAAAGCTCAAACAGAGACAAAAGCTATTCCCCTCATGGCTGCCAATCAAGATACGACCCCTGGTCTGATGCCACACACCAACGACATTACCATGAACGACAACAAATCTGTTGCAAAAAATCTTGGACGCATCTGGGAAATGTATGCAAAAGAGAAGAACTCCGCCAAACTTGAGGCTCTCAAAGCGCAGTTCATGTTTGAGCAGATTCTCACGGGAGAAACGGTTTATGGCAATCGCCCTCGACTCAATATTGAGGCACTCGGCCTTGGATTTACGAGCGAGGATGTAGCTGATTTCGAAAAGATGAATCGTAATGCCCTCCGTTTCTTCACAACAGAGAGCCTGAAGAATTCCCGGGACGATGATAACAGTAGAGTGGAAGAAGTCGTTTTTTCCAAGAACCCAGCCAATAACACCTTTACGAGTACCGTTTTCCATACCGAAGATGGCGTCTCTCGTACATTCCTCTCGTTCTCAGACTTCGATAACGTCAATGCCTATAACGTTGTAGCCGCCCTCGATCTTCTCAAGGAGATTAAGCTCGACAACGGCCTGAGCGCCTGGGATGAACTTACTGCTATCCAGCGCATGGATTTTGCACTCAACATGAACAAGACCTGGTTCAACTCTCGCATTCAGGGTCCTTTGGGCTGGGGAACACGCGACTTTACTTTCAAAGAAGATGGTAAAGAAAAGAAGCTCTTTAGTACTGTTGAGGGTCCAGATGGTTTCCTCGCTTGTCGCGTAGAAGCGGATGACAACTCAACAGAGCGCACTGAACAGCTCCTTACCACACAACGTATTCGCATCATTGAGCAGGAAGATGGTCACTTAGAAACACCTTTCAGCCAAAATAGCCGACTCGGCAGCTTCGCTGTTGCCCTCGCCGTGGACACTGAAAGCTTGAGTGATGAAGTCGGCCACATGCGTGGTGGAAACCTGGCAGCAAGACTCGTCAGTCGTATTGCAACAAACTTTGGTGCCTACGAAATCATCGATCTCTCCACAGGCTATCTGGCTCATGGTGGGCGCTATGAATTCCAAGGCCCTGTTGACCAGCAAGGTGATATTGTTTCCCTGTTCCGTCCTTGTGGCGCCTCCCCACGAGCCGTTGCTACTCCAGAACCAATTGTGCCAGTGATCCCCGTTATTGAGGAAACTCCTGCACCCCCCACCGAACCAGAGC
>CAYWTN010000003.1:11441-16256 GCA_964460975.1 uncultured Pseudomonadales bacterium
CCAGAGCGCACTCCTATCGCGCCCCCACCAGAAGTAACGCCTCCTCCAGAAGTTACCCCTCCGCCAACAGAGCCACCAAAAACTGGCCATCATGACACCAACACAGACGGTACTCTGCCAGAGGAGATGCCAACAGAAGCTCCAAAGGATGATACTTCGCCAGAAGAGGCGAATCAAAGTCCACGATAAAAAAGGAAACTATGCGTATTTTCTCCTCACTCAAAAACCAAGTTGCCCAAATGAGCTCACGCTTTATCTTGGGTCTCTTCCTTGGATTCATCGCTCTGGCTGCTTCGTTAGCCCTTGGCGTTGTCTCCTTTAGAAGCCAAGCTGCGGCCAACCAAAATCCCCGCTACGGCGTCTGGATGAAAAACTTGGCAGGAGGCGATTACGTTCAAGAGCTGAATGGTTTGCAAGTAGGCGACAAAGTCCGTGTGCAGTTGCTTGTCATTAATGATCGAGAAAATAACACGATCGACAATCTCCAGTTCTATGCCGCCCCGGCTCACAATGGTATCTACAGCTGGATCCAAGCCGATAGTTTGGGCAAATATGGTGTGAGTCACGCCAAGTACAGCATTCCAGATAATGCTCGAATGAAGTATATCCCCAGCACTACTGAACTGGCAACCAAAGTGAGAGACGGCCAGCTCCAAAATGACTGGATCTTCACTTCTTTTGCCGATAACAGCAGCAATGAAAGCCGCCTCTTTGCCAATAGTTCCGACCGAAACACCGGATTCCACCTGCAAAACCTGGCAAGTGGCCCGAATTTTAGCTATCTTGTTTATTTTGACCTTGAAGTCGTGGCAAACAATACTCCAATTTTCAACAATCACCCAGAGGATCAACCAACTTTCCAGGTTCGCAAAGTAGGGGAGAGTCAGTGGCGCACCAGCCTCAATGGCCTTACTGCAAACGATGAGCTGGAGTTCAAGGTCTACGCTCATAACACGCAGCGTGGAACGATTGCCTTTGGCACAAAAGCTGGTGTAAGCAACTGGACTTCGGCTGAGAACAGAAATCTCACCCTCACTGGCTTTGTGGATGCCGATAACGCAAACCGAGCGCAATCAAATGTCTCTCTCAGTAGCGCGGCAAACTTCTCGCTAGAGTACATCAATGGATCAACCCGTTTCCAGGGTCGACCAACACTCGATGTACAACCTTTTGATCCAAACGCTACCCAGGCAGATGGCATTGTTAGCGCTTCTGGTCTCACCATCGGAACGCTCGGGCAACAAGAAGGCTGTTGGGATTTCCTTATGACGATCACGTTCCGTGCTCGCATCAAGCAGACGATTCCTACGCCAAGTCCAACCCCCACACCTACTCCAATTGTGACTCCAAGTCCTACACCATCCCCAACACCCACCCCTGTGGTGACACCGAGCCCGACGCCTACACCAACACCTGTGGTTACGCCGAGTCCGACACCGTCTCCAACGCCTACACCAACTCCCACACCTGGGCCACAGTGTAACAGTAGCTGTTCCAACAACAGTCAGTGTCCATCAAGCATGATCTGTTCAAACGGTCAGTGCCGCAATCCACAGTGTGTGAACGAAAGTTCCTGCGGCTGTGGTCAACGCGAGCACACCGGCTTTGCAGTCGAGAAGTACGAAGATATTGATGGCGACGGCTCCCGCGACAGCAACGAAAAGGGACTCGACTGGCAGTTTGAGTGGGACAAAAACCACGATGAGAACTGGCGCTCATACGAAACCTATGCTTCAAGCAATGGTCGTGGAGGTACCGTTGGTGATCTCAAAGAAAACGATGTTATTCGTATCCGTGAGAAAAATAAGGATGGCTGGAAGCACACCACATCGGCAGAGGTGACACTTACGATGCGCAAGAACGAGATCCAGATTGCGATCTTTGGTAACCAGCGCATCAAGCCCACACCGGTCACTCCTGGTGAGACTCCAAAGGAACTGCCACGCACGGGATTTGATCCTGGTGCTGGTCTTGGTCTGAGTGCCAGCCTTACCCTCATCGGTGTTGGCCTCAAGGTCATGAGCATCCGACTTCGCGCCTAATCGCTCAGGAAGGAACATTATGAGCGCAGCCCGCGCCCATACTTGGCACAGAGAGAATGGTATCCAAAGCGGTACCATTTTCCTTCCGGCTGCTCGCACGGCTTGGCTGCGCAAAAACGAGCTCCGTGAAAAGCCAGAAGCCATTATTCTCATCGACCTTGCTGCCTGGAGAGAAGACCGTCTCAAAAGCGCTCAATTTTGGACAGAAAACCTCACAGCCGTTACCCTTGCAAGACATCCTCTGGCACGTTGGGAAGTGCAAACCGTTTCGCTGAGCCTAGAATATAACACCGCATGGCTTGAGGGGATTGCTCAAGCAAGCGTAGAGATTCTGCCCTCTAGACACCGAGTCGCCCAAGCCGCTCATATTTTGAGCCAGGCAAGCTTGTCGTTTGCGGTTGCGCTGCTCCTTCTTTTTGCCGGTCCGGTGGTGGTGCTCAATACCCAAGATTTTGTTTCTCAAGCTCTGGAGAGATCACAGGCCCAGCAGATTGCCTCAGAACCAGGTGTGCCAGGAAGCGTGGCTGAACAAAATAGCCCACTCATCCAAAATGAAGAAGATGTTTTTTCTATAGAAATCCCTGAACTCGATATCCAAAGCATCGTCACCGCCAACATCGACCCAAGCAACGAAAAATCTTACGGGAGCGCGCTCAAAAAGGGTATTGCTCACGCCGCTGGAACGGGATTGCCTGGACAACTGGAAGAAAATAAGACCATTTACCTCTTTGCACACTCCACAGACGCTCCTTGGAACATTGCTCGCTATAACGCCCAGTTTTATGGCCTCAAGGACGCCGAGGAGGGGCAAGAAATTCACTTGCGTTTCTGGGGAGAAGACCGTGTCTACAAAATTGTCCAAAAAGAGATCGTCGCCGCATCAGATACCAGTTTCTTAGAGCCCCAAACCGAGAAAGAGCAGCTTATCCTCCAGACATGTTACCCTCCTGGAACGGCCTGGAAACGGCTGGTCGTCATCGCCGAACCGGTGTCCTAGAGCAAAATATTTGCTGCTCTAGACACATGAAGAAACGATTCGTACAATGCGCGGACAGCAAACTGCTGTGATAGGAAAAGAAGGATTGGTATGTCCAACCAACAGGTAGTGTCCATGACACAACAGGGCTATGATGCCCTTATTCTTGAGCTTACCGAGCTTAAGGATGTCAAAATTCCTGCCGCGGTGCAGCGTCTGTCAGATGCCCGTGCCCACGGAGATCTCTCAGAAAACTCCGAGTATCACGCCGCGCGTGAGGATCTCGATATTCTCTATGGTCGCCTTGAAGAGCTCGAATCTATTACCCAACGTGCCGAAATTATAGAAAGCACCTCAAATGGTACGGTAGATATTGGTTCTCAGGTTATCGTCGAGGCCGATGGGCAAAAAAATACACAGACCTTTCATGTTGTGGGCGAGTGGGAAGCCGATCCAACCCAAAGCAAAATCTCAGAGAAATCACCACTTGGCCAAGCCTTGCGCGGAAAAAAGAAGGGCGACCTCGTTGAACTGGAAGTTCCAGCCGGTAAGGTTGTCTACAAAATCCGCGAAGTCAAGTAAACGCGCCTGGTGTGATACAATCCCTGCATGACTGACAAGAACGATTCTCACGCCCAAAAGCCAGATCAGCACGATCACGGCAAGGTGAATAAGCCAAGTAAGAAAACCGTAAAAGCGGCTACCAAACAGCCAGATCTTATTGGTCCAAACGAGGTTTTCACGCTTACGCTCAAAAGTGAAGCTCTCCAAGAGGCACGAACCAAAGCCCTGCAAAAGGCACAACGAACCGCTAAAGTGGACGGCTTCCGCCAGGGAAAAGTTCCTCTCAAGATTGTCGAGCAGCGTTTGGGTGAAGGCAGCATCATGGAAATGATGGTCAATGAAGCCCTTTCTCCTGCTTACAGCCAGGCATTACAAGACAAGAATCTCCAGCCACTCAGTGAGCCAGAGGTCAAACCCCTCAAGATGGAGCCAGGGAGTGACTGGGAGTTTGAGATTACCGTCGCCACGTTGCCCATTTTTGAAACCAAAGACGTGAACAAGCACATCGAAAAGCTCAAGAAAAGTAACGATCTCTGGACCAAAGAAGAGAAAGAGGGCACGGACGTTCGTCAGGAACGCCTCCAAGCCATCCTCACCGAGCTTCTCGAGAAATTCCAGGTGAAAGTTCCCGAGCTCCTCCTGCGCAAAGAGACCGAGCGACAGCTGCACGAGCTTGCCCATCAGCTTGAGAATCTTGGCCTTTCGGTTGACGATTATCTCGAAAAGGTTGGTCAAAATCTGGAAACTCTCCAGCAGGAGTACGCGGCCCGGGCCTTTGGTACGCTGCAAGTAGAGATTCTCTTGGCCAACTACATTCGTGATCAGAAAATCGAAGCCCAGCCACAAGAAGTGGAAAGTATCCTTCGTGCTCGAGCAGAGAAGAGTAAAGAATCGATCAGTCGCCAAGAGATTGAGTACGTGCACGCCACGCTGCTCAAACAAAAAGCCGTAGATTTGCTCTTAACAATCTAAAAAAGCACTCTATAATAATTCCAATGCCGTCTGCCCAGGCGCTTAGTTGCCGAAAAAGCATATTTTGGGTATAATTCGGACATGGCAGACAAAGGAGCAGTCATGAGCGGGAGCAATTCCGGATCAGTTCGCAATCCTTCTCCTCAGGAGATGGGGGCTTCTTTTGCTGGGGAAACTGCTCAGTCGCCTCTCGAAATACTTTCTTCTGGCTTCATTGGCCAAAAAGAGAACGCCACTCCAGAAGAGCCATATTCCCTTCAC
>CAYWTN010000003.1:16266-26108 GCA_964460975.1 uncultured Pseudomonadales bacterium
CCTTCACAATACCATGAGCCTCTCTGAACAGATCTATACACTCGGATTGGCTCCGAATGAAGCCACCAAACAATTTGGCATGAACACAGGTGCGACTTCTGTCCAAGTAGGTCGTTCAGGAGATATTTTTAGCAGTCGCGAGCATCAAAATGCCCGGAGAATGGATACGCTCCGTCGCCAAGCTGGTCTACCAGAACAACCCTCCACACCTCGACCCGTTTCTCGCACCCCAGAAGCACCAAGAGAAATTTCCTCTACCAGACGGGGGGCCGAAACATACGCCGAAAAGCGCATAAAACAAATGGAAGAAACTCGTGCAAAACTGGCTGCACTGCAGGATCGCAACCCTGTTGTAACCGCTACCGCTGGGAATCAACTTACTTTTTACCAGAGACCTATCATTGGTGCAGAGCAACAGCTCCTGCGAAGAGCCCTTCACTCTTTCCAGAAAGCGCTCCAAAGAAAAGAAACCGCTGCTGCTGAACTTGCCCGCCAACGCCGAGCCAAAAAGGCTGCCCAAAAAGGCGGGATTGATGGTGGAAAAGAACATCAGTCTTCTGACATGGATCTTCTTGTTCAGCGAGTCGCTGGTCACGAACTCACTGGCAGTATGGGGGAATAGTCTCCCGTGGTACAATAACCCAGATTCGAGAGTCTATAGCTCAGTTGGTAGAGCGCTTCATTGACATTGAAGAGGTCACAGGTTCGAGTCCTGTTAGACTCACATCTCTTTGATAAATGCTATACTTTTCCCATGCCCAAGAATGCTCGAATCCAAATACTCGATACCGCCCAGGACTCACAAGTCATCACGCCGCACGAGTCACGTGGGCGAACGATTTATGATGCTCCCATGAGTGAAGTTTTCTGGAAAAGCCTGGTAGCAGGGTTTGCGCTCGGCATTGGGCGTACCGTTTCTTCTCTCATTTTCTATGTCGTGGTTTTTGGCCTGCTGCTCTCGTTTTTTGGCCCAATCGTCCAGCAAATGCTCGAACCTATCAATCGGCTCGTCCCTTTGCTCGAATCTGGCGCTACCCAGCAGCAAAACTTCCAGAACCAGGTGAGAAACCTCTTTCAGTTCTCTCCACAAGAGCCAACACCGCAACCAAGTGAACGTTTGGTACAATAGCACTGTGCAAAGAGCCATAACGACTACGACCATTTTTTCTCTCACCCCAACTACACGGGGCAGAGGAAGAGCGTAAGCGATCGGCTCCTGGCCACTTCCTCCGCCCAGCTTTTTTACCGAGAAATACTTGAGAAAGAAACATGTCACACGACCAACAATACCTTAATAACCTACGCCACAGCGCCGCGCACCTTCTGGCAGCAGCAGTCATGGAGCTCTGGCCAGATACCAAACGAACCATTGGCCCCGCCACAGACGATGGATTCTACTTTGATTTTGCGTTTTCCGAACCCATCTCGGATGAGGATTTTCCCGCTATTGAACGCAAAATGCGCCAGCTCGCCGCCACTTGGCAAGGATTTGAACACTCCGTGCTCTCACCCGAAGAAGCCAAAGCCAAGTACCCCAATAACCCGTACAAGCACGAACTCATCGATGAAATCGTTGAGCGCGGTGAAGAACTCACGTTCTACAAAAGCGGTGCGTATCAGGATCTTTGTCGCGGCGGCCACGTAGAAAATCCTAGCAAAGAGCTGCGCGCCTTCAAGCTGCTCAGTATTGCGGGGGCCTATTGGCGCGGTGACGAAAAAAACTCCATGCTTACGCGTATTTATGGCACAGCTTTTCCCACACAAAAAGAGCTTGATGAATACTTGGTGAGACTCGAAGAAGCCAAAGCTCGTGACCATCGCAAGCTTGGTGCCGAACTCGGCCTCTTTACCTTTTCCGAGACGGTTGGCAAAGGGCTGCCACTCTGGACACCAAAAGGCGCTACGATCCGCCGTGTCTTGGAGCGTTTCATTGTGGACGAAGAAATTCGCCGCGGATATCTGCATGTGTACACACCAGATATCGCCAAGTTGGATCTCTACAAAAAATCTGGTCACTATCCTTACTATAAAGACTCGATGTATGCGCCCATTCAAATTGAGGACGAGGAGTTCATGCTTCGCCCCATGACCTGCCCGCACCACTTTGAGCTCTACGCCAGCAAGCCTCACTCGTACCGAGAGCTGCCTCTGCGTATTGCGGAGTTGGCCAAGCTGTATCGATTTGAGCAGTCTGGTGAGCTTTCTGGCCTCATCCGGGTGCGCAGTTTCTGTCTGGCTGATGCTCATATTATTTGCGCCGACGATAACCAAGCCAAGAACGAAGTAGAGCGTGCCCTTGATCTCATTGAGTTTTGTGCCAAAAAATTTGGCCTCACCATGGGCCAAAACTACTCTTACCGACTTTCTCTGGGAGATCGTAGCAACAAGGAAAAGTACTACGATAACGACACCGCTTGGGATATTGCCGAGCAAAAACTCCGTGAAGTCCTCCAAGAACGCGGCGCTACCTTTGTAGAAGCAGAGGGCGAGGCCGCCTTTTACGGCCCCAAGATTGATGTGCAGATGCGCAACACATTGGGGAAGGAAGACACCGCCTTTACGGTTCAGTACGACTTTGTCATGCCCGAGCGTTTCCAGCTCAAGTACATTAATGACAGCGGAGAAGAGCAGCAGCCGCTCGTGATTCATCGCTCCAGTATTGGCGCTATTGAACGCATTATTGCCTTCCTCATCGAACATTATGGCGGTGTCTTCCCATTGTGGATCGCGCCTGTTCAGGTAGTTATCATCCCCATCACAGATGAACAAAAGACGTATGCCCAAGAAGTAGCTCAAAAGTTGCTTCAGGCTGGATATCGGGTGGAAGTCAGTGATGAGGCCGAGAGAATGCAAAACCGTATTCGCAAAGCGGAGAAAGAAAAAATTCCCTACATGCTCATCGTTGGAAAGAATGAAGCACAAGAGGGAAGTGTAGCGGTTCGTGCTCGAGGAGAGCAAAACCTTGGCACCGAGAGCCTTGCTGCCTTCCAGTCTCGACTCCAACAAGAGCTCAGCCAGGAATAATGGTATAATTACCCCTACAACTAAAGGAGAGCCATTCGATTCAAACCGCGAAAACCAAAACAAACAGAAGTCCGGCCAAACGTTCAAATGAACGAGTATATCCGGGCAGCTGAGATACGCCTCATCGACCAGTTCGGTGGGCAGTTAGGTGTGTTTTCTCGTCAGCAGGCGCTGGAATTGGCCGAGCAAGAGGGCAAAGACCTGGTCATGATTGCCGATAAGGCCAATCCGCCAGTCGTCAAGCTCATCGAGTTCTCAAAGTTTAAGTACCAACTCCAGCAGAAAAAGCAGGAAGAGAAAAAAGGAACGAAGGGCAACGTCATTAAAGAGCTGCGCCTCACTCCTTTTATGGCTTCTGGTGACTTGGAAGCTCGCATTGCTCGCGTTCGTGAATTCCTCGAGGAAAACAACAAAGTTCGTTTGCAAATGAAGTTTCGTGGTCGTGAGATTACCAAACAAGAGTTTGGCGTGAACGTTTTCCAGCGAATTTTTGATGCCGTCTCCGATGTGGGGCGAGTAGAGATCACTCCCAAACTTATGGGGAAAATGATGTCGGCTCAAATCACACCAGCCGGAAAGAAAAAGACCGCCGGATCTACCACTGAGGCAGAAGACAACGACGAAGCATAAAGAGAAGGAAAGAACGCATTTTTTGCCTTGTAGCGCTTGCGAATTGCGCCTGTGGCAGGTATAATCTCAGTTCTGTTAGGAAATTATGACGAAAATTAAGCACAAGACTCGTAAAACCGTAGCCAAGCGTTTTAAAATCACTGGTACAGGAAAAGTTCTGCGCCGCGTTCAAGGCATGCGTCACCTCCGCCGTCGCAAGTCCAAGAAGCAGCAGCGTCGAGCCGCTATTCCTGTTCAGGTGCCAACAAAGTTCGCCAAGAAGATCAAGCAGATGCTCGGTCTGGCCTAATGTTTACAGGAAGAAAAGGAAAATATGTCCCGCGTTAAAACTGGTACTATTCGACACGCTCGTCACAAAAAGGTCTTAGCCTCTACCAAGGGCTACCGCATGACCAAAAACCGCCTGTATAAGGTGGCTCATGAGGCCATGCTTCATGCTGGAAAGTACGCCTTTATTGGTCGTCGCCTGCGCAAGCGCGATTTCCGTCGTCTTTGGATCACTCGTATTAGCGCTGCGGTAAAGTTGCTTGGTATTCAATTGAATTACTCCACCTTTATTAACCAGCTGTCTAAGGCAAATATCCAGATCAATCGCAAGATGCTTTCTGAGTTGGCTATCCACGATCTCGAAACCTTCAACAAGGTTGTCGACGCCGCCAAAAAAGCCTAAAACACTTTTGTTTTGTCTCAAAGTCCCTCGTTTGGCGAAAAACCAGCGAGGGATTTTTTGTAGGGGAGCCACGCGGCTGAGAAACCAGGGAACCAAAGAAAAATGGTACGATAGGAGGAAGTACGTATGACTTCACATCTTCTCAATATAGCCGGAACCAAAATTGAAGTGCGCGAGTACGGCAGTGACAAAAAGCCGGCGCTCTTGGCCATCCAAGGCTGGGGGAACACGCTCGAGCGGGCTGATGAGTTCATTCGCATTCTCATGCGCAGTTTTCACCTGTACACGCTCATTTTGCCGGGGTACGGTAAATCACCAGCCACTACTCGCGCTCAAGACGTGGCATTTGTGGCGGATCTCATTGATCCAATCTGCAAGAAGCTCAAAATTGAACCCCATTTTTTGGGCTACTCGTTGGGGAGCATTATCCTTTCTGCTTACCTCAAAAAACACCCCGCAAAAGGCAAGCGCATTTTCTATGTTGGCCCGCCCATGCAAACCACTCCAAAACCGTTGGCTGTTCGATTGGCGAGCTTGCCATATGTCCGTTCACTCGTTCGCCGTAGCTCACTGCTGAGCACTTTTATCATTGGGGCAACGAAGAACTCGGTAAAAAAACTGAGCCGCCCCAAGAAGCGAAAACTCTGGATGTCTCCCGTGCATGAAGCTACGCCCGAGGGACTTTTTGACTCACTCCTGGCCGCACTCAACACCTTCCCCGACCCACGCACGCTCGGCCTCGATATTGACTACATCTACGGCAAAGATGACCTTCTCCAGCCCCTCAAAGACGTTCCCGAGAAGCTCACCATCGTTCCGGGTGCCGGTCATCTCATCATGTTTGAACAACCCGAGCTTCTGGCGCAAACGATTCGGAAGCTGATGGGGCGGCGCACATCCTAATTTTTTCTCATTCGGTGCGCCGCCCACCACAAACTCCCCGAACACCTCGTCTAAAAAAACTATTTTTCATTTATACAGAAACACTTTTTTAGAAAAGCAATAATTAGCAGTCGACAAGATCAATTGCTAATTATGGTATGGGTGGCGGCGTCACAGCTGGAATCAGGGAAGGAGTAGGCGACGGCGTGGGTGAAGCAACCGGAGAAGGTGTAGGAGAAGGCGTGGGCGTCGGAGAAGGGGAAGGCTCGCGCCAATCAACGCCGCCCGTACCAATTCTTACTTCGCCCGTTTTGCCTTCTTTGCCGTCAGCCCGGATAGCCTTGGCGTAGATCGTCCAGCGCCCAGAATCCAAACGCAGCTTGGTTGTGTAGGGCCGCTCACGCAGAGTCTCGCGCAGACCACCATTGGCCCAAATCTCCACGCGGTCAATACGCTCTTCCGAAACCGTTTCTACCTCAACTTCCACTTCCTGGCCAGAAAGACTTTGCTCATTGCCAGGTTTTTTGAGCAGAACAACGACCTCACTCGCGCTGTCACACATTTCGGTGGGGACACGATAATCATCGGCATTGCCCAAACTATTTATCCAACCATCAATCCCTTCTTGCCAGCGGTTACGACCATCCTGACTCACAGGATCCTGTTCCTTGAGATCGGTCATAACTTTCTCGTCATAGTTCCCGCGCTGAATATCCACCGCCGTAGCCAAGCGATTCTGGCCACGACACAAACGAACTTTGCGATGAATCGGATCGGGCTCAGTGGGCAAAGAACCCTTCACCACCCATTCTTCGTAGGAAGCCAACTCATCGTGAGCGGGATAGCCAGAGACGGCATCCACACGAACCTTTTCCACTCCTTGCGGAACGTCCCAAGCGTCCGTAGTTCTGCCAGACTCAATAGCCGAAAGCATAATCCGTCGCCAAATGGGGGAGGCACCAGTAATTCCAGAAGCCACACGGGTCATAGCCGAGTTGTCGTTGTTTCCTACCCAAACACCAACCATCGTGCTGCGGCTCCAACCTACCGTCCAGTTGTCACGCTGGTCGTTGGTGGTACCGGTCTTCACCGCTACTGGTCGATTCTGAATATTGAGTTGCGAGCCACGTCCAAAAGCTCCAGAACGCGCTTCATCATCCGAAAGAATGGAGTTGATAAGAAAAGCGAGTTCCTCGTCCAAAACGCGCCGACCAGAAATGTCACGGTGCTTATAGAGGACGTTGCCTTCGGTATCGGTAATTTCGAGAACGGAGATTGGCTCGATGCGATTGCCACCATTGGCAAAAGCACTGTAGGCGGTTACGGTGTCGATGAGATGGACTTCGGCACCTCCCAAAGTAACAGAAAGACCGAAGCGGGATTGGTTGGCTTGCGTAGGCTCCAAGGTCTTAAATCCAAGATCAAAAGCCGTTTGCAGCATATTACTCACCCCAACTTGCGCGAGGAGTTTGACGGCCACAATGTTATTAGACTCAGCCAACGCGCGACGCAGAGACATCGGGCCACGGAACTTGCCATCGTAGTTTTTGGGTTCGTAGGGCTTAGCCGAGCTATTTGGAGTGAACACGGTTGGCGCGTCTACCGTCATACTGGCTGGCGTTTTTCCTTGCTTGAGAGCGGTGGCATAGGTAATAGGCTTAATAGAGGAACCAGGTTGGCGAAGACCATCCACAGCGACGTTGAACTGACCAGGAATATCGGTGGCAAAGTAGTCCTTCGAACCAACCATTACCAAAATCTCACCATTGCGTGGATCCATCACCATAGCCGAGCCATTCGTAATGTTATAACTCTGCACCTTTTCGATTTCTTCTTTTACGATCGTCTGCGCATTGTTCTGAAAAGCCAAATCCAAAGTGGTCTTGACCTGCAAATTGCCTTGTTCGGCTCGCTCTACACCTAGGAGTTTCTCGATCTGATCCTGAACATAGAACACAAAGTGAGGAGCCTGGATAGAAACAGTCTGCCTGGAGAAAGTGAGGTTTGGCAAGGCAGCCAAAACTTCTTTTTCCTTCTCTTCACTGAGGTAGCCATCCTCACGCATACGTCTGGCCACACCCTTGGCACGCCAGAGCCAAAGGGGCTCATCATCCTGCGTTTTTCGCCCTAAGAAAGGGGAGTAACGTGTTGGAGACTGTGGCAAACCTGCCAGGACGATCGATTCCTCCAGAGAAAGCTCACTCACATCTTTCTGAAAGAAAAGCTGCGAGGCCGCGCCGGCACCCACAGAATTTCCACCATACGGCGTCTCGTTGAGGTACATCTGGAGAATTTCGTCTTTGGTGTACTGACGTTCAATCTCGATAGCCAGAATAAGCTCCTTGAGCTTACGGATCGGCGTGCGACGATTATCGAGCAAGGCGTTCTTGACGAGCTGTTGGGTGAGGGTAGAACCACCAATCACGCGACGATTGACCACAACGTTATAGACAATGCGCAGAGGCGTGAGGGGATCAAATCCTTTGTGACGATAAAAATCTTTGTCCTCGATGGCCACTGTTGCTTGCTTGAGGTATTCAGGAACCGACTCAATCTTGATAGGCGAACGGCGCTCGTCACCAACCACATCATAAAGAACATCGCCATGGCGGTCGGTAATACGAGTGCCCTGCAACGAACGCGCGCGAACTTTGGAAGGGTCGGGAAGATCTTTGGCAACCCAGGCAATAAGTCCAACAAAAACGAAAATACCGGCCACTACACCAACCACAAAAAGGATAGACAGCCAACGGAAAAGCTCACCTCGCCAGATTCGTGAACGAACTTTCCAGGAGGAGGGAGCATACAAGGCAGCCGAGCGAACAAACTTTCGACGAGACATACGATTCTTTTGCTGATACCAAAAGCGGCGCAGATCGCGCATTTTGGGAAAGCGAATATCTTGCCAATTCCAGTTCATAACAAAAGTATACCGTACTCTTGCTACAATGACGGCCAGAATTATGGATTGGCACGCTTCTCTCAAAAATCTTCCTGGAGTTGGCCCCAAGCGGGCAGAACAGTTGGCTCAGGCAGGCTTTCACACCATTGAGGATCTTCTTTTCCATTTGCCATACCGATACTTGGATGCCTCTAAGATTGTCAAGATTGCCGAACTCACGCCAGGGGAAAACGTCACGCTCCATGCCAAAGTGGAGAAGTGCAGTGTGGTTCGTCTGCGCGGTCGATTGCGACAGTTCACTACCGCTCGAGTGAGTGACGAAAGTGGCAAGCTCAACATTATGTTTTTTCATCAAAACTATGTTGCACAGCAACTCAAGGAAGGTGAACATTTTGCTTTTACGGGTAAAGTTGGCGAGTACAAAGGGAAACCGAGCCTCACCAATCCGCGTTTTGAAAGCCTCAACAAGGAAACGCGTCTGCACACTGGCAGGATTATCCCCCTTTACAGCGTCCCTGAGGAAATTTCTCTCACCTGGATGCGCAAACTTCTGCATACGGCGCTTTCGGTAGCGCTCGAGGACACCCCTGAGTACCTTCCACCTCAGGTGCTTGCTGTTGAACAACTCCTTGAAAGGAAAACGGCGCTTTCACAAACGCACTTTCCCGATACACTCCCACTTGCAGAATCTGGTCGAAGGCGCCTGGCCTTTGATGAGATTTGGGAACTTTTTGTTGATCTGCGCCGCCAAAGCGAAGAAAAAAAGAAACAAAAGGCTGCTTGGTCCGCTTCCTCACAAGGTTTTTTGGAGGAATTTGGGCAGGCGGCTCCTTTTGAGCTTTCTCCTTCTCAAACCGCCGCCTGCCAAAACATTTTGGATCAGCTGAGCCAGCCATACCCAACCAGCCACATTGTGCAAGGAGAAGTGGGAAGTGGAAAAACCTTGGTTGCCGCTTGCGCGCTCCTCGCACCAACTCTCGACGGAAAACAGTCCCTCTATATTGCCCCCACAACGATTCTGGCCCAGCAGCACTTCCAAACCATCCAACCTTTGGCCGCCAAGTTTGGGAAAACGGTTGGACTCCTCGCTGGAAAGAAAAAAGATGACCTTGCCCTGAGTGCCGATATTGTGGTGAGTACGCACGCCGCTTTCTACCAGGCGCCTCATACCAAACCAGCCGTCGTAGTCATCGATGAAGAACACCGCTTTGGCGTCCGGCAACGAGAAATTTTCGCCCAGCAATCACCGGCTCCGCACATTATCACGATGACAGCCACGCCGATCCCTCGAACGCTGGCTCATATCCTTTTTGGCGAACAGGGGAGCTCTTTCTTGGATCTCATTGCCGGTAAAGAAAAAAATATCACCACGCGCTGCTTCACTTTTGATCGATTCGAAAAACACTGTGAGTGGCTCAAAGAACAGGTGGAAGAGGGAAAACAGGCTTTTGTTCTGGCGCCTTTTATTGAAGCGTCAACGCAGGAAGGCTTCACGCATATTAGTGATGCCCAAACACTCTATACTCAGCTCAAAAAAAAGCTGCCTCGGGGCGCGGTGGGCCTGCTCACAGGCCGCACCGCGCCCGAAGAAAAACAGCTCCTTCTCGAAAAAATGCAAAACGGAAAGATCTCGGTTTTGGTGGCTACACCCGTGATTGAGGTTGGCATCGATATTCCTGCTGCTTCTATTATGAGCATCACCAGTGCCGAACGATTTGGTTTGGCTCAGCTCCA
>CAYWTN010000003.1:26118-65790 GCA_964460975.1 uncultured Pseudomonadales bacterium
ACTTCGGCTCCGGCGCGACGCCGAACGACAAGCTCAACTCCGAGGCCGAGTGGGCCGAGCTGGTCAAGACAGCTGGTGTTTTCTTATTCCTTCCCAAGGGGTGAATGTGAGCGAAAGGCTTAAAAAACTCGAGGAAATCAATAATGGAGCGCAACTGGCTGAGCTCGATCTGGAAAACCGAGGAGTAGGAGAGTTCTTGGGCACGAGGCAGTCTGGCTGGGATGGTCTTACGGTGGCTTCTTGGCTCGATCTTGAGCTCCTGCGACAAGTGCAACGTATTCAACAGAACATTCTGACAAAAATCTGATACAATTGCCGTTTACAGACGAGAATTACTCAAGAAAGGCCAACATGGCAGCAACACCAAAGCGTCGCATCTCAACCGGTCGATCCGGCCGTCGTCGCCAGAACAAAAACATCGATCCAGCTAAGCCAGGCACCTACGTCTCTTCTCGAGACCGCCGCACTGCTAAGCGCGACTCTAGCCAAAACACCGATAAGTAATTACCATAGATCCATATGGGACCTGCCCCCGATTCTCGCCGACTCCAGCGTGTTGCCCGGCTCAATGCCCTTTTTTCTTGGGATTTCTACGGAACCGTTGGCGGCGATTTTCATGCTCTCGAGCCGTCTTTGGCTGAATCAGAGAGTTTGGAACCTTTCCCTCTTACTGTTCCCGATGGGGAGGATTACTCTGGAACGCTTTTACAACCAGAACTTCTTGCACCCATTTTGGAGCACATTACAGAGATAGACAGTGCCATTTTTCGTTTTGCACCCAAGCATGATTTAGCCCATTTCAATAAAGTCGATCTTGCAATTCTGCGTCAAGCTCTGTATGAATTACTCTATACTTCTACGCCTGCCGCGGTTGTGATCGACGAGGCCATTGAGCTTGCCAAGCTCTATGCCTCGGAAGAAGCACCCAGTTTTGTTCATGGTGTTCTTGGCAACGTTGCCGATGAACGCAAAAAAGCATTTGGGCAAGAAGCAACAAACGATAAAAACGAAAACTCATAAGGATGCCCATGCAGCGCGATAAAATCCTCTCCACAATCATTGAACTCATCGCCGAGACCTATGGCTTTGAACCAGAAGAGCTCAGTGCTCAGTCTAGCCTCATTGAAGACGTCGATCTCAAGGGCAATCTCGATGAATTTGGCAAGTTTGTACAGCGGCTCAATAATGAGTTCGATATTGAACTGCGCCTCTCCGATTTCCAAACCGCTATCGACGACGAGGATGAGGAAGGACTCGTTATGGTTTCGGATATCGCTATCATGGTCGAAGACGCCATGCTTGGCTAATCCTATGCCCGATACTCCCACTCCACTTCCGCCAGAAATCCGTGTCCTTTCTGTTAAGCTGCGCCAACAGGCCTTTACCCATCGCTCACTTTGCGCCCGAGACCTTGCTCACTCCGAAACCAATGAACGTCTCGAGTTTTTGGGTGATGCCGTCCTCGAGCTCACCATTTCTGAGTACCTCTACCAGCACTTTCCACAACTCGATGAAGGAACCCTCACTCGCTACCGCTCCGCTATGGTCAAAACTGAGTCTTTGGCGGTCGTTGCTGCCGATCTGCACTTAGGTGAGCACCTTCTCATGAGCCAAGGCGAAGAGCAGAATGGGGGACAGTACTCACCATCTATTCTGGCCGACACCTTTGAGTCTATTATTGGCGCGCTCTACTTGGATAAAGGGTATGCCGCTGCGGCTGCTTTTATTCATCAGTACCTTGTTCCTCGCTTCCAGGAGTTCACCGCCAAGAATGACGCCAAAGACGCCAAAACGTTGCTTCAGGAGATGATCCAGTCGCTTGGGAAGCCAGCTCCCACCTATGAGACGATCTCTGCTGAGGGTCCAGACCATGCCAAAATCTTTACGGTTGCGGTTTCTATACCTGGTTTCCCTGAGGAAGAAGGAACCGGGGCAAGTAAGCAGAAAGCGCAACAAGAGGCGGCGGCGGCCTTTTTGAAAACCCACTTCCCAGACCAGAGTTAACCTGATATAATTCCCCACATGCTAAGAATTAAACTCGCTCGATTTGGCAAAACCGGCCAACCTAGCTATCGAATCGTTGTAACAGAAAAGCGCGACAAGCGTGATGGTGAGTATGTAGCTCAAGTGGGCTTCTACAATCCTCTCAGTACGCCAAAAGAAATTCGCTTCGAAAAAGAAGCTTACGAATCTTGGCTTGCTAAGGGTGCTCAACCAACAGACACTGTTGCTTCTCTGTACAAAAAGTTTTCTGCCTAAAGGATTTCCATGCGTAATCTCATCGAATATATTTTGGTTCACATCGTGATGCACCCAGATGACGTCCGTGTTGACGAGACCGAGCAAGAGGGTCGTTTTGAGTACGTGATCCACGTACATCAGGAAGACGTCGGTCGAGTCATTGGCCGTTCTGGTCGTACCATCGAAGCCATCCGTTCTCTCGCCAAGGTTCGCGCCATGAAGGATAACATCATGGTCAACATCAAGGTTGCCAGCGACGACAACGAAACCCAAGAGTAGTTTTTACGGCAGAGGGACTTCTGTGTCTTCTGGAAGAGGTTCTTCTGGGGCAGCACTTTCCTCAAGGTCCGTTGTGCGTGGAGCGTTCTGAGGAACACCATCACCCGTAAGGATAGGCGTATCCTCCGGGTTCTGTCCTGAGGGCTGAAGTCCAAAAATGTCGGTATTGGTGAAGCCACCCTCGGGAATAATCGTACTCCTCCCACCATCTTGGCTTTGCGGCAAGAATGTGCGCATACTTTCGAGCATCTCGAGTGTTTTCTGCTGATCACGGCTCAGCGGTTGGACACCACCAGCGACAAGCGCTCGTGGGTCGAAAACGGCATAGTAACTGCGCAAACGGATCTTGGCTACATAGCGCATATTTTCCCCTGTGGCACCAGCCACTCTTCGTTCTGGATCCAAAGAAAGGGTCTGAATTTCAAGAATCGGCCGAGAGTCCTCAAGAAGCTGGATGAGGCGGCGGATGCTGCCAAAAGTTCCAGAAAATTCGGTCTCAATATCGAGCGGCTGCGCCGCACTACTTGATCGGCGCTCGCGGGTGCGGCGAGAGGAGCTTTGCTCCTGAGCCGCACTGCCCGTAGAAATAAGCCCAGGATTGATATCATACATACTCAAGGACACCTGCGACTGAGCCGCGAGCGCCTGCAGATGCCGAATCGTCACCAGTGGTTCTTTTTGGCTTGGCAGTGCATCTGAGGCAATATCGAAACGCCTCGTATCTTCTTCAGAAATACTACTCACTAAGTTGGCACGCTGGCGCATACGATCAAGCGCCGACTGTTCTTGCCGCAAGTTGGTTTGCACCGTCTCTATGTTTCCCCACATTGGATAGGCCCCAAAAATGAGAATTGCCAATGAAGCCACCAAAAAAGCGATGCCCATAAGCAATGGACGGCGCTGCAAAAGCAACGTATTCTTGAGGCGGGCGTAATCCAAAGCCATTACTTTTCCCCCTCTTGCAACTGAACAACGGTATCTAATGTGTAACGCGCATCGTCACCACGACGAATATCGGTGAGATTCATAGTTGCCACCTGGCTCGCAATCTGTGGCTCACGGAGCGCTTCAAGCATACGTTCAACGGAATACACATCTTCTGCCCGAATCCGAAAACTGAGCTGCTTGGCACTATCATCGTAGGCAATAGCCTCAAAGGAAATGCCTGGGCGCGTGAGGCTGGAGAGAAACTCCAGACCGCGATCTTGTGAGCTTCGATTTTTAAGAATGTCACCAAGAGCACTAAGCCTGGCAGAGTAGAGCAGATACATCGCCTCGTTTTGGGCCGAACCGGTAACAATATTTTGCTGAACCCGCTGCTGAGCCTTCACATCATCAAGTTCTTGAGACTGCAAATACCACTGGGCAAATAATCCGCCAACGACGAGGACGCAAACGGCAAGCACACCGGCAGAAATCTGAGCAAAAATGGTATCGTAGCGCTGCGACTGCGCTACCTTGACTCGAGTTTTGCGAACAAAGTTAATGGAAGGAATGCTCGCCACTACAACTCCTTCATCGCCAGACCAGTCGCCACCACAAAACGGCTATCCTGGGGCGCGGCCTCCTTAAACGAAATACTCTCATCACCAATGAGCTCAACAGGAACAATCTCCACCGAGAGCATCTGAGAGAGATACGGCAAAAAATCAGGCATATAGAGCACACCACCACTCACAAAAACGCGTGAGATGCTCTCTCCCGCATGTTGGCCAGAGAAAAAACGCAGTGTTTTTTGCACTTCATCGGCTAATGAGTTCACAATAGGAAGCAGAGAGGCACGAACGCGTCCCTCGAGAGGCTGAGCCAGGAGACCATACGTACGCTTATACTCCTCGGAGCGCTGAGCATCGAGACCAACGCCTCGTTCAATAGCGCGAGAAAAAAGAGAACCAGCCACAGGAAAAGAACGCACAAAAGTTAAAACGCCCTTATGCAAAAGAGAAACCGTGGAAGCAGACGCACCAATGTGCAAAATCGCCAGGTTCTCTGGAGCCTTGAGGCGAGACTCAACGACCCGTAGCTGCGCCAAAGTATCTGTTTCCATATCCACAATATCAAGACCGCTATCTAAAAGCGTGTCGGCAAAAAGCTGAATGGTTCGTTTCTGTGCACCAATCATAAGCACGTCCATATCTTGCTGAGCATCTTCTTTAAGCGCTCGGCGCAAAACGGCATACTCATACTGCATTTCCTCAAGAGGAATGGGAATATGCTGTTCAACTTGCCACTGAATAGCAGAAGAAAGTTCGGCATCAGAAAGCAGAGGCATCGTGACTATCTTCGTGGCCACAAGGGATTCCGGAAGACTCACCCGAACACCTCGAGTGGGGATCTTGAGTTCCTTAAAAGTTTGCGTGATCGTTGTTCCCAGCTGCTGAAGCTGCTGCGGATCGGAAGGAAGGGGAGAGCCTACAGGATTGGGGGCCTCAAAAGTGTGCACAATTTCTAAGCCTTTGCGTTTCTTATTCGCAACGACCACTTTGATGGCATAGGATCCAATATCCAGACCGACGTTGGGCATATATCTATACTACCATTTTACTTAAGAATACTGGTGCCAGAAACAAGAGCGTAATCGAATATAGAAGGAGCATGATCAAGACTGCGCTGCACCTCAATCGCCTTAGTTTCTCGTCCCAGATCGTTGCGAGCCACCGACTGAATCACAAATTGTTGCGTTGGCAATGTCCAGCCCACACCATTCACCACCAAATTGGTGTCGTTATAGACCGGCACTACGCGAATATATTTATCACCAGCTTGCAAAGTAATATCCACACGGCGCTGAAGCGACGATCCAGCCGTGTTTACCAGACTAAAACCATCACCGCGATCACAGATGGCAAAGGTATAGTTTCGCGCAATCGCATTGGCGGGATCACTCGTGTTCATCACCGTTACGGCCAACGAAGCAGGGCTCTGGGCACAATCACTCACCTTAGACCACTCTAAGCGAACCATATCCCCGCCTTGACTGGTAGAAACATCGATCTCCGCCACCGCTCCTTGCAGCAATTCTGTATCGAGCGAATCACTCTGGGCAATGGTGTAATCAACTGTGGCATTTTCTACACCACGAAACTGACCAGACTGATTTTCCTGCAAATACTCTTGGCCTTGAGACAAAATGTTTTCGAGCGCCGATTCCGCAGCGGTAAAGGTCTGCGAAGCTTCCTGGTTCTGCCTGGAAGATTGAATATCCTGCGAAGAACGCGTGGCTATAGAGATACCAATGGTAGAAAGCACTACCATAATAAGAAGAACGGCAATACCAACTTGACCTGATTGCGCTGTCATAGTTTTCAGTGTAGCAGATTTCTACTGATAAGACCGCATGTAGACACGATTCTCAAAAACCTGCTCATAAAACGATTCTCGAGAAAGCGTAAAGCGATCACCCGTAGAAAGCGTAAAGGTAAAGTCGATGAGCGCACCACGTTGATGCGGCTCTTGAACACAGTTAAAAGCCAATGCACTCGAGAGACGCACTCCGGAACTCGTAAGATACGAACTGGCTTCTCCCGTTGCCAGAGCACCTGCCTGCGAGGCAATCCGACCGTCATCACTGGAATAGATTTCTACCAAAAGATCTTCTTTGGTAAGGACACGAATCGAAGCCATATCTTGCGAGCAGGTAAGCCCATCCCTATTGGCAACAAGATACTTGGCATTGCGCAAAAGATAGGCAATTTCCTCATTCACATACTCACCCTCTTGGCGCACTTTAGCAATTGTTGTAGTCTTGGTTCCACGCACTTGCGTGTTGATAAGTACAGCCACAGAAATAAGACTCACAATAGCCGTGATACTCACAACCGTGAGCAGCTCGATGAGCGAAAAGCCATTTTTTGCCAGAATCACATTTTTTTTCATACGTTATTGAGCGTCCGAGAGCAATGCTTGGTACTGAGTTGTCACGACACCACCTTTTCCTGGCCTTTCTACAAAAACCGTAAAACGTATTTCTTTTTCCGAGACTACTTCTACCTCAAGCTCTCGCTTGTAGTTGGTCTCGCCAATGACCTGGTCTTCATCACATCCACCTGTTCCAAGCTCTATAACAGCGGCCGTATCCTGCGGGAGTTCGGGAAGACAATAGACAAGATTCTGTCCCTCTGCCGAGTACTGCGAGGAAAAAACGCCCCAACCCTCAACATCTCGACGCTGGTGCAGCCACTCAATCACTTCTTGGGCGTACTGGGTTGATTTGGTTTGTTCGAGAGCAATGCGAGAGTTGCTCATCGATTGAATCACAGAAGAAAGAAGAGCCACCAAAACAATAGAAACCACCGCGGTGGCAAATGCCACCTCAATGAGTGACTGACCAGACTGAGAGGTCGGAAGGGGTAACGAATTTTTTTTCATATTGCGTCCTTGCTTACTCCTCTTGCTCGACCATTCCAATATCGGTGATAATTCCATTTTGCTCAATCACAAAAGAGTAGTAGCTCGTTCCTCCCGAGAGTGGGCCAATTTCTACCGTAGCTGGTTCACTCAAGATGGGGCCAGCGTGGGGAGAGAAGACCACATCAAAACCCGTCTGAAAATACTCCTGATCCTTGAGCTGATAAAACTGTCCTTCACGGTCTTCATCATCACCATCACAACGAATCGAGACACCATACTGTTGTGTTCCTGCACCAGCCCAAACACGATAGCCATTGAGGGTTCCACAGTTGTCTATGGGCTTTTCGCCGGATCGGGCGCGTCTCTGGGCGCGCTGAAGAGTCCCGATGACGGCGCGGGCGGATTCCGCCCGCGCCTGCCGAATACCAAAGGTTCGATACGAAGCCAGAACGCCACCAAGAACCATGAGTCCCAGTGTGGTCGTTACCAGAAGTTCCAAAAAAGTGAAACCACCTTGTGCCGATCGCCTACTTTGGCTCAACAAGCACATAAATGCCTTCTCCAGAAAAACCATACTGCGCCCCATTGAGCGCTGGGTCTTCTGTGTTTTCCAGGCGGGTAAGCAAGAAATAGGAAGCAGGAGTCACCTGTTGGTAGTTATAGGTATAGTCGGGGGTAGAGGGACTCGTGTTTCCCAAAAATCCATTGCCGTCACCTTTGGGATCTTCAGGAATGGTAGGAATATAATCGGCTGTTAAACCAGGAATCCAAAGTGGTGTGAGACAGCCCGGCCAGGTCCAGCCGCTGCCACTCACACACGCGCTCGAGTCTGGATACTCACCATTATGGAGTTTGTAAATTTCGAGTGCCGCCTGGATATTGGCTAAGTCTTTTTTTCGACGAGCATCACGAGAGGAGCGACTGGCAGAAGAGTAGGAGACCACAATAATAGCGGTCATAACGGCAATAATAACGGTAGAAACCAAAACTTCCAAAAAGGTGAAACCTTGCTGGTTGCTACGTTTTTTTGTTTGCATCTGCCACATATCTTTCCATTCCTCAATCGGTTACACAGTAGTAGCGAACAGGAGAACCAATACCGCAAGCTGCCGGACAAGGCTGCGTTTCGCCCGACTCCAAAAAAGCACCGAGCTCATATTGGCAGCCAGGAAGCTCATGACGCTGGTAGCGATAATAGAAAAGTTCCTCCTGGTTGGGAAGGGGATCACGATAAATACGAGATTTGTACAAAGGTGAAAGTGCTTCCAAAAACGTTCCATCACTACTTTCATCGTAGCCGCTCCCAGAAAAACCGGTTACCGTTTCTGGATACTCACCGTTCTCTAGACGGTAGTTCTCAAGAATTCCTTTAATCTCGGTAATGTCGCTTTTGCGCTTGGCGTCTCGGGCCGACTGGTTGGCGCGCTGAAAACTCACCACCACAGCACTGAGAATTACCGCAATGATCGTGGTGACCACAAGAAGCTCAACCAGAGAAAATCCATTTTTTTGCTGCTTCACTGCAAGTTCCTCTGACAGAAAAAGTCCTTACTTTCGCCGTTTGTGTTGGCACACTCATTATTTGTTGCGTTACCGCCACCTTCGTTTTCCATCTCGGCGCAAACACAATACGTGGTGTAACTACAACGAAAAGTGTAGTCGCTATCAGGCTTAGGATCGACGGGCAAACCAGCTGGGAGCACAATCGCTAAGTCTTCTGCATCGCTACAATCATCTGGGTAGGCAGTGTGAAGAGCATAGTACTGCTCCAGAGCGTTTCGCATATTGGTCATATCGTTCTGACGGCGAGAGTCACGTCCGCGACGCTGCGCCGTGGTAAAACTCACGGTTCCAAGAGCAATCAAAATACCAATAATAGAGATCGTAACCAAAAGCTCCAAAAGGGTAAAACCATTTTTAGGACGTGCAAAAAGTAACATACAAACAGTATAGCGCGCTGCTGCACCAAGGAAAAGCGCAAAGATTAGCGTACGTTCACAGCCAGCGGATCAAGAACTACTTCTATTTCACTCAGGCGTGTTTGAGCAGACTCAATCCCTCGAACATCCGTTCCCATCACTCGAGCCGTAAAAACGCATCTTGCTTGAGAACACTGATAATCCTTGGTTACCTGGCCATTACGAGTGGTCACTTCTTGGCTCGTTCCATCACCAAAATCGATTACTGCCTTACCCAAACTGGACTCTGAATCGTCAAAGAGGAAAGTAAAAATAACAGATCCCTGTTGTGCTGGCACGATAGCTTGCCGGGTTTCGTGCTTTACTTGAGGATCGCTATTAAAGGAAAGCAGCAATGGTCTTTTCTGGCAGGAAGCAAAACAGCCGCCTGGACAATCGGTCACGCCATCGCGAATGGCATCACCAACACCAATTTCTTGCACAGCATCACAACAGCCAAAACCGTGAGCCGCACAAACACTTGCGGGTACGCTGGACTGCAAAGTGGTCTTGCCCCAACTTTGGCTTGGCCGGGCATTATCGGCAAACACGATTCGCCGCTGACCCCAAAGCTCGAGCGTTACTTCTCCCACTAAATTTCTGCTCGCAAAATCATAGAAAAACCCAGGAGATCCAGTTGTTTTTTTTACCTGATACGGTAATTTCCCTGTTTTATACTCACCGGCCAAGCTGGTAAGACAGTGAACCTCAACCTTATACGAAGTATCGGATACAAATCTGAGCTGAAAACCATCAAAAGGAATTTCGGCTGGATTGGTGCTTTCACACAGAGGCGTCATCTTATCCCATTGTGATGGTTGAGTAAGCGTACGAACATCACTCACCAATTGCTGACCAGCAAAGTAGAGCAGCGCTTCTCTCGTTCCAAGCATTCCCACAAAACCCACAAGGAGAAAAAGAAAAAGAATCTTAAAAAAAGTAAGCAGGAATGTCATAGCAAAGCTAAGTACCAGCGTAGCAAAGATTGTCCCCACAATAAAGCCACAACCGTCCCGAGCACCAAAAACGGACCAAAGGGAAGAAGCCTATCTTCTCTTGCCCGACGAAACAAAAGCAAACCGATTCCAAAAATGGCGCCAAAAAGGAAAGCCAAAAAGACCCCCACAAAAGCATTTGGCCATCCCATGAGGAGTGCTAAAGGGAAGACAAGCTTTACGTCACCAAAGCCGAAGCCTCTCTTTGCCGTTACCAACCATAAGAAAAGAAAAACGGCTAACAAAATAGCTGCGGCCAACAAAGCCCGAGCAAAATCCACACTTTGGTAGGCACCAACACTCATAAGCACACTACGATACCCAATGACGAGGAACGAGAGCAAAAGAACCGCTTCATCAGGGATAATAAAGGCTCGAGCATCAATCACGGCAATGAGGATCAGCAAAACGCCAACGCTCAACCAGAAAAAGGCTTGAAGCGTTTGAAGCGGGGCGCTGGTAAGTTGAAAAAAAGCAAAGCCAATGAGGAACCACCAAAGAAAAAGCGCTCCGACCAAAAGCTCCACTACGGGATGCATAATATCGATTTTTGCTTTACAGGTTCTACATTTTCCTCCGAGAAAAAGAAAGGAGAAAAGAGGGATGAGCTCATACCAAACCAGTTCTCTTCTACAGTGATCGCAGCGGGATCGGCCTCGGACAAAGTCCTCACCAATGAGTGTTCGCATCACAACGACGTTCACAAAACTCCCCACACACGTTCCGAGAATAAAAATAATAGGCGCCAACAAGAGAGAAAGCGTAAGGTTCATCCTGGGAAGGATATCACATTATGGCAGACAGACCATACAGGCACTTGAGCCTTGAGGAACAGCTGCTCCTGGTGTACGACAGTTCACAGAAGCAGGGCAAGCGGTGTCGGCTGGAAAATCTGAGGAGAGCGTGCCTTCACAAGCCTTCTTAGATTCCTGAGCAAAAGCAAAGGACGTGGGCTTGAAACAGACATAGACACTATCGTTCGCAACATCACCCTTATAGATAAAGTATCGAGTTGCACCGGCACCATCGTCGTCTTTAAGACGGTTTACAAAGCCACTCTTAATTTCGGCGGTGTCACCGAGGATATCAACCCAGCCCCAGTCATCGATAGCCGTACCGCCTTCAGCGTTAAAACCACCAGCGTCAAAGATGAATTCGGAATCATAGTCATCATCGACAGGAGTGTAGGAACCATTCGCAACATTCCAGGGGTAAACTTCATGAATAGAGAAGTAGCGGTCGGCCGCGTTGAGAAGCTGAGCAGCATCGGATCGAGCACGAGTATCACGGCCTTTATTAATCTGCTCAATAGGGTTAATGGATGAAAGCACTGCAACTGACAGCACACCAATAACGGCTATAACTACGAGCAACTCAATCATGGTGAAACCAGCTTGAGCAATAATATTACGGCGAAACAACTGTGTCATAATCAAGTCCTATTAGCGTAATGAATTCCAAGAAGGTTGTCAACACAATATTACATTTTTGCTTAAAATTGCGAGGTAAGATTATAAATAGGCATCACGATAGCAATAATGAGGAACCCCACACCAAGACCAAGCACAACCATAATAATTGGCTCAATAGCTGTAGTTAACCCCTTGATGGCCGTTTCTGTTTCCGACTCATAATACTTAGCAAGCTTGGTGAGAACATCATCGAGCTGACCAGTTTCTTCTCCCACAAGGACCATTTGAGGTAAGAGAAGAGGAAAAAGGGCCTGTTTCTCTAACGACTTAGAAAGCTGCTTTCCCTTTTCTACGTCCAGCCGCGCTTCTTGGACTGCCTTACGGTAAACCTCGTTGTCGAGTCCTTCTTTGACAATATCGAGTGCCTGCAAAAGAGAGATACCAGCCGAAACCATAAGCGAGAGGGTTCGCGAAAATTCTGTGACGAGAATTTTCTGTCGAAGCGGGCCAAAGACTGGCAAACGCAAGAGCATTCTGTCCCATTCGTAGTGGCCTTTTTCTGTCTTGCGCCAAGAGCGAAGAACAAACCAGATAAGAAAAGCAAAACCTACGAGAATATACCATCGTGTTCGCAAAAAATCAGAAAAATCCATAAGTATTTGAGTGGCAGCAGGGAGATCGGCATCAAAATCGGCGTAGAGTTCCGTCATTTTAGGCACCACAAAAATCATCATGATGAGCATCACGACAATCATGGCCGTAAAAACGATTCCTGGATAAATAAGAGCGCCTTTGGTCTTGGCTCGAAACTCTTTTTGTTTTTCTAGAGTATCGGCCAAACGATTGAGAATCGTATCGAGAGCACCAGCCGCTTCACCCGCTTTGACGAGGGCAATAAAGACCGTATCGAATGTATCACCTTGCTTGGCCAAGGCATCGCCCAAGTTGGATCCCCCCTCAATATCTCGCTGCAAACGCTTCACCACTTTCTTCATGGCTGGCTTTGACTGCGCGTCCAGAATAGAAAACGCCTGAATCATGGGAAGACCAGCATTAATCATCGTAGCGAGCTGACGAGTGAAGTTCACGACATCATCCTTTTTTACCTTGGAGGTAGCCGCGGCGAGTTCGGTGAAAATAGATTCTGAAGAGTCGTTGACCGAAATGATAAAGAAACCCTTTTGGCGCAGAATCGTGGCCGCGATCTCTCGAGTTTTGGCCTCAACCTTGCCCTTTACTTTCTTTCCGGCGCTGTCTCTGCCAACATACACAAACTGTGGCATACTAGTGACCTAACAATCGCTCCAACTCGGCTGGACGAATAGCATTCCTGCGAGCATCTTCCAAAGAAATCATCCCGCGATTGGTGAGTTGAGCCAAGTGTGTCTCGATCATCATCATTCCAGCGTCTCCAGAGGTCTGCATAACGTTGTCAATCTGGAAGGTCTTACCCTCTCGAATAAGATTTTCCACCGCTGGTGTATTGAGAAGAATTTCCATAGCCGCAATACGAGCGTTTCCCTGTGAAGTTCTCACAAGACGCTGAGAAAGCACCGCCTTGAGCGAAGAAGCAAGCTGTTGGCGAACCTGCGCCTGCTGGAACTCTGGGAAGACATCGATAATACGATCAACCGTCTCTGGCCCTGAGTTGGTATGGAGCGTGCCAAACACTAAGTGACCTGTCTCTGCCACGGTGAGTGCGGCAGAAATCGTTTCCAAATCACGCATTTCTCCCACCAAAACCACATCGGGGTCTTCGCGCAAAGAGGAACGAAGCGCGCGAGTCCAGCTCTGAGTATCCTGGCCAACTTCACGTTGAGAAATAATGGATCGAACAGGTTTATACACAAACTCAATCGGATCTTCGATGGTAAGAATATGCTCACTGCGCTGCATATTAATCTCTTGAATGATCGCGGCAAGCGTAGAGGATTTACCCGTTCCTGTGGGACCAGTAACCAGTACCAAACCGGCATGCATGTTGGTAATATCATGACAAATGCTGGGGAGAGAGAGTTCATCGATGGTCTTAATGCGCAGAGGAATAAGACGCATAGAAATGGCGATCGTCCCTTTTTGCGTGTAAGCATTCACACGGAAACGACCCTTATCCTGATATTGATAGGAAAGATCAATTTCTTTTTCGGCCTCAAAAGTTTTTACTTGATCCTCGTTAAGAATCTGGAGGAGCATGTCATTCGTTTGATCAGGAGAAAGAGGTTTCTCTCCCTGAATAGCCAGAAGTTGACCATTTATACGCACCGAGGGCGGATGACCCACAACCAAATGCAAATCCGAACCACTTTGGGCAATAATAAGCTCCATCATTTGGACAAGCGTGGCAGACATACAACCATGATAGTGATTTTTGGGCAGCTCTACAAGGTTCTCACAACCTCTTTAGACACTAAATTTGCGCCACACGCAGTACTTCCTCAAGAGTGGTGACGCCCTCTAAAGCCTTGAGATACCCATCTTGCTTCATAAGCATCATGCCATCCGTCATAGCGGCTTGCTCAATTTCGGCGGCACTTTTTTGCTCGAGGATCATTCGGCTGATGTGCTCAGTAACCGGGAGCACTTCGAAAATACCAATACGACCACGATATTCAGGGTCGGTGGGCGCGCGATTCTCGCGCGCCCGATACAACTGCACTTGTTCCTCAGGAATGCCTTTTTGCTGAAGATAGTTCGTGAAATGAACGCCCAGAACAGACTTTATATCCGCCAAAACTTCTGGAAGTGGTGTGTAGGCCTCAGATACCTCTGGGTTGAGGCGACGCAAGACACGCTGAGCCAAGATGAGAGTCATAGAAGAAGCCAAGAGAAAAGGCTCGGCTTTCATATCAATCAAACGAGGCAAAGCGCCAGAGGCAGAGTTGGTGTGCACGGTAGAGAAAACCAAGTGACCAGTGAGTGATGCCTGAATAGCCAATTCTGTTGTCTCTTGGTCACGAATTTCTCCCACCATGATAATGTTCGGATCCTGACGCAAAAAAGCACGCAGCCCAGACGCAAAGGTAAGACCCGCCTGAGGATTAATCTGCACCTGATTAATCCCATCCATCTGGTACTCAACGGGATCTTCGAGAGTCACAATGTTCACCGTCCCCGAATTAATTTTGTGCAAAATAGAGTAGAGTGTGGTCGTTTTACCAGAACCTGTTGGACCAGTCACGAGAACAATACCATGAGGAACACGAATAGCTTCCTCAATCTGTTTGAGCCCCAGCCCACGCACGCCTAAATCCCCCAAACTGGGGACCGCACCGGTCTTTTGCAAAAGACGCATCACCACTTTTTCACCATGCACGGTTGGCAAAGTGGAGACACGAAGATCAACTTCCTCGGTGCTCATGCGGAACGTAAAACGACCATCTTGAGGAATACGTTTTTCGTCAATTTTTAGATCAGACAAAATCTTAATGCGAGACACGACTGCCTCGTGGACACTGCGTGGCAAGAGGAGTTTTTCCTGCAAAAGACCATCAATACGATAGCGGATTCGAGTTTTATCCTCGAGTGGCTCGATATGAATATCGGAGGCCCGTGCTTTCAGTGCAAAACTCAAAACCGTTTCCACAATCTTGGCAATGGGAGCTTCACGCACAACTTCACCAGCCGGAATATCCGCATCGGCTTGGCCAGCAATAAGAACTTTATGATTTGATTCGGGACCAGAATCCTTGAGTGCGGCACTTACTTCGCTCGACAAGCTCTGCGCATAACGCTCAGCAATCGCTCGACCAATATCATTGGCCGCCGCAATGTAGGGACGAACGCGAAGTCCGGTTTTTCGCTCCACAAACTCCACTGCCGCCAAATCCAAAGGATTGGCCATAACCACCGAAAGCTCATTATTTTCTCGATCCAGCGCAAAGGGGAGCATCTGGTACAACTTGGCCGTCCCATCCGAAACCTGGGCAAGAGCCTCTGGGGAGGCACCAATTTCATCAAGATTGGCAAGAGGAATATCGTAGAGGATAGACTTGGCGGCAACGAGATCGGCCTCAGGAACGAGATGTTTTTCCTCGATAATGGCATCGGGATTCTTGCCAGTGCGAATCTGCTCAAGAGAAAGATCATCCGCCTGAATAGAACTTATCTTCCCCTGGCTCAACAACACCTCCAAAAGGGTGTTGAAACGTTGCGGAAGACCCGCATTGGGTGGGGCAGTCACATCCATTTTTTCATCGTACCATGTTATGCTCATTGAGATGGACGCAAGCTCTTCACCACCACCAGAAGCTCTTTTTTCTCAGGGTAATCCTCAATCTGGTGCCGTGGAAACTCCTGCAGCAACAGAAACACCATCTCAAATCTCCTCCTCATCACTCCCGACCTCAGCTCAGGCAAGCAGCCAACTTTCCCCTCAGTCTCAAATAGAGAGCCTTTCACCATTATCTTTTTTGAAGTCCATCGGCACTCAAGTGCGAGGAGAACGCTCGCCGCAAGAACAAGAGGCTCAAGCCAAAGAACAACAAAAAATCCAAGCTGCTATTGCTCGCGCCCGCCAAGACTGGGAGAGAATTCAGGCACAAAGAAAAGCGCAAGAAAATGAGCGTGTGCAAACCACCCTCCAACTCAAAGAACAGGCTCTCCAAATGGGTTCCTATAATCAGACTTCCGCTGTTCATTCCCAAACCACACAAGGGGATCTGAGCGAGCAAGCCGTGGTTTCTCAAGCCATGAAAGATGCACGAGAAGAACGGGAAAGACAGCAAAAAGCACGAGCCAGCATTCCCGTTGGACCCCAAAAGGGACCTCAAGCAGAGGGTGGGCAAAAGAAAACGAGCACATTTGCACAGTTTATGCGTGGTGGAAATGCCGACTCCGCTCACAAGCTCTCAGACGACCAAGACGCTCGCCAGAGACAGCGCGAACAGGCCATGGGCGAGTAACATTTTTTTGGTACAATCCGGCCATGCCAACTCTTACCATTTCTCAGGCTCGTGTCTCACTGGATGACAAACCCATTTTGCAAGGACTCGATCTTGCCGTTCGATCGGGCGAAATCCATGCCATCATGGGTCCCAACGGCTCGGGAAAATCCACACTAGCCACTTCATTGGCAGGGCATCCTGCTTATACGGTGGAAGAGGGTAGTATCTTTACGCTCGACGACAAGAACCTCCTCGATATGTCCCCCGACGAGAGAGCACGAGCTGGACTCTTTTTGGCCTTCCAGTACCCAACCGAAATTCCCGGTGTGAGTGTACAAAACTTCCTTCGAGCTATGTGGACAGCGCGCTTTGGACCTATCGGGCAAAAAAAACATGATGATGAAGGAAAAAAAACAGCGTTTGCGATTCCTCATGGCAATCGCCAGTTTGCCAATGTCCTGGCCTTTCGTGAGTATTTGCAGGAAGTGGCCGATCACCTTGGCGTGAAACGAGAACTTCTCACGCGGAATCTCAATGAGGGATTTTCTGGGGGAGAGCGAAAACGAGTGGAAATTCTGCAGATGGCTCTTTTTGAACCCACCATGGCCATTCTCGATGAAACCGATTCTGGACTTGATATCGATGCCGTCAAAACGGTGGCCCAGGGAGCAAAAGAAGTTGTAGAAAAATTCCAAACAGGGGTCGTGGTGATTACGCACTACCAGAGAATCTTACAGTTTCTCAAGCCCGATTATGTGCATATCCTGGCTCACGGCAAGATCGTGGAAAGTGGTGATGCCAGTTTGGCTACCCGACTCGAAAAAGAAGGCTACAGCAAGTACGTCTAAGAAAATGGAAGAAAGGTTTCTCTGTCACAGCGCGTTCCACACCAGCTTACCCCTCATGTAAAACTCCTCCAAAAAGTGGCTCTGCTTTGGCAGGATACGGTGCTTATGGTTCGGCGCGACGCCGATTCGGCGTCGCGCCCGCTTTGCTGGGATCTTCCGGGTGGAAACTCCGAATGGCCAGAAAACTTGAGTGAGCCAATCTCTGATCTACACAAAAATGATGCCATCCGTGAGGTTTTCGAAGAAACCAAGATTACCCTTAACCTGGAAGACTTCTCACATAAAAATCTCACCTACTTTGAAACCTTCTTTGATCCCAACAAACAGATCTTTACCGTTTTGCTCGGCTGGAAAATCCCACTCACGCAGGCACCGCCAACCATCCAACTCAGCGAAGAACATGTTGAGGCTCAATGGCTGCCCATCGAAGAGGCACGCAAACTGGACTTTGGCGGAAAAAAAGGCAGTTTCCTCCCTAAAATTCTTGAGAGCTAATACCAACCACTTGCCATGTCCCGCTTTGCTCCCATTAAAACCAGCACTCCTCAGGATCTCACTCAAGATGCCTATGAACATGGCTTTTCTTTTTCTACCCAAGACTACGCCGTTATCACGGCTCCCGGCATCTCGCCCAAAGTTGTTGACCTCATTTCCGCACACAAAAATGAACCAGATTGGATGCGTCAAAAAAGACTGGAAGCATACAAGCTTTTCCTCTCCAAACCTATGCCAACTTGGGGAGCAGATCTTTCCGGCATCAATTTTGACAGTATCCATTACTACCTTCGCCCCACGAGCCAATCGGTAAAAAGCTGGGCCGATGTTCCTCAAGACATAAAGACAACCTTTGAACGTATTGGCGTTCCTCAAGCTGAGCGCGACTATCTGGCTGGCGTAAAAATGCAGTATGACAGCGAAGTCGTCTACGGTTCACTCAAAAAGGAGTGGGAAAAAGATGGCGTCATTTTTCTGTCCATGGATGAGGGTTTAGCTCAGTATCCAGATCTTGTTCGCGAGTATTTTGGCACCGTTGTCCCATCGGGAGATAATAAGTTTGCTGCCCTCAATAGCGCTGCCTGGAGTGGCGGGTCGTTTGTGTATGTTCCGCCTGGTGTTCAGGTAAAAATGCCCCTACAAACATACTTTCGCATTAACTCACCGCTGGCTGGGCAGTTTGAACGTACGCTCATTATTGTCGATGAAGGGGCCAGCGTTCATTACCAAGAAGGCTGCACCGCACCCGCTTTTAGCAGCCAATCGCTGCACGCTGCCGTGGTAGAAATTATCGTGAAAAAGGGGGGGCGCTGCCAATACACCACCATGCAAAACTGGTACAAAACAGTCTATAACTTGGTCACAAAACGCGCCATCGTGCACGAAGAGGGCGAAATGATCTGGACCGACTTTAACATGGGCAGCAGAGTCACCATGAAGTACCCTGGCTTTGTCCTAGCAGGGAAGGGGGCGCGAGGGGAGGCGCTCTCTATGGCCATTGCCGGCGCTGGACAACACCAAGACACAGGAAGCAAGGCCATCCACCTCGCGCCCCACACCAAAAGCAACATTATTGCCAAATCCATTTGTAAAGATGGCGGGCGAGCGGGATACCGTGGACTCATCAACATTGGCCCGCTCGCCCGTGGCAGCAAAAACAAGGTCGTTTGTGATGCCCTCATTCTCGACGAGCACTCCCGAACCGACACCTACCCAACCGAAAAAGTTTTTACCAATGAAGTCTCTCTCGAACATGAGGCTACCGTGAGCCGAATCGGCGAGGAACAGCTTTTTTACCTCATGAGCCGTGGACTTACCGAAGAAGAGGCAGGAAAAATGATTGTTCGAGGTTTTGCCGAACCGCTTGTAAAAAAACTGCCACTGGAATATGCCGTCGAGATGAATCGCCTCATTGATCTGGAAATGGAAGGATCGATAGGGTAAATATGAAACTTTTTTCTCTAACAAACCAGGAACCACAAACACTATATCTTACGGAATCAGGTAATTATCGGGTAGAGCTCAACAGCGACGGCGCCCAAGTAGAAATTCTGGGTGGCTGGGAGACAAAAAATGACGAAACAGTGAAAATTGTGCTCGAAATTGTCCATAACGCCAGGCATACCAGATCTAATACGCTGCTGCGAGGGGTTGCTCACGACCGTTCACGCATCGAACTCTCCGGCACGATCATTGTTATCAAAGGCGCTCAGGATACCAACGCCTTCCTCACCGAAAATATTTTGCTGCTCTCGCAGCGCGCCTCGGCGCTCGCCGTCCCCAATCTCGAGATCGAAGCCAATGAAGTAAAGTGTTCCCACGCGGCTACCGTGGCTCCTATCCCTGAAGAGCACCTCTTCTACCTCCAATCCCGAGGCCTCTCGCGCCAAAAAGCCCAAGACCTCATCGTGCAGGGCTTTCTTCAAAGTGTCCGTAAATAATGCTATAATAGACGAAGTAAGTAAAAGCGACAGAGCTGGCATCCAACCAGCGAGCTGATCGGGGTAAAAACCGATCCGGGTACGCCCGTGACAGCAGGAATAAGTCAAAACGACGGTGGCACCTTCCGCAAGGAACCGCGAGGAAAAGTGGGGGTGCTTTTTTTGTACCCCAAGAAAGAAGAATACTATGTTGGATATCGCTTTTATCCGAGAAAATGCCGCCTTCCTCAAAGAATCTACGGCCAACAAGCAACTGGATCCACAGGTCATTGACCGTGCCCTGGAACTCGATGAAAAACGCCGAGCGCTCCTGGGAGTCGTAGAGGGACTGCGCCGCCGTGGCAATGAGCTCCAGCAGAGCATGAAAGGCCAGCGACCTACACCAGAACAGATCGCGCTTGGCAAAGAAATTAAGGAAGAACTCAAAGCCCAAGAACCCCTTCTCAAGGAGATAGAGGAGGCCTTCCAAGAAGCGCTGCTCTGGGTGCCCAATCCAGCCAGCCACGATACCCCTATTGGCGCGGACGAAAGCGGCAACCAAGAAGTCAAACAGTGGGGAGAAAAGCCAAGCTACACCTTTACGCCCAAAACCCATGATGAGCTCCTCACAGCCAGTGGCAGCCTCGACACCAAGCGCGCCGTGCGTGTGGCTGGTAGCCGAGCCTACTATCTTAAAGGGGATCTTATGCTTTTGGAGCAGGCGCTCCTCCAACACGCGCTCAAGTTTATGGTTGGTCAAGGATTCACGCCTATGACCGTGCCGCTGCTCGTCAACCGAGAGGCTTTTGTGAACACTGGCTATGGCCCCTGGGGTCTGGATGATATCTACTGGAATCAAGATGGAGAGGGCATGATTGGCACCGCCGAGGTGCCCGTAACCGCCTATCATCAAGGAGAGCTTCTCCGTGAAGCAGATCTGCCAATCAAAATGGTAGGAATGAGCCCTTGCTTCCGCCGCGAAGTGGGCAGCTACGGCAAAGATACCAAAGGCATGTTCCGTGTACACACGTTCACCAAAGTGGAGCAGGTGGTCTATACCGTCGCCGATGAAGACATCACCAGAGAATGGCACGACCAGATGCTGGGTTACTCGGAGCACATTCTCCAAAGCCTCAATCTCCACTACCGCGTCTTACTCATGTGCACGGGAGACATGGGTGCTGGCCAGCGCCGAAAGTATGATATCGAAACCTGGTTCCCTGGCCAAAACGCGTATCGAGAAACTCACTCAGACAGCTACTTTAATGATTTCCAGGCTCGTCGGCTCAATATTCGCTACCAAGCAAAGGATGGCAGTGTGAAGTACGTGTACACACTCAACAATACCGTGGCGGCTACACCTCGGCTTTTGGCGGCAGTGGTAGAAAACTACCAGCAAGCCGATGGCAGCATCCTCGTGCCAGAAGTTCTGCGACCGTACATGGGCAAAGATGTGATCAACACCCAAGAAAAATAACGTGGAAATTAGCGCTGCTTACGCTCTCCGGTGAAAATCCGGGGAGCATGGAGTGCAAAGACCGGCACACCTGCCAAGATCATCGCCACCGAGTTAGCCAGAGAACGCTTGCGGTTTTCTGCCTCGTAATCATACTGAGACTCTTCTTCCTGCCATCGGGCATAATCCTGCTCCCACTGCACAAGAGCTTGCTTTTGCTCGGCAGTGATTTCCTCAGATTCCTTGAGGCGAGTCAGCTCAGCCTGCTGATAAAAAGGAGGATCGATTGGTCGACCCTGAGGATACGACTTTACGGGGAAAACGTAGGTCGTGAGTAGGGTATTCACGCCAGAAACAGCGCCAATAACCAAAAGCACCAAACCCAAGAGGGTAGCGAGGACAAAATAGAGGGTTTTCCAATCAAATTTTTGCATATGACTACAGTGTAGCAGAAAGAAGGACTGAATCGCAAAACCCTCTCCCTTCCCCAAACCAGGAAAACGCTGTATAATAAAATCCCATGAGTAATCATGGCATTTCCTGGCGTAATCGCCCAAAATCTTCAACCCCAGCCTATATTTTCGTCTCTGGAGGTGTTCTTTCTAGCCTGGGCAAGGGAACGACAACCGCTTCGATCGCTTTGCTGCTCAAGTCTCGTGGTTTTCGCGTCACGATCGTGAAATGTGAAAACTATCTCAACATAGACGCTGGTTTGATCAACCCCATTGAACATGGGGATGCTTTCCTCTGCGAAGACGGTACCGAAGCCGATATGGATCTGGGCACCTACGAAAAGCACCTGCACCAGGATATGCATGGCCACAACTTTGTGACGATGGGCCAAGTGTATAAGGCTGTCATCGACCGTGAACGTGCTTTTGGCTACAACGGTGAAGATGTTGAGGCAATGCCACACGTCACCGACGAAATCATTGCCCGTATCCAGAAAGCCGCCAAAGAAGATGCCGCCGAGATCGTGATCGTTGAGTTGGGGGGAACCGCAGGCGAGTACCAAAACATTCTTTATTACGAAGCCTCACGCATTTTGGATTATCAGTTAGGGAATAAAGTGGTGCACGTCCACGTTTCTTACCTGCCAACGCCAGAACATATTGGTGAACCCAAAACCAAGCCTACACAGCTGTCTATTCGTCACCTCAACTCGATGGGTATCCAGCCCGATTTTATTGTGAGTAGAGCCACCAAACCTATGGATGAGCGTCGTCGCGAACGCCTCGGGCTCTTCTGTCATGTCCGCCATGATCATATTATCGACAGCCCCGACGTAGAAAGTGTCTACGAAATTCCCCTTCTTTTTGCGGAGCAAGAGTTTGATAAAAAACTCCTCGAGCAACTCGATCTCCCACTCAAAAAGCGCAACATTACTGAGTGGGAAGGGCTGGTAGAAAAGATTAAGGGACCAAAAAAACATGCCCCACGAATCGGCATTATTGGAAAATACTTTGCCACCGGCGATTATGAACTGCGCGATTCCTACGCCGCACTGCTCGATGCCATCAAACACGCCAGCGTGCATGAAGAGAGCGAAACAGAAATTGTTTGGATTAATAGTGAAGAACTCGAAAAGGTAAAAGATCCAGGCAAACTTCTGTCCCATCTGGACGGTATTATTGTTCCCATTGGTTGGGGCGCCAGAGGCGTTGAAGGCAAAATTCGTGGAATTCAGTATGCTCGTGAGCAAAAAATTCCCTATCTTGGTCTTTGCTATGGCATGCAGTTGGCAGTGGTGGAGTTTGCCCGCAACGTGGTGGGCTGGAAAGACGCACACACACAGGAAGTTGATCCTCAAAGTAAGCATCAGGTCATTCATATTATCCCTGAGCAGCAACGTATTCTGGAGAATCGCGCTTACGGCGGAACGATGCGCTTAGGACGTTGGGAATGCGAACTCAAAGAAGGAACAGCAACCCTGGATATCTACCAAAAAGCCGATGCCATGTTTGATGCCAAGAAAAACATCATCGCAGAGCGACACCGCCACCGCTATGAGGGAAATGATGAATTTATTCCCGAAATTGAGAAGGCAGGGCTAGTTATTGCTGGTCGATCGGTGAAAGAAAATCTGGTTGAGTTTATTGAGCTTCCTAAAGAAAAACATCCTTTCTTTGTGGGCACTCAGGGCCATCCCGAGTACAAATCTCGACCATTGGCACCGCACCCATTGTTCACGGCATTCCTGCGTGCGGCAGTGGAGCAATCTCGCCACTCCTCAAAGGAAGAAAATCTGGTATAATAACGCTCTTGCTTCAAGCTTTAAGAAAGAAATATATGGCTAAGTATCTTACTTTTCATGATGTCCAGCTCTCTGTGGGCGATACCGTTCGTGTGCACCAGAAGATTAAAGAAGGCGACAAGTTCCGCGTTCAGATCTTTGAAGGTGTGCTCATTGCTATTGCCAACCGTTTGAGTGGAAAAACCTTTACTGTTCGCAAAATTGCTTCTGGTGGCATTGGTGTGGAGCGTATCTTCCCTGTTATGAGTCCTTTTGTTGAAAAGGTTGAGCTCAAGCAGGCTGGTGTTGTGCGCCGCGCCAAGCTTTTCTACTTGCGTGACCGTATCGGTAAGGCTGCGACTACAATCAAAAAGAAGATTGTACACGCCAAAACCGCAAAAACAGCCTAAAACTGTTGTTTTTTTGTTCGATTCTTTTGAGAGGCTGGCAGTATGTCAGCCTCTCTTGGTTTCTCCCAACCCCAATCCAAACGCTTCCTTTCTACCCATGAAAAAGGGCAGAGAAGTGAAGATCTCGTAGCAGAGCATCTTCGCAGCAAAAACTGGCAAATCATAGGCAGAAATATCTTTACGAAATTTGGCGAAATAGACATTCTAGCCAAAGAGAATGACGAATTTGTTTGTGTTGAGGTTCGATCACGCACACGCCACACGAGCATTCCACCTGAACTTTCGGTGAGCTGGCGCAAGTACCAACACCTCGTGCGTTCACTCCTCAGCCTGCCACGACTCTATAACCGCCCCACACGAATCGACCTCATAACCGTAGAAGCAGGAGCAATTACCAATCACTACCGAGATTTCTCTCCCCATCCGAGAGGGCATTATGCTTGAGCAACTCTTTTTTGGGCTGCAAAGAATGTTTGTGCTTGGGAAAACAGTGCTTGCTGCGAAAAACCATAGTGATCGAGGAGGGCGCTGGCCTCGCCAGACCGGCCAAAAGTATCATCAACACCCAGGAGCTTCATGGAGATCCCGCCCCGTTCAGACAATGCTTCGGCCAGCGCCGACCCGAGACCGCCGCTCTTTTGGTGCTCTTCTATCACCATCACACCCAACCCGCGCTGCGCCAACCAGTCCAAGGCTGTTTCATCGAGGGGTTTCACAAAGGGGAAAGTGAGAACTTCGAGGTCCCAACCAAGCTTTTCTTGCAAATCGTAAGCTAAACGAACCGTACGAGCGAGCAACATTCCACTGCCCACCAGTGTTCCCATTGTACCTGCCTTGAGTCGAACCGCCTCACCCCAACGTAAAGACGACTCCTGTAAAAGCGTGGGTGAAGTTACCCGAGAGAGGCGCAGATACACTGGGCCAAAATACTCCGCGGAGAGCTTTGTGAGGGCATGAGCACTTACTTCATCGCTTGGAACGAGAACCGTCATGTTGGGTAAAACGCGCATCATGGCAATATCTTCGAGCGCCTGATGGGTTGCCCCATCTGGTCCAGTAGTAAGACCCGCATGGCCTCCCACAATCTTCACGTTGCGGTTGGAATAACACACCGAAACACGAATTTGATCATGGGTTCTTCCAGGAGAGAAAGCGGCATAGCTCGCTGCAAAGGGGATAAAACCCTCCTTGCCAAGACCAGCCGCCACCCCAACAAGGTTCTGTTCGGCCACACCTACCTCGATGAATCGTTCTGGATAGGCCTCTCGAAAACGTGTCATCTTGAGAGAATCACCCAAGTCTGCACAAAGAGCGGCAACATTCCAGTGGCTCTTACCAAGTTCATGCAAAGCTTGTCCAAAACCATCCCGAACAGCGCCAGATTGTGCCTGCTCAAACTGGCTGAGGGAAACAAGCTGATCAATCATACTGCGTCTCCAACTCTCCATTGAGGCTCTGGAGTTGGCGCAGCGCCCGTCGAGCTTCGCTTGGCTTGGGCGCTGCGCCATGCCATGAGTACCGATTCTCTATAAAATCCACCCCTTTACCAGGCTCCGTGTAGGCCATGACAACCGAGGGAGAACCATCCGCTTGCGCCATACGCAAAGCCTCAAAAATGGCGGCATGATCGTGTCCGTTTACCTCATAAACGAGCCAACCAAAGGCACGTAATTTGTCTGATAAGCTCTCAAGGGGCATAACTGCCTCTGTCACGCCACTAATTTGGATAAAGTTGCGATCAATAATGGCTGTGAGATTCTTCAACTGGTATTTTGCCCCGGAAAGATACGCTTCCCAAGTTTGACCTTCCTGATGTTCACCATCACTGAGCAAAGCAAAAATATGATGTTTCTCTTGCTTAAGCTGTGCGGCAAGCGCCATTCCCACTGCTTGGGATAATCCTTGGCCGAGTGGACCTGACGTTGTTTCGATACCCCATTCCGGTTTTTCGTGCGGATGCCCTTGAAGTTCTCCCGAAACTTGTCGCAGTTTCCAGAGCTCTTTCTCATCAAAATAGCCATGTAAGGCCAGGGTGGCATAGAGAACTGGGCAGATATGACCATGAGACAACACCACCCGATCGCGACCTTCCCACTGAGGATGCTTGGGACGATGACTCAGAATGCTGCGGTAAAGGACGGCAAAAACATCGGCCATACCCAGTGCTCCACCGGCATGGCCAGAGCCAGCTCGCTCTAACATTTGAATGATAAGACGGCGAATTTCTAATGCGTCATGTTGGGAGGGCAGTCCAGACATACTGCCATTGTAACTCAAAGCACGCGTGTGCCGATAGCCTCGTCCTCAGATTTTGGTTTAAGGAACTCGCGGAAACGCGGAACTTTTTTCTCTGGAGGAGGATTAAGCATATTATGTACGTATCGCCAAAGAATCTTGGCAATCATGATCACCAAACTAAAGCTGAGGGTCGTAATAACAAACAGTTTTTTTCCAGCTGGCAAAACCGAAAAGGCAAGGAACGAAACAGCCGGAAGAATAACTTGGTATCGAACAACTTCATCGCGTCGGACTTTATGCGGAGAAGAAGCCAACCCCACTGTCTCTACCAAGAAAATAAGAATGGTCTGAACCACGTTAAACTGCCAATGCGGTTCGTCAAGGGAGTAACCCATAAAATCAAACTCGTGATTAAGATCAATCTCTGGCATAAATGAATAGAGAAGGGCATTACTCTCGCTGTTGCCAAGACCATTGGCAAAGATCCACCAAAGAATGAGCGCAATAGCAACTTGAATAAGGAACATCGTTCCCTCGGCCAAAAGGATACGTGGGTTTCCTTTGAGGAGACTCTTGGTCATTTTCTCGCGCATGAGAGGATTAGATGAATACTGCTGCGTAATTTCCTGATACTTTTCTTCGATCTCTCGGCGTTCCGCTTCGGAGCGGTCACTCGCTAAGGTAATAGGCAAAAGCAAAAGACGAATAAAAAGGGTGAGAAGGATAACCGCTACACCCATATCCAAACCGATAGGAGTAAAGCCCATGAGCCAGTAAGCGCCAACCAAAACGTTGAAAAAAGGCTGGATAAGAAGGGGAATAAATAGACTCATGTGTTTCCTTGTGCCAATTTCTGCGTGGTGGAAACGGCTGGGTTATGATCATGAACCACAACTAATTCTCCACCGATGAGCTCCATTATGGCACGTTTTTTTTCTTTGTATGGAGAATGCGAAGAAACGGCCAAAAAATGAGGGGAGAGAAGTTTCATAAGCGCAATATGGTGCTCTGGTCGTGAAAATTCTACGGGAAGAACAGCTACAGCATCAGCCAATCCGGTATTCCAAATCGCCTCGGTGCGAACCTGCTGGTTCTGAACAGGACGATCTGGACCTTTTGTTTCTCGCACTCTATCATCGGATTCTATTGCTACAATAAGGTAATTCCCCTGAGACCTTGCTTTTCGCAAAAAATTGATATGTTCTTCGTGGAGGAGGTCAAACACCCCAGAGACAAAAACAATTCTTTTGAGATCCTGCCTGGCCTCACGAACATCCTTCCAAACCTCGAGCCAAGTCGTTCGCTCTTCTGAAGTCCAGTCCTCGGGAAGCAAGTGACGTTCAAGTGTTTGTGCGCGTTGTTTGGTTGGTTTCATACGGAGAAATTCCCTGCAAAGTACATATTCTCTCATACTCCCGCACCACACTAAACTGGGTATCGCGAGGGTGGAAAAATGCCTGGTTAAAAACAACTTTTTCCCTCGTTTGTGTCTTTACTATACGGCGCCACTGCCAACGCCAAGCGAACCGATTGAGCCAATCAAAGAAAAGGGGAAAGGGAAATATATTACCTCGAGGGAAAAAGGGGAAGTGCTTGTGGGCGCGCTGGGCTCGTCTGAGCCCAGCGCGCCCACCCATCTTACAAAACCCACCAACCCAAGGATTTCTTTCTAAAAGTTCACCGGATGGCACCCCTACTCGAACATAGAGAGGAATGGCCTGAACAAGCTCACGCGCCACATAAACCGACTGTACCGAAGACTCGAGAGATAAAGCCTCTGGTTCAAGCCACATATTAAAACACCAACGACCTCGAGCAGAAGACTCACTCATCGCTCTTGTCCGTGCGCGCGCAAAAAAAACACTCAAACCAACAAGGAAAAATCGACTCAGCCAGAGACGACGAGTGTCAACAATGACCAAAAAATCCAAATCATCCTTTTCCTGAGGGGTGCCCGCTGCTACGCTGCCCGTGAGCCAAATGCTGCGCACCCAAGGGACAGAGCGTGCAAAAAAGCGCAGAAGAGCAAACTGTGGCCAGAATGGAGAAAGAGGGATACGATCTTTGCGTAAAACCCTTCCTTCCAAACGCCATTGCTGCCAAAGAGCATCGAGTGATGAGGGAGAAAAAACGTCTGCACTCAGTAAAAATCTGGCCAGCTCATGCCTCTTCACTCCTTGGCCAAAAACCGCTGCATAAGCTAACGTTCGCCAACCAGCTTGAGAGAGACTCGGACTCATTCGCTCAGTGTTTCGCTTTCTGGCGAGACTGTCAAGGCGTTTTAGGGTGAGGCCGCCGAGAGAGGAGCATCGGCAGTAATGCCATACGTACTCAAAACCTGCTGAATACCAGGCAAAACTTGTTGCAAGGACTGCTCAACATTTCCCCGAGCGTTCATATCATTGACCGCATCGGTGTAGTACTGAATCATCTTATCGTTGAGGCCTTCGTCATGCGTCATACTGGCCATATACCAAGACTGCGCATACAGGGCATCGTCCAGATAGGGTGCCACGAGAGGATTATCCTTAATTCCTGAAGCCATATCAACCCGAGGAGAAAGCTCGCCAAAACCTCGAACGGCAGCCGCTTGGCTGTGGAAACTCCGTAGTTGTTCAGGTTGGGAAAGCCAAGCGAGGAACTTCCAAGACTCTTCGGTATTCTTGGAGGCTTTGCTCACGCCTTCCACCCAATAGGTACCCCAAGTCGCTTCCGCGCCACCAAGTTGAGGAACACGAGTGACACCAAACTTGAGATTGGGATTCATCTGCTGAATCTCAAAAATGCGCCAAGAAGGAACAATAATCATGGCTGCTTTTTCGTTGGCAAAAGCCATGGTGGAGTTTGGCATAGTGCTATTCCAGACACCATCGACTCGAGAAAAGAGCGTGTAGAACGTGAGCGCTTCCTGTTCTTTTGGCGTTACCGGATTGCCAGGATTGCCAGAGTTCTGGAGCATCATCAGACCGAGAATGTCGGAAAAATTATCGACGTTATCGGCGGTTCCGAGAGCAATGCCTCCTCGTTCAAGCACCGTGCCATTGCGCACCGTGAGCTGGCTAGCCAAGGCGCGAACTTGCTCCCAGTCGCGCGGCGGCTGCGCCGCCGCTGCTGCCAACATCGATTCATTATAGAGAAGCGCCAAACCCTCAAACATAAGCGGCGTGCCAACCACTTGACCACCTTGGATAAGCTCACGAGACATAATGGGGTAGTAGTTTCGTTGCAGCTCATCGGTCGTGAAGTTTCGACCAGCTGACGCCAAATCGCCCTTGATCATTGGCATCCAGGTATTATGGAAACGGAAAATATCGGGACCGCTGCCATCTCTCAGCGATGTTTGCAAACGAGCACGGTACTGATCGCTCTTTTGCTGAACATAATTAATCTTCACACCAGGGTTACTCGTCTCATACTCGCGAATAAGCGTTTGCATGACTTCGGTTGGCTCCCAGAGTCCCCAATAGGTAAGGGTTACATTCTTTGCCGCTGGATTTGTTGCTTGACCAGGAACGTCGGAAGGAGATGAAGCAGAACGATCGGCAAAAATATTCATAGCCACCACACCAATGACTACCAAAAGAAGAACAATCGCACCACCGATGAGGAGTTTGGGATTCTTGAACGCTTCGAGCAAGGCATTGGGTCGTCCAATGGTTGCCGCTTTTGGCGTTGACGAACCTGCTGCGGGCGACACGGAAAAAGAACTTGATTCCTGAGGAATAGACTTTCCAGAAGATGGGATACCAGAAGAAGACATCTGGTAAGGGGCGGCTGGCGTACTCGAAGCAAAGGATTGGCTCACAGATACTGGTGTTGCCGCTTTTTGCACATTGGCTGAAGGATCTTGGAAGGGCTGGGCACTCATAGACATGGCGCCTTGCAAAATCCGACTACTAAACTGTGGCTGGGAAGGAGATGGAGTAGCAGAGGGGGGAGTCGCGGCAGCCACCTGAGGAGTAACTGTTTCAAGCGGAGCAGTGGGAGGAAGAGTACTTGGCAACGATGATGGAGGGGTTGCTTCTGGAGTTTCGGAGGCAGGGACAGACACTGTAGCAGCAGCTGGTGTTGGAACGGAAACAGGAGAGACAGGCTGAAGCGGCTGTAGAAAAGAAGGAGGACTCGAGGGGGCCGAGCCAGAACCGCCGAGAGACGGAGGCACTGGTGGTTTGAGTGGGCTATCGGCCATATCGTATGAGTATAATAACTGTACGCTAAAGAAACAATCCGGTAATGCGAACAGAAAAACTTAACCTGGAAAGATTTCAATATCCCAAGACGCAAAGTCATCAGGGATTTCTTTTTGGAGCAGCGGCCATGATTGCGCTTCTTGCTCTCCTTAATGTGGCACTGCTTGCTTTGCCCACAAACCGCTTATCTCCAGGAACAAAAATTGATGGCGTATCGGTTGGATGGTTGAATCGAGGGCAGGCGCAACAAAAAATCCAAGAGCGCCTGCCCCCTCTCGAACCCTTCGAAATTACTGTATCTTGGGAAAACAAGACTTGGAGCCAGTCAGCCCAAAACTTAGGAATACACCGCACCATTGATGACACCCTCAATACGGCTCTCCAACCCATTACCACACTTTCGATCCTCGACCGCTGGATCGCTCGTTGGGAAAGTCTCATTTCTCGCCCCAATTTTTCTCTTCGTACCGAACTCGATCCTTTTGCAGTAGAACAGTGGATCAGCCCCATCACTCAGGAACTGGAAGTGCCGGGTGAGCGACCACAATTCGCCATCCAATCTGGAAAAGTAGAGCTAAAGACAGGTTCCTTGGGACAAACGGTCAACAAGGAAGCATTTATAAAAGAGATTGCCGAGAATCCAGAGGAAAAAACGTTTGAACTCCCCGTAGAACCAACCAACATTCCTCTTTCGGCCGATGGGATCATTCATGCGGAGCAACGCCAAGTTGCCTGGCAAGGAAAAACACTACAGATTCAAGGAGAGCCAACAGATCGTCCCATCACCATAAACACGGCAACGATCCTCAGTTTCCTCTCGCTTCCAGAAGGATACTGGCAGCCCGCTATCCAAAATACTCTCAGTAGCCTCCTCAAAGATTGGGAAAGTGTCCCGCAAGACGCTCAATGGGAACTCCAAGAGGGTGGCAAGAAGCTCAAAACGTTTGTCCCTCATAAATCTGGCCGAACCTTATCCTGGCCAGAACTGAGCGAGCAGGTTTCTCAAATTCTCCAAGATTTGGAGCGCAGTAGCTCTCGGTCGGCAACCATTCAGGTGACATTCCAAGAGACGCAACCAGAAAAAACCCTCAAGGAAATCAATGATCTGGGAGTGGAGGAGCGTATTGGCTTTGGCGTTTCTACCTACACGGGCTCCATTCCAAACCGTGTTTACAATGTAGGACTCACTTCCCAGCGAATGGATCTCACTCTCGTTTTGCCAGGCGAAGAATTTTCCTTTAACGGCTCTATTGGAGAAGTCAGTGGACGCACCGGATACCGATCCGCCTATGTTATTAAAGATGGAATGACCCAGCTCGATGACGGCGGGGGAGTATGCCAAGTGAGCACGACCGTTTTCCGCGCCGCCCTCAACGCTGGCCTGCCAATCACGCGCTGGAAAGCCCATAGCTACCGAGTTGGTTACTATGAACAAAATTCCCAACCTGGCTTTGACGCCACTGTCTACGCTCCCAGCACCGACTTCCGTTTCCTCAATGATACGCAGAATGCGCTCGTTGTAACAAGCCAAGCCGACAGCCAAAACCAACACATGGTTGTGGAAATTTGGGGGAAGAGCGATGGTCGCCAAAGTGAAATAAGTGATTACAAAATAAGTAACCAACGAGCGGCCCCCGAACCCAATTTTGTGGACGACCCAAGCTTACCACGCGGAACACGAAGACAAATCGATTGGGCGGCCCCAGGAGCAACCACCAAATTTACCTACACCGTAAAAAATGCCGACGGATCCCAGCGCAGCCAGCGCGATTTTGTCAGCAACTTTAGACCTTGGCGCGCAGTCTATCTTGTTGGCACACTTTAAGCTAGAATGTCCCCATGGAACTTGTCCTCGGCCTGCTCATTTTCTCTTTTTGTGTGACGAGTGCGCTTATCGTGCCATTTATCGACATGCTCTATCGATTGCGCTTCCAACGCCAAAGACAAAAAACCATTGATGCCTTTGGCCAGTTGAGCGCTATTTTCGACCGTTTTCACGGGCATAAAGCCGGTGTCCCTGTTGGTGGTGGATTCCTGCTCATCATGGTTATTACGAGCATTTTTGCCGTTCTGCTCCCTCTACTCAAAGGACTTGGTATTACGGTTACCAACGTCTACCCAATCGTTCCAGAAATCACCATTCTCTTTTTCTCTTTCCTTTCTTTTGGCGCTATTGGTTTGTATGACGATGTGAAAAAGTTTTTTGGTGTGAAAAAAAGCAAATTTTTTGGTTTGCGGATGCGCCACAAATTCCTACTCCAGCTGGCCAGCGCTGGTATTACCGGCGCCATGATGTACTTTTGGCTCGGTATCGATTTTGTCAACATTCCCTTCCTCAATCTGGATGAGGTCTATCTTGGACCATTCTTTATTCTCTATGCGACATTCGTGATCGTCGCTTTTGCCAATGCCGTGAATATTACCGATGGGCTCGATGGCCTGGCAGCGGGCGTGCTCCTTTTTTGTTTCTTTGGACTCTGGGTGCTCTCGGCCTCGATCCTCGATACCACGATGTCTCTCTTTATTGCCTTGATCATTGGTTCTCTCATTGCGTTCTTGTACTTTAATATTTTTCCGGCTCGCATCTTTATGGGTGACGTTGGCGCATTGGCTTTTGGCGCAATTTTGGCCACGATGGGGCTTTTATTGGGAAAAAGTATTGCTTTAGTCATTATTGGTGGCATTTTTGTTGCCGAAATCACTTCCAGCTTACTGCAACTGATGAGTAAAAAATTCCTCAAGAAAAAACTCTTTCCTGTTGCTCCTATTCACCTCTGGCTTCAGCTGGTGGGTTGGGAAGAACCAAAAATTGTTATGCGTGCTTGGATTACGGGCATCATCCTTACAGCCATTGGCGTGTGGCTGGCCATGATTTAGTATGTCGGGACAACCTTGGAAAAAACTTCAAGAACTGGTACAAAAACGTAAAGTCGTGATCTTTGGTCTCGGACTTCAGGGCGGCGGCACAGGAGTAGCGAATACCCTCCTTCGTGCTGGAGCGCAGGTGCATGTATTGGACGAAAAATCTGCAGAACAACTTGCTCCCTCTCTGAAGCAGCTCCATAAAGACATAACCTTTGAATGTGGAAAAAATCTACAAATTCCTGATGGCACAGAGCTTGTTATCAAAAACCCAGCGGTGCCAGCTTGGCACAATTTCATCTTGCAAGCTCAGGAAATGAACATCGAGGTAACCACAGAAGCCGCTCTTGCGCTGCGCTGTATGAGGGATCAAGCCATCGGGATTACAGGCACTCGAGGAAAAACGACAACCACAACGCTGATCCACCGTATTCTTGTCGAAGCAGGGAAGAATGCACTCCTTTGCGGCAATATCCCCAATCAACCACTGCTTGCCGCGCTCGAGCAGGGCAGAGATGACAGCCTTTTTGTCGTGGAGCTTTCTTCCTTCCAGATTGAGGGTTGCATTGCCGCGCAAGTTTCTCCCCATGTTGCCGTTGTAACCAATATCTATCCTGATCACCTCAATCGTTATGAAAATTTTGATGCCTACGCCGATACCAAAGCAGGCCTCTTTTCCTGGCAAAAACCTGGCGATTGGGCAGTTTTTTCCTCCTGGGAGAACGATTCCGAAGGGTCATCACCCCTGGAGGAATCGACCCGGGTCGATTCCTCCAGAGATAGCGTTGCCTCGGAATCGTTCTCTCGCTTGGAAAAGGAAGTTGAGACTCAGGTGAATACAAAAATCATTGGTGGAAATGATCTGGCTTTTGCGCGTACACTCAAAACGCCGCTTCTGGGTGATCATAACCGAGAAAACATCGCTTTTGCCCTCGCAGTGTCTGAGATATTTTCCATTCCGCCAGAGAGTGTTCAAAAAACGATAGAAAACTTTACAGGAGTGGAGTACCGCCTGCAGAATGTTGCTTCCCGAGAGGGTTTAACCTTTATCAATGACACAACTTCAACGACACCAATCGCTTTGCAAAAAGCGTTAGAAGCGTTTTCTGGACAGCGATTTGTCCTGCTCTTTGGAGGAACAACCAAGCAGCTTCCACTCAGTGAGGAATTTTTGACTCGGCTCAGAGATGAACCACTTGGGGTCGTCATGCTACAAGGATCGGGATCTCAGCAAGTTTTGCAAGCCTTAGGAGAAAAACCCAAAGAGTGGATGGAAGTAACGAGCTTAGAGGAGGGCGTGCGCGAGGCGATCCGCCTCGCGCACGCCAAAAATGCTTCCACTGTTCTTTTTTCTCCTGGTTTTTCTTCATTCGAGCTTTTTGCCAATGAGTTCGACCGCGGTGAACAGTTTAATAAGCTGGTTCGCGAACCATAGAGACACCCATGAAACCTTTGCTTGCCCACTTTACCCCGCTGCGCTTTTTCTTTTTTATCTTGGGGTTCTCGCTCTTCGGCCTCGTTCTTATCTATAATGTATCCGTTGTAGAAAGCCTGCAAACATTTGGTCATCCCTGGCATTTTGCTTTACGCCATAGCATGTGGATTGTCCTCGGGTTGTCCGCCTTTATTACCTGTGCGCTTATGCCACCAAAAATCTGGAAAATGCTGGCTCCCTGGATGTTCTGGTTGGCTCTGGCACTGCTGGTAGCCGTACTTATCCCAGGCGTTGGCAGAAAGATACAAGGTGCGCAACGGTGGATCTACTTTGGTTCGTTCGGTATTCAACCAGCCGAGATGACCAAACTCGCCATTATCCTTTTCTTTGCCTCCTGGCTGGACAAACACCAACGATTTGCACCTTTCCTTTTCCTCACCGGCATCGTTTTTACTCTCATCATGCTCCAGCCAAACCTGAGTACCGCCGCCATCATCGCGCTCCTTTGCTGCTTGCTCTATTTTTTAGCCGGGGGCAATGTAAAGCCGCTCATGGTTTTTGGCGGGGTGGGCGCCGTCATTATTGGAATACTCATACTGTCGGCGCCCTATCGCCGTGAGCGCCTCACAACCTTCCTCAACCCCGAAAGTGATCCGCTCGGAAAATCCTATCATATACGCCAAATAACTCTTGCTTTAGGGAGGGGAGGCGTCTTTGGACAAGGCATTGGCCTCTCAAAACAAAAACAGGAATATATCCCCGAAGCCAGCTCCGATTCCATTTTCTCCATCTATGCAGAAGAAACCGGTTTTGTGGGCTCAGTGTTACTCATTAGTGCCTATAGCACCCTTATTGCCGTGGGCTGGGAAACCGCCAGAAAGCAAACCGATCGGTTCCGTATGCTCGTCTGTGCTGGAATCACGGCTTGGATAAGCCTGCACGTTGTCCTCAATCTTTCCGCCATGGTGGCCCTCATCCCGCTCACAGGCATTCCTCTGCCACTCATTTCCTTTGGCGGTAGCAACTATTTGTCGTTTATGTCTGGACTCGGCATTCTCACCGGAATGATGCGTGGCACCGGCCAACCAGAGAATACCCGCCGAACCCTTGCACCGCGCCGCTCAAATCGCTAGGATAGAAAGACGATGACAGGCAGGCGATCGTTTTTCTTACTCTTTCTCCCCATCGCTCCGATGCTGCTTTTTGGGATTCTTGCCGTGGGCGTTTGGCGTCTGCGAACCGTGCAACTTGACCCTCACACCAACCCGCAAGGGACCGTTGTGGCTGCAGACAACTCGCTGGCGCTTCCCGCCACCTATAACACTGGTATCGAGAGCCAAGTAGGGAAGGGTGATGCCCGTTCGGAGATCGTGGCTTCTTTTCTAGAACGGCATAAATCCCCGCTCACACCTTATGATCACTACGGAAGAGTTCTTGTGGAGACGGCTGATCGCTACAACCTGGACTATCGACTTTTACCTGCCATCATGATGCAAGAGAGCAATCTGTGCAAAAGCATTATTCCCAATTCTTATAACTGTCTTGGATTCGGCATTCACGCGCGCGGCACGCTTACCTTTGAAAACTACGAAGCAAGCTTTGACCGTGCCGCGCGCGAACTCAAAGAACGTTACGTGGATATCGGCCTCACCACCCCTGAAGACATCATGCGCAAATACACACCATCGAGTAATGGCTCGTGGGCTTTTTCGGTAAACCAATGGATCGTGGAAATGGAGTACAACGACCGCGAACACGCCCGAGAAAATCGAACGAATAATAACCTGCTTGAGTACACCAAAAAATAAGAATCGCTCATAGCCGCACAAGGGTTGGCATGATAAAATTGCCACCAGAGTCATGAAACGCAAAGTTTTGCTTATTCCGGCACTTCTGTGTGCCTTTTTGTTGTCCCATCTTTTTGCTGGCACGGCGCAAGCCCAGCTCAACTGTACACAATTTCGTAACGCTTTTTCCGTAACGCAGGATCCAAGTGATGTTGGACATATCCTTGATGCTTCCAAAGAGAGAACTTCAGGAAGCACATTTGTCCTGAATAAACAGCGGCTGACCATGCTCGAAAGCCATCTTGGCTACTACCGACTCTACATTCGACCAGCCGGTTCGAGCAGTGAAACCTACATGGCCCAAGGAAACCGTGATGGTGTCGCCTCAATTAGAGAAGAAGAAACGCTCCAACTTTGGGCAGGATCCTGGGAGGCCGAACTTGAAGAGGTAGATACGAGTGTTCAGCCAGCAAAACAAACTTCCTGCAAGACAACATTCGTCGTCCGATCCAATCCTGATATGGCTCAACCAAATCGACCCGACAACGCCCCTTCTGCTGTTTCCTGCACACCGAGTGTCTCTCCCAGTCGCATTGAACCAAACTCCAGTGCACCGCAAACCGTTTCTTTCGTTCTTGATACCAGTAAACAACCAGCAGGAACGAGCCCAACACTTTGCCAAGGAGATGATGCTGTGGCAGGTTGTTGGCAGATTCGCTGGTGCAACCTGACAGGGGCTTTTAACGCCTGTGATAATGATAAGAACCATGCCGTTGCCAACCAACGCATAGAAGGAAATAAGATTGTTGGCCACCCAGAGCCAGCCGATACTTCCCGAAGATTCTGGCTCGAAATGGGAACGGGGAACAGTAGTGGCTATATCCTTTCGGGTGATAAGGCTCGTTTCCGAAATATTGATGCCTGTGGAGTTCGTAATGGTGGCGTAGAAATCACCGTCGCCTCAGACAGAAGCCCTTACTGTGATGGCGCTTTTTCTATCAGCACCGAGAGCGGTGGCCGTTATGACAGCTCACAAAAACTGAATGTTTCCTTTGATGGACTACGCAGCTTTGGCTTCTTCCGGGGCAGTTATCGTCTTGGCTATTCCAAGGCCGATGGCTCAGATTATGTTGCAATGGGTGAAGTCGGGACAAGTGGAGGATCTCTTGGCGGCTGGAACGGCAGCATTGGACCACTGCAGCCAGGAAACTGGCGAGTGATGGTGGTAGACAATAACGCTCTTGGCAGCGAAATTTACTGTGCCTCCAACTTCAACGTCTGTGATGCGAAAGACCGCGCCTGCAACTCAAAAGGGGTGACGGATACGATCAATAATAAGGAATCTGCCTTTACGGGAACCCAGAGAGTTGACGCTTTTGATTACTGCAAGCAAGCTCCGGCCGGCGCTCAAAGAGAAGCTTGTATTGCCTGTGTGGGACAGACCGACACTGGTGGCCAACAGAAGCAGTACACGGCCTTTGGCTGTATTGGCGTGAGTGGAAAATCACTCACTATGGATCTCGTTCGCCTTATGCTGGGGGTTGTTGGCGGCATCGCGCTGCTTTCTATCCTTGCGGCAGCGGCCTTGCTCTCCATTTCCCGAGGAGAGGTCTCTCGTGTCAAAGAAGCCAAAGAGCTCATCACGGCCGCAGTGAGCGGAACACTCTTTATCATTTTCTCGATCGTGATCCTCAGCTTCATTGGCGTGAACATCCTCCGCATTCCTGGTCTCATCGACTAAACTTCCTTTTTTTGCTATTCTGGGTAAAGAAAACTGTAAGGAGTTTCATGGATTCAACTGCCCAAAACCATTCACAAGCCTTTACCGAGACACTGCATCGTTTGAGCATTTTTGAGATGCTCGGAGTAGAGGGAACCGAAGAAGAAAAGGAAGAATTTCTTTCTGAGGTGCAAGACGTTATCTGGCAGGACGTGGTAGAAAATGACCTTGCCCCAATTCTCAGCGACGAAGAGGCGGACAATGTTCACACCCTTCTCAATGATGAGGGTATTGAGCAAAATACCAAGCGCGATTATCTCTTTGATCTCATCCTCAAAAAAGTCCCTCAGGCCGAAGACGTTCTCCTGCAACGCACACTGCAGCTCAAGAGCGATCTCCTGCACGAGCGTCTACACGGGATGCAAGAGTACTTCTCAAATAATGCCGCTTCCATGCAAAAACTGCAAACAGCCCACCAACTTATCGAAAACCAGGATCTGGATGCTGCCGTAGCGATTTTAAATGAGCTATCGGCTAGTGCCTAAGGTTTCCCCCCACTTTGCTCGACAACGTCCTCGCCTGGCCTTTGGCCAGGCTGCGGGAGATTGTCTCTGCAAAGTGGGGGGAAACACTAAAGAACCTCCTCCTCTCAGCGAGCCAAGCGAGGACGTTTGCGAGTGAGTGGAGGAGGTGCCACAGGAGTGCCCGAGAGAGGACTTGAACCTCCATGGATTGCTCCACACGGTTCTAAGCCGTGCGCGTCTACCAATTCCGCCACCCGGGCTGGGTGTGGGGGTATTATACAACCTCTTTTTTAGCAATTAACTCAATTGATTGCTAATTCTGCTTTGTTTCATAAAAGACGTATGAATCAATACATAATACACGAATATTATCCGAATATATTTTTGGAAATAAAACGTTTACAATGAATTCTATGCTACGGCCTGCCCAGCCAGACATTCTCTGGTTCAAAGAAATCGACAAAAATGACGGTGCCCAAGTTGGCGGCAAAGGAGCCAACCTTGGAGAAATGGTGCGTGCTGGCTTTCCCGTGCCCGATGGATTTGTGGTTACCGCGCAGGCGTACTACCGTTTTTTGGATGCCAATGGACTGCGCGAAAAAATTGCCGTCACTCTGGCCGACCTTGATCCCAATGACTCCAAACAGCTCGATGCACTCGCCAAAAAAGCACAGAAACTCATCCTGAACGCCAAGATGCCCAAAGATCTTTCTGAGAACATTCAGAAAGCCTACGCCAAGCTTGGAAAGAATGTGATGACCGCCGTGCGTTCTTCTGCCACCGCCGAGGATTTGCCAGGGGCGAGTTTTGCTGGTCAGCAGGCCACATTCCTTAATGTTCAGGGCGCGCGCGCCGTTGTGGCCCACACCCAGAAGGCGTGGGCCTCCCTTTTTGAGGCGCGCGCCGTCTTCTACCGTGCCACGCGTGGATTTGATCACAATAAGGTGGGCATCGCGGTGCCGATCCAAAAGATGGTGCAGTCAAGCGTATCTGGAGTGATGTTCTCGCTCAATCCGGTTAATAACGATGATCAAGTCGTTGTGGTGGAGGCCATCTGGGGGCTGGGCGAAAACATTGTTCAGGGCATCGTTACGCCAGACCACTACGAAGTGGAGAAGGGGACATGGGAAATTCTCCGCATAGACACCGTAGAGCAAAAAATGGAAATGACCCGCCGTTTTGGAAGCACGAAAAATCGTTCCACACCAAAATCGCGCCAAAAGCAGACCAAACTCAGCAAAAAGCAGATGATCGCTTTGGCAAAGTTGGCCGTTAAGTTGCAGCAGCACTACCACTACCCGCAGGACAGTGAGTGGGCGCTTGAGGATGATAAGCTCTATCTCGTGCAAACACGCCCCATTACCACTATTGAGAATATCAAGGCTCAAGCGGGCGCGCACAAAGAAGTAGAGAAGCACTTGGCGCTTTTGCCTACGC
>CAYWTN010000003.1:65800-101893 GCA_964460975.1 uncultured Pseudomonadales bacterium
TACGCTCATCACCGGTGAACCAGCCTCTCCAGGAATTGTTTCGGGAAAAGTTCGTCTCATAAAATCACCGAGCGAAATCCATGAACTCAAAACGGGTGAGATCATGCTCACCAATATGACCACGCCAGACTTTGTGCCAGCCATGAAGCGCGCCGCCGGTCTTATCACCGATCGAGGCGGACAGACTTCACACGCGGCGATTGTTTCGCGTGAACTTGGACTCCCGTGTATTGTTGGCACAGGCGAGGCAACCAAAATCCTCAAAGACGGACAGATTGTTACGATCAACGGACGAACAGGAGAAGTGCACCAAGGCCAAATTTCTCGTGAGTTGCTCAGAAATGTTAAGGAACAAGAGGCAGCCGTTCAAGCCGCGCGCCAAGAGCAAAATATTAAGACGGCTACCAAAATCTATGTAAACTTGGCAGAACCAGAGTTGGCCGCCAGCGTGGCCCAAAGAAATGTGGATGGTCTGGGACTCCTGCGCGCCGAGTTCATGATTGCACAAATCGGGCAACACCCCAAAGCACTCATCGCGCAAGGAAAGGGCAAAACCTTCACCAAACAGCTCGTTAAAGGCCTCACGCAATTCTGCGAAGCTTTTGGTGACAGGCCAGTAGTGTATCGCGCTACAGACTTTAAGACGAACGAATATCGACACCTCATTGGCGGAGAAAAATACGAGCCACAAGAAGAGAATCCGCTCATTGGCTATCGGGGTGCCTACCGTTACATGACCGATCCAAGGGTTTTTGAGTTAGAGATTGAAGCCATTAAGGAAGTGCGCAAGAAACACTCTAACCTCTGGGTGATGATTCCTTTTGTACGATCGGTGGAAGAGTTCCAGCGTGTGAAAAAGATTATGTTCCAAGCTGGCCTGAGGCGATCGAGCAGTTTTAAGATTTGGATGATGGCAGAGCTGCCAGAGAACGTGATCATGATCGACGACTACATCGACGCCGGAGTGGATGGTTTCTCGATTGGCACCAATGATCTCACGATGCTTATTCTGGGAACGGACCGCGACAACGAAAATGTGGCGAGCGAATACGACGAACGTCATCCGGCCGTTCAGTGGGCGTTGGAAAGACTCGTGCGCAAGTGCCGCGCGCGTGGTGTTTCTATTTCCGTGTGTGGGCAAGGCCCATCTACCTATCACGAACTGGCCGAAAAACTGGTAGAGTGGGGAGTAACTTCGCTTTCGGTTACGCCCGATGTCCTCGAGCTCACCCGAGAAATTGTTGCAGAAGCTGAGGCCAAACTCGTCAAAGCGAAACGAAAATAAAGAACCAATATGCCCGTTATTGCTGCCATCACCGCCCGCCAGATTCTCGATTCTCGAGGGATTCCCACGGTTGAGGCCACTGTTCACCTGGATAATGGGGTTTTTGCGACTTCTTCGGTGCCTTCGGGATCGGTGGCGCATAAAGAAGAGGCCGTAGAACTGCGCGACCACAACAGCCAAGAATACTTTGGCTTGAGCGTGTACAAAGCGGTGGAAAATGTCCAAACGGTTATTCAAGAAAAGCTCGTGGGGCAGGATCCGCTATACCAAACCCAGATTGATCAGCTTCTTGTCGACCTCGATGGCACCACCAATAAATCTCGCCTTGGCTCCAATGCCATCCTCGCAGTTTCCCAAGCAGTGATGAAGGCAGCCGCTGCTTCGCTGCGGCTGCCCCTCTTTATCTACGTCAAGGAGAAGTACCAACTTATCCAAAGTTATCGTATCCCCACTCCTATTTTCAACCTTATGAATGGCGGCTTGCACGGCTCGGGCACGCTGGATTTTCAGGAATTCCAGCTCGTTCCAGCCAGTCACCTTCCTTATAGCCAGTCACTCAAGATTGGCGTGGAAATGTTCATGGCTTTGGATCGTGTGCTTGAGCAAAAAGGCGCTATCCGTACCGTCGGCGTAGAGGGCGGTTTTTCTCCCAACTTGGCTACCAATACCGACGCGCTCGAGATTTTCTCCGAAGCCATTAAACTCACTCCCTATACACTGGCGAAAGACGCTTTCCTGGGACTCGATGTGGCTCCCAAATGGTTCTTCAAAGGGGGAAAGTACACCGTTAAAGATCGCCCGCAGCCAATGACAGGCAAGCAACTGGTGAAGTTTTATCAGGATCTGCACCAACAGTACCGTGTTTTTGCTTTTGAAGATCCGCTCATGGCCGACGCCTGGGCAGATTGGAAATTCATCACCGCCGAAATGGGAAAGAGCGCCATGATCGTAGCCGATGATCTCGTTTCGACCAATAAAACTCTGCTTATGAAAGCAATTCAAGAAAACGCCTGTAACGCGCTGGTTATCAAACCGAACCGCGTGGGAACGATAACCGAAACCATCGAGATTGCCAATCTGGCCAAGCAAGCAGGCTGGCATACCATTATGTCTCACCGCTCAGGTGAAACCACCGATGATATCCTGGCCGATATTGCCGTAGGCATTGGCACCGACTATGTCAAGTTTGGCGCCCCATCTCGAGGGGAGCGAGTAGAAAAGTACAATCGTCTTTTACGAATCGAAGAAATTTTGCTACGATCAAAGGATCAGGCAACGACCTCTCAAGGAGAAAACATTATGTCCGACACGAACATGTTCCCAGGCGGAACCTCAACTCCCGCTCCTTTGAATCCTGTCCAACCCGTTGCACCAGCACCTATGGCTCAAGCTCCAGCGGCCATGCCCGTTATAGAAGCTGCTCCGATGCCAGCAGCTCCCTCTGCCGTGCCAGCTCCGCCCATCACTCCTGCTACTCCAGTTGCCACACCGGCACCGGCACCATCTCCTTCCACTTTGGAGAGTATGTTTGGTGGGGCGGCGGCGGGTGGACAAGCCACGCCAGCTGCTCCGAGTCCCGTTCAACCAATCCCAGCCGTTTCTGTCCCAACCGCCGCCGCCCCCACAGTGCCAACACCTACTCCAGAAGCAACCCTAATTCCAACCCCTATGGAACCTCTTGCTGGCCCTGAGCTGCCAGCGCCGCTTTCGGCTGCCACTCCAGAAACACTCGTCGCTCCAGCTGTAGGAACAACGCCAACGCAAGAAATAGAGACTCTCCAGAATGACCTCAATGCTTTGGCCCAAATGGTTACCCCAGAAGCACCGCTTCCACAAACACCGCCACCAGTTCCTGAGCAGCCCCAAGAGGTACTCGCACCAACGCCAATGGAACCAATTGCCTCAGTGCCTTCTGCCCCCGAAACAGCTGCCTCTCAGACGGTAGCCGCAAGCACTCCCGCCTCTCCAATTGTTGGCTTGGCAGGCGATCAAATGGTGGGAACGAGTATGAATACGATTTCGCTCGATGCTCCAGCAGCACCATCGGCCGTGACGGCTCCAGCCACTAATCCCGTGGCTCCAGCTGGCTCAATGGACACCATTGCGCTGCAACCACCAACGCCGCCACAAGCCTAGCAACTAAGTCTATTTATTGGGAGTAGAGAAGTATTGGTGCAGGCGTTCGAGATATTTTTTCATCCAGTAGTCGCTGTCGATTACCCAGAATTCCTCTCGAGTACCATCAACACCCTTTTCCCAGAGATCAACATAAATGAGTGGGTAATAACGCATTTTCTTTGAACGGAATCGCTCGACGAGTTCACGATGAGCAACATAGCTCTCAGTGCGGCGGTTGCAGTTGACCATGACCCAATCCAGATCATCGCGCAAGGGCAAGCGAAGTTTATCGTTGTACGTCAGCTCATAGATGAGATCATCGGTGCGAGCATTTTTCCAATCGGAACGCTCGGCACTCGCCCAGTAGAGAACGTAGAGTCGGCGAACAATTCCAGAAGTCATAGCATCTGGATTATAACAAAAAGCCAATACACTGCTATAATAGATGTATGGAATTTGACCGTCTGGTGGTAGGCTTTTTTGTTGATGAAGTAGTGGGCGGATTTTTTATTTCCGTTCCTCCAGGCCACATTGCTTGTGTGTATGATCGCGGTCGAGGTGTTATCCCTCGAGTTTGGGGTCCTGGCTTGCATCTCAAGATTCCTTTTTGGCAAGTTGCTAAGCTTTTTAACGCGCAAATTTTGGAGTACGCTATCCAGCGAGGCTTTGATAGCAACAATAATCGTGAAGCACTGGGAGATGAACCCATTACGACAACCAGCGCCGATGGTCAGCCAATTTCCATTGAGGGATCAATCCTTTTCCGCATAGACAAACACAACGCGCCCGAACTTTGGGAGAATATCGGTGAGAATTTTGTCTCCAAAGTTGTTCGCCCCATTGCTCGTTCCCGAATTGCCTCCATTTTTTCCCAAATGGAAGTGGGGGAGATTTCTCGCAATCGCACAGAAATTGAGCGCATGGTGCAACAAGAACTCAGCGCCAACTTCGCCAATAAAGGATTGAACTGCGAAGGGTTCCTTCTTTCTGAAGTAAGAGCGCTCAACCAACGTGGAAAACCAGAAGTTTTGGTGCAGGAAGAGACAAAAATTCAACCTTCCACGACACTGCTCACTTCAGACGGCCGTTAAATATTTGCCCGCTGTTGCGTTACAACCCCTCTTTCTCGCAGTGAAAGTATACCTTGTGATGAGAGAATAACGTGATCTCTCAGCCACACGCCCATAATTTCACATGCTGCCTCAATGCGTTTCGTAAAAACAATATCAGCCCCAGAGGGCTCAAGATTTCCTGATGGATGGTTGTGAGCTAAAACAATAGAGTCAAAGTGTCGGATTCGCAAAACCGAAAAGATCTCATGAGGCGCAAGAGAAACACTGTTGAGGCTGCCTTGGGCGAGCTGCTCCTTATGCACCACCTCACCAGAAACAGAACAGTACCAAACCCAGATCCGTTCTTGTTTGGCGCTCATAAGCGGCGCAGCCAGGAGTTGGATGTCCTGAGGCGTGCGGAGCGCTGGGCCAGATTTTCTGGCCCAGCGCTCCGCGAGAGCTTTCACAGCAAGTACCCGAATTTGCTGAACGGATGGTAAAAAAGAAAGATCAGAGTTCTCCTCCGCGCAGTGCTCTAACCTGCGTGCCATGGCAAAAACGGACAATCGCCGCGTTCCCTGGCCAAGAATGCAAGCCCAGAGTTCAGACTCACTGAGCGCCTGAGAACCAAAGCGCGTCATTTTCTCGCGCGGATAGAGGAGAGAGGATTGTTTGGGCATAGACCCACCATACAAAACAAAACGAACAAAAAACTAAAAAACTGTAAGGTCTAACCTTTTGAAGTTTTCCTCGAGAAGGTTAAACCCTACTCCTCTAAGGTAGCAAAAAAGTTGCGCGTGCTCGCGTAGCGTTCGTACCATTTCTGGCGGTGATTCATGGAGACAACAACAATGCGTCGATGATCATACTTTTTTCTCATGACTTCAAGAATGAGCTGAAACTCGTGCTCTCGCCCCTCGTGAATCAGGATGATGGTATCGATCTCAAACACCGAGAGCTGCATAAAAAGCTCGACAGCGTCCTTGGCTAAATACATATCTCGCTCTTTTTTACTGAGCATCTGCTGATACAATTTCCTTGTAGCCGCTGTTGGTGCGAAGATGAGGATCTTCTGCATATTTCTTGATTATAGAGAATGGATCTTGTAAAGCAAGAGAGAGAATAGGGTACAATAACATGATAGGATACCTACTATGGCACACGACAAACCATTTGCCGTTCATATTTTTAAGCGCAAGACCGACCAAGTTGGTGTCAAGGTCAAGATTGCTCGCCAAAACAAGGGTCTAACCCAGTCAGAATTGGCTGATATGCTCGATATTTCCTCAAAAACCGTTTCTGCCATTGAGGTTGGTCGCGTTGAGCCTTCTATCTCGCAAATGCAAGCACTTTCCGCTGTTTTAGAGGAGCCGATTGGTTACTTCATTGGTGAAGATGCCAGTTCCATTGAGTCTAAGATGGAGCACGTTCGCGCGCAACTCGATGAGATCACCCGCATCATGAACATGGTTCGCGCCAAGGATGATGCCACCAAGGCAGCCGCTGAGATCAATACTCAGAGAAGTGCTGCTCGAAAATAAGTTTCTTTCCCTCAGAGTCCTGAGGACATTCAAACTCAAAGGGTCGCTCATAGTTGGGTTCTCCCACTGCTTTCCAAATACCATCTTCACAAAGCCAGATATTGTCGGTAGTATGCGATGCAAGAGAAGAAACCATTCCAGAAGAAAGCAAAGAAAAGGCCGCCAAGACAGACAGAACAAGAAAAACATTCTTCTTTTCTACCAATGAAAACCGTCCTCTCAGCCAACCCAAGAAAACAGCAAGAACACTTATAAGCAAAAAGGTTCCCAGTTGCACCCACCAAACTTGCGAGGAGAAATTCTGGCTGTTACTCACATACCAATGCTCTGGTCGAGAAGTAATATAGTGAGCGAGCGGAAGCAGGAGATAGACAGAAAAAAGTGCCGACAGCATCTGTTCATGGGGAGCAAAGGGTTTTTGACGCAATCTTCTCTGCAACCAGCGCATGAGAACAAACCAAATAGACGTCCCAACCGTCATGACCAGTACAACCACCACCACCGATGACACAACATTCGTCCCCGAGCCAGACTTACGGATCAAAAAGTCGGCCAGAAGCGGAGTGAAAAAAAGTGTTGGAACCAGTGATACACCATCAAGCCAACGAAGCACTGCCTCTTTGGGCTTCCAAACCAATGCCGCTGCCGAAAACAACGCCAATCCCATCGCGCCAAAAGTGATGAGAAAAAGAAAGAGCTGCAGAGGGAGGGGGAGGCGCGGCGTTCCGAGTTGACCAATCACAAAGATACCAGGGAAGGACAAAATGCTTGTCCAGATCCAAACCTTGGGAACCATCTCGCGCCGCGCCCATCCCAGATGCTTCCCGGCAACAAACGCGGCGACACTCACAAAAAAAAGCACCGCACTCGCAACCAGAGCAGTCACCCAATGTCGGCTGAGGGTGTGGGGATCAAAAGGAGTTGTCTGGAGATGCCCATAGAGAAAGACCAAACGTCTATCTTGCACCAAAAACCAAAGAGCAAAAAGGGCGTTTGCAAGGAGGCCAAAAAGAAATGAAAAAGAGAACCTAAACAAACTTGGAAGAATCACTTCTGCATTCGCCAGAAAAGCGCTCCCGCCAAGACAGCCGATATGGCATTCAGGATCACGGGCAGGGAGAGAATACTTGGCAAACTGTCCAAAACCAGCAGCCCTGCACCAATCGCATAGAGGAGAAGAAAATTCTTATCCAAAAAAGGCTTTTTCTTACTTGATGAGCGAAACTGCACAACCCAACCAGCCACAATGCAAAGCAGTCCAAACAAAGAAATATACATAACTTTTCCCTTCTTTTACTTCCTCAGCTGTCCAAAGAAGCTTCGCACTTTGGCCCAAAAACCAGGGTTCGTTGGCTGCTCGTCGGCTCGATTGTTTGTTTCCTTCTTTTCTGGCAATGCTGCGGATTCCAAAGTTGGCTCCGTTTGAACGATGCTCACATCAGAATCGGCAACCGTCTCATCTGCTACTTTTTCCCCTTGAGGAAGCTCTGTTCGAGGTTGAGAATCGGTTACGCGTTTCTTTCCACCGGGCAGAGTAGAGTGGAACACGGCAGACCAGTCCCCAGATTGGCAGCCACGGAGAGGGCGAATCTTAAAATAGTAGGGAGTATTTGGCAAAAGATCCTCAACGAGGAAGTGCTGCACCCCCTCATCACCGACAGAGATCTCTACACCATGTTCTTCTGCAGCAGACTTGGTAGAGTAACTCAAGTAAAAGTTACGAATATCCTTGATGGGCATGAAATACACAGTGGCTCGGGTTTTGACATGATCCACCTGGAAAATGCTGGAAGTACTCACTACTGGCAACTCCGCGCAACCAGAAACTTGAGGGGCAGAGAAGGAGTTCCCAGAAATTTCTGTGGTTCCAGACACACTCGGACTCTTGGGTTTTCCAAAGAGCGCAAAAGTAGAAAAACCGTTAAGAGGGCAAGTAAAGAGATTGGTGTCTTTATTCTGCTCGCAAGGCTGGAGCACCCAAGCACCAGACACAAAAGCATACACACCAAGCGAATCTTCTGAGTGAGATGATTCTGCGTCCTCGTTATACTCCAAGACAAAAGTAGCGGGAGAATCGAAAGTGAGCAGCGGTTCGTCACTGGCAGTATAGGCCGAAATATCAAAAATATTTCCACCCACCAAAGTATTTTCTGGAGGAACCGTATTTACACCTTCAGGTGAGAGCTTATTGATCTGGAACTGAGTCGTTCCGTGAGGAAAATCTTCTGGCACTTCAATTTTTGCTTTTGTGCCGCCCTTATCGTATTGCACCGATCCGCCAGAAGGGCCAATGTTTTCGGAAACACCATCTTCAATCTCGGAAATACCACAGCCCTCGGTTGTGAAAGACAAAAGCTCGGAGGAGATGGTGTTGCCTTCAACATCCTCGGAATGAACTTTATAGTAGTAGCGAGTACAAGGAAGCAGATCGCTCAAAGTAATGCTGTGGTTTTGGACGCGAGGATCCGTGTCTTCCTCTGGTGAGAAACTCCCCAAACTTGGACGCAGACCGAACTCAATCTGGGAAGAAGACGTGGCATCCGTGACCCAAGAGAAATCCACGGTCGTGCCAGTGCTCGAAAAAGAAATAGATTCCTTGGGGATACTCTTCTGCTCATCCTGCTGAATATCTTGAATGACTTCACTAAAATCGCGCTCATCAAGACTGGTGTAGTAAGTAAATGTTTGAGATTGTCCAGGATTGAGTGTTCCTACATCAAAAGCAATCGAAATCGCACCATCACGTTTTTCGGTTGCACCTTTTGCTTGAACTGAGTTATACACACCAGCCGTGTACACCGTTCCTGGAACAAGGGAAGAGTGGAACGAAACACGAGCGCGAGTATCAGAACTGTAAAAAAGGATTGGAGAGCGAGTACCACCAGAGGCGCCACCTGTCCCCAAGTAAACTGGATCATTGTCATTCCATGAGGTGTCAGCCTGAACAATTGCTGATTCATCGCCAGCAGCATGGGTGGCAACAATCGTGTTTTGAGTAGCAAAATCACCACCTTTATCTCGTGTGTTATCTGGATCAAAGGAGCGCATAAAGCGAACCGAGTCGAGTGATGAACCGCCACTCACATTTTTAAGCGTTACCGTATTCTTAAAAAACTTACTCGATTTCTGGAAAGAGACATCTTGGGTAACTTCGAGATAATCATTGTGCGTACCAACGCTGACTGCGCGCAGGAGATCACCTTCACTCATATTAGTAGCAGTATTGTTGGCAATGCCTGTGACCGAAACAGCAGCAGCGTTTGCAGCAGTAATGGGAGTGCTCTCTAATGTATACCCAATAGACCAACGTTCTTCTTGTGTTCCTGGCATGAAAAAGTCCATTCGCCAGTCTGTGCCCGTATCAAAGCCATCGAGATCTGAACTCATACCGATCTGATTACGAGCGGCCGTGCCAAAAAAACCAGTTGGCTTGCTTTGCTGCGTACCAAACGATCCATACCGACTCATGCCGAGCTCAATATACTCTCCACCTAGGAAAATATCTCCAGAAACTTCAGCCGAACGAGCGTCTGGCAACGCCGCCTGCACTGAGATTGCCCGAGAAAAGAGAAGCCCCACAAAAAGCGTGGTGGTAAAAAGAGAAAAAAATTGACGGCGCAGCATAATGACTAAAGACCATCGTAACAAGAAAACCTTGCGCTGAGAAGCAGAAGAGAACCCAACAAAGAATCCTGTAGGGAGGAAAAATGAAATGGGAGTAGGGTCGGCACTGGCAGGACATAATGTAGCGATCACTTTCTTTGAAAAACTCGCCATAAATAATGTAGGAGTGGCGCTTTTCTGCGAATAATGTATGCTCTTTCCCCGAGAAAGGAATGAGTATGCAAGCATCACTCAACAAACGGGTAGAAATTATCACTTCGGTACTGGACGGACGCCTCCACAAGCGTCAAGCCGCCCAGCTCCTCGGGAAAACGATCAAAACGGTAGAAAACTACCAAAAACGCTACGAGCTGGAGGGAAATGACGGGCTCAGAGACAAGAGGCGAAGCAATTACCACCGACTCACGGCGCAAGATAAGGAAAGGATTTTGGCTCTCAAGCGTTTCAAAAATGGGTTACTATGTACAATTATCAGTTTAAGAGTCGAAATTTTGGGAATCGAACGCGCGCCTCTCGCTATACTCCCTCATCTCACCGAGTGGATCAAACGCTGCTGCGCAATACGCTTTCTATTTATGAACAGAGAAAGGTTACGCGCGAGTCTTCCATCTCACTTTACGGCCAACATTATATCGTTCCTTGGATGTATATTGGCAAACGAGTATGGGTAAAAATCATTGGTAACAAAGTCCTTTTTGAGATGAACGGTGAGGTCATTTGGAAGACCAAACTGAGGCTCTCTTAATGTTACGCAACTGAGTTGCATAATACAAACTTTGCGCTACAATATAAAGCAACTCAGTTGCGCAATGAAAATGAGAGGGAAAAATGAGAATAGCATTTCTTGGCAAAGGCGGAAGCGGAAAGACAACCTGTACAGCAGGATTTATTTCTTATCTCAACCAGAAAAATCGACCTGTTATTGCCGTCGATGCCGATCACAACATGCATCTCCAACAGGCACTTGGTATTGCTGGCCAAGCGCCCCATTTGAGTGACCACTTTGCGCAGATCTGCACCTACTTGGCTGGAAAAAGGGAAGACCTTGCTCATACAACTATGATCGATTCCACGCCGCCGTCTCTGAACTCAGCGTTTATTCGGCCGAGCAAAAACGATCTATTCATTAAGAAATACGCTCTGCAAAAGGAAAATATCTCGTTCTTAACGGTGGGTTCATACAAAGAAGAGGACGCGGGGAAAACCTGCTATCACGGCAAACTGGGGAGCCTGTCTCTGGTTCTCAATCACCTGTTAGACGGGAAGGATGACCTTCTGGTGTCCGACGCCACGGCTGGCATTGACAATCTTGGTTCTTCGCTCTATTTTGCCTATGATCTAAGCATTTTTGTTATTGAGCCAACGAAAAAAAGCATCGATGTTTATCTCCATTTTCGAGAAGTAGCCAAAAAATTTGCCATCAGAACAGCGGTGATCGTAAACAAGGCGGAAGAGGGTGATTTGGCTTTTGTAGAAAAGTTTATTGCGCCGCAAGATATCCTTGGCGTGATTGCTCGCAGCAGTGCCATCAAACAATTTGAGCAAGGGGAGACGGAAGCACTTTCCGTCTTTGTAGCCGAAAACGCGACGCTCTTTGCCAAAATAGAAACATATATTGCATCGATCGAAAAAGATTGGGATAAGTATTACGCCGATCTCCTCGAAGCGCACCAGTCTTTGGCTGCTGATTGGTACGACAGCTACTACCAGCAGCCGATTTCGCAGCAAAAAGATCCGCAATTTTCTTACCAAAAAGTTCTGGCACAACTATGATTCCACTCAAACCATTCCTGCATCCTGCTTTGAGGGAACTCCTGGGTGAGGCTGATCTTTTGCGCGCCGCCACTCAAAATCATGATGGGCCGGTTCATATTATTGTGCCCGCAATTATGGAAGACAACATTGCCACGCTGCAGAGCACCTTTGCCAAGCTGGGAGCTGAAGTGGCGATTCACTATGCGCATAAGGCTTCGCGCGCCAGCGCTTTTGTAGCAACGGCTAAGAAAGCTGGCATTCATATTGATGTTGCCTCCCTGGGCGAGTTGGAATCGGCGCTGGCGCGCGGCTTCTCTGGTGAACAAATCTCTTGCACGGGGCCAAAAAGTGACGCTTTCCTTGGGCGGGCGGCGCAACTTGGCTGCCTCATCGCTGTAGATTCTTTTGCTGAGCTTGTTCGTTTGGAAAAACAGCTCGAGCCTCAACAAACGGCAAGGATCTTGATTCGACTCAACGACCTCTCGGCGCAGGGGCGAAAACTCCAAGTAAAAGCCTCACGTTTTGGTGTTTCCAAGCAACAGCTTCCCGCCATGTACGACTGGTTCAAGGCGCACACCAACATTACTCTTTTGGGCTTCCATTACCACCACGATGGCTACGACAGTAATGCCAAAACGGAGTTTCTGCGCGACCTGCTCTTCGTGATGCAGGACGCGTACCAACAGGGATTTTCTCCTCGGATTATTGATCTTGGCGGCTCGCTGCGAGCCGCCACCCTCCAAGATCCCAGCGCTTGGCAGGATTACGTGGATGACCTCTGCCAGCTGGTGCGGGAAGGGAAACCTGCTCCAGTCTGGGGAACCAATCCGTATGGGCTGACCACAAATGATGTCGGTGCGGTTGTGGGTCGAGAAAAGCTGCTTTCACTTTCCAGCAGCGATTCGCCTCAAGCCTTCCTTTCTGCCATACTCACGAGCGAGTTCTCGGCTGGGCAAACGCTCCTTGATACGCTCAACGAAAACTTCTTCACGCTCATGATTGAACCAGGATATGCACTCATTTATAACGCAGGAATCAGTCTTTTTACTGTCATGGAGGTAAAGGAATCGAGCGATGGCAACAGCTTTGTGGTTCTCAACGGCAATATGTTCCATTTGGCGAGCAAGATGTTTGAACCCATCAGTGATCCGCAACTCCTTGCCTGGAAGGTCAAACCTTTACCAGGAGGATTTTCTGGCTACTTGGTGGGGAACCTTTGCCGGGAGGACGATTTCCTCATGAAGCGCCAGGTACATTTTCCGCAGAAGCCACAACCTGGAGACATCATCATTTTTGCCAATACCGCCGCCTATGCTTCCGATTTTGAGGAATCGGCGGCTATCCAACAGACACCTGGGAAGAAAATAGTAGCCCAAAAAGACAACGGCCGCTGGAAAATTCTGTCCCAAGAAACGAACGAAAATGAAGAAAGAAGAATCACATGATCTACGAATCCATTGAAGATCTCATTGGCAACACACCGCTGCTCAAGATCTCTCCCAAAGTTCACGGACTCAAGAACATTGATTTGTACGCAAAACTTGAGTACTACAATCCTTTTGGTTCGGTGAAGGATCGTATTGCCAAAGGCATGCTCCAGTCTTCTTGGCAGACGCTCCAGGAAAAGGGGCAAACCGTCATCGAGTCATCGAGCGGGAATACGGGAAAAGCAGTGGCCGCACTTTGCAGCGTGCATGGTGTGCCTTTCAAGACGATCACCAATCGCATCAAGGTTCCTGAGCAGCGCATGGTGATGCAGGTTTTGGGCGCCGACATTGAAGAGCTTCCTGGTTTTTCTGAGTGTCCCGACCCCTCCGATCCCAACAATGCCATCACGCTCTCCGAGAAACTCGTCGCCACCGAACCAGCGAAATATCTTTATCCTAATCAGTATGTTTCACCGCTGAACGTGCAGTCGCATGAGGAAACGGGACGAGAAATTTTGGCCGACCTCAACCAAGTGGATTACTACATTGGTTTTCTGGGAACTTCTGGTTCTACATTAGGAGCGGGGAGAGTGATTCGTGAGAAGCACCCGCAAGCAAAAATTATTGGCATTATTGCTCAGGCACATAATCATATTCCTGGTGGTCGGGAGGCCCAAGAAATGTGGGAAGTGGGGCTTTTTGAAAAATCCTTCTACTCCGAGATTCTCTCTGGGACAACGCAAGAAGCGATCGACGGAATGCTCACCCTGGTGCGCCAAGCAGGCATTCTTTGCGGGCCAACCACCGGCGCCAACTACAGCGCTGGCCTCAAGTACCTGCAGCAAGAAGATGAGCAGCTCCAAGGTACGGGGGAGCGCAAGGCCGCTGTCTTCATTGCCTGTGACCGTATCGAGCCGTACCTCTCCTATCTCAAAAAGCACCGACCAGAAATTTTTTCTTCTGATCAGGACAGCCGTCCACACCTGAGCCGACTCGATGATGCCGCCATCGAGGCTGCACCACGCCTGACGGCCGAGGAACTTTGGAAGCAGAACGAGCAAGAGAGCGATAAACCAACTATCGTTGATTTGCGAGGCAATTTTGCCTACCAAATTGGCCACATTCCTGGAAGTATCAATATTCCTTCTGATCATTTCGACACGCTGATTGAACAGGGAAGTATCTTTCCTCCAGGGAAAAAAGTCGTGCTGGCCTGCCGTGTGGGGGATATCTCTCAGCGCTACACCGCTTTCCTCAGGCAACAGGGAGTGGAGTGCGCGTCGCTCGCAAAAGGGATTCTCGGCTGGCGTGAACAAGGACGGCCGCTTCAAAGAGGAACCGCTTCATGAGCTCCTTTGCTTTTCGAGAAGCTTTTCCCACCATTGTTGCCAACCCAGAACAAGCCTATCTGGATAGTGCCGCTCTCACACAGCTGCCGCAACCTGTGATCGATTGCCTGAACCAATACCACACTCAACTGCGGACAAATATTGGGCGAGGCATGTACGACCCTGCGCTGAAAATGACGGAACAGGTAGCGGGCGCGCGAGCTACGCTCGCGCGCTTCCTCCACGCCCCCAACACACAAGAAGTGGTTTTTACTTCTGGTACAACGGCAGGCATGGAACTCATCCTCAATCATTGGGCACTCCAGAATCTGCAAAATGGCGACGAAATCCTCCTTGGAAAAAACGATCACCGCTCCATCATTGAACCGTGGCAAAGGCTGCAAAAAATTCTGGCAGAAAGAAATGTTGACATCACCCTCAAGTATTTTGAGGTAGACATTTTTGGCGAGCCAAAGATCGAGCAGATCACCGCACTAGCAAACAGAAAAACCAAGCTGCTGGTTCTCACGCATCTGCACAACGTTTTTGGCACTGATGCGGAGGTGAAGACTCTCCGCGCGGCGCTTGGGCCAGAGATCCTTATTGCGCTCGATGCCACGCAAAGTGCCAGCCACCTACCGCTCAACGTGGTTGATCTGGGAGTCAATTTTTTGCTGCTCTCCGGGCACAAAATGTTTGCCGATACGGGCATTGGCGTTCTCTGGATCGATGCAAAACTGCACACACAATTGGCTGGCTGGTCAAAAGAAAAACCCTGGCCAGCTCAGTTTCTGGAAAAAGGAACCCCGCATATTCCAGGCATTTTGAGCCTTCAAGCCGCGGTTGGGTTCATACAAACAATGGGGCAGGAGAAAATCCATGAGCGATTAGTCGAACTCACGCAGTACTTGCTCCAGCAGCTTCGCACCATGCCAAATATTTGCTTTTTACCAGGTATTGCTAACTGTCGCTGCTACGATGGATCGGGCATTGTTTCTTTCCGTGTTGAGGGCATTTCAAGCCAAGATATTGGATTTTTCCTCAATGAACAAGGCATTTTTGTTCGTACCGGAGACCACTGCACGGTGGGTGACGAAATAAGCGACTCCATCCGAGTGAGCATGCAGATCTACAACACCGAAGAAGAAATTGATCGACTCATTGAGGCGCTCAAAAGTATTCGCGCCTAACCCAAAAGCGTGGTGGCTAAACCGAGGAAGACCAGGAACCCGAGCACATCGGTCGCGGTGGTAATGAAAATCGTGGCCGAAGCGGCTGGATCCTTACCCAGTTTTGCCATGAGCAGCGGAATAAGGGTTCCAAAAAAAGCGGCTACCAAAAGATTCAGAATCATCGCTACGGCCAAGACAAACGCCAGAATTGGCTGTCGGTTAAAAACGAGCACAATAGCAGCTACTAACAAACCGTTGATCACTCCATTCACAAGCGCTGCGCCAAGCTCTCGTTTGAGGGCTGGTAAACAAGTTGCTAGGGTTATTTCTTGAAGCGAAATTCCACGCACGAGCACGGCAAGGGTTTGGGTCGCTGAGTTTCCACCCATGCCAGCCACGATAGGCATATACACAGCAAGAAGAACATATTTGGTAAGTGTTCCTTGAAAAAGGTTGATGGTTGCCGCTGCCAAAAAAGCGGTTCCAAGGTTAATAATGAGCCACTTATAACGGAACTTCACTTTATTCTTGATGGAATCAAAAACGGTTTCTTCACTGCGAACACCGGCAAAATCGTACAGTGTGGAAGCCTCTTGATCGCGAATCACGCGCAAAACATCGTCGGAGTAGAGAATACCAAGCACGGTACCGTTCTCGCCCATAACCGCCGTCTTGCCATGCGGATGATCCAAAAAATGGCGCAGCACTTTGCGATACTCAGTAGTGTGCTTGAGTCGTGGAATCTTGCGAATATACTCTTTGACCGGCAATTTTTTACTGGCAAAGGCAAGCTTGTGATTGGGAATGTAGCCAATGAGATTGTCGCCTTCAACAACCAAAACAATAGGAAATTTTCCCGTGCGTTGTTCATGCACTTGAATGGCCTCGCTCACGTCGTCGATGGTTTGGTCTGCCTCCACCCGAATGTAGTTGAGACTCATGAGTCCGGCTGCCGTCTTTGGGTCGAACTGCAGCAAAAGAGAGATGTCTTCTTGCAAATTTTCACTCAGTTGGCTCAGAAGTTTCTCACGACTTTTCTTGGGAAGTATCTGGAGGATATCGGTGGCATCATCGGGGTCGAGATAGCTGAGAAGCGCCAGCTGCAAACCCTCATCAAGATGCGGCAAAAGCTGACTTTGCACATAGCTCGACAAGCGAACCAGCACCTTAGCCTGAATGTTAATGGGCAGCGCCGAAAAAACTTCCAGGCGTTTTTGGTGATTGTAGGTGAGGGAACGAGCGATCTCTTTAATACTTTGTGATGACATAGGTGCTCGGAAAAAAATTATAACCTACAACACTCAAGGAAGGAAAGGGGTGCAAGTCGGTGATTATGTCCTCTATCAAAGAAACTCCTTGACAAATCAGTCTCAGAAAACTGTAATAACAGCAAGAGCCATGTCTATTTCTGAAAAAAGAACCAGTATCTCGTCACAAGAAATGAGGACGCAATCTGCCGAAACATACTTCACTGTTGATGACGTTGAGACGACGCTTGAATATCTTAATCGGTTAAGGAAGGCTGAACATTCTCTGTCGCCAGAAACTCAAAATAAGAAAATTTCATATCTGAGCTACATTACAGATAAGCGTTATGAATTGCTCGAAGAATCATTTCAAGAGGGAGTGGATACTGTAATTTCAGCATGGTTAGAAAATCGAGAAGGATTCTTATCCATATTTAGTACAGAGCACGGATCTTTATATTTTGTGCTAAAAGATGGGCAAACGGTTCGTTTTAAGCAAAAGCAAGGAAAATGGGATAAAAATAGCCAGATCGTAATCATGGATCATATTTTTTACTTACCAGAACAAACATTTAAAGATTTCGCGGAAGCACACCTCAATGGATATTTTCAAGACTATATCCAAGATTTCATCGCCGATAAGCGAGGTTTTCCTGCACAAGAAAAGCCAGAAGTTGGTTTCCATCCTTTTGAGTTCAGGCTGCATGAATATGCCAACGACATTTCTTTCATATATGAGCCAAAAAAAGGTCAATTACGAATAACGGGAGAATCCGGTCCCTTTGCAAGTGGATATCACCTTGGGCATAGTATTCACAAAATCCATAAAGAAAATGACTCCATTTCTGGAAACAACCAGAATAAGTAATGCCATTCGTATGTTGAATGCTCAAAATGGCTACACTTGCCCCATTTGCTTGGGGAATAATGGTATCGAAAGTGAGCCCACTCTCCTCAAGCAAGCAGACCGAGTTTTTCGCGATGACCTTGTGAGCGTGTGGCTCAACTCCTTTTGGATACAAGGAAACGAAGGGCATGTCATCATCGTCCCTAACGAGCACTTTGAAAATATTTATGATCTTCCTGATGAAGTTGGGCATCGCGTTTTTGAGATTGCGAAAGTGATGAGTAAAGCCATAAAAAAAACCTATCGCTGTGATGGCATCACCTTGCGCCAAAACAACGAACCCGCTGGCGATCAACATGCGTTCCATTATCATCTCCATGTCTTTCCAAGATATGAAAATGACAACTTTAACCAGGAACTTACTAAGAAAAGCTCTTTATCCAATCCAGAAAAAAGAATAAAATATGTGAACACGCTCAAGAAATACCTGAGGGAAAATCATGAATGAACCACAACCCATTGGTGCCTGTGCCATTATTTGTAACGCGCAAAATCACGTTTTGCTCGGAAAAAGAAAAAATAGCTATAAAGCTGGGATGTATGGTTTGCCTGGCGGGAGAATTGAGGTAAACGAGCCAATAGCCAAAGCAATTGCCAGGGAAGTTGAAGAAGAGACAGGGCTCAAGGATTTGCATTTCACCTTTGTTGGTGTGGTGAGAGAAAACCAAGGAACATACGATTTTATTCATTTCATTTTTTCTGCCAAAATAGCACTTCAAGAACCAAAACTCTGCGAGCCAGATAAATGCGAAGGATGGGAGTGGATTGATGCTGCTTCCGATTTAAGCCAGGTACTTCCGGGACACAAAGCTGGTATCGAGTTGTATATGAGCAATGATTCTTTAGCAGATCTCGTGGGGTGAGTGGAGAAGAGAAGCATATTCGTTTTCTAGGATTTTCACCATATAATAGAAGATCGATGAAGCAAGCAATGCAAATAAAATCTTTCGTGAGACGAAAATTCACCTTAAAATCCATAACAATCTTTTTTGCATCTTTATGGTTCGTGACCATGCTTCTTTTTTTGGCAATAGTTGCCGTTGGAACAAACTTCTTTCAAACCACGATTGATAATGGCCCCCTGCCAGAAGATATTTGGGGAATGGCTATGGTGCTCGACATACTCGCTGGCATTGGATCCTTCCTCATCTTTTCTATGCTGCTCACGGCATTATCCATGAGATCAGATAAACCCAGCAAAAAGAAGCCTTCATTTCTCAACAAGGTATATAAATTTTTTCTTTTTTTCTTTTATCTAGGAATTCTTCCTTTGTATTTATTGCTTAGAGTATGGCAACCCAAAAAATGGTTTGTATGGTTAAAAAATACCAAGAACAGTTCCAAAAAAATCGCAATTAAATCGCTTGGTAAAAAATTAGCAATCTCTTTTTCAATACTACTGTTTTTACTCCCTATTTGGATACTAGGATATCTTTCTGTAGGAGCAATTACTGCGAGCGAGCTTGGTTTTATTCCCTACCAAATAGATATTGCAGGCACAGGATCGATGCATCCAACTTTTCCAAAAGGAGATGGCAAAGATCCAAAAGAACTTGCTAAACAAGTTGTTGGTCGTCAGAACATGTTCAATTATCCAAATGGCTTCGTATTTTCAGGAAAACGATATTTTGGTCACACCATAACTCGTGGTGACATTATTACCGTAGAAGATGAAAAGACAAGAAAAGCTACTGAGGAAACATATGGCGATCCATCAGGATGGCTGAAACGAGTTGTGGCGGTTGCTGGAGATACTTTGGAGTTGAGAGATGGTATTTTCTACCTCAATGGCGAACCACAGAAGGAGCCATATGTAGCTAGAGCACGATCAACATTCGGTCAGACATTTCTGCAGGAATGTCAGCAAGTAACTGTTCCAGATAATTCAGTATTTATCATGGGAGATAACCGCACTGGAAGTCGAGACTCCAGAGATGTGGGTTTCTTTAACATAGATGACATTAAGTCAGTCTATCCTTTCACTAAACAAGCGGAAAACTTAAGTCAAAACTGGCATGACACCACAAACGATTTGGAAGAATCTGCCAGGATTAAACTTAATAAAGAGGAATACGTTGAAAAACTCAATCAGAAACGTGAAGAAGAAGGTCTAAAACCGCTCAAATATAATGAAAAATTAGAGCTTTCAGCAGAAAAAAGAGGGGCGAAGATTCTTGAATTCAATGACTTCTCTTTTGAAGCAACCGCTAGTGGCTATACGATGGAGAAAGCTATCCGTGAAGTTGGTTATTACAATACTTTTTGGGGAGAGGCACCAAGCAATGGCTATTATGAAGCAACTGAACTATTAGATTACCAGCTTGAGTTTCCAGAATCTAAAGCATTTGTTTTTGATAAGCGTTTTCAAGAAATCGGTATTGCTGAAGTACAAGGTGAGATCAATGGTTGTCCAGCACATGTGATTGTGCAACATTTTGGAGGCTATGTGCCTCCAAACTATTCTGTAGCAGATATTCAATCATGGGAAGAGGCCCTCGGATCGTTAAGAAGCATTCAACCGAGTTGGAATAGCTTAAAGAATTCTGGTGATTTTTATAATCGTCACAAAGAAAAAATAGATCGGTTGAATCAGATTATCGATATCAGAATGAATAGAATGACTGATATCGTTGGGACCATGAAAGCAAACAAATGGTTCAATGTTGAACAAAAAACATTTGCGAGTTCAGGTGACAGTGCTTTGTTCAAAGAACAGGAGGAACTTGCTACGTTCCTTAATAATCAATAATTCTAGTTTTGAGGGTTAAATCCCTCGAATAGCCTCTGGATTATTTACACAACGTTTGAGATTCTCGTCTTGCACGAAGCAGATCCTAACCATGTGTGTGGATTGCCGTCCCAGCACCACCCTAAATTCGGTTCTTTTTTCGCATTTATCCAAATAGCAGGTACTCGTTGGTCACCTTCATGACGCGAGGCAAGGAGTGAAAAGCAGTTATTTTTCATGAGAAATTCAGGATATTGGGTAACGATAGCGATACCTTCATCAATAGTGAGTGGAGATCGACCAGCTTCTTTAATCATTTCCATAGCCTTATTGGGTGGTACATTGATGTTTTCTTTACCTCGGTCAATATCGATGAGAAGGTACATATTTGAAGAAGGAACTTCCACTTCAGTAATAGTATTGAAATCAGTTGGTTCATGGGGGAAGAGCTTGGTAATACCTTGTTTGCCATCTTTTTCAACCAAGGCCATAGCTTGATCAGCCGGAACTAACGTACTTTTGACCACAATGACAAATGGGAGCGAACCTTTTTCTAGGTCGATTTGAGTATCAATACTTTGAGGGAGTTTTTCTTTTAAGGCATTGAGTTCTTTTTGAAACTCTGTATCTGAGAGATGAGCGAGTTTGGAATACCCTTTACTGAGCAGTGTAGCAACCTGACGATCGAATTCTTGAGTTATATCCATGAGTACCTTCCATTCTACAAATTTTTGTGGACTATATAAAGCTCAATTGATGAGTCAATGAGAAAATTGGCTGACAGCATCAATCTATTTGAATATAGGTGATGGGTCTTGAAACAACCAAGGGTGTTTGGCGGAGGTGGTGGGATTCACCAGGTCTTGATGCTTCTAATGAAATTATTTCGGGCATATTCATGAGTTCCAACAATTGAGCAGGTGTCGCTGCTAAAGCAACAATATTATCAATTCTCGAATAAATAGTTGCGTGTTCTTTTACCTTTTCAAAACCTGAAGCTGTAATCATCGCTAGCATCGGCACAGAAAGTGTATTTACATCATGCCCTAATTCGACCCAAAGAGCCAATGTATGCATTGTGCAGGCATCAATTTTGCCACGTCTATATCTAGTCGCTTCCAAAAGTTTCTGGTAAGAATCCTGCTCTGACATTCGATTTCACTTTCGTTGTTTAACACATTATATCCTATAGGGAAAAGAGAAGAATGGAACCTAGCCTGTGGCTGTGCACGAACCCGCAGTTCTCATCCATTAAAACCGACTGTGAGCTTACTCACGAAGAATCCCTTTTTTGTGGTGATGAGTGAGTGAGCTCACTGGCGGAGGTGGTGGGATTCGAACCCACGACGCTTGCGCGCACGCTTTCCAGGCGTGTGCCATAGACCACTAGGCGACACCTCCAAACGGCTATTATACTTCATCTTTGGCTAGTACTCGACTACCTTTTGCAAGAGGTCGTCCGACCAAACAAAAGTCCTATTTTGAGGCAAAAGGAGGGCACGATCTGGCTTAAGCTCCTGCACAAATTCCTTGGTATGGCTCACCAAAATCATAGCGCCAGAATAATCCTTGAGCGCTTCCAGAATCACTCGTTGGCTGAGGACATCAAGATAGGTCGTTGGCTCATCCAAAACCAGCACGTTGTGGCTCTGCAACATCATGAGGGCAATACTGAGACGGGTTTTTTCGCCTCCAGAGAGCGTGCCAATACGCTGGTTGAGGCGGCTTCGATCAAACAGAAAACGTGACAAGAAAGGGTACACTTGATGCGGCTCCAGCTTATTGGTGGCTCGAATAACTTGCTCCAGAGAGGCGTTGTCATCGAACATGGCAAATTCTTGTGAGTAGTGTCCCAAATTGAGGCGATCGGAGCGGCGCACTTCGCCCGAATCGGGCGCAAGTGCGCCGACCAAAATCTTAATCAATGTGGTCTTCCCAACGCCATTGGGGCCAATCAGTGCCAGTTTTTCTCCGCGGCGCAGCTCCAAAGAAACATCACGCAAAACCGCATTCTCCCCAAAAGTTTTTTCCAGATGCAACCCACTGAGCGCCATCTCACCCATGGCCGTGGGCGCAGGGAAGCGAACCGCAATCTTGCGAATTTCTGGCGGCGCCTCTGGCAGCGAGTCTTTCATTCTCTGCACGCGCCGTTCCAACACCACCCGCTGGCGCACACCTTTATCCGACTTATTCCGCCGCAAACGCTCCACACTTTTTTCTAAGCGCTGAATTTTCTGCGATTCATTACGGACTTGGCGAACCAAATGTGCCTCTTGTTGCGCTTTGGTTTGCATAAACTTACTATAATTCCCAGAGTACACATCAACCGTTTTGGTGTGGCGATTCACAAAAAGCACTTGGCTAATATGCCGATCAAGAAGCTGCAGATCGTGAGAAATAACCACCACCGTTTTTTTATAGTTTCCCAAAAAATGCATCACCCAGCGCTTGCCCGCCTCGTCAAGAAAGTTGGTTGGCTCGTCTAACAAAAGAATATCTGGCTGTACCAAAAAGGCTCGAGCCAAAGCCAATTTCGTCTTCTGACCACCACTCAACTGAGACAAATCGCTACTGGCTTTGCGCCAATCAAACTCCAAATTTTGCAGCAATTTCTGGAGTGTCTCCGCCGAAAACTTTCCCAGAGGATCAATGTACGAGCGAATATCTTTTGCTTGCTGCAAAGCCGCATCCTTTTTGACCTCTTGCGGTACATAAGCCAGTGTTCCAGAGACTTCAACCGTTCCTTCACTGGGATACTCTTCACGCGTGAGCAGCTTGAGCAGGGTAGACTTGCCAGCACCATTGGGACCAACAAGTCCGACCTTTTTTCCACGCGGCACCAAAAAAGACACCCCCTGCAAAACAGGATCATATCCATACGAAAAGGTAACGTTTTTTACCTGAATCACCCTCTGATCATACCATTCAAACTACCGAGAGCAGCTTATCGAGAGGGAAGGTAGCCACGGCCATAACTTTATCGGCACCGCCATAGTAAAGGAAAACCGTTCCATCCTTTTCCACCGCACCGCAAGAAAAGACCACATTATTCACAATACCGATCTTTTCATAATCAAACTGCGGTTCCAAAATGGGGTAGGGAGAACGATACAAGATACGGAACGGATCTTCCAAATCCAGGATCATGTAGCCCAAGCGATAGTTTTTATCGAAGGCGCTCACCCCATGATAAATAAGCAGCCAACCTTTTTCGGTTTTTATGGGCGGACCAGCAATACCAATCTTGGCACTATCCCAACTATCACGACGTGGGGCAATCTGACCCTCACGCTCCAAAATGGGCTGCTTCTCAAAATGCAAGTCATCCAAGTAATCAAAAGCAATCTCCTGACCAGCCGCTCGATGCAAAATAAGATAACGATCATGTATTTTCTCGGGAAAGAGACAAGCATTTTTGTTATCGATGGTTGGATCGGAGATCAGTCTTGGCGTATCCCAAATCCATCGTTGCGCCACAAGATCCTTCACCGCAATCGAAGTGAGCGCCACCTGCGGTGGCGCGATCCCATCATACGCTGTGTAGAACATGTACACGCGATCACCAATTTTCGTGAGACGTGGATCTTCACAACCAGAAAAACCATTCGGTACTTTCTTGAGCTCAAAATCTAAGCGCGGCACATAGACCGGATCATGCAGGAAAGTAAAGTTCAAGCCATCTTGGCTCATGGCACAACCAATGGTGGAAGTATTGTCATGAGACATGGCACGGTACATCATGTAAAACGTTCCCGACTCATACAGCGCCGCCGCATTAAAGACTGCTTGCGCTTGCCACGGCTCGCTTTCGCGCGGAACGAGAATAGGGTTCCCAGCAAATTTATGGAATTTATACACATCTTTATACTCACTCTGCTTGAGAAAACTGAGGAGTAAATCGAGCTGCACACTGGCCATGGCTCCAGTTGTGTCGGCCGCGCCATAGTAAATCTGGAACTGATCACCAACGATAAGCGCTCCAGAAGGGAAGGCCACGTTATCGACCACACCTTTTTTCTCATACGCTTCCTGCGCCTCAAAAAGCGGCGCTTTAGTGCGACCAAGAATTTTGGAGGGATCTTCTAAATCGAGTAACACCGCCTCCACACCAAAGCGTCTCTGTGAAGGATCCTGGTAGTGCTGAATATGTGAGTACACCAAAACCCAACCGTCCTTGGTTTTTACAGGAGCGGCGCCAACCTCAACGTGATCACTGTTAAATCGTGGTAAGTACAAAATATGTTTTTCGTACTCGCGGTACCACTTGTTCCAGTAAGCTGGAGACCAAATATCTTCTTTGCGATCAAAAAAGGCAAGCGCCACATGACAAGGAGGGATGTCTGTATTAAGAGTGAGTACAGCAACATATTTTCCGCCCACTTTCTCTGGGAAAAGTGCCATGGCTTTGGCATTAAAAGGTGTCACCAGGTGCTTTTCCCGCACTGTTTGCAGGTCATCAGAAATGGCAACAGCCACTTTAATACTCGCAGCGCTGGGAGGCCAATGAGAAAGAGCCGTGTAGAAAATAAAATACTCATCATCAATTTTGGTAATGCGTGGATCTTCACAACCAAAACGCTCAAAGGATTGTTGCGGAACAATGAGCTGACGTTTGGAATGAAAATGCACACCATCATCACTTTGGGCATAGCCAATACTCGAAAGTTGCAGATTCTCACCAAGGTGCTCTTGGTCTTGCGAAAGCGCTCGGTACACCATTTTGTAGGTGCCGTTCTCGTGCAAAACGCTGGGGTTAAAACTGGCACGCGCTTCCCAGAGAATGTCTGGATCTGGCTGGAGAATAGGATTATTTTCGCTACGTCTCAGGGTAATATTCTGCATGTCTCTCCAGTTATTTCTTTCTTAATCATGGGCAATCATGGCGGCATCGAGATGCGCGTGGCCCGTTTTTTTGAGGTTGTTGAGGAACTCTTCGAGCGGTGCTGTGGCTACACAAACGAATGAGTCCGCACCGCCATAGTACACAAAAAGCGTGTCATCTTTAATGACGGCACCACAGGGATACACCACACCGGCCTTAAAACCGAAGTTTTCGTACTCTTCCACTGGCTCCAAAATAGGCTTAGCACTACGGAAGAGAACCTTGCTCGGATCATTGAGATCAAGCAACATAGCACCAACTTTGTATTGACTGGCATCTTTATCGTCCACCGCTTGATAAATCAGTAACCAACCATCTTTGGTTTTGAGAGGAGGGGCACCGGCACCGATCTTGCGACTATCCCACCATTCTCGAGATCGAGGCTCAATTTTGGCGTGACCTTCGAGAAAATTCTCTCCTGTGAAGTCGAGAGAATCAACATAATCTATGAGGATATTGGGGAAAACACGGTGCAAAATAACGTACTTACCGTTAATTTTTTCCGGGAAGATACAGGCGCTTTTATCAACAATTCCTGGGCGAGAAATAAGAACCGGCTTCTCCCACAAAAATTTCTGTGCCAAAAAATCCTTGAGCGAGAGGGAAGTGAGCGCAATACGAGGATGATCCCAACCGTTGTAGGCAACGTATGTCATATAAACACGATCATCAATAATCGTGGCACGCGGGTCTTCACAACCACCACAACTGCCGCCAGAAACAAAAGCGTTCTCTGGATCACCGGCGGGAAGTGAGACTCCCTCAAAAGGCTGCGTTGGACGATAGGCTGGTTTGGGATGGCGAAGATCAATGCTTAACCCATCCTCACTGGCAGCGTACCCAATTTGAGAGACATAATCAAAACCTTGCGCTCGATAGAGCAAATGCACTTTTTCATCAGCCAAAAGGGCAGCTGGATTGAAAGTACAAAATGACTCCCAATCATTCTTGGGGTGAGGACTCAGCATGGGATTCGTCTTTGGCTTAAAAAGAGAGGGGAGGGGATGACGCAGCGCCACCTCACCATGGACAAGATAGCGTGGATAGGTAATCATTCTACTTACGCCTTGTGGATCAAGCCAGTACGCTTGGTAATGACCATCTTCATCTATCAGCCGAAGGAACTTCCAACCGTCATTCGCCGAGCCAATCGTGTACAGCTCTTTGCGATTTTTGAGCAGTGAGTGATGCACAGAGAGCGTCTCAAAAAGTTGTAAGAAAACACGTATTTGATCATGTTTATCCACAAGATGATAAATAACGACAATGCCTTCTGGGGTGAGGAAAAAATTCTCAATCGAGAGATTGCGCTCTCCCTCACGCAGATCATCCTGCAGCATTTTGTCATACGTTCGCAAAAGAGAACGCCTGGCAGCAGGCCGGCGCCAATCAAGGAGAAAACGAAGGAACTGAAACTTTTGAGAAACGACTTGTTGGGCTTGGCGGGAGAAAAAAGAGAACATGTCGAGGGATTCCTACATAAAGCTCCATTATGAACAAGCCAGCAAAGGAATGCAAGTTTTCTGGCAATATCATGATATATTACTCACAGTATGTCTGATGACCAACAAAGTGGTTCGAGCTATCTCGACAAAAGTAAAAAGAAAAAGAAAAATTCGGCCAGCGTAACCACCGATAGTCTTGGTGTGGGTAAAGAAGCCCTCTATGACAAGCGCAATATGCAGAAGAATACTTTCCAAGGTGCATCTGGGAAGTCAACCTTTGGCCGTCGCAGCGGTACTCGCTGATTCGCTTTTTACGGCCTCTGCATTTGCAGTTCACGACTGCTTGAGTTATCCACCCATTGCAGCTCTCTTCCAATAAATGATTGCGGAAGCAGCTTTCCTTGACGATCAAAAAATCGTAGCTCACTGAGCAGCGGTTTATTTGGCTCCCCATATTGGCGAAGCTGCCCAAGATCTTGCAACTGCTCTTTTGTGAACACTTCCACAGACAAAAGTGAACCATCAGGCGAGAATTTGGGAAGCTCGTAGCTTTTCTCTCGCTCATAGTGCTGCCATACCAATTCTCCGCTCGGGATTTTTTGACGACGAACACCACTCACGGGAAGTTCAAAAGCGAGCTCAAGGACTTCACCAGCCATCACCACTTGCTCGGCAAAAGCGGATCGGGGTTGGAAAGAGTAGGCCAGTGCCGTGCTGTCTGGAGAGAGAGTTGGCATAAGTAAGGTATCTTCATCTGAGGTAATACGTTTGGTACCGCCATCAAAAAGAACAATTTCTCCTGCATAATTTTTGTCTGGAACAATATCCTCAAAAACGAGAAGTGAGCCAGCGCGATTACTCCCACGATAGGTAGAAATTTTACTCAACGCTAACATTTTTTCGCCAATAAAGGTGCGTAAGTACTGTGCGCCATCGAGTGTTGTAAGCAAGAGCGTATTGCCATCATGTGGCAAGTGAAGCGCCGTCAACGTAAGTCCAAGCTCGCCGAGTTCAATGCTAGAGAATGCCATTGTATTGAGATCAAAGCGATACACCGACAGGGCTTCGTTGGTGGTAGCCATAATAGGTTGCGTGAGTAAAACAAGTTCGGCACCATGTTTTGCCAGACCAACGCTATGAATTTGGAAGTTCTTATCCTGCAAAAACTGCGCCTGTTTTTTTGTTTTGAGATGTAATTGCCACAACTCTGTTGGTGCGGCATTGGGTGGTTGGTGCAGATACCAAACAACTTGATTCTTAGCATCCACAATAAATTGACGAATATTTTTTCGCTCAGTGAGAACCTGTTGTTCACCACTAAGAGTACCGTAAGTGAGCTGTCCGTTTTCATTAAGATACACAAAGGATGGCTCTGGCAAGGAAAAAGTTGCGTTCCAGTCCTGGGCAAGTTTGCGGCCATAGATATCGCCAACGCCTGCTTTGATGGTAAGCGTATAAGAAGTGTTGGCAGCCAACGATTCTTCGGGGGTAAAGTAGAGCCTCCCTTCAGACCAATTCATACGACCAGGAATGTTTGGTGTGAGGGAAAAATATTCTGAGAAATCCTCCGTTTGCATAGGGCGCGTAAAAGCAATCATAAGTTGCTCTTGCGGGCGCTCCGGTGAAAGGGGTAACAACTGCACCGAAACCACTCGTGGCCCAGAAAGGTGCGCAAAAAGAGCAACAAAAAGTGCCAAAAGAGAAATAATGATAAGAGTAATGGAAGGTGAAATTCTTTTCATAAGTATTAGTACAAGTACGGCTGCTGCGGTTGCGGCACTTCTTTCATTTCTTGCGGGATAATGGCCATTTCCTCACTCACGATATCAAGTTCGCCTGTTATTTCTAGCCACTTTCCTGTAGGGAAGTGGTCACGCGTTTTTACAAAAATACCAATTGGGCTCGCATCAACCGTACAACAACTGATCACAAAGCGAGAAATATAAAAACCGTTTTCATCATGTGGCTGCACAAACCCGAGCACCTTTACTTTCTTTCCTTTATGTGACCACGGGTCGGGATTCACACGAAAGAGGCGAACCCAATCGGCCAGTGTGTAGTTTTCAGAGTTGCCTGCTTCCAGGAGTGGGCTAATATCTGGGGAAAGTGAGAATATTTTGCTTCCTGTAACGGTATTTTGATTGAGACCACGGTTCGCTGCTGCGCGCGGGGAAAGAGCAGAGCGGTGGAAGAAAACAAGATAGGCGCTCAAGAGAAGAAAGCAGAACAGCAAAAGAAAAGAAGGAAGAATCTTTAGTGGCACATCATGATCGTGATGGTGATCAGCATGAGAATCTTTTTCTTTGGAACGGAAGAAAAAACTTAAATAGCCAATAAAAAGGGCAGTGCCACCCATGATGAGAGAAAAAAAATGGTAATCGGGACGGACATACCAATAAATCTGCCCAGAAAGCGAAAGCCAAATGAGCACGATCCCCGTAACAATAAGGAGAATGGATTGCCAGGTGGTTGCCTGTTTCTCGGTGAGGAAACGCTTCATTTAGTACCCTCCCAAACTGATGAGTGAACTGGCTAATATCACACTGGTAGAAACAAAAACAACCAAGAACGCCACAAAGCGAGTGCGGAACACAGTGCGCATAAGCGAGATAGCACGGAAATCGATCATTGGGCCAAAAACAAGAAAAGCGCCAATGGAACTGAGTGGGAAGCTTCCCACATAACCGAGCGCCACAAAAGCATCGACTGTTGAACAAATCGACATAATCAGGGCAAGAAGCATCATAACGATAATGGCAAGAACGGGAGATGTTGCCAAACCGACCACCACTTCTCTTGGGAGAAGTGTCGTTATAGCCGCAATGGCCGCACCAAAAGCTAAGGCACCCATGAGAGAAAATATTTCTGTGCGGACCGTTTTGAGAAAAAGATGGAGTTTTTCTTTTGGTGTTTTGGGGAAGTGGTCGTGAACAGAGCACGTTTCGGCAAACTGTGCGGTGAGCAACTTGGTTTGATCAGAAAACTGACTCGCCAAAAGCCCCGCCCCCAAAGCAATGACCCAAGAAAGGGCAAAACGCCACACCACCATACCTGGAGCAAAAGAGAAGGCGGCCCAGGTGCTCAGCAAAACGAGAGGATTGAGCACCGGGGCCGCCAATAAAAATGTTACCGCTTGAGAAACGCTCACACCTTTTTGAATAAGCCTTTTGGCAACAGGGAGATTCCCACATTCGCAGACTGGAAAGAGAAAACCTAAAAAGGAAATCGCCACATGGCTCAGAAAGAGATTTTTTGGCATATGCTTGAGAAGCCATTCATCACGAATGGTCACCGCTAGGAACGCGGAAACCACACTTCCGAGCAGTACAAAAGGAAGGGCTTCAATGATAACCGCAAAAAAAACGGTCAAACCGTCTTGCAAAAGGAGAAGATCCATCGGCACAACCTTATCTTACCGCATTCGTGTACGAGCATTCTGAGCGTTTTTCCCGTACAATAGCCGTACGTGTCTCAGGTTCAAGAAATCAAAGAGCGGCTCGATATCGTTGAGCTGATTGGTGAGCGCATCACCCTGCAAAGATCGGGCAAGAATTTCCGTGCTCCTTGTCCGTTCCACAGTGAGAAGACGCCATCCTTTTTTGTATCCCCCGATATGCAGAGTTTTATCTGTTTTGGCTGTGGCAAAAAAGGCGATATTTTTACGTTTGTTCAGGAGTATGATCGACTCAGCTTCCCAGAAACCCTCGAAGTTCTCGCCCAAAAAGCTGGGGTAGAACTCAAACAAGAATTTTCTGATCCGCAAGAAAAACAGCGCAGGATCATCCTGGAAATTCTCCATTTGGCACAACAGTATTATCATTTTCTGCTCACTGAGCACCCCACTGGGCAACCTGGACGAGAGTATCTGGCCAAGCGCCAAGCGAGCAATAAAACGGTGAGAACTTTTGGCCTTGGTTTTGCGCCAGAAGGCTGGGACAACCTTTTTTCCTATCTCACCAAAAAAAAGAAATACAAACGTGATGACGTTTTAGCTACGGGACTCGTTATACAAGGGCAAGGGGGCAAGATCTATGATCGCTTCCGTAGTCGACTCATGTTTCCTCTTCATGATCATCGCGGTCGAGTCGTGGGGTTCTCTGGCCGCGTTCTGGAAGCGGAGGCAAAAGAAGCAAAGTATGTGAACACTCCAGAAACACCGGTGTATCACAAGCGATATCTGCTCTATGGTTATAGCCAAAACCTGGAAGCCATCCGCGAAAAAACTTCCGTCATTATTGTGGAAGGGGAGTTTGACATGCTCTCTTCTGTTCAGGCACATGTCAAAAATATTGTGGCGGTGAAGGGTTCGGCCCTTACGGTTGAGCAAATAAGAATTCTCGCTCGAACGGCCAAAACCATCTATCTGGCACTGGATGCTGATAAAGCAGGAGTAGCAGCCACGATGCGTGCCATTGAGCTCGTACAACCGTTCCCACTTTCTTTGCGCGTCATTCCTCTGGAAGGCGGAAAAGACCCTGATGAACTCGCTAAAAATAATCCTACTGCCTGGCGAGAAACAATCGATAAACATGTGAGCGCGTTTGAGTATGTTATGGAAGCGCTCATTCGTACCCATGACATTGGCACCGCTGAGGGGCAAAAAACGGTCACCAACAGTCTGCTGCAACTTTTGCTTCGTGTTGAACATGCGGTGGAGCGGAGTTTTTATTTGCGCCAGCTCGCTGAAAGATTGGATGTGAGCGAAGGAATTTTGGAAGAGCAGTGGAGTAGTCTGCAGCAGCGTTCCCAGAAGCAGGCGTTGGGGGGCGGCGGCACCCTGCAACGAGAAGAATCCAATGAGCCGCCGCCACCCGCCGAAACCGATGTCACCGAAGAATTTTTTGTCCAGCTCCTCCTTAATATGGAGCAGCCACCACAAAATGTTCGTACCAAAATATCATCAGAAATGTTCTCCGACCGCGGCCTACGCCGCCTCATTGAGGCCTACCAAAACTGGTGGCAGGAGCATGATCGCTTTCTTCTCAAGTCGTTTTCAGCGCGCCTACCAGCCGAACTGCAAGGGCGAGCCAGCGATCTCTATCTGCGAGAACTCCTGATTGATGGCAACGAGTACGAAGAAAATCTCCAGAAGACGTTCCTTGTCCTCGAAGAGCGCTGGCTCAAAAATCGGCGCGAAAAGCTTTCGCTTGAGTACGACACCGTTCTCAACGAGCTCACGCAACTGAGTGAGGCTGCAGAGAAATCCCCACTTACTCCCGAACAGCAACAGCGCGTACAGGAACTCGAAACACAAAAAAATACCATTGAGACACAACTGCGTTCCGCCCGCGTGCTATAAGCAGAACACAAAACCCTCGCTTGCTTCCCAAGAGAAAATGGCTATAATTGTACAGATCTTCACATCGAACACAAAAGGTATACAAAAATTTCACGCCTATGTCTAAAATTCCTCTTTCTGCTGCCATTGCTCAATTGCTCAAAAAAGCCCAAACACAGGGATTTATTGCGCAAGAGGATGTTCTCGAGCTGGTCAGTGAGCCAGAAAAGCACATTCCAGAACTCGATACATTCTATGATCAGCTTTCCCGCGAGGGCATTGATGTCTTCGAAAGTGTTTCGGCACCCAAGAAAAATGAGGACGAAATTGAGCTCTCAGAAATGGAGCAAGAGCTGGAAATGTTGGCCTCGCTGGAAAGCGCCAGCGTTTCTGATCCGGTTCGCATGTACCTCAAGGAGATTGGTCGTATTCCGCTGCTCACGCGCACAGAAGAAATCGACACCGCCCAGCAAAATGAAGCCGGCATTGCCGAGGCCAAGCAGCACCTTATTGATGCCAACCTTCGTCTCGTGGTTTCTATTGCCAAAAAATATATTGGCCGTGGCATGACGTTTCTGGATCTCATCCAAGAAGGAAACAAGGGTCTCATTCGTGCGGTTGAGAAATACAGTTGGCGCAAAGGGTTCAAGTTTTCTACGTATGCCACTTGGTGGATTCGTCAGGCGATCACTCGTGCCATTGCCGACCAAGCGCGTACGATTCGCATCCCCGTGCACATGGTGGAGACGATCAACAAACTGATGCGTGTTTCTCGCAAGCTCATGCAGGATCTTGGTCGTGAACCAGCCGCCGAAGAAATTGCTGAGGTCATGGAGATCGACGCCGAAAAGGTCCGCGAAATCCTCAAAATTTCTCAAAAAACGACTTCCCTCGAAACACCGATTGGCGATGATGGTGATTCCTACTTGGGCGACTTCATTGCCGACGAAAGCCAAGTTACTCCCTACGATGCGACCGCTAACCGCATGCTCAAAGAAGATATTGAAAAAGTTCTGGGCACGCTCACGGATCGTGAAGCTCGCGTGATCCGCATGCGTTTTGGACTCAACTCCAGCCGACCTATGACCCTGGAAGAAGTGGGCAAGAAGTTTGGTGTTACTCGTGAACGTATCCGTCAGATCGAAGCCAAAGCGCTGCGCAAACTCAAACACCCATCACTGCGCAAGAAACTGCAAGATTTCTTGGAGTAGAACAGTCACGGAGTCGGCGAACAGAAGCGTTTTCTAGCGGAAAAAGTTGTTCGCATTTTCTCAAGTGAATGATACAATAGCCCTACACCGATCCCCTGTAGCTCAATGGCAGAGCAGGAAGCTGTTAACTTCAAGGTTCGTGGTTCGAATCCACGCGGGGGAGCCAATTTGAACTCGGTGCGTATTTTAGAACAATAGAAAACGGAAATTTAACCGTATATCGCACTTTTTCACCCTCTAAAGTTGCGTTCTGAAGTACGAGATTTAACAAAGCCCTTTTTTCGTGTGGTTTAGAACGCGAGAAGATATCGGCAGAGCGTGAGCCAATCTCTACCAGGCGTGAAGTCGTTAGGTAGTACTCTCGATTAGCCTTTTCAATGTTGGCAATCTTTTCTTTGAGTTCAGCTTCTTTAGCCTCGGCTTTTTTCTGTATTTCAGTGAACTTCTCCATAGTAATACTCCCATCCAACCTATCCTCATAGGCTGTAGCAACGCGTGTCCGCTGCCGTTTGAGTTCACCATTATAGTGAGTGAGTTCCTGTTCAATAAAATGGTTTTTATCCTGATGGGACTCTCTCAGTGAGGTAGTCAGTTCATCGAGCTTGTCCTGTGGTATTTCCAGGTGTTCAAACAACCAAGCAAATTGCTCATCTAATGTAGACTCCTTGATATTGCGTACCTTGTCATGTGTTCGATGATAGTTTGTGCAGTGGTAGTAAATGTGATTGTTATATCCGCCACCCTCCAATTTTCGCTTTTTGAGTTCTGGAGTAATACGACAACCGCACTCCGCGCAAGTAATTAGCCCTCGATAGGCAAACTCATTGCCTGCATACTTAAATGGCTGTTTTCGGGCATTACGATTGTTCATAAGGGCTTGTGCTTTGTCAAAGACTTCTCTAGTAACGATTTGCTCATAACGGTGTGGGTACTCTCGTCCGTTGTTGACGATAATCCCTACATAAAAAGGATTGCATAATATGAAATGAACCGCACTTTTGCCTTTTTTGATATCATAGTCCCTTTTGAGCTTTTGGGAGACTTCCAGTATTGAGTAATTGCCGCTGACGTACCAATCAAATACAGCCTTTACGATTTGTGACTTAAACTCATCGGGAACGACCCACTTCTTTTTGTCAGCTCGAGTAATGTTGACATATCCAAAAGGAGCACCGCCAGGAAGTTCACCATTTTCCAGTTTTCGTGCGCGAGAAATACGCTCATCGTCTTTCAGTCGGTTAATAGTCTGCTTGGCTAAAAACACTTTCAAGTCCCAGTCCTGGATTTCTCGACCAGTAGAGTCCTTGTTGATAATTAGTCGGTCATTTACAAAATGGATTTCCTTGTCATGGTTTAATCTGAGTTCATCAAGCGACACAGCATCGCGGTAGTTACGAGTAATACGGTCAACGCGAAACGTGATGATAGCTTTTATATCCTTATGCCCTCGAACATAGGCAATCATCTCATCAAATCTTTTTCTGATTTTTGCATCAGCACTCTCTTGGAACACAAACTCATCTTTTTCAGCCACCTCAAAACCTCTGTCTTGAGCATACTGTCTTAAAGTAGGCAACTGGATTTCCTTTAGAGAAAGTCCTTCTTCTTCCTGTCTTTTAGTGGAAACGCGCGCGAGGATAACAGCCTTCATACTGCTTTCCTTCCTTTTTTATCTCCAATCTTTGCCGCATCAATAAACTCCTGTAGTGTTTCACTGCTGACCCTGTACTGCTTGCCAAACTTGTAAGCGGGCAACTTGCCATTTTTTGTCCAACGAAAAACAGTAAGGTACTTTACCTTGAGTAAGTCTGCAACCTCTTGGAGTGTGTAAAATTGGTCAGTCATTATTATCTTTATTTATCATTGATATTGTTTATTATCTAATTTAATCCTTCAAAGTCAAGAGTTGTGATTGGTATGAACTCCTCAACTGCCTGTATTAGTCTGTTAATTTGTAATGGCGTTCGCGCCGTTGAAAGTAGAGCATACCGATTTTTTGCCGCTTGCCATTTAGCGGAACTATTACCAGCCACTAACATCCTGGCAGTCCGCAGGTCTGTAGTCTCAGCCAGTCTCATAAAGCCTAGATACTCTAGCAATATTTGGGGCTTAACGTGTGGGTTTGCCTTTTGCAACGCCATGAACTGCTGTACTGGAGTATCCTGACTGTCAACCTTGGACAAGATGATGGCATCTCTAATTTCAAGTAAATAAGAGCGACATACTGTCTGAGATATGCCTTGAGAAAATAATGCTTGGAAAGTCGGCTCAATCTTAAAACCAAGTTTTTTCATCTCTGTTTTTATGCGTGTTCGTTTATTGAACTGTACTTCCATGCGTAGCACTTCCAATGGGTTGGTTCCTGACCGCCGCTTTAACCAAGTCTGGAGCTCGCCATTTGGCAGTGGAGTAACTTCCACGCTTTTATGACGGCTAACTCTGGCTTTATCTAAGTCTTTCATCTTGTCGTAGAAGATGAGAGCAAAGGTATTATTTTGGTACTTGAGGCTATGCCCCTCATTTCGATAACCAGCTTTGTCAGCATCGAGCTGCTTATTGATGTTGGCTTGAGCAATTTCTTGGATAAAGATGTATGGCGTTGTGTAGTCTGTGAAAACAAAGTTTTTGCCGTAGTGTATTTTGGACACTTTAGCAGTGGCTAAGTGTTCCTTAGCAACAACTACCCCCAACCGCAGCAATTTGTTTTCTAGGACAGTAAGAACGCGAGGAAAATCTGCTTCGACCACTTCCTGAAAATTATTGCCAAACAGTAAGGCGGGAGCAGAGAACTCAACACTTAAAGTGATACTACGTCCGCCTTCAATAATGCGGTTGTACATCGTTAGTCTTGGAAAATACTCATGGGCATCGGTGTCTTGCCGAGGGTCATAAATAGCCTTCATCCTTGCGCCTCTGTAAGCAAGCAGAAGTCTGGCATCAGGGTCAAACTTTTCAGGCTTGGTTAGCGCAAAGTCTGGATAGTTAAGTGTTAGCACGATGGTATCTATCATTACTTTTCTTCATTACATTTTCGTACTTGTCAAGCACCCCTTTCTTTAGACAAAAAGTCTCTAAGTTCATAGCGCTGCCGGA
>CAYWTN010000004.1:0-60295 GCA_964460975.1 uncultured Pseudomonadales bacterium
AAAAGCCATTTTTCCCCTTCCTTTTCTTTGTTTTTCCCCCAAGAAAGGGGTTCACTACTCAAGGTACTTGAGGTCACTCCCGAGTGCAAGAGGGAATTTTTATTCTGCCTGGGCGTCAGCCTGAGAACCTGTCTGGGCAGCAGCGGCTTGGGCAAGCACTTGCTGAATCTGCACCAGATCCATCTTCTGACCATTCAGGTAGAAAGTGGGGGTAGCCGCAACACCAAGCTCGGCTGCCAGTTGCTGATCACGATTCACCTTAAAGGCCACCTCTTCACTCTTGAAGTGCTCACGGAAAGTTGCCTCATCCAAGCCAATTCCTGTGGCGAGCTCTACAAAAAACTCGGTTGGGTCACCCAAACCAGCCCACTCTTCTTGCGTGGCAAAAAGGCGGTCATGCATCTCCCAGAATTTGTCATCGCCGGCGGCTTCAGAAGCTTTGGCGGCTGCATAGGCATTTTTATGAATAGAATTGAGAGGAAAATGACGATAGACAAGTCGAACACGATCGGCATGTTGGGCCAAGAGCGTGGTGAGCGGCGAATGCATGGCCTTACACGCTGGACACTGGAAATCCGAGAACTCCACAATCGTAAACTGCGCACTCTCCGAGGCCCCAGAAGTCCCAGCCGTGCCACGAATATGAGCATCTACAGGAACCAACTTGCCTTCTTCAACTACCTGCTGAGCTTTTTCCATGGCACTCTGTGTTTGCCAAGAAAAAAACCAACTGGCACCAAGCACCAACAAAAGGGTGCCACCAATAACGGCGAAAAGGAGTTTGAGGTTCTGCATACGTTCTTTCTGTTTTTCCTTTTGATTCTCTACACGATTCTTCTAGACTTCTGGCCAGATTTGTTGGCCAGTCTGGATATCTTCAACAATAATTGCCATGGTAGGGCAGCTCTGGGCCGCCAGCAGCTTAATATCATCAAGCTCGTCTTGCGAAATAACTTTGGCAATACTTTGATCGTCAAACTCAAAAACCTTGGGCGCAATAGCGATGCAACTCCCAGCCGCAATACACTTACTGCGAATCACTTTCACTCGGTACTTCCCAGGCATCGAGGTTTCTACTGTTTGAATATCATCGTTGGGTGTATCGGAAAATGTGTTCATGAGAGCGTCCCTTTCCTAGTTAAATCTTTCGTGATGAATAAAACTCGCAGCCACACCTTGCTTCTGCAGGAGCGCCGTTACATCGTTGATCATAGCACTACTCCCGCAGAGATAGTATCCCGCCTCTGGAAGCTGGTTGTGCACGAGTAGACAATCGGTCACACGTCCGCGGCACAAAGACCACTCATCTGGAGCCTGAGACAAAACAGGATGAAAGCGAAAATTGTGATGCGTCTGCTGCATCTGCGCAAACTCCTCAAACCAAAACTGCTCATGGGCATAGCGCATGCCCCAATAGAGCGTGATCGCGCGCTGGTCGCCACGGTGATACAAAAGCTCCTCGAGGAAACTTTTCATGGGTGCTATACCCGACCCTGTTGCCACCAAAGAAAGCGATTTTTCTTGCTGCTCCTGAGGGGAATTTTTTTCTGGCAAAACAAAACGCCCAAAAGGCGCCATAAACGTAATCTCTTCTCCAATGGCTAACTCCTTGAGGTATCGACTTCCCGGCCCATCAGGCGAACAATCGATAAGCAACTCGATAGCATGCGTCATTTGCGGCGAAGACGAAAGGGAGTAACTTTTCTTCTTTGCCTCCCCTGGCACATTAAGCAAAACATACTGTCCCGCTAAGAACTCAATCCTATTTGGTGTGATCAGCTCAAAATGCAACTCAAAAAACTTCTCATTAAAGTCGCGACGAGTGGTGAGCTTGGCAGAGTACGTGGCAAACGACATGCAAGAAGTATAACCCAGATCATCTGGTCACCAATACGCACTTGGGGGAAACCTGCAAGCTCCAGAAGGGAACGATTCCGGGCAGGCGCCGCCTCAAGAGGAATCGACCCGGGTCGATTCCTCTTGAGGTAATATGCCTCCGGAATCGTTCCTAAATCATGGAAACAAGCCGTGGCGCCCTCGAGAGCACTGTTTGCACATCCTCTTCTGGCGGCTGTTGGTAGGTATGATGGTGCCTCTTATGGCAGGGGTGGCAAAGGATCCTTGTGTTTGCCAGAGAAGATAAAAGCGCATGTGGAAGCGTTTTTCCCACTACACTACCAATATAAATAATGTGATGAACCTCCAAACGGTGGCGTGATTGACAGGCCTCACAACAAAAACCACTCCTCTCCAGGGCGGCGCTCCTTATATAGTCGCTAAACTCACCGCGCCTTTTTCTTGACATCTTCCTCCTTTAATCCCTTTTGCCTTGCGCTTGCCAAATTGGCAAAAAAAAAACGGCTCATCGCCGTTCTGATTCCTCAGTTTGTACTTTTTTGCCGAAAAAAAGGGCATCTAATTTGCCCCAACAGATCCCGTTCATCAAAATTACAGGTTACGCGGCTCTCCTGGGTTTGTCAATTGATGCTACAATCAGAACCCATATGGCAACACGCTTAGACGAGATGATGGCATCTCGACAAACCGTCCGTACCAACCGCCTGACTCGCGGTGAGTCAGTGTACCCACAGGATGGACATAAGCGACACACCAATGCCCAAGCCCTGGCTCTGCCAGATGGAGAAACGGTAGAAGTTGCGGGACGGATTCGTGCCATGCGCGGCCACGGGAAAATTCGTTTTGTGGATATCGTGGATGATACGGGAAAAATCCAAGTGGTTTTGAAGTCAGACGTGGCCGCCGCCTTTGAACAGATCGATGACTTCCACACGGGCGATTTTCTGCGTGTTGAGGGAGAACGATTCCTAACCAGAGCCAACGAGCCGTCCGTTTTGGTGAAAAACTTTACGATGCTCGCCAAGGCACTGCGCCCCCTGCCAGACAATTGGTATGGTTTCTCGGATGAAGAAGAGCGCTATCGCCGCCGCTATGTAGATCTCAACATGAATGAAGATGTAAAAACCGTCTTCCGACAACGTAGTGCCATTATTTCTAGCATCAGAAAAACGCTTGATGAATCAGGATTTTTGGAAGTAGAAACACCCACGCTCCAGCCTCTCTATGGTGGCGCCAATGCTCGTCCGTTTATCACACACATCAATGCCTGGGATATTCCTCAGTACCTCAAAATTTCTGATGAACTCTATCTCAAGCGACTCATTGTGGGCGGATTTGATCGCGTCTACGAAATTGATCACAACTTCCGTAACGAGGGTGTAGATCGCACGCACAACCCAGAGTTTACGATGATGGAGTGTTACGGCGCCTATCTTGATTACAACGATATGATGGATCTCACCGAAGAAATGTACCGCAATGCGGCGTTGGCGGTACACGGAACCGCTCAGGTGGAATTCCAAGGAGTGACCCTCGATTTTAGCAAACGATGGAGAAGACTGCCAATGAAAGAAGGGATTCGCGAGTATCTGGGAATCGATGTGGATTCGCTCTCGGACGATGAACTGCGCGCTGCTCTTTTCCAGCACAAACTCAAGTATGAGGGTGAGTGGATTCGCGGACTGGCCGTTGCCAAGCTCTTTGAGCCAGTGGAAGAAAAACTGATTCAGCCAACTTTTGTCACCGACATGCCCCGAGAAACAACCTCACTTTGCAAGCCGCACCGCCAAGATGCCACGCTTATTGAACGTTTTGAGCCGTACATTAATGGCTGGGAAGTGGGTAATGCCTACACCGAGCTGAATGATCCAGTTTTGCAGCGTCAGTTTTGGGAAGAGGAGCGTGCGGATGATCCCGAGGCGCACCCTCTTGACGAAGATTTCTTGGAAGCGCTGGAATACGGCATGCCCCCCACGGGCGGCCTGGGCTTGGGAATTGATCGCATGGTTATGCTTCTCACCAACCAAACTAAGATCCGCGACGTTATTCTCTTCCCCACCATGCGTCCGCTACCCTCTGGCCAGAACTCATGATTATTGCTGTTGGATCAACCAATCCGGTTAAGCTCGAAGCCATTCGTTTGGCGGTAGAAGAGGTGCATACCAAACTGGGGCTGATTGGTCCTGTCGAGTTCTTAACCTTTGCCGCAGAAAGCAGCGTTTCTGACCAACCTTTTTCTGATGAAGAGACGAGGCGTGGCGCGCGCCACGCACTCCAATCCCTTCCAGATGCGGATCTCGCTTTTGGTCTCGAAGGTGGCGTTATGGAGATAGAGAACACTTTGTACTCAACTATCTGGATTGCCCTTATTGATCGACAAGGAAAAAAAAGCATCGCCAACGGCGGTCGTTTTCCTCTGCCTTCCGTTCTGGTCGAGGCGCTCCGAGACGGACAAGAAATGGGACCAGCAATGGACGAAATCACGGGGAAGCACGATATCAAACACAGTGAAGGCATGATTGGCGTCGTTACTGGTGGGGTTATTACCCGCGCACAAGAATATGGCCACATTGCCAAGTGCGCTTATTCGCTCTACCATGGCCCAAAACTCTAGGCGTTTTCACGAAAAAAACGTTGCAATGCACGTAAAAAAAGCAATCCGCACTTCTCTCGAGTGAGAGACAATGCCACTCCGATCTGTTCTTCCACTTCTTTTTTCCCCCAGCCCAACACTTCTTCAACGGATTTTCCTGGCAAAAAATCAGACAGAATACTGGCGCTGGCCTGGCTGATAGCACAGCCATTTCCATCCCAACGAATCAGGGAAATGCGTCCACTGGTATCTCTCTCGGCGCTCACCACTATATGATCGCCACAACCATGATTATGAAGCGTGCAAGTGGGCGCCTGCGCAGAAAACTGCTCGAACGGTTCTTTGTTGCGAGGGTGCGAAAAGTGATCCAGAATATGTTCCAAGTAGAGATCTTCCATAAAAAGCCTAAGCGGAAAAGGTTTTCTTGAGCTGTTGCAGTCCGTAAACGAACGCGTCTACATCATCCTCAGTGCTATAAACCGCAAAACTGGCGCGAACCGTGGCAATCCATTTCTCTTGTGTGTGAAGCGGCATCGTACAGTGATGACCAGACCGAACCGCCACCCCATAGCGATCCAAAATCTGAGCCACATCATGAGCGTGAACACCCTCAACGAGAAAGGCCACAGAGCCGAGGCGTTGTATCGCGCCGCGCGCATCGCGCGGCGCGGGCCCCACAACCTCAATTCCAGGCAGGGATCGTAATTTCTCGTAGGCGTAGGCCACAAGATCGGCATCGTGATCACGAACCTGTGGCATTCCCAACCCCGACAGCCAATCCAGCGCGCGCGCCAAACCAAAGAGACTAGCCACATCTGGTGTTCCCGCGGCAAAACGATCCTCAAGCTCTTCGGCTGCCGTGGATTCTTGGAAGGAAACACTGTGAATCATGCCGCCACCCCACAAAACAGGTTCCAAACGGGAAAGCTCCTCTTTCCTCATAATGAGTCCACCAATGCCCATGGGTCCGTAGAGTTTATGGCCAGAAAAAACGATGGCATCCACGCCAAGACGGCGAAAATCGAGCGGCAAGCGCCCGGCACTTTGCGCACAATCCAGAGAAAATCGAACATTCTCACGCACTCCCCATTCCTTGAGCCAGTCAACCAGAATGGTTGGGTCGTTCACCGTGCCAAGAGTATTGGAAATATGCGTCAGTGCTACCAAACGGATTTTTTGAGCGAGCGGCTGCAGCTCGTGCTTTGCCCGTTCCCAATGAATGCAACCGTTGTCCTCCAGAGGCAAAATGTAGAGATCGGCTCGGGCGGCGCGCGCAAGTCGTTGCCAAGGAACAAGGTGACTATGATGCTCCAAAGGTGAGATCACCACCACATCCCCCGCACGCGCCTGCTCCTTCCAAAGCTGCGCCAAGATATTCACTGCCTCAGTGGTGTTACGCATCGCAACAAATTCTTCAGCCTGCGCTCCAAAAAAGCTCGCAATTTTCTCACGAGACTCATGATAGATCTTGGTACTTTCGTCACCAAGGGTATGAATACCTCGATGGACATTCGCATTGTGGTGACAGTAGTAATCAAGAAGCGCATCGAGAACCACTTGAGGCTTCTGTGTTGTGGCGGCATTATCCAGATACACCAACGGTTTCCCGTTCACTTGTCGAGACAAAAGAGGAAATTGCTGCCGGATATTCTCAAAACGCATAGCCCTATTATACGTTTCTTCCTAAATATGTGCGAAAATAGCCCAGCTATGCGTATCGCAATGTATACCGACACTTTTTTTCCGTCTACAAACGGTGTGGCTGTTTCTATCACGACGCTTGCCAACGCCCTGGCTCAGGCTGGCCACGAAGTTTTTATTCAGGCGCCCAAACCCTGGAAGCCGTTTGACCCCACGCTCCTGCACCCCAACATCACCACCAATTTTGTGCGCTCCTTTGATGCGCGCATCTACCCAGATTTTCGTATTGCCACGGGATTACCTCTTTCTCTAGCAAAAATTCGCAAGTTTGAGCCCGACGTGATTCACGTCCACACACCATTTAGCCTAGGTATTGAAGGGCTCCTCATTGGAAAAAGACTTAATGTGCCCGTTGTTTTCACCTTTCACACCTACTACACCGATGCCGATGCAGTAAAAGTGATTGGCATTAAAAATGACCGCATCGCGCAAATTATTCAAAAAGGTGGTTGGCGCTTCAATAAACTGTTCTGCGCAATGTTCGACGGCATTATCGCCCCGAGCAACTATGTGGCCAGAGATCTTCAAAAGCACGGTATTCGCGGGCCAATTGCTGTTTGCCCCAACATGCTCGATAACCATACGTTCGATAAACCCAAAAATGGTAAGACCAATATTGAACGCCTGCTCTATGTTGGACGTCTCAGCCCGGAGAAGCGTATTCATCTTGTGCTCCACACCCTTGCTCGACTCCAGAAAAGTCATCCGCAACTTTCGCTTGATATTGTTGGCGACGGTTTAGCCCGGAATGACCTTTTTGACCTCAGTTTTGACCTTGGCATTAATGCAAAGATTCGCTGGCACGGACAAATTCCTCACCATGAGCTCATCCAAAAACGCTTCTACCAGAACGGAGACCTCTTTGTTTTCTTGAGCCGTTACGAAACTCAGGGGCTTGTCACTCTCGAGGCTATGGCCCATGGCCTCCCCGTTGTGGCAACAGCCTCCAAGGCAACCAAAGAGATTATTGGGACTGCTGGATTCGCGCTCTCAGATACCGCCGATGAGGAAAAAACTGTCCGCCAAGCAACCAAAGCCGTTGCGCAAGCGTGCAAAAATGATCTCTCTCAAATGCGCTTACAGTCTTTTTCTCAGGCAGAGAAGTATCGTATCGAGCCACTCTTACCACTCTTTTTGGAAACATATGAAGCTATCCACAAAAAATCCGCAAAGGAATCATGAATCCGTACCTTTTCCTCGGCCTAGGGAATCCTGGACAAAACTACGAACGAACCCGCCACAATGCTGGTTGGTTGGCGCTCGATGCTCTCATTAAGGAATGGGAAAATCCCTCCGTTCCCACCCGCTGGAAAACAGAAAAAAAATTACAGAGCGAAGTTGCCAAGCTCAATCATGACGGCAAAGACTGCTTTTTCCTCAAGCCAAACACCTTTATGAATGATTCTGGTCTGGCTGCGGCGGCTGCGGCACGTTGGTTCTTGCATCAAGATCCACGCGAAGAAAATCTTGAGTATCGCAATATCGTGGTCCTACACGACGACCTTGATCTTCCTGTGGGGAAATACAAACTGCAGTACCAGTCTGGGCCAAAAGCCCATAATGGTGTGAATAGCGTTCGATCTCATCTTCATAGTGAAAAATTCTGGATTGCCCGTCTGGGTGTAGACGGGCGCGCTGGAGATCGGTCCCTTCCAGGCCAGGCCTACGTTCTGCAGAACTTCCCTCCACAAGAGTTGCAGGCGCTGCACGAGGCACTTCATACCCTAGCCGAAGAAATACGCTACACAGTTCTTGGCTAAAGTATGGCTTTGCGAGCATCCACAATCACCCTTTTGCGCTCCGATTTTCTCCCCCAAAAACTGCGCTGGTTCTGGGCAATGGGAAGTTTTTTCCGTTTTTCTGATGCTCTCCTTCTCATCGCTGGCCCAGTAGCTCTCTATGAATGGAGCGGTTTGCTCCCATTCTTTTCCTCGCTGCCGCTCAATGCATTCCAAAGGGGAATGGTTACTGTTCTCACTTTTTATCTTTTTACTCGTCTGCTGTATGCTCTCCTTTTACAACCCTTCTCAAGAATAATTGCTAAAATTGGTCTGGCGCATACGCTTTTTGTGGGACTTTTCTTCCACATACTGTACTTTAGTCTTTTTTCCCTCGTTCCGGAGTGGCCTCAGCTTCTTTTTCTTCTTCCTTTCTTGAGAGCACCGGCACTTTTGTTCTTTTGGTTGGGATATCATCTTTTTTTCTCGAGCGAGGCCCATCTACAAAAGCTCGGCAAAGAACTGGGCACACAAGAATTTGTAACACGAATATCTACGCTTGTGGCTCCGCTTCTTGGGGCACTTCTTGCAAGCGCAGCAGGATTTCCGGCTGTTTTCCTTGGCGCGGCCGTGGGTTGTATTTTGGCTGCCATTTGTACACTCGAACTGCCAAATCGGAAAACAAAACAATCGTGGAACTGGGAAGTCTTTCTCCAGTTTTTACGGCAGGAACCAGAATCCAAGCGGCTTTCTCTTAGCGTGGCTGGTATCTCCTGGGAACGAGTGGGTATTGGCATTTTTTGGCCGCTCTTCTTGGCACTCGAACTTTCGAGCATGCACGCGGCAGCCTATATTTTGCTCGCAGCCAGCCTGATAGCACTTCTCCTCGCGTATGTTTCTGGACGAGCCTTCGACACCGGCCGCCAAAACAATCTTATTGCTCGAATCAGTGGATTCTTTCTTTCTCTTCTCTGGCTTCCAAGACTCTTTTTTGCCAGCACACCTTTAGCACTTATTGTGGCTGAGTCGGCCGATCGGATTCTCGGCGGAGTATATGACACTTTTTTCCAGGCAAGTTATATTTGGAAAGCCAGAAAGAAATCCGTTTTCTTGGCGTTCTTTCACTATGAGGCGATTGTTATTTGCACACTTATTTTTGGCTATGGAATAGCCCTTCTTGCTCTTTTTAGTCCATTTTTCTGGGAAATACTCTTTTTCTCCTTTTTCCTTGCAGGCATCTTGAGTCTTCTCTTTCGATTTAGTAAAGTGCTTCCTCAAGAACTATGAGTGCACAATCATTGCAAGACCTGTTGCAAAAGTACCAGATCTCCCAGAGTGGAAAGTATATTTCCCAGGAGTTTCAGGATTATGCTTATAGACTTGCCATGGCTCTGAATGGCTCCAATGCTGAGGATCGTAAAACTATTAGTATGTGTATGCGCCTGGTAAAGACCAAACCGCGAGGGCTACTCGAGAGAGCCGAGTCTTTTGTAAAAGATGCGAATGCCAAGAATAAAGTTGCTCTTTTCCTCTGGAAGCTCAAACAGCTCGAGGATGAAAAAAAAGCGTAGTTTTGCGCTTTATTTGGGTTGTAGACAATGCAAAAAACCTCTAGGATAGAGCAATGCGCATTGTTGCTCAATTGTGGCGTTTTGTTTTTTCCTTCTTTGTTATTGTTGGACTTGGTTTCCTTGCTAGCAGCTCGGTTCGGGCGGCAAGCTATACCGTAACGATCACTCAGACACAGTTTGTCCCGGGGACCCTTACCGTTGCCGTCGGTGATTCTATTACCTTCATCAACAATACAACCGCCACCCAAAGTGCCAAAACTTCCGTGGCTTCAGGCTTCAATACTGGTGATATTGGCCCTTCCATGAGCAAACAGGTCACTATCATGAACGAAGGAACATTCACCTACAGCTCTCTCTATAACGCAGCACTCACTGGTGTTGTTACCGTGACAGGATCTGGAGCGACCCTCACGACGACCACAACAGAAACAACTACAACTGCCCAGACCGCGGTTGTGTCTCAGACCCAGGAAATGCCTGTTTCTGGGACAACAGAAAACCTCATTATGCTCTTGGCTGCCGGAGGTGTTTTTGTCTTGGCAGGTGGATATGCTCACTTGAAGCGTGGGACAGCAGCAAGTGTTGTTGTGAACATGCCTCTGGTATCATCAAATCATGATCAAAAACCTCTCTCCCCTGAAGCTGATCAGTCATCTTCATAAATATCATCCGTTTGTTCGTTGGTCGGCGCTTCTTGCTTTGGTTATCGCTTTTGCTCGCTCTTTTACCCTAGACAAGCCGTTCGATTCACTCTTCGCCATAGCAGCTTTCTTCTTGGGATGGGTCATCGCTCATCTTCTTTTTGTTCACGAACATTGGATTCTTGCCAGAATTGAGAAGCTTGTAGATCGTGGACTCGAAACGCTCCCTCCAGCTCATGGTGTTGATCATCCAACTGCTTTTGAGTCTAGCGGACAAAACGAACAAGAAACGCACAATCCCTCCGCAAAAGTGAAAAAAAGCGCCTTTAAACAAAGTATTCTCATCCCGCTTTTACCAATCTTGGCTTTCTTCCTCCTCACCTCTACTCGCTCGGCGGCAGGGCTTGGTCTCATTTGGGGAGTAATGAGTATTTATGCCTACGATATGATCATGTTTCTTCTCGATGGAGAAATTGAGGTCATAGACATCTATTTTGGCGCCTTCACCGACGAACACGCCACTCTTCGTGCTGCCAGCATAGGCTATCTTATTTTCCTGCTCCTTTTTGCCGTTCTCCTCATAGCCGCAAGAATGATTCAAATCTAATTTTCATGGGATTTTCTCTCTACGGTTTTCTCTTTGGACTGAGCTTTGTCCTTGGACTTTGGAATGTGGAACGCTGGCTTATGCAACAACCACAGCACTCAAAACAGAACCTCAAGAGAGAAAAACTTGAAGGAATCATTGGGGCGGGCGCCGTGATGATTTTTATTTTCGCCATCATCGGCGCCCGCCTCTACCACTTTGCCACAGACGCCAGAGGGTTTAACCTTCTTGAGTTCGTGGCAGTTTGGAACGGCGGTCTTGGGTTCTTTGGGGGACTGGTGGGCGGCGGCGTGGGATTACTCGCCTGGCACAGGCTCTGGCAGCCTCCGTGGAAGCTCCTCACCATCCTCGACCTCGCCGCCGCCGCCCTCCCTTGGTCTCAGGCGCTGGGAAGATTGGGAAATTTTTTTAATCAGGAAATCTATGGCCCACCAACCACCCTCCCGTGGGGAATTCCGATTGATGCCCATCTCCGCCCGCTACAGTTTTCTAACCAAACGCATTTTCATCCCCTGTTTCTTTATGAAACGATTGGCTCCCTTCTTCTTGGAACCGTTCTTTTTTCACTCCTGAAACACGCTAACAAACAAAAACAACACAATACTTTCAAACCGGGCAATGGGATCTTTTTGGCAACATACTTAATAGGTTATGGCACAATCCGATTTTTGCTCGAGTTTCTTCGAGTAGAAACAGCTCCAGGGCTACTCGGGTTGAGCATAGCGCAAATCGTCTCGCTCTTTGCTGTCATTCTTGGTTTGACGTCTCTTTTGTTTGTTTTTTGTTGGAATCGTTCGCTACAATGGTCACATGACCGATCCTTTTGATCTTTCTATCTCCCCTTCTGTGGTTGAGCTCACGCTTCAGCCAGGGAAGCTGGTCACACAAACCTATCTCGTGGAAAATGCGGGAACAGAGGACCTTCTTGTTACCGCAACACTGCGAGACTTTGTTTCTGATGGCAAAACGGGCACTCCTGTTCTCCAGGAGAGCAGCACTTTCCCTTATGCCCAGCTGCAAAACGCCGATATTTCACTCGATACTCCATTTCTGCTCCCTGCCAACAGCAGTCAACAACTTATTTTTGCGGTAAAGCCAGAAGACTCTGCAGAAGAAAAAGATTGGTATCTCAGTCTTCTCTTGCAGACGCAACCCGCAACAGCGCAAACACCGTCGCAAAGTGGCAGCCGTATCACTGGTCAAATTGCCAGTAATATCCTTGTACGTATTACCAACGACGATCGAATTCCGCTTAGTTGGGAACTCAAACTCCAAGGAGTGCCACGATATATAGACAGTCTGCAATCGATTCTCATTACACCACAAGTAACCAACTTGAGCCGCACTGCCGCTTCACCAGAAATGACGATTCTCATCCTAGACTGGCGCGGCAATATCATCTGGGAACAAGATGCCCTTCCTGAGAGAGTTCTTTCTCAAAGTTCACGAGAAATCTCGGCTGCTGAGCAGAGAAAAGATGATCCACGCTCCTACCAACCAGCTGAATTCCGATTCGATCCGCTTTTTGCCATAGGGCCATACACAGTAAGAACTACGATTCGCAATAATGCCGAGGGACCAAAAGTCCTTGAGCAAAGCTTTATTGCCTTTCCTTTTTCCGTGTTGATGGCAATACTTTTCCTCTGCTTAAGCTATCTCGCTCTCGTTCAGTGGAGAAAGAAAAAGCAACAGTAAGCTCAATAATTTAGGACTGCTTAAAGCGCATAAAGAGCGCACCGCCAACAAGAGCTAAACCGGTAAGAGCAACAGCCATCGTCGCAGAGGCAGCACCACTCACAGGCATTGCCTGGGTTTGAGGAGTATCAACAACGTTTCCACCACCTACACCAGCCGATTCAGCAATGACATTCGTGGTCGTTGTACTTGTAGTGGTCCCTGTCGTCCCTGTGCTTGTCGTTGTTCCTGTACCAGAAGTACCCGTCGTACCGGTGCCTGTTGTACCCGTAGTAGTTGTCGTTCCACTACCACCATCATTACCACTATTGGGATTAGAGGCAGGCGTAGGAGAAGGTGATGGGGTAATCGTAGCGACGCTGCCACCAGAGGCCGAAACAACAGCATTCCCAAGAGTCCCGAGAATATCTGAAGCATCTGATTTTTTGAGAATCTGGCTCTGAGACTGATCAAAAGAAAGGGCCTTATTGCTAAAAGCCGAAGCAGCTCTAAAAGTAATAGTAGCCAATTCAATGTCGCCACTTCCAGAATACCCTGTTGGAGAACTGGTAAGACCCATAAGATCAATATTCATTTTTCCACCAGAAATAGCCGCTGATTGAACCGGGAAAGACCAACCCAGAGACGCATTTGGGGTAACACTCACCACTTCAAGATCTGGTGAAGTAGGAACGGTATAAGACAGTCGTGCAGCAACTCCAGAAATTGCTTGACCTCCTGTAGTGAACATAACCTTCATCGAAAAGTTCTGACCCGTTGTAGCGGTAGCTGTTGCTGGGTTGAGCTTAAGTGAAGCAGGACCTCCCTGAACATAGGCCGAAGATGACTTTACGGAGAAAAAGAAAGCACCGAGGAATAAAAAGGTTATTATGAGGCAGTTTTGTAACATTTTCATAGTTTCCTTAATTTTGCGTATCTCCAGGCACTTGCAAAGCGGTGTAGTTCATGAGCAGGGCAGCCACATCGAGGAAGTTAATCTGACCGTCGCCATCCACATCAAAACGGGCATTTAATTCGGAAACTGGCGTGGTGAGCCCCTTAATCTGAGTCATCATTTGACCAAAATCGACAATGTCAATTCGATTATCACTATTAAAGTCACCTACTTTGAGCGTATCAGCAGCAGCCTTACGGGTGTAGGCATTAAGACGCCCACGAACAATACTCTGATTGATAAACTTTCGACGCAAGTGAGAACCATCTTTGAGAGAGATAGTGTGACCAGCTCCAAGAGCGCCATCTGGGAGAGGATCAGTAATCACTTTGTAAGCATTATCTGTAGCACTCCAAGTTGCGTTTTGATCTTTGAGTTCAGCGACACTCGTTGTGCCCTTGAAGACCGACACATCCACTTTACGAGGTCCGCGATCTGAAGCAATCTTTTCGTACAGATAAACAATACTCAAACGAGTCTCTAACTTATAAGGCTTAGGAGCACTAAAGGTAGGCGTACCAGCCGCTTGCACCGTAATGTCTCCGTTGGCGGTGATAGGAACTCTAAAGACAATTTCTTCATTCGTCCAGGAGGTAAAGTTGGCGGCAGGAACCGCAACTGTTCCCATACGAACAACGTTTCTTGTTGGGCCAAAGTTGTATCCTCGAAGAGTTACAACCGTATTTTCTGGCCCAGCTCCAGGAGTTACCGTCTCAATGAATGGGGTAAGGTCTAAGGTAAACTTACGAGAAACTGTGTCCGAAATATTTCCTGCTTGATCTCGGGTCCTCACAAAAAGCGTCTTTGGACCATGAGTGAGAACCATCTCCAATTCTGGACTATTTGACCAAGTATTGGCAGTAATAGCGGTTCCTGCCGCATTGGGAGCACCCATGGCGTTAGCAACCTGAGCTGCTGTATGTGTGTGATTGGGAGAGACATAGAAGCTGTACTGCAAGTATCCTTCTGGTCGAGCCAAGTCTGCTGGCCTCTCTGGCATATCTTGAGCAGTAAATGTAAATTTGATTCGACCACTGGCAGTGGAGGCACCTTCAGCTAATCCCTCAGTAATAGAAACAACGGGTTTTTGTGTGTCTGCAGCAATGCTAAAGGTAATGGGAGCAACTGTTTGCAACACATCTGTGCCAGTCGATAACTCAGTAGCGATTGCTTTTGTTGGATCATGTTCTAGGGTAAATGTCCCTGCTCCCACAACATTCGCTCGCATCCAAATCGTAGCTAAAAGAACTTTCCCTGTAGCTGGAGTGGTATAACCAGCAGCGTTGGCACAGGCAGCACTAAAATCGATGTAAACTTTTCTGTTTCCAGCCATAGTAGGACGAGAAACAAGGTTCACTTGAGGAGTGTCTCCAAAACAAGGATTCAATGATTGCAGATCGGATTCAATCTGAACGCCAGCGACAGCCGGATTGGAGTCTAAAACTTCAAAATCAGGATTGGCAGCGCTCCCAGAATCATAAGATAAACCAAAAGCCACACCAGAAATGGTTTTTCCGGCAGTATCAAGGTAGACACGTACTGGGAAAGTATCCTTCACATAACGGGTAGTGGCGTCGGTCTCTAGAGTGAGCTTCACCGAACCACTGGCAGATGAGGCTCGAGAGCGACTTTCGGTGCTCTGCCCGCCGTCAACAAAATAACGAGTGTAAACCAAAAATGTTACGCCACCGGTAAAGGCAAGGAACACGAGCGATCCAATGGCGAGCATGAGAGTTTTGGCACGAGAACGACGAAACATATATACCACCCATCGTATCGTACAAAAATCGTGTCTGTCAATGATGGTGTTTCCCTTAAAAATAGGCAAATACAACCCGAATCAAGGTGCTATAATTTGCGGATGAAAGCACATCCCGAACATCGAGGAAACGGGCCCTCTGCCAGAGAACTTTTTCCAGAATCCCTCAGGAGAATTCTTTCTCAAAACTTAGAAACTGGCTTGCCCATCATTTGGTCGGAACACCTTACTTTTGGTACTGTTGTTATTGATGAGCTTGTAGGAACCATCCTCGAGAAGTGGTTTGCCCATAACGACTGGAATATAACGGAGCCGATTTCTGATGAGTTTCTTCATGCGTTTGAATATGATCTTCAGACATACCTTATTCGTCCTCAACTCGCCAGGTATATGGTTATCTGCAAAAGAATCCTCAAAGGATAAGAACACATGCAAAAAAGGAAAGAACAAGAACCGTATCTTCTCTCTCCACGAGAGGTGGCAGTGGGCGCGGCGGGCGAGATCCTCGCCCGCCGCGCCCATCAAGCACTCCTCATTGACCTCAAAAAATTCTTTATTTCTCTCCTCCCCAAATCTCTCCAGGGCGCCTTCGTAGAGCACGTCACTCTCCAACTACCTTACTATCCTTGGTCGGTTCACCTCAGGTTTGGTTTTGCGGATGCCAATAATCTCATGGGCACACTCCTGGAAACCTCTTTCCAAAAAGGAGGTTGGATGGCGATAACTCTTGAAGACTTCATTCGTTCCACAAAAAGTGACCCCGTTATTCTGGAAGACATTGTTCTTCCGCACCTCGTTGAACATGGTTATATTTTTTACACTCCTCATCGCGGCCTCATTGGACTCGCTCCCAAAGGAATTGAATCGATCTTGGAGCAGTTTCACCAAAACATTGCCCACGAAAAATCTGCTCTCCACAGAAAAACAGATGATCAGATTGCCAAAGTTTCTCTCGATGTTTTGAAACTTTTTTCCCCAAAAATTCACTTCTATCTCCTTCAAGAAAACAGCCCAGACGGACTGAGAAACCTGCTCTATGAACTTCTTGATTCTTTGCAAGTAGATCATCTTCACGCCGAACATATTGCCCAACCACTTGCAACCTTCACCGATGAAGAGCGTGAACGCGTTATAAACTGGATACTAGCGTATATAATCCAAGACTTCCGTCGAGAAATAGAAAAACGCGGCTAGTTTTTTGCCTTGATAGAAAAAACGCCCCATGAAACACGAGGCGTTTAGATTTTTTACTTTTTTTCTTCTGGGCGGAGAGGATCGTTTTGGATCCCTAGACCGTTGATGCGGAGGATATACTGTCCTGCGTATTCGTACTGTTCCCAGTCTGACTGGGAATCTTTGTACGAATATGTCTTCCCTTCATCGTCCTTAAAAAGGACGATGTACTCCTCTGATCTGCCGCGAACCCGTTCGCAGCCGATCTCGGTTGCCTGGCAACGGAGGGAAAACTCTCCCCAATAAGGGGAAGGATCGGAGCGGTTCTTTGCGGAGGTTTTCACCTGGCGGGAGTCAACCCACCGATCGATGTCGTACTTATACCAATCTCTGTAGACTGGCTCGCTACGATAATAGGGATCCCGGACAGTCCGGGTTCTGGTTTCACCACCAACTGTATAAGTTTCGGTGCGGGTGTTGTAACCCGCTAAGACCTGCTCATAGTGGTGCACTCGTCTCTCGGAGGAGACATTCCGAGAACCGCTTGGCAAAATCCAAGAGCCTTCTCGTACTGTACGATACTCTTGAATGTGGATCACGCGGACCCACTCAAGAGAATCTACCATAACTGGGACTTCCGTCTGCCTCAAAAAGAGGTAGAGGACAATGGAAAAAATCGCCGCTGCAAAAGTGAGCAGCGCAAACCAAATTGAAAGAGCTGGGTTGTTAGTGTAACCCCGTCGGCGCAACATTATTCACCCCTTTACTGACTATGAGAAAAGAAAAAAGTAAAATTCAGGCGCGATCTTCCTCGCGTTAAGCCAGGAGACCAACTCCCATATTGTAGCAAAAAACGTCTAAAAAGTAAATACTATGAGTCGTTCAAAGAATCATTACCACGTCTCATCTCTCTGAATTTATAGATTGATACACCTGATACCTCTTCAAAATCCTCTTCCATTTTATCCATGAGGTTTTCGTAATGTTTGATCTTTTGATGAAGTCCTCCTATATAAAGAAAAACTATAACAAGTACCGGTATTGCCAAAAACATAAATCTCTCCTAAAAAAATTTTAACATTTTTCTGATTACTTAACGATAAAAAAAATATGTTCCTACCAGAATCCACCAAGTGTTTATGTTTATATAAAGCAAAGCTCCGCTTGCCGTCGCGAACCTACAGTTCGATCATGGTAAATCATTTATTGAGAGAAAATATGATTGTGAGCGAATCATTCTGCAGCCTGGCCAACGGCCAAGCGAAGCCGTGAGCGAATAAGCATATTTTCTCTTTGCAGGCCCACTAGGATTTACTCTGCACTCGGCTAACGCTCCGCTCGCCGTCGCGAACCTACGGTTCGACCCTGGTGGGTTGTCTAGAAATTTCTCTAGGTGAATTTTGTAACGTCTTCTTGGTATGAACCAACTCTTTTATTGCAGGCCCACTAGGATTCGAACCTAGACGAAAGGTTTTGGAGACCCTCATGCTACCGTTGACATCATAGGCCTATGACACAGCGTGGGTGTATTCTACCAGATTGGAAATTCATCTGGTATACTACTCACTCTTCTGGTGGAGACGCCAAAGAGCCGGTTTACCCAAGTGGCCAACGGGGGCAGACTGTAAATCTGCTGGCAACAGCCTACGTAGGTTCGAATCCTACAGCCGGCACCACTACATCTCATAGTATTTATATTTCTCTCATTGTGATATAATATAGGCCTTGTTCTTGAAAATAAGGAGTGTTAAAGATGGCTCAGGTATCGGTCATTGACGGTCTCGTCTTTGCCCAAGAGGGCAAAATTCGCGATAATATTCAAGGGGTGGCCAAAGTAAACGGCTACCCGTTACAGGATTTTACCGGGTTTCAAGCCCCGTTGTTGAAAAAGTTCTCCGCTGCGGCCATTGTGGCCTGCAGTGTGGGAATTACCTCAGGACAAATTGTCTTGACCATTCATAAAGGATCGGAACTTACCGTTCTTTGGGACGGTTTTGTTGATGCTAACCTTCCAGAATTCTATTCTGGATATCATAAAGAACTGTTTTTGGCGGTTATCTTAGCTCGCGCCGGTTATATTGCAAGCGGCGATGAGTTTCTTCTGACGAGGGGAGTTTACTCTTCTCGCTCCTTAAAATAAGAATAAGGTCTGGGCTGGCTCTGCAAAGAGCCAGCCCCTAATCAATAAAATTCCTTGTGTCCCACTCAATCCAAGTCACATCTTTGGAAAGATCGGCGCGCTGCGTGGTGTCTTCAAAGCGCAGCGGAACGCTGCGCCCAAAAACGACGGGAGCAAAGTGCTCGCTGTTTATTGCTTGATCAATTTGTTTGGACGATCCCCAGTGAGCATTCGTAATGCGTTCTTCATTTACAAAATAGATTCCAAATGGTTCTGGCCAGTCTTTTTTTTCCTGAATGGCGTTGTAGACACGTTCAGAAATTCGCGATCGAGTCATAGAATAGTGCCGCTCATAAGCAAAGGCGACAGAAACCACATTGAACACAACATATATGCTCAGCGCGGCAAAAATGAGTCGCGGCGTAAGTTTTTCCAGCAAATTACCAAGAAACATTCCTAGCCCCAACAGTCCGAGCGTCTGCCCCAGCGGATACTTGTGCTCAGGCAAGAAAAGCACCGGCAAAAGAGCAACCACAAGAAATCCTCCAGAGAAAAGCAATGATTCCCACCACGTTTTCTCTCTCCAGCGCTTAGCAAACTGCCAGAGTCCCAGCAGTGAAAATGCGCCAACAGTGAGCAGAAACAGAACAATTATGGGAACACTATATTGAGGAAAATCAGTCCAAAAATGTGGCAAAAGTCTGAATCCACTGCCAACATAATGGATGGTCAACTCAGGCAACCCGAGCGACCAAACGAGATACCAAATCCCGGTGTGAATAATCGCAAACGGTGAAAAAACCCAACTGTAATGCTCGCCGCCCACGCGATCAACCCCATACACGCCAAAACGCAAGCAAAGATAGGCAAGCGTCATAAATACCGAAGCCAACCATTCTTTCCAGCGCCATTCTCGGCGGTACAGCATTTGGAGAGTGAGCAGCGGAGCAAAAACCACAGCTGTTTCTTTACTGAGCAAAGCAAGGAAAAAGAAGAGCGCCCAAGCTTTCCAGGAAAAAACCTTCCTCAAACTTGCCCACAGAGCCAGAACCACAAAAAGCGCCATGACGATTTCTTGCACAGCCGAAAGATAGGAAATGCGATAAAAATGTGTCACCGAAAATGCAAAAACTATCTGAGACACCATCCTTGCCCGCCAAGAAAGACCGAGAGCTTCCAAGTATTTCCAAACGGCTACAAAAAGAGAGCCTGTGAGGAAAAGAGAGACGCCGTACCAAAAAAATGAGCGCAATCCAAAAACTGAGTACATGATCCAAAAGAAAAACTGACTCGTGAGTGGCCGGTACATGGGAGTGGAAACTTCATTCACCACGGGAGAGAAAAACTGAAGCACTTGCCAAGGAGAATCGATCCGAGCCAGGTGCAAAAAGTACCAGTCGTCCTGCCAAAAAAAGTTTTGCAGAAGAGGAATGTAAAGCGCCAAAGCCAACAAAGACAGTGCCAATACCCAACGCCCATGAGAAAGGATCTTCTCTTTAAAAATTGCCGTGCACTGCCAAGCTCTGCGTAATAACACCATAGGTGAGGATTCTTTCTCCCTGCTCAATAGATTGAGGATCAAATGAAATTTCTTCTAATGAAGAAAAAATTTCATCCAAGTAACTCGGGTTATCATGTTGCTTCAGATCTTGAATCCATCGCGCGCTTTCCTGCCAAAATCTTTCTGCAGAACGGGTCGATCCCGTTTGAATACAATGAGCAACTCTGTAAAGATCTTGAGACAAAGAACCTAATAAAACTTGTTTTTCGTTCATAAGACTTCCTTAAAGAAATACTGAGAAAGTTGCTCATATTCTTTGCGGATTTGAGGGTCAAGAATTTCATTTTTCGGATTATTGTCTCTTGGTCGGATGTTGATAAAAGAATTAAAATCAATTTCTTTTGTTTCGAGGTTCACACCACCACCCCAAACATCACTTTGCAGAGAGCCTTCTGCCAAAAGAATTTGCTCACCTTCAAAATGCCGATCCATTCCAGCACTGCATTTCTTATTTTTGAGGTCGATTACTGTTTTGATATAAATTTCAAAAACCTCACGTAATTGTTCAATCTCTTCTTGTGAAAAAGGTTCTGATTTTGTGATGATCATAGAATCATTATAGACTATCCACCACTCCCCAAAATACGCTACGATAGATAAATGAAATCCCTGCCCTTCAACGAAACCAGCGCGCGCCTTTTGGAGGAAGATCGAGACCTGCTTGCCCAGACTCGTTTCCCCATTTTTACCGTTTCGGCCAGCTTCCGCGACGAACTCGAAAAGCACCACGACCTGGAAGACGATCTCAACCATCCCGATGTGGTTTTCTCTCGCGCCCACTACTCCATGGCTCTGGGCGTAGCGACCGCCGCCTGGGGGGAAAAGCTGGATGAGAAAAAAGCCTGGCTCGTTGATCCTTCCAACTACGTCACAAAAGAAGAATGGCGGCGTTTCTCGAGCAGTCAGCTCGTGGGGCGGCTTATGGCGCGCAATCCGATCCTCCAATGGGCCAAGGAAAATATTTTAGACCGCTACGGACGCAAAAAGAAACTCCCCATTACCGACGCCATTACGCCGCCCCTCTTCTACCTCAGCGAAAATATCGATCGACCCATCATCTCCATGCACATTGTGGTGGGAAACACGCTGGCGCAAACGGGTAAGAATATTGTTCAAGTGGTGACGGATCCACACGTCCGCCCCGATTACGTCATCAACGCGCATCTCAAAAATATGCGCTTCTGCGTTTTTGACGAAGAAACCAAAGCCAGTTTCCTCGAAGTTGCCAAAGAAGAAGGAAAAAAGGTTGATCCAGAGAAAATTATCGTTACTGGCCCCCCCATTGATCCACGCGTTCTGGCGGCCAAAGATCGCAAAACCGCGCAGTCTTGGCGGCGCCGCCCGATTCGTCTGCTGCTCACCACAGGCGGTCTGGGCACCAACAAGGCAGAACTGGAACAACTCCTGCTTGGCCTCATCCCCGGGCTGCGCCGCCGCAATCAACCCGTTCAGGTGGTGTACTACGCTGGCACCAATCTCGACCACGCCAAAATGGTAGAACAGATTGCTAAAAAACATCGCATCGCACTCGGAAAAACCTCAGACAGGCTGGCAAAGCTGCGCATCCTCTCCGCCGATGACGTAGTTTCTGCCAACCAACTCCTTATTCGCTACGGGTTCCCTTGGGCGGATATCGTCTACACCAAACCCTCGGGCGACATGGCCTATGATGCCGTTGGCGCTGGCTGTGCCCTCCTGCTTCTCAACCCCTGGGGCGAATGGGAACGCAATATCCAAAACATTTTTGAAAAACAAGGTTTGGCCGTTGTGGCCCAGACAGAAAATCCGCTGGCTCAGCTCGATACGCTTACCGAAGGAAGCTCTCCATGGCTCACGAGCGCGCTCGAGAAAACACGCCTCATGCCGCCAAAATTCTCGCGCGGCGTGTTCAATATTCTCAACGCGGCCAAAAACTGGCGGTAGACAGATGATTTTCCTCTTGATACCTTAATCGTCAATGTCTGAAAAAAACACGAAGGTCAAAATGTACCAAAAGGATGATGATGTCCTCGTTCTTGAAAACAGTATCATTGAGCTAAGGCGTCGAGATAGTCGTATAAATGCTATTTATGATGGCATTAAGACAAGAGTGCTCACTTTTATTGGTGCAGGTTTTGCTTTACTAACGTATCTATATAGTAGTAATACCACCAATAATAGTCTTTTCTTTCCTCAAGAGCTTTATGGTCAGGTGCTGTACACCATTGGTATCATACTCTATGTAACCGGCATTTCCTTTCTCTTTTTTGCGGCAAAACCCGCACAATGGATTTTACCTGCAGATAAAAACACCCTCTCCCAGCCAAGCTTTTCCAACTATAAAGAATACCTTCTCTATATTAGTAACGAATATAAAGAAGCCATAACTTTTAACACGCATCAGTGCGAGAAAAAACAACAAATACTCAATGTTAGTTGGATTTTACTCATTCAAGGTGCTATTATTTTACTGATAACGAAATTATTCTCTTCATAAGAAGAAGAGAGGAAAGGATAGCATGTCTACCAAAATCCTCCGAGGAGAAATTATCACTAATGGTATCTAAACCATAGTAACGTTTCCTGTAACAATTGTTGTTTTACCAGGCAAGAGATAATCTCATTTTTTTACATTCTCTAAACTTCTAGTCTGGCAGGATTATCCTTCCAGGCTAGAGCTGGGACTACGGCGCAACTTCTCTCCACTGGTAGCGTGGAGCGCGCATCTGGGCTGGCGTGCGCAGAACCAGGTCGGGGCGGTAGATAAAGAGCTCGGTTGGATTGGTGTTGTTGAGGAGGCGGCGGTCAACACCATCGTCGTAGTCGCGCTCCATCACAATGCCAGACCAGCCTACAAAGGTGCCAGCACCCACAAAGCGCTTATCACCACCCTGCGCCACACCAACACCAGGCAGGCGAATCGAGCCATTGGCCACAAACATACCTTCCACGTTTGGCGTGTTATCGGCAATGTCATCGTTGCCCACAGAAGGATCAATGATGATGTTTCCCTTCACAATAAAGCTCAGGAAACCGCCCTGGGCCACCCGAATCGTATTGCGAATTTCCAGGTTACCGTTCACAAAAATAACAATGCTCTCGCCATCATTCACTTGCCACGATTCGTTGATCACCAGATCGCCACCGTGATAGAAGGCCGGAACACCAGAATTGGCCGGTGTGCCCAACGGCTTTTGGGCGTTGAGCGCAGAATCATGGAAGTCGTCTTGCGGATTAGCGGGGAATTTGTAGAGACGCGTAAAGTACTCGTAGCGCTCTTGGGCCGCACGGTTCGTTATCACAGCCAGGCGGTTTTCGCCGTCTTCGTCCACGATGTCACTCTGCACACCACTCTCAAAACGCAGATCCACGTCACCACCACCAGTGAGAACATACCCAGAAGTGTTGGCGCCGCCAGAACGCGTAATCATGTAAGGTTTACAACCCTCTTCTTCGGTACAAATGGTAGGAATCGGGTTCTTGATGGCCGTACCACTCGGCTGATGAGCCATCACTGCGCCACCCTGCACTTGGAACCAGGGATGCTGCGCGTCGGTGACATAGAAGTTGACGTCCGCCAGAGGGCTGTCCAGGCCACCATACACACAACCAGCCGGACACGAACAGATAAACTGACCATTATTGATTACCAAAGAAACCGTGTTGGTTCCCGTCACCGAGTATGGCAAGTGAACCGTGTACGCACCTGATTGATCCACGACTGCTTGTTCCGAGAAGTTCTGCCAGTCCCTGCCAAGAACCGTAAGCTGCCCCACATCACCACCAGAGAGCTCTTGCATCTCAAGTTCGCGAACCACCCAGAAAAGACCGGCTGCCAGCCCCTCATTGGCACGTACGCGCCAGTAACGGTGAGGACCACTCGAATCAATCACATAGGTGTGAGGATTACCATCATTATTCACCGCCAAGGTTTCATGACGCTGCCAGGTTTCGGCATCATCCGACCACTCAACATGCAGGGAACGAACGTTATAACGATTATCCGTATTTTGACGAAGAGTAATTTTGCGAATATGTTTGGCACTTTCACTCGCTTCACCAAAATCCTGACCAACCCAAGCATTCCCGTTTACGTCTGGGCCGCGTTGGGAGCTGCCCCAGTACGTTCCCGTGTTGTTGTCAAAAGCCAAAGCACGGCGAGCAGTTGTTGTATTGATATCACCGCTACTTATAGCTTGAATCATGCTCGTTACGTCACCTTCGCTGGTGTTCACTGCCGTGGTTGGACCGGTGCAGAGATTGCCGTTCATCGTGGCGGCGCTGTTGCTATCCAGGTAAACCATGCCTGTTACTGGCGAAGAAACATAGAAGCTGCGCACGCTGGACCAGTCGCCAATTTGGTTGGCACAAGTAATATTCTCCGCTCGAACACGAATCGTGTACTCACGAGAGGAAGCCACCATATTATGTGCCGCACCATTGGAAGTGACAATCTGCGAGGGGGTAACCGGCCCATCGATCATCATTTCTATGTCATAAAGAACCCACTGATTATTGCCAGAAAGAGGAGCGTTGGCCAAAAGGCGCCAAGCACGATGTGAACCAGAAGCAGGGAAAGAGAATTCCTGAGGGGTATTGGTTGCTTCGAGCGTCTGAGTAGCAACGTTTGTCCAGGATGTGAGGTCGTCGGAGTACTGAACCCGAACCGAGGCTACGCGCTGGTTAGCATTAGCACTTTGTCGCACAACAACCTTGGTAATTTGGCGATAGGCAGAAGGAGTGGCTCCAAAATCTTGACCAACCCAAGCAGCACCATTCACCGCGGCACCTGTTTCGTGACTAGCCCAGTAGCTGGAAAGACTGTTGTCGAACGCACGCTGGCGGCTATTCTGGGATGTTGTTCCCGCACTCGCAATAACATGCGAGCCAGCAGGGCTCGTAAGATCTACCCCTGTTGGATTGAGTGTAGGCCAAATCTCAATGCGATAACGATCGGCTAAAGACTGACCATTCCAGGAAAGAGAGACGCGGTTTTGCAGGTCTGCCACAGCGTCTACACCTGCCGCTGGAGCCGCTACGGTTGGAATCCCTGGAATACCAAAATCACTGCTGCCGCAAGTGCCACCGCAACCATCACCCTGTCCGCACTGTGCCGAACAAGAAGGATAGCAGGGTGGCGGCGGGGGCGGCCCGCCCCCGCCGCCACCATTCCCCGTTCCACAATACGTTGGATCCCAAAGACACTGGCCTGAAGGGTTCGTTACACACTGACCAGAATCGTGTCCACACGAGCTACAAGAGCCACACCCTTGCCAACCGCCAGGGAGGGGAGGTTGCTCGTTGCCACCACCACCGCCGCCTTCATCGGGGATATCCTGGACATAACAACCCGTTGTTGGACAAACCCAGTTGGCTCCTCCCTGATACGGATTATTGGTTGTGCACCAACCATTAATCCATTCACACTGGGCGTTGTAGGTGGTACCAACACATTGGTTGTTACAAGTACAGCCAGAGTCAGAATAGACATCACATCCAACAGGATTACAAACGAGAGATTGATGAGAACAGCAAGTCCGAGAGCCACGACAGACACGTGCAGCTTGAACATCTGGGGCACTTCCCCAAAAAACACCGAGACAACAAAAGGTAAAAAGGAACAAGAGAAGAAGGCGGCGCACTATTCTCTCCTTCCAAAATCAAGGAATCTGTTGCCTTGAGCCACATATTCTTTTAATGCCTCAGTAACCCTTGGAGCGGTTGTACCATCGGCTTGTTGAAAAGCTACAGAAAGATGCGACAAAAGCTGCAAATTCACAAAGGTCTCAATCTGCTCATCACTCCAATCGTACTGACGCAAAACATCGGCTCCTATTTGGAGAGTAAAAATGAGGTTATATTGGGAACCAACATTCTCTACTGTTTTTTCGTAAGAAAAGAACGTTATTTGAGATCCATCGTCTGCTTCCCAAGACATTGGGGCCAGCTGCTGTTCATTTACGATAAGTACCTTAAGATTTCTAAACTGAGGATCAATATTCTCGCCCAAGACATGAAAAACCACTTCTTCTGCCCGACTGTTTAAGGAAACAGGAAGGCTTGTCCTGTTCGAAAGAGAGACACGTTGAGATGACAATCCAAAGGGTTCCAGATATCGATTCTTGTCTTCTGCTCGAAGGAAAAGGAACCACACACCAAGTGCAATAACAACAAAAAGGAGCGCTGGCAAAACAAACTTGAGTGCGGACATCCTTTACTAGGATAGATCAAGATGAATGCCTAAGGCAAGGGTTATTTCTCAGTCATCATGAGGATATTGTCCAGATGATCAGGATTTACAGCATCGGTCCATGAAAACTGATTATTTCCACCAAGTGTCCATATTTTTTTCAATAATGGTCCATACCCTCCATTGGAGTCTCTCCGCAGTATATCTGCAGATGTTAGCCCTTCATCTAAACCTTGACCAACTCTTACTCCTATAGCAACACTAGACATCACCATAAAAGGTGAAACTTGTCCTACTCTATGATTCTGAACGCTACTCAAAGCAACAGAAATCACCGCAGTTCCACTTTCCTCATAAACCTTTATTCCTGTTGACCAGCCACTTTGGACTGGATACTGGAAAGTATTATTGTATCCAGGAATCACCGATCCTGGGTTCATGTGTCTAGCTCCTGTTCGGAAAGAGACAATGATATTGTTAATCCCATGTTTTTTTAGAAATGGCGTTTCTTTTTCTAAGAGAGATCTTAACTCGCTAGCAAACTCCTCTGCAGTCATTCCATAATTTGTTACTAAATCTGGGCTCAGTAAAAGATTTTCTGCAAAAGAATCTTCACTAGAAACCTCAAACGAAAGCCTCCATTCAACCTTTCCATTATCATCCAATACTTCAAAAGCAGCAGTTTCACGGAAGTGCTGAGAAAACTCTTCATCTTCCAGAGCCCTGTCACCCATGTGAGGACGGTAACGTACTACTTCTCCAGATTCATTGACATGTTCCCAAGTCATGGCATCAGGATTGAAGGTCCAGTCTTCACTCTCACGAATGTACTCAGGCACTGAAAGACCGGCTTTGATTCGATCCTCTAAAATTTCTTCCTTCGGTTCCGCAAAGATACTTACAAATTCAGGAACTCCTGGTCTCGTCTCAGTAGGGACATTCCCGTCTTCTTGCGCTTGAGTAATACTCCCTCTTGAAGCAATCAATCCAATCGCTGCAGCAATGTGGGCAAAGTTGTCCAGTCTTTCAAAAGACACATTGAAACGTTCAGAACTTTTAGTCATAAACTCCTCTTTAATGTAAAAAATTGAATTAACTTACCCAAGCAAGCATACACTAATACCCTTCTCTCAAATAAGACTTTCTCACGGAGAATAACATTAATCTTATTTAAGATTAACTGAAAGGATATTGCTTTTATGGTCCCGATACTCATAAAATTCCGATTTGTTGCCTACAGACCAAAGCTGTGAAAGGATTGGAATAAATTTTTCTGGACCATCTTTTTGAAGAATATCAGATACTGATAAGCCTTCATCAAGTCTTTGTCCAACATTAAGACCACTAACAAGGTTTGCCAAAACACTAATTGGACCATTCTCTCCTACCCTATGATTCTGAACACTACTAAGCGCTCCCAAAATAATAACGGTACCACTTTCCTCAAAGACTTTAATTCCAGTAGAAAGATTTCCCTGAACTGGATACTGGAAAGTATTATTGTACCCAGAAATAATGGTTCCTGGATTATTATGACGAGTATCTGTTCTGAAAACAACAATGACATTATTAATTTCATGCTTTTTCAAAAAAGAGAAATGCTTCTCTAATAATGAACGAGTCTCGCTAGCAAACTCCTCTTCAGTCATTCCATAATTTGAGACCAAGTCTGGGCTTATAGAAAGACTATCAAGATAAGAATCTTCACCAGAAACCTCAAACGAAAGCCTCCATTCAACCTTTCCATTATCATCCAATACTTCAAAAGCAGCAGTTTCACGGAAGTGCTGAGAAAACTCTTCATCTTCCAGAGCCCTGTCACCCATGTGAGGACGGTAACGTACTACTTCTCCAGATTCATTGACATGTTCCCAAGTCATGGCATCAGGATTGAAGGTCCAGTCTTCACTCTCACGAATGTACTCAGGCACTGAAAGACCGGCTTTGATTCGATCCTCTAAAATTTCTTCCTTCGGTTCCGCAAAGATACTCTGCCATTCACCCTCTTCTTCTATAACAGGAATAACCTCCACAGGGGCAATGGCTGGCCCGATGGGCTGCTCGAGAGGATTTTCGCTATTGGAACCTGGAGCAATACCGGTAGACACCGCAGCAGGAGCCTCGTTTGGCTCGGAGGCAGGAACTGGTTCTGGAGTGACAGGTACAAGATCTCGTAAAAAGATCGGCGTGCCACTGACACCCCTTATGGCAACAAACTGATCACCATCAACAGGTTCACCATTCTTTTCAACAATTTTTGCCCAGTAATAGCCATTGCTTTCCCCAGCTTGCGTGACAACAAGGGCATCGCCTCGTACCAACGTTCCCTTAATCGTTCCAGTGGTGGAACTTGTTGAACGGATATTCACCGACGTTCCAACAACCACCGTTTCATACTGGGTTGTGTCTATCTCAGGAACTAGAGGGGCCATTTCGTTGGAATGCGTAGCGGCAGCCGCAACGGCTGTGCCACCATCATGAGGAATATTGTCTTGCGCCTTCACTTCACTCGCCCCAGCCACCATGGCGGCAGCGATCAAGGACATATTGCGAAGACTTTCGGATGAGATCCTTAAACGTTCTGAACGATTACTCATAGACTCTCCTTCTGGGAATAGAAAAAACCGAGTCCAACCTGAACTCGCTGGCAAGGGGTCACTAAACCGCAATGCTGCATCTTAAAAAGATATTTTAGCGTACTATGGGATGCGTGTCAACGATTTGGTTGGATCGGTAAAGAGAAAATTCTCCTCAGGGTACTTGTTCTTTTGTGAAAATGTTCGAATGTTGTCAAGCTAGGCGCGCCAAAAACTACTGAACATTTACCAACTCATAGCAGAATTGGTTGAACAGGGGAAAAGCGGTGCAGCTTGCACTCTGTCCGTCTTGCTCACAGAGGTAGGCACTGCCATTTTGGCAAACGGCGTAGTCGGCTATGGCCTCACCAACGGGCTGCTCGTAGGGAGCAGGATTACCCTCAGCCTGGAAGCTTAATGTGAGATTGCCCTTGAGCAACTCTGGCGCAAAATACTGATAGTATGTGTCTTCCAGCTCGCCAGGATTGGCAAAAAAGCGGGCCAAAATCTCAGGATGAACGTGGGAAGACAAGACAAACGCCAAAGCCTGGGCCTCTGGAGTCCAGCTTTTTTGCCGCAGCGCTCTCCCTAGCTCCGTACCGTCTAGGCTTCCTGGGTTCTGCAAAGCGGCCGCAAACTCGCTGGCAAGCGTATCTGGAGAAAATCTCTGCAGGGTCTCGATGGGCGGCCAGCCATGTTCTTCGCCAGCTAAATAAAGACGATCATAAACGGAAAAAAGGAAGGCTGGGTTGATACCATGCTTGAGGCCAGCATCATAGATGGCCTTCGTGATTTCTGGGTGCACTTCGCGCATCACCAGCCCACCCTTGGCATAATCCAGGATTGAGCTCGAAACAGTGAGCATGCGGCCAAAAAGGAAGAAAAGATCCTGTGTTTCCTGCTTTTTGGGCAGTGCATAGGAAAAAATCGTGATGGCATTAGCCGCGCCACTTCCACGATGAATGGCAAACTGACACGTCTTCTCTCCACTCACAAAACACGGCGTTGAGTTTTCACGGAGCGGATTTTCCCAAGATTCGAGCTCGTTGAGTGATTGTTTGGTATTTTCCAGATAAAACGGCGTGTAGACCTCACGCAGTTCTATGCCTTGGGCAGCGAGCTCCTCGGCGGTGCGGTACTGAGAAAGTTGTCCGTCTTCACTTTGAGGCGCTTCCTGAGAGAGTTGGGTGTTGGGCGCGGGTGCTTGCACCCGCGCGCGCCCCTGCTGCCAACGAGCAAACAAGACCGTGCTTACAACGACCAAGACAACCGCCAAAAAACCGCCACCAGCCAACAGCCAGATCGGAGTCGGCGCGGCATGGGTCTTTGCCTGGAAGGTCAAACCTTCTTGGGGAGGCGTGGCATTCTCGACGGGCAGATATCCTTCATTCACCCGTCCATTGTACGGGAAAAAAAGCTAAATCTTAAGAGGCGAAGATAAAAGGCGCTCTTGACCAAACAAGAAGATTGCGCTATTGTAGGGAACATTCTCCTGCTAATCCCCCCCTGGCTCTTAACGACCCAGGGGTTTTTGTTTGTTTTCTGTTGTTTTTTTGGACTAAGCTTGATGAATGTCTCGAGTCCTTGTCCAATTTGATGGTGGAAATTTCTATAAAAAGGTGAAATTTCTCTGTCCCGATTGCCACTTAACCAATTTTGGCTACGATCTTCTTGTTAGTTTTCTCACACGATCTCAAAAGAACCATTCAATTTACTACGTTGGTGAAATTAAAAAACATGCTGACTCCGACTTCAAAACGCAATCTCTCTACAAAAATCAGCAATCCCTTTTCCAAAATCTTCGTCAAAAAGGAATCAATATTAAACTTGGATACCTTCTTCAGAATAATGGTGTATATCGAGAAAAAGGTGTTGATGTACAAATAGCCTTGGATCTGGCTCTTGGGGCTGTTCAAAATATGTATGATGAGTTCTTTCTTCTCAGTTCAGACACAGATCTCTTGCCTGCAATAAAAATTGCTCGAAATGCTCAGAAAAAAGTCATCTATGTTGGTTTTGAAAATGGAGTAAGCTATATGATAAAAAGGGCTTGTTCCTCTTCAATTATCCTCAAAACGGAGAATCTCAAAGTCTTTTGTAAGTAACTTTTGCCTACTACCTTGCCCGCAAGACGGGACTCGGAGGAGTTGGACCAACGGCAGCGCCGGTAGGATCGAGACAAGCGCCGCAGGGGTACTGACTGGTGGTGGTGAGGGCACTGCCCTGTGGACATTTTTTGACGGTCACAACGCACTGCGTTTCTTCTGGCTCGGGTGTTTTCTGGTCGGGATTGAAAAGCTCGACTTCGATGCCAGGATTGTCGGCCAAAATGCCGCGAATGCTGGGATTGCTGAGTGTCCAAAGGCTGCTGCGCGACTCTTCTATGGGAGCTTGCGGCGTGAGGCGCATGAGGACGACTTCACCTTTTGGCGCTTCCAAAAACTCCCCGGAGAACGTCAATGTTCCTGGCTGCGGACGAGACACTTCTGCCTGGAAGGTTAGACCCGACACCGAAAGATCCCCAGCCTCTTGTGGGTATGAAAGCTCGGCACTCACGCGGCGCACCGACGCCTGCGGCGAGTGCGCCGCCAACACCACTTCCCAGGAGTCGCCATCAGATACCAGTTGCAAACGGAATGATTGGTCAACACTGGCTTGAGAACGACTTTCTGTTGTTTGGAGTCGAGAGATTCCCCACCAAATACTGGCGGCTACCAACGCAAAAAAGGCCACCACTGCCAGAAGAACATTGCGGCGGAAGGCCTGAGCTTTTCGTCTTGTTCCCACGGCACCCGCGGAGGCAAGAGACGTGTTTTTGGAGCGGGCAGCTTTCTTCATACTTCCTTTGCGCAATTTTCCGGATGATCTACTCCATGGCCATCTCGACCAAACGATTGCAGTAACCCCATTCGTTGTCGTACCAACCCACCACTTTGACCAAATTACCACCCACGACTTGGGTGAGACCGAGATCCACAATCACCGACTCGCGCCGACCAACAATATCCTGAGAAACCAAAGCCTCTTTGCTCACCGCCAAAATTCCCTGCCAACGAGATTCCTGCGAGGCATCGATGAAGGCTTGGTTCACTTCTTCAACCGTAACGTCGCGGGAAGTTACAAAGGTGAGATCGGAAAGCGAGCCCACAGCCACGGGAACGCGCAAAGCGAGGCCATCAAAAATGCCCTTGAGTTCGGGAATAACCAGGTTCGAGGCCTTTGCCGCTCCAGTAGAAGTTGGGACGATGTTTTGCGCCGCGCCGCGGGCGCGGCGCAAATCCGAATGCGAATTATCTTGCAAATTTTGATCGTCTGTATAGGCATGAATTGTGGTCAGCATGGCCTTTTCTACGCCAAAAGTGCGCTGCATAATGGCCGCAATGGGCGTAATACAGTTGGTCGTACACGAAGCATTCGAGATGATTCCTGTCTGGGGCATCCCACTCTCGGATACTCCCTTGACGAGCGTTTCCACGCCGCCCTCACCCTTGGCAGGTGCAGAAATGACGACACGCGCGGCACCAGCTTGGATGTGGAGATTGGCTTTTTCGGCGGTAACAAAAACACCTGTCGACTCAATAACTGTATGTACCGCGTATTTTCCCCAAGGCAACTTGGCTGGATCGCGCTGAGCGGTAACCACAATACGCTCATCACCCACGAGAAGATAGCCAATTTCTGGCGTTTCGTCGGTTACTTCTTTGGCGCCACGCAGCTCTTCAAAAGAAACTTCCTCATCCCAGACACCATAATTGGAGTCGTATTTGAGAAGATGGGCCCAGGTAGCAATGTCGGCGGAACCAGAGGTATTGATCGCCACTATGGGCGCCGTCTGGCGGTGAAACTTCCACCACACCCGAAAGGCCGTCCGACCAATTCTTCCAAATCCATTGATAGCAACGTTTTGTGTCATGCGTCCAGGATACGAGTCTCACGAGACGCGGTCAAGGCCGAAGGAAGCATCACAGCTCTACCAAATAGCGCTTTCCGTCTAGTGAATCGAGCTTTATGAGTTCTTTGCCCGTAACCTTTTCGATCACTTTCTTGGAAGCTTCCCAAACCTGCACTTCATACTGGGTATATCCGCGTTTTTTGAGCACTTCATGTGTTTTCCGAACAAGCTCGGTAGCAACACCCTTGCGAAGAAAAGGATACTCAACACCCATAAATGAGGAAATAACTTCACCATTTCCGGCAATACCAATAATTCTCAAACCTACCGTTTCATGATTATGTGTAGAAAAGACCACAAAACTTTTTTGAAGATCTCCTTGCCCGAAAATACCAGAAACAACTAAACTTCCATTTGCCGAAAGTGAAAACCCATGACCGTACATTTCATCTGATGTCATAACTTCGCTAGACATCTTCCCACCAGACTGAACAAATTCATCCTTCTTTTTGAAGAAATTTTCTTTTGCTCTTTTCGTGAACGCCTTAATCCTCATTCTTGTTTCGTCATCCAAACCCTCTACGACCTCATAGTGGAAAACTTTTTTTTCTCGTTCTGGTGATTCCTGTCGCACACTCATAGAGACTCATTATAGTGCTCTTGCGCTTGTTCTGTGAGGCTGGGCGATATGGCTGCAACTTGCGTCCAGAGATGATCAAAATACCGCTGCTCTTCTTGCCAAAAGTCCCGCGAAAAACACATGGATGCGCGGTTTTATCATACGAACGAATCCCTCTTTTGCGGTGAGTGAGAGCGAGAAATGTACGGCTTACGCCACAAACTCAAGAACGTTTTCCCAAGAAAAGAGCTTTTGGCCCTCTTCGATGGCATCGTATCCTGGCAGTGTTCCGTGCACGAGAAGCTCCATCATGGCGCCGCCGCCTGTAGAAACGTGCGAGAAATCCTCGCGCTTCATTCCAAGAACGGTAAGAGCTGCTTCGGTGTCGCCACCGCCCACAACAGAAAAGACTTTGGTTTTGGAGAGCGAGTTGGCAATATATTTGGTGCCTTCCATACCAGCCTCGTCTTCGTACTTGCCCACTGGTCCATTCCAAATAACCGTTTCTGAGGCCTTAATGAAGCGATCAAATTGTTCCATGGAATCGACGGTGATATCCAGGCCACCATCTTTGAGGTCGGCCACAATGACTTTGCGATTGGTTTGTTCGAGATCTTTCTGACCATCGGCCAACTTTCCACCAATGAGGAAGACGTTCACATGCTCAAAAAGACGATCCAGGTACTCCAGCTTTTCGGCCTTGGCACCGCCCAAAATGAGAGTGAGTGGACGATTGGGAGCATGAGCCAGACGGCGCAGAACCTTCATTTCCTTCTCAAACTGACGCCCCATAACGGTGGGAAGCAACTTGGGAAGCTGCACAATGGAAGCATGCTCGCGGTGTGCCGTGGCAAACGCGTCGTTGACGTAAAAATCAAAACCCTTGGCCAATTTTTTGGCAAAAGCGAGCGAGTTTTCTTCTTCACCGGCTTCGAATCGGAGGTTTTCACTAAACGTAATCCGTTCGTGAAACTTTTCTGGCACCATCTGCAACAACAGTTTGGTGATCGGCTCCAAAGAGAGTTTTTTCACGGTCTTGCCATCTGGTCGGCCACGATGTCCAATCACATGAACAGAAGCCGCACCACGCTTAAGAATTTGGTTGAGCGTAAGCGCGCCCATCTCAATACGAGTGGTGTCGAAACCTGTTTCATTTTCTGGCAAATCGAGATCGAGGCGAAGAAGGACTTTTTTCTCCTTGAGCGTAAGGGCTTTCAGGTAATACATAGCCCCCTATTGTAACAAATGCTCAGGAGTTTGCAGGATCAAAAGTTGGGGAAGAAAATGAAAATCTTCTCTCCAAGATACGTGTGTCAATCATTTATGCTATACTTTTCCAGTAGTGGTGGAAAACTTCATATGACATTTGCCTCTAAAAATATTCGTTCATTTTTCAAAAATTGGTCTTCAGATAAGAAAGATCTTGAGAAAACGGTGATGTACTCTGTTGAAAAGTACGGAAAAACCTACGAACTTTTGGAGAACTATGAAGCAACACCTCACCGCTCTGCCAAAATGGTATCTCAGTATAAAAAAATGCGAGACTATCTACAAAAAGTTCAGCAGAGCTATTAGCTTTCATCAGCCTCTTCCACCATTTGAGCACAGATATCCACACAGATTGGAAAGCATATTAAGTAGTGTTGAACAATCCTTTGATGGGCACCAATTTTATCCTACCGTTGGCGACGCTGCTTCTGCCTATTACTTTAAGCTCTGCTGTAAACATCCGTTCATGAATGGAAACAAACGACTTGGTATTTTATTTACTCACGTTTTTCTTTTACAAAATGGAGTTGATTTTTCTCTTGGTTGGGAAGATCTCTATTCTCTCACCGAGAATATAGCCAAAATGTCTGAAGAAGGCTATTCAGAAAAGGATGTAGAGCGGCTTTGCAAAAAAGCGATTGAAGACTTTACCATACCGCACAACTTTTAGATCCCAAAATCGGAAGCGCGCAGGAGCCCTGTCTTGGCGCCCATGTTTTGCACTACGGAGGCGGCATTTTTTTTGCCCCACTCAATGGCTTCGGACGTGAGGCGATCATGCAGATAAGCAATCACCACACCCGTGAGAAAGGCATCGCCTGCTCCCGTTTCTTGCACCGCTTTGCTGGGTCGCGGTTGGTAGCTCGTCCAGCGTTTTTTTTCGTAGTAACGGCCACCGCTTCGACCATCGGTTTCGATAATAATCTCGCCCGCATTTTCCAGATCATAACCAGCCGCAACAATGCGTTGCGCTTCTTCCTTGTTGAGACAGAAAAGCGTAGGGAAAATCTCATGGAGATGCAGTTCGCCTTTTTCGATACTGGTGAGTTCCGCGCCGCCAGGATTCCAAGAAAAACGGATCCTGTTTTGGTGGCAGTGCTTGGCCACAGCGGTGAGCACCTCGTTGTTGCCGAGCGAAGAAATATGCACCCAATTGGCCTTTATCTTGGCAAAAGGAATGTCTTTGAGCGTGAGCATGGTGGCCGCACCACGAGCCGTTATGGCGCTGCGACCTCCCTCACTACTCACTAAAAGAGCTGATACACCCGTATGTTCATCTTCCTCTTGAACCATGAGTGAAGTATCGACGCCTTCTTTTTTAAGCTCGGCGATAATGGAGTCGGCAGCCAGATCTTTACCCATCTCGGCAATGACGGCGGCGCGTAGACCCGCGCGGGCAAAGCCCACCGCGGTATTCGTCGCGCCGCCCCCCGACTGCATAGCGCTCTCTGTTACATCAATTTTGGCACCATACGGAAGACTGAGCTGCGGCACTTCGGTGTCTTTGCGAACCAGAAACTGATCTGATTTGAGAAAGAGATCGAGCGTTGCTGAGCCAAGAGAGATGGTGTCGTAGAGCATGTGTGTTAATGTATCCAATTATTCAAAAGTTGGTTTTCGCATGTGAGCCAGTTCGGAGTCCAAGCGTACGAGTTCGGTCCACATTTCCTCGGTGGAGTTGACCACAGAAAAAACCTTGTGCTCCATTTCGCCAATGAAAAAGTGCTTCTTCATGACCTCCAAAACTTCATGCCAAAAATCACCGTAGAGAATAAAAGGCTTGTGATGTCCGTAATAAATGTGAGACAAGAGCCAGACCATTGCCCACTCGCTGAGCGTACCCGTGCCGCCCTGAAAAATAACAAAAGCATCGGAGGCGTCAATGAGGCCGCGAACGCGATCAATATAGTCGGGGGTTTTGGTTTCTTCATCGGCCATGTTTGTTTTGAGTCTTCCTTCAAAAAAAGGTGCATTTATTGGCTCAAAAGTGACGGCCAACGTCTTGGCGCCTACAGATTTTCCGCCATCGGTAGCGGCTTTCATCACGCCTGGACCACCGCCATTCACAATCTGCAAACCATGCTCGCCCAAAAGTTGTGCAGCGCGGAACGCCTCGCGATAGACAGGGTGTCCGTCATTGATATCGGCCGAGCCAAAAATGGCCACACTTTTGATCGTTTTCAGTTCACTCATACCTGTTTATCCTTGCTTTTGTAGAGCTTCCCAGTGTGACTGAGCTTCATCACCTTGTAAATAGCTGCCAGCCACAAGCGCATCAGCCCCTGCTGTCCAGAGTTTTTTGGCCGTTTCATTATTGACTCCAATATCAACAAAAATAGCAAACTTCAAATCGAGTGATTGGCGTAAATTCTTGAGCTGGGCAATCTTATCGTAAACATGATCGTTAAGAGCTTGCCCCTGTTTTCCCGCTTCCCCAGCCATGAGCTGAATCACACTCACGCCCTCCAGCGATTCGGACTCAAGCGTTTCTACGGGCGTAAAAATATCGAGCGAGAGACCAGAATACCAACCACCTTCACGCACATCGGCCAAAAAATCGGCCACCGAGGACATGCGCTCAATCTGCCCGATCACGGTTCGCACTTGGCGATTTCCCCATATTTCTTCAAGTTGTTGGGCTGGTTCAACGGTCATAAGATGCAGATCCACAGGCAACCCATGCGTTTCCAACTCGCGAACAAGGCCAGCCTCTACGGTGATTTCGTCGGCAAACTGGCCATCAATAATGTCGATTTGAACGGCCTGAGGTCGTGGCTGCAAACGAGCAAATCTTTCCATTTCTTGCTGCACAAAATCTGGCGAGTCGCTCAAAATGGCTGGGTATATCATTTTATTCCTTTCGATATTCTATGGCTCGGACTCGTGGTGTATGGCGTCCACCAGCAAAAGCGGTAGAGCAAAACGCACGGATCATTTCTTCCGTTTGCACGGGAGTAACTCGATCCCCTTCCAAAACCAAAATGTTGGCATTGTTGTGCTCTCGCGCATGCAAAACATCGGCGCGGTTCCGGCAAACAACGGCACGAACGCCATCATAGCGATTGGCGGCGATACACATCCCTCCGCCCGAACGGCACACGAGAATGCCAAAATGGCTTTGTTCACTTTCTGGTTCACCAGAATCTTGGGCAATTCTCTTTGCCACGGCCTGGGCAAAAGGCACGTAGCTATCTTGAGGATCGTGCGTCAGAGCGCCATAATCCACAACTTCATACGACTGCGACGCAAGCCACTGCGAAATATATTCCTTGAGAGCAAAACCGCCATGATCGGCGCCGAGAAAGATCTTCATGTGTTTTTCCATTCTACCGCACCCAGGATTATCCTAAAAATCCAGCTCTGCCCGTGCGACTGGGGACATTTCCTCGATGCTCCAGGGTGGGTCGAACGACAGTGTTACCTTGACCTCATTCGGAGTGAGGCCATCGAGAGCACCGCGGATGAGTGAAGGAAAAACACTCGCTAGCGGACAGGCTGGTGTGGTGAGCGTGTAAACCACTTCGAGAGTATTGCCCAGAATGATCACATCGCGAATGAGCCCCATTTCCACCACACTGATGCGCAGTTCAGGATCGAGAACCGTCCCGAGGCGCTCGTAGACTTCATTTTTAGCAATCATTCATCACCTTTGCTCACTTGGATGGAATCCATTTCTTTGCGCGTGGTAATTTCTCTGGTCGATTTATCGTTGCGGAATCGTACTAAACGAGGAAAACGCAGCGCCACTCCAGCCGAATGCAACGGTGAGCGAGTTATTTCGTCCGCGGCCACTTCGACCACGATCATCGGTGGCAAAAGAACGTCGGGCATCAATCCTTCCGGGATATCAACACTCCAACGCTCAGTGCTTCCCGCTTCCTTCACTTCTTGCGCGCGCTGTGCCAGCTCTTTCCACTGTTCATCGCTGAGACCCGTTCCAATTTTGGCGAGAGTGACAAGCGAATCCCTTGTTTCGTCGTAGATACCAATGAGAAAGGCACCCACCCCAAAGGCCGTGCGCTTGCCTTTGCCGTAGTAGTAACCCAGAACGACGGCATCGATGGTGTCTGTGAGTTTTGATCCCGTGCCTTGCAGTTCCTTGAGCTTGACCCAATTAAAAGCCTTGCGACCAGATTGGTACTTTCCATCCACCTTTTTTACAACAATACCCTCAAGCCCAAGCTGAAGAAACTCGCGGTGTTTTTGTTCGATAAGAGCTGGATCGTTTGTTCGGATGGTGGGAGCTAAGAGGAAATCTTGCTCACTAAGGTTGGCCCAGAGGGATTCGAGGTGGTGGCGGCGCCGCTCTAGCGGCGCCGCCACCACCGACTCTCCATCCACAAACAAAAGATCGAACACAAAGAATCGCAGCGGAATTTCGGCACTCATTGCTTCGATCCCGTGCTTCCGTTTGCGCTTGATTGTTTGCTGAAACGTCACCAACTCCAAAGACTCCGGGTTATACCCCACTGCCTCAGCATCCAAAATGATGGACTGAACCGGCAGCGCCTTCAACAAATGACGAAGCTCCGGAAACATTGCACTATTTTCCTCCAAATTACGGGTAAAACTGCGCAGCTCCCCTGTTGCCGCATTCCAATGAATCTGCAAACGCGTCCCGTCATACTTGGGATCCACATAAACTTCCCCCATTTTTTCGACCATTTCTTGCGTTGTTTTGAGCCGATCACACAACGCTGGCACGATGGGAACACCAAGTGACGCATCGAGCTTTTGCGCTTCTGCCACGCCGCCGCGCAGCACTGCCGCACCAATGGCACCAATATCAGGGTGTCGCTGATACACATCGTCCAACTCCGCGCGCGCCGACTTATCACCGTGTAGGTACCAAGACAGCGCATCAAGAAGCGTTTTGTCCGAAAATCCCAGGCGCAGCTGCATCATAATCATGCGTACCACATACTTGGCCGAAAGGGGATCGAGCGTAGAGAGCAATCGAGCTACAAAATGGATCTTTTCTTCCTGGCTGCCCTCGCCCTCAATGTGCGTAAGCGCCACGAGTTTTTCAAAGAGTTCCGCTACTTCAATGTCCGCCACTTTCTGACGCTCTCCATCTTGATCAAGGCGCAACGACCGAACTTCTTGCGCCAGAGCACCCAGATCGCCCAGCTGCTTATAGCGTTTCTTGAGCATTTGCTTGGCGGTTTCGGCGGGGGCAATACTCTCGCCAAAAAGCCCCTGCACTTGCCCACCCGCCAAAGGGGAAAGCTCAGCCAAAGAGTACAGCATGAGCTCCACGCCAAAATAGTACTGTCGATTGGCAAAAATTGGCCCCGTTTGACCAAGCAAAAGGTACAAAAAAGCTGGCGCTTCTTCTGGCTGCAACTTCCCAAAAAGCCGAGCCAAAATCTCTGTTTGCTCTAACTTTTTGCTCGTATTCTCGAGCGGCTGCAAGGATTCTTGGGCAAAATCGTGAAACTTCATGTGAGTCTAGTATACGCACTATACCAGCGTGTAATGCACGCCCTTTGTAACTCCATGCTTGCGGATCAGGCCTTTATCCATAAGGTCTTTGAGATCGCGCAGGACGGTATCGGTAGAAATCATGGGGAGAATGCGATTGAGCTCGGCACTCGTCACACGCCCCTGCTCCTGCAAGTACTCCATCACAATAAGCTGACGTTCGGTGAGCGCCACTTGTTGCCCCAGTTTTCGCTGCAGACGAAAATCCTGTGAGAGTTTGAGGACATGCTGCTTAATGCGATCCAACTCAATTGCCAAACCATACGTGAAGTACTCCAGCCAGTAGGTCATATCGGCATCGGGACTATCCTGCACCGATTTAATAGCCAAATAGTAGTTTTCGATATCGTTATCGAAGTACTGTTCGAGCGAGAAAAAGCGCTTCACATCATACCCTTCGGCATACATAAGCGAAAGCGCCATGGCTCGGGAAGTTCGCCCGTTTCCCTCAATGAAGGGGTGAATGTTTACCAACTGATGATGCGTAATGGCGGCACGAAAAACGGTGTGCAGCAGATGTGATTGAGGATCATTGAGCCACGCAAAAAAATCCTTCACCAAATGTGGCACTTCTTCTGGCGAAGGCGGACGATAGGCCACCTTACCAGACTCCACACTGCGCACTTCTACTCGCTGGGTGCGGTAGGCACCACACTGATCTGGAGGGATAATCCTGTGTGTAGAAAGCGAATGGAGCGTGCGAAACATTTCTTCGGTATAAACGGGACGAGTATTCCCCAAGTTATTGCCCCAGCCATTAATCCAGTCCAAAACACTGCGGTAGTTGATTACCTCTTGGATATCGCGCGCCTTTCCCACAATTCCGGCTCGTGTAGCCACTTCTTCTGGCGTTGTTCCTTCGGTTACAAAAACACGCTCCGACTGCTCCTGAGAAAGATCGTTTCCTTCCAGGCGGGTGCCGTGATAAACCGTGCGAATCTTGGCCTCTTCCTGAAACTTCGCCTCCCAGGCTGGAACGATGGGGGCATTTTTAATCATTTCTCGAGAAGCCTCGATACTGGCAATGTACTGCAAAAGATTGTTGGAAATGCGAAAGTTTGGCGTGTACATACTCTGATCTAGTTTATACACGTTTGCTGGGAAAATGCAAGAATTGTGCGTGAATGAAGAAGGGCCTGTCTTTACTGAGCAAGCTTTCCCCAAGTTGTGGGAAGGCGGTCCACCAAATCTGAAGTGTTATACATCATTCCCCTCTCCAGCCATAACTCGTGAGCCGCTTGTTTGTTGAGGAAACTTGCTGTTGCGGCCGATGCTAATGCCGGTGAGCCAGTCCAAAAGGCAGCAATCATTCCAGCCAGGGCATCGCCCGTTCCTCCTTTGGTCATGCCGGCATTCCCACCAGTTATGCCAAACACTTGAGAGCTATCCCAGAGAAGATCGGTTGATCCTTTCAGCAAAATGGTTGCGCCGCCGAGTTTTTGTGAGAATTTTGTAAGTTTTTGTTGGTATTCTTCTGGCAAAGATGACAAAAGCTCTTCCACGTGCGCCGATGAGGAATCCTCAGTGTTTTGAGAAAGAGTGATTGAAGAAAGGAACGTATGCCAAGTATCAAGTGATTCACCAGCTTTTTGCAGCAGATTCTCAAACTCTTTCCTATGAGGAGTAAGGATTGTGTTCTTGGGCAAGATAGACAGATCAAGCGTTTGCAGCGAACCAGCATCGAGCAACCAGCGTTTTTCTGGAAAGGTTCGCAAAAGGACACTCGTTAGCGCTCGAGTATCGTTTTCCCAATCAGACTCACTCAAATCACTCACAGATAATGAAAGAAGTTCTTGATCGGAAAATCGCGAAGACACATCTCTCCTCATGCCAGGACCGAGAAGAATGGTATCCGCCTCTTGGATATAGGCTGGAATATCTTGGCGAGGAATCACAACGCCATCTTGTACGACACTCTTGGAAGCGCGTAAGATTTCGTTGTTCTCTTTTACTGAGCTATAGAAAACCATATCTACCCAACGCGAGGCGGCGAGAAAACTCCACTGCGCCGCGGCGTGAAAAAGATCGCTGCCACCGATAATAAGAACCTTGCCGTTCTGTCCTTTATGAGAGCTGTTTTGCGCTTGGGCTATTTGGTCAAGAAAGTGGTGAATCACCCTGAGAGTATAGCAACAATTGGTGATCTTTGAGCTCGGGGAGCAACTCAATCGTAGTAAGAATTGTCTGGGCTTTTTGCGCTTTATCCAAAAGAAGCTCTTGATTTTTACGATCAAGCTCAGAAAAAACGTCGTCTAAAAGCAGCACGGGAACCTCTTGGCGATTCTCTTGAATATACACGAGTTCATGAAGTTTCCACCAAACGAGAGACAAGCGTTGTTCACCACGAGAACCATACGTTCCAATCGGACGCCACTCTCCACCACGAAAAACCTGCACCGCTACATCATCTTTGTGTGGGCCAATAAGAGTGTAGCCAGCGCCCATCTCTGCCTCGGCGTATTGGCGAATCCGCTCTTCGCTCATAATGGAATGCTCGTAGGAAACTTGGTACGTCTCGCGCATTCCTTCTTGCTCGCCCAGCCACAACAAAAACTTTTGGCGCTCAGAAAAAATCGTTTCTCCATGCTCAATGAGAAGCTGATCATAGTAGAAAAAATCGTAGCGAGTAACTCGCCCTTCTCGCAGTTGCTGAATGAGTTTGTTGCGGCGGCGCAATGCTTGCTCATACTGGTGAAGAGCATAACGGTACTCACGAGAAACTTGGGTGAGAACACCATCAAGGAGGCGCCGCCGCTCACTCGGACCATTCTGGAAAACCACCATGTCTTCTGGTGCAAAAAGAACGCTCAAGAGCTGACCAACGGCTTCTTGCTGACGACGTCCTACATTATTTACCTTATACAAGCGCTTATTTGTTCGTTTTCCTTGCAACGTTCCATTGGTAAGCATCTGCTCCAACCGGATTGGCTCACCATCTTGCAGCTCTACTTTGGCCTGCAAACGGGAGAACTCGCTTCCCCAACGAATGAACTCTTCGGTATTGCGCGCGCGCCAGGAAGCACCAGTGGAAAGCAGTGAAAGCGCCTCAACAAGATTGGATTTGCCACGGCCGTTTTCGGCTTGGATCACGTTCAATCCAGGGCGAAACCGCCACTGTTCATCGGCAAAAGAACGAAAATCCTGAAGCCAAAGGCCAGAAACGATCATAGTGAAAAGCAGTATACCTGCTCCATGAGGTTAGCGCTCCAGAACAGCGAGGAAAGCCTCTTGAGGAAGCTGGACATTCCCAATTTCCTTCATGCGGCGCTTACCCTTTTTCTGTTTTTCCAAAAGCTTCATACGACGAGTGGCATCACCACCATACAACTTGGCCGTCACATCTTTACGATAAGCCTGAACCGTTTCGCGGGCAATAATTTTTCCACCAATAGTTGCTTGAATAGGAACTTCAAACTGCTGACGAGGAATCACCTCTTTGAGCTTCTTGGCGATTGCGCGACCAGCCTGTTCGGCTTGATCTCGCACCACAATTTGCGAGAGCGCTTCGATCTCTTCATGCTGCACGAGAATGGAAACCTTCACCGCATTCACCAACCGATACTCGCTGAGTTCATACTCCAAAGAGGCAAAACCAGAAGACACCGATTTGAGCTGATCATGAAAATGAATAATAATCTCGGAAAGCGGCAGTTCGTAACGCATGCGCACTCGCGTTCCCACGTCGGTCATTTCGAGAAGCTTGCCACGGTGCTCATCACAGAGTTTCATCACGCTGCCAAGATAGCTCTTGGGAGTAAAAAGTGTACTCACCGTCATGGGCTCAAAAATTTCTTTGTACATTGAGGGATCCGGCAACTCGCCAGCATGGTGCACGTCTTCTATTGTTCCGTCGAGTTTGCGAATCTGGTACGGCACCGAAGGCGAGGTGGCCACCAAATCGAGTCGGAACTCTCGCTCCAAACGCTCTTGAACGATTTCGGCATGCAAAATTCCCAAAAATCCCACCCGCATACCATTTCCCAAAGCGCGCGAGTGCGTGCCTTGGAACTGCAGCGCCGCGTCATGTAAACGCAACTTATTGAGCGCTTCCTGCAGAAGGAAAAAATCATCGCCGTCCACAGGATAAAGCTCCAAATACACCATGGGCTGCGGCGGATTATAGCCAGCGAGCGGTTCAATGCTTCCCATCTGAGAAAACTGCGTAATCGTGTCTCCAACCGAAACTTGAGCCACATCCTTGAGACCCGTAGCGATATAGCCCACTTGTCCCGCCTCTAACTGCGCCACCACTTTGCGTTGAGGAATGAACACACCAATTTCGGTGGGCGTGAGTCGCTGTTTGTTGGAAAACATCACCAGAGATTCTGGCCGCAGAATGCCAGAAACGACACGCACATACGCAATCACGCCTTGATGGGCATCATAAAGCGAAGTGAAAACCAGAGAGCGCAAAGGATCTTCATTTTTTCCTTGAGGGGCTGGAACGCGATCAACAATGGCATCAAGCAGTTCTGGAATACCCTGCCCCGTCTTGGCCGAAACGAGGAAAATATCTTCTTCCGAAAAACCAAACGTCTCGATGAGCTCAAGCATCACCGTATCTGGATCTGAAGCCGGCAAATCAATCTTATTGATGACCGGAATAATCACCAGATTTTGCGCTACCGCTTTCTCATAGTTGGCCAGAGTTTGAGCCTGCACTCCTTGGGTTGCGTCCACAATGAGGAGGACGCCCTCGCAGGCCGCCAAAGAGCGTGAAACTTCATAGCTAAAATCCACGTGTCCAGGAGTATCAATGAGATTGAGCTGAACAGGCTGCTTGGTTTGAGGATCCAGCCACGTCATTTGCACCGGCGCCAACTTAATAGTGATACCGCGTTCCTTCTCGATGGGATTGGAGTCCATCATTCGCTCGGTAAAGTCGCGACTCGCAATAGTCTGAGTAGCCTGCAAAAGACGATCGGTAAGTGTTGTCTTGCCGTGGTCAATGTGCGCGATGATCGAAAAGTTGCGAATCTGCATCGAGTGATTGTACCAAAGAACCAGCGTTTTCTCCTTGATGAAATGCTACAATACGCCTAACATGAAACGCCGATTGCTAACATTCATCCTGGGGATGGCATTTTCCCTCTCTTCCTTTTTGCTCCTCGTTCAGCCCGTGCAGGCGCAAGCTATAACCAAAGAGTGGTCGAGCGAATGTTACACGGGTATTCAGTACCGAGGAGTGCGTTTAGAAGCAGCAACCATCCAGGGATTTGAGTGCTTGGTGGCAAATATTTTGGCAACCGCTACGAGCTTTATTGGAATGGCCGCCTTCATCATGATCATTTTTGGCGCATTCCTCTATCTCACTTCTGGCGGAAACAGCAGTGGTATAGAAACAGCAAAAAAATCCATGACCTACGGCATTATTGGCATAATTGTGGCACTCATGGCGTACTTTGTGATTGTTCTGCTCGCAGACTTTACGGGAGTGGAAAGCCTCAAAATGTTCAATCTCACAATTGATTGATCTACCGACAAAGAAAAGATACAATACGAGAGAACTTCGCTTCATATGAAAAAGATTCTTGCTAGCCTCGTTTTTGCTTTGCTCTTCTCTTTTTCTCTGGTGCGTCCAGCTTTTGCGCAGGAGAGCTCTGTTGCCCAAGCTGCTCCAGAATCTGAAGTAATCGCCCCAACGCAAACAACTCCTTGTCCGGCTGGGAGCACTTCTCCAGAATGTCAGCAGACCGTTGGTGGTGTCACCCTCAGTCCTGGTGCGATCATTGAAGCTATCAATGCCCCCACCCCAAACTTAGCTAACACTACCGCCTACGTTTTCTACACTATTTCCGTACTCATCAACGGAACATTCGATCCAAGCGAAGAAAAGGTTCACATTACCGAGGGTCAAGCTTCTCGTCCTCCCAATGTACAACAAGCTCTCAATGAGAGCGGCGCTATTGGCGGCGTTGGATTCCTTATTTCTGAGCTCATTACCAACAAACCCGTCTCCGCTGGCACCTACGTGGCCGATGTCATGAACAACTCCCGCTTTGGTGTTACGCCAGCCTATGCCCAAGGTATTGGTTTTGCCGCACTGACGCCTGTTTTGGGAACTTGGAAGGCATTTCGTGATATGGCTTATTACCTCCTCACCGTCATGTTTATGGTAACGGGTATTCTTATTCTCATTCGACACAAAATCAGCAGTAACATGGCTGTAACCGTCCAAAATGCTCTTCCCCGCTTGGTTATCACCCTCATTCTTATTACATTCTCGTACGCCATTGCTGGAATGATTGTGGATCTTATGTTCCTTGTTTTGAGTTTCATTGTGAACGTTTTCCAGTCGCAAATTTTTGCGGAAGGTCCCATTAACAATACCGTGGGCGATGTGCGGAATCTTGCCTTTAACACGCATCTTTTCTCGTTCACCATGGATTACGTTTTTGGAAGCCCGGGCAACCACAACTCCAACGCTTGGGAGGCATCCCGTGCAGTGGGACAAATAGTGTACAGTGCCATCGAAAACGCCGCTGGTCTGTCTGGAGCTTTCTCGAATGACGGCTTCTTTGGTAATCTCTTTACCGGAATCCTCCAGCTTATTTTTGCGATTATTTTTGGTATTGCTCTGCTCATTGCCATGTTCCGCGTCTTCTTTGCCCTCATCATGTCTTATGCCGGTTTTGTGATGAATGTAGTGCTGAGTCCGCTCATTTTGCTCCAAGGTGCGGTTCCTGGAAAGGATCCGTTCCAAGATTGGGTAAAGAATCTTATTGGCGGCTTGGCTCCTTTTGTAGTCGTTGTCTTTATGATTCTTATGTCTTTAGCTCTCACGGGTTCACACACTCGAGCTGGTATTGGTTATGACCAAGCCGCCCCAGCCGACTCTGGTCTCCGTCTCCCCCTCATTTTGGCTGGCGAAATCCCTGCGGAATCCTTCCTCGGTATCCTTGGTATGGGCTTTATGCTCCTCCTCCCCAACGCCGTTGAGATCTCCAAGAAGATCGTTGGCGCCAAGGGTGGCATCATGGACGAGTTCAAGGACAAGGCCGTGGGGAACTTTAAGAAAGGTATTACTGGTGACACAATGGTTCCTGGACTTGGATTCACTAAAATGCCTGGAGCTGAACGACTTTTGGTTGGCTCTGCCGCATCTCGAGCTGAAGAGCGCAAGAAAAAACCAGGTGAAAAGACCATTCCATCTCGTCTCTACAATCAGGGTCCAGTTGGCGCTGGTTTTGATATAACAAAAACCTTTTTGGAAACACGCTATGCTGATTATCAATCAAGAAAACAAGGTTATCAGCCATCAAATGATCCCACGAGTAAAACAGGTAGCACTACTATTGCCACACCAAACGTTAATCTCATTACCTCGAATCTTAGTGGAAATCAACAAACTACTCCACAAACAAGACCGCCTGTGGGCAACAGCAGCACTCCATAAGATGAGGTTTCAAACAAGTCTTGAATTTAAGACAATTTACTTTTTCTGATTAGAAAGAGGGTTGATACCAAAGGTATCTAATAACCCTGCACCACGACGAGTCTTTCTGATACGTTCGAGAGTTTCCATGGTCTTTGAAAAACGATCAATTTGACCAGTGACGGCAGCAGCCATCCAGTCTAACGCTACACCTGCTGCTTTAGATCCACTACTAATGCCATTTTGGGCATAAAAGAGAAGTAAAGTAGAACGAATTTCACTCATCGAGAAACCCCAAGTATCAGGATCCATTGGATCTTTTTTCATTTCCGATAAGGGATGTTCAAGAAAAGATTCAAATGATTGTGGCGTAATACCAGCTGAACGCTCAATAACCGCGATACTTTCATAGGTCACGCGAGCTAACTGAAGTGCATAAGCAGTGAATAAAGAAACTTCTGTCGCAATGTCTTCTGGCATATGAACGATAACGTCTTTCGTTATCGTCTGGCGAAGCATTGAATCCTTATTCATATCTACAATAGTCTCTGCATCACCATCAGCAATCATATCTTCAGGACCATTACGCGGGTACATAAACTGAGAAATATATTGACTCATAATGGTATAAAACATTTGATCAATCTCAAGAACAAATCTTGCTTTTTCTGCACGAGCCTTCATGGCTGATTTCACCTTGGGATCTGATGAAGCCATAAATTTTGCTTCAGACTCTTCTAAGACAGAGCGGGCAATAAAGGCACGATTGGACGCATAAAAAGGCGTTTGATTCCAATCAACAAAAATATTGGCAAATGCCCTTTCATTGATTCTCGGATAAATAAAATCCATACTTCTTCTTTTATCGTAGGTGAAGCCTAAAAAGTTATTATTACTATCATAATTTGGCTGAGGAAGTTTTATAGACTCCCCACCGGCAGCTGAACCTGAATAGTAAGTAAAGAGATTATCATTTAATTCTTTGAGTTTAGTAATGTTTGTAATTTTCTCGCCCAGTTCCGTTTCTTGAACCTGCACCATTGCCCGAGCAGCGTCAAAAATAAGTGTGGAAGGATTGCCACCCTTAAGATCAGACGAGAGTCTTGATTTAAGCAATTTCAATGTGGTCTCAGCTGCCGAAGGGCTCAGACCACTCATATTTTGCATAAAAGAAACCAAGCTTCTCATAATGCTCAGTTGTGGAGCTGCTTTAACAGACCATTCAACTTTATCGGAGATTGGGTTGAATTCAGGGAATATCTTATCAGTCATTATTGTCTGCATAAAATATTTATGCTCAAAACTTAGATACTTTGCATAGTTTTCTTTGATTGAGTCAGGCTGAATTGTTTCCCCCCAGCCATAAAGAGAGGCACCAGATTCCTCATCAAACTGAGGAAGACGTGCTCTATGAAGAGCATCATAAAGAGAAATTTGGAGGGGGAGAAACTCTTTTCTCATTACTCCCGTACTACGTCTTTGAGAAACAGAGGCAATCGATTCATTTATTTGAGGTGTTCTTCGAACAAGAATTTTATCTCCACCAGACTGGAAAGGAGTCTTTTCCTTTTTCACTTCGATTACAATAAAATACTTTGCAATCTCATCAAAATCTATTTGGTTCTGATCATTTCTGTAAATCTTGTAGGGAACCTGTCCAAGAGCATCAAGAAACTCTTTACTCTTATTTCTGTTTTCCCTGCTACCGTAGCGACCAACAAGGTAATTCTCAAAATAATCTTGAAGATCGGCGCTTGTTTGACCAATATGAACATCATCGTAATTCACCATGGCATTCAAATGGATATACTCCATTGGGGAAAAATAGTATGTTCTTCTATCTGTTACACGAGGTGTTTTCCCTTTTGAAGTTTCACCTAAATGATAGGCTGTCTTTGCTGGAATACCGTTTTCATCACGAGAGTGATAAGTACTTGCATTTGTCCCTTCAGAAAAACTACTTTTGTAAGCCTTTTTATCGTAAACAAGTCCCTGAAAATAGGCCCAAGATATATCATACGCAGCCTGAAAAGCCCACTTCATCTGTGATTCTATGTAGTCAGAAGACATTGCTGCTATTTCTGGGTCAACATTTTTCTTATCTTCAATTCGTTCTCTAAGAATTCCAATAACTGATTGGTACATGTCATTTGGATCGACGTTGGTGTTCGGAAAACCAATAGGAACAACTATTTTTTTGCCACGAGAAGAAACACTCAACCCACGATAGGATTTATCTAAAATATAAAGTATTTCATTAAGAAGCTCTGAGAACAAAGCATTATGAACATCTTTTCTCTTACCATTTTCAATAGTTGATCCAGAAACAAGATGGAAAATCTTTTCTGGATCCATGGAATATCCATCTTTCGCAACAAGTTTAATAATATCTTCTTCACTGGCTTTTGTATTTGATGCCGGAATTATTTCGAGAACATCTTTTGCTTGGTTAGAAACAGTAGCAAAGTCTTCAACAATTTTTCTTGCCTCACCAAAAAATGATCTGATTCCTTCTGGAAGCTCGTTCTGCCAATCGTCTAAAGACAAAGGGTCCTTTTGTGAAACACGCTGGGGGTTATCAATAAATTTATCAGAACCTGGATGCCATTTACCAGCTGTTCGGAGTCGTTTGTTTTTTGCTACAAAATTATCTTTGGCGATATCATCCATGATGACATCCATCCAGGCCATCAGATATTGATGAAAATCCCGAATAATCTTCATCCGTTCTTGAGAAGAATAACTTTTTTCATCTCTTGTAAGGATGCCCTCGATATTAAGAAAATCCTCACCAACCAAGGAACGTCCTTTTCGTACAAAAAAAGCAAAGTTTCCATTACCCTCTGCAATGTCTTGAGAGTTTTCTTGTACTGCTATGGTTGGTGATTCTGGAACAATAGGCTTATCAAAATCACCAATAATTTCATTGAGTAATCGTATAAAATCCTCAACAATGGCGTGAAGCTCTTCGGGATAGTGTAAGAAAAGTGAGAAGGCAAGAGAATCAGTTTTTTCCCTTGCCATGACATCATTACCGTCAAGGACCGATTTTGCAATTTCCGTAATTGCCGTAGTGATCATTGAATCACTGAGTTTAAAACGCTCGATCTTTGCAAGATCTTCTGATGAAACTTTTCCACGCAACTGATCCGCAAGACTATGCAGATTAAACTTTTTGGCTGCTTCTGACCGAGGACTGGACATACCTTACCTCAATTATACTACGAAGGCTAGAGAATCTCTGCTAGCAATCTATGAATTGTTGCTGAATTTATAAGATCTTTTTGATCTTCGCTCAATGATATTTTTTCCACAGGCGGCACAACTCCATGCATTTCCCCCTTCATCCATTTCACTAGAGTATTCTGAGAAGTACTAAACGCCTTGCCTTGGAAAATCTTCGTAAGGATAAATTTCCCATGTGTTCCCGAAAAAAACTTAAGAGCATTTTCTCGTTCTTCGGCATCATCAAGATTTAAGTGCTTTTCAACTTCTTGACGATCTTCTTCAGAGAGTACGTCAGGGACATGTTTAAGCACTTCACTCATTAAACTACTAATGAGTCCATACTTAGCATCAGCATTCCCAGAAATCGATCTCTTAATGCTGTCAAATATGGAGCGCTGATCTTGATCCATCTCAGGAACATTCCAACTATCATAACCGCGAGAGTATTGTCCATCTTTCTGTAAAAAGAAAGCATCGGTAAAATCAGAAAAACTATTGTTTGGGTTCGCAACAACATACAGCATCATCCGCTTAACAAAGTCATCTTTTTTCTTTTGTTCATCATTAGGAATATCTTCATTATCTACACCCTTTTCATCTTGAGATTCTGATGTAACTTGGTTTTCAGCTTCCTCTTCCATCAAGCTCTCCAGAATCTCGTCCAGGGTTACGGTATCTTGCAAGAGCTGTCTTTTGTCGGCATCTTTGAGTGCTTTAAATTCGTCTTCAGTAACGGGAATGCCTCTATCTTCCAATAGGCTTATGGTTATTTCCTGACCACGAATAAGGTTCTTTTCTGTAAAATCAATCAGTTCTGCATCCATATTCTTGAGGAAAGCATCAACTTCATCAGGCTTCAAGGCATCACCCGCGAGGCCAGCCTTTTCATGGATCATCGGAACAATGGCATTAGCCCTTTGCGCTTCTCTTGCATTAAACTCTTCAAGTTTTCTTAATACTTCTTCTGCATAAACGGGGCCAGTTTTGTCTTCTTTTCCCGCATAAACGAGATCGCGTCCACGACCAACAATTCGCTCTTTCCATTCTTGAGGAGTGACTTCTTCTCCTAAGTCGGCGACATGATCTTCAATAACTGCTTTTTTATTGTCCTCAGGAATTTCTTCGAACTTTCCTTCAACAATGTCTTCGGGAACTATCTTTTTAGATTCGTCTAAACCTTTTTGTTGTTCCTCAGTAAGACCCACTTCAACAATAGGTTCTTTAGAAACTGGCTCGCGATAAATTTCCATGGAAGAAGTTTGACCATCTGGCATATGTACTCAAGATACCAGGTTATGAGTCATTCGCCAAATACCACTTGCCACTCTCCCACAATTGTGGGTATAGTGTGGATAACTCTTTTTCTGCCCCAGGAAATATCTTGAGTGAGTTATCAATATGTCACAACTAGAACCCAAGATGGTTTGGGCGGAGGTTCTCAAAGAGCTTTCTCAGACCATGTCATCATCATCTTTTTCCACGTGGGTAAAGCCTCTGGATCTGCGCGCCATCGATTTGGTTGGCGAAGCACACGCCATTGTGCACATCACCGCCATGAGTCCGTACGTTGCCCAACAAGCCGAACTGCGCTGCTATGCCCAGATTAAAAATATCATCGACCGAGTAACGGGTCGAGCTTGCGACCTCTCTTTTGGCGAACCAGCAGGACAATCCCCCACATTACAGCCAATCCACTCCAATCCTTTGCCCAGCGCACCAGAACCGATCGTTCACCAAACACCTTTTGCGCCGCAGCCGGAGTTGGCGGCTGCTACGCCAGATACAGCAGCCACATCGCCCCTTTTCTCTCCAGGCAGTGGGAGTCATGGCAATCAACCCGCCAGCAATCTTCGCTCGCAAATGACAGGAAGCAAACAAGCCAGCGAACCACTTTCCCTTTTTGCACCAGCCGCTATTCGCATGCCAACAGTGGATCGCTACAAGCTGGCCGCCCAAAAAGCCCATCTGCGCGAGGACTTTACCTTCGATTCCTTCGCCGTGAGCGGATCCAACGAAATGGCCTATGCCGCCGCCAGTGCCGTGGCTCAGACGCCGGGCGCTGTCTACAACCCGCTCTTTTTATGGGGCGGCGTGGGCGTGGGAAAGACGCACCTCATGCAGTCAATCGGAAATGTTATTTTGCGCCAGAACCCAGAAACGAGGATTAATTACTGCATGGGCGAAGAGTTTCTCAATGAGATTATTGGCGCCATTCGCAACAAAAAAACGCTGGAATTTAAGGAACGCTACCGCCAACTCAACGTGCTACTTATCGACGACATCCAGTTCATTGCCGGCAAAGATACCGCGCAGGAAGAATTTTTCCATACGTTTAATGCGATTACTCGGGCGGGCGGACAGATTATTATGACCTCAGACCGCCCGCCCCACGAGATCCATCCATTAGAAGACCGCCTCCGCTCTCGTTTTGAAGGAGGACTCACTATCGATATCCAGCAGCCCACCTTTGAGCTTCGCACCGCCATCCTGCTCATTAAGGCACAAAAACTGGCTTTGGAACTGCCCATGAACCTGGCGCAGATTATTGCCAGTGAAGTGGAAAGCACCAGAAAGCTGGAAGGCGTGGTTTTTAAGCTGCACAGCGCCCACCGATTCCAGAATAAGCCGCTCGACGAGAACTTAGTGAGAATGGTTCTGGGACAAGAGTCCAAACCGGTCATTACTCGTCAAAATGTCAAACCATCAAGTATTGTGCGGGCGGTGACGTCGCACTTCCACGTCAGTGCCAACACGCTGCGCGGTGAGTCTCGCAAACGCGAGTACGTTACCGCCCGCCACATTGCCATGTACCTTATGAAGTCGGAACTCGATGTCCCTTACGCTGAGATCGGACACACGTTTGGCGGACGAGACCATTCATCAGTCATGCACGCTGTTGCCAAAATTGAAAAAGACATGAAGGAAAACTCCACGCTCAATCAGCACATTTCGGCTATTCGAGTTTCCCTTTCCGCCCTCTCCTAATGTGCCTTTTCCCCAAGATATCCTCATATGTGGATAAACTCTGTGGATAACATTCCGTTTTCTGTTCAAAACCCAAGGATAACTTTCCCCCAAATCCACACACGGCAACGACGCAAACACACCTTTCCCCCAAATCGCGCCAACTCTCCCCAAACTCTTCACATTGTTTTCCGCCGTGCTTTCGTTATACTGATCACACCAATGAAGCCCAAAACTTCTTGAGGCGGTCGCGTGAGTTATGCACTTGTCCACACGCCTACTACTTCTACTACTAATTTAAATATACATATAAGAAAATACGGACTATGGAACTCACTCTCGAACAACTCCCCTTCACCCAAACATGTAGCACGGCACTGAGATTTACGGGAAATAAAGCACTCACTCCTCTTTTGGCCGGACTCTATCTCAAAGCCGAGAATAATCTTCTCGAAATCCGAGCTAGTTCTGGAACCCTCACGTACCGCTCTACCCTCCCCGCTCAGGTTCAGACTCCAGGTGAAGTTGTCATTCAGGCCCAGTTGGCGGTTTCGGTGCTCAAGAGTTTACAGGCTGGCGACATTTCGCTCACGCTCGAAAATGACGTTCTGGTTGTCCATCAAGGCAAGTCCCGTTTTGAGATTGCTACGCTTTCCTTTGAGGCTTTCCCCGATATTTCGGCCTTCCCCGACGCAAAAAAATTCCTTTTGCCCAAAGAGTCTTTCCTCAAATCCGTCCGACAAGTCCTTATTGCCACCAGCACCGACGAAACAAAACCGGTTCTTACCTCCGTTCTTTTTGAGTTAGCTCAGCCCAATGTCCTGGTTGCCACGGATGGATTCCGCTTGGTTCGCCAACAAACCGATCTTTCGCTCGATGAAAAAGGTTCTCTCCTCGTTCCTGGAAAAGCGCTGCGAGAACTGCTTCCCCTTATTGAGAAGGCCCATCTCGAGACGATCGAAGCCCAGATCTCTCCAACTGGCACCGAAGCGCTCTTCCAACTTGGTGAGGAGTTTTTGCAAGTCGGGTTGGTGGCTGGTGATTTCCCTCCGTACCAAAGCATTATTCCCTCCGCTTGTGCTTTTTCCTTTGTGGTTGGCCGAGAAGATCTCCTGCAAGCCATGAAACAGGCCATGATTTTTGCCAAGGAACTTTCGAGTATTGTGGTGTTTGCCGTAGAAAATGATGAACTCGTCGTGGCCTCGCAAAAAAGCGCTCATGGCAAGTCCAATGCACGGCTTCTGCTGCGCTCTCTCGAAGGCGAACCAGTGCGTTTTGCCTGTAATGGTAAGTACGTTCAGGACTTTTTGGCCTCGCTCGAAGACGATGAAGTCACCATTCAAGGCAATGAGTCGCTCAAGCCAGTGCTCTTCTCTTCTCCAGTGCGAACCGATTTACTCTATCTCGTCATGCCTTTCAAGTTGCCTGAAGACTAAAACAGTGGTATAATTGCCCCCTTATGATTCGAACTTGGCAACCAAAAAAACTCAAGCGCCTGCGCAAGCACGGTTTTCTTAAGCGTATGGCAAGCTCTGGTGGGCAAAAAGTCATCAAGCGCCGTCGCGCCATTGGTCGCAAGCGTCTTGCCATCTAATTTAGTACACTTGTACTCATGCTTCCCTCTTTTTTGCGACTTCCTCTGCGTACAGATCCAGAGTTTTTTTCGCGCTCGAGTGTACATCGCGGACGATCCCTTCGCTTCTACTTTCAAAAAAACGACTTAGCTCATCATCGCTTTGCAGTTGTAGTGAAAAAAGCTCACGGTAAAGCCACTCAAAGGGCGCTTACTCGTCGCCGAATCCTCTCCTCTGTGCAACCACTCCTTTTGCCGGATTCTCTTCCAAATAACGGATTTTGGGATGTTGTAGCCGTAGTGCAGGGTTCGCCCAAGGAAGTTTCCGCCTACCAACAAGATCTTGCCACCTTTTTTGCCAAAACTTCCTCAGAGCCGTTCACCCGAACGTGATACAATTCTCGGGTTATGTTTTCCTTTGTGACCGATCCACTTTTTCAACTTCTCGTTTACCTCAATACCCTTACGGGGAATTTTGGTCTTTCCATCGTGTTTATCACCATTCTCAGTAAAGTTGTTTTTTTGCCTCTCACCTACCCCGCACTCAAAGTGCAGTTTGTGAACAAAAAGAAAATGAATGATCTCAAGCCAGAACTTGCGGCTCTCAAGAAAAAGTACAAAGGCGATAATCTTAAATTTGCTCAGGCTCAGAGTGAGCTTTTCAAGAAGCACGATATTAAGCTCACGGCTGGCCTTCTCCCTAATCTTATTCAAATTGCTTTTCTCATCGCCTTTTTTCATGTTTTGCGTGAGTTTCTTCACCCTGATGTAGAAGTAGCGGCCGATGCCCTCACGTTCTTGGGCTTCAACATGATCGCTCCAGATACCACCTACGTCCTCCCCTTCCTTACCGGCTTCACGCAGTTTGTGTTTTCTCTCATGCTTATGCCCGGTCTTGAGTCTCATGATCTTGTACCGAATGATTCCAAGAGCAAAAAGATCCAGAAACTCAACGAAAAAGAGACTGACCAGCAAGAAATGGCCCAACAGATCCAGCAGCAGATGCTCTTTATGATGCCGGTGATTACTGGTTTTATTGCTATTCAGTTTCCGGCTGGACTCTCTGTTTATTGGATTGTATCTACCATTATTAGCATTGCTCAACAGTATACGGTGTCTGGCTGGGGTGGAATTGAGAAATATTCTCATCAGATCCGTCAAAAATTAGTATCGAAAAAGTAGGAAAGGAACTATGACTATTCAGGAGTATTTGGAACAGTTGTTGCAGCAGATGGGCGTTGGTGACACGCATCTTGAGATCGAAGAGAACGATGAATACCTCTTCATTGATGTGAGTGTGCCAGAAGAAGATGCCGGGAAGATGATTGGGAATAGGGGAGAGACGATTCAAGCCTTCCGCCAGATTGTTTTCCTTACATTTATGGAAGAAATTGGTGACAAAAAAGTGGTCGTGAACGTGAACGATTACAAAGAAAAGAAGGAAGAGCAGGCTATTGATATGGCGATTGCTGCTGCCGAGCGTGCCCGAGATGAAGGTCGTCCTCAGCACTTACCTAAGTATCTTTTGGCTCACCAGCGCCGTGCTATTCACCAAGAACTTCAAGATTTTCCTGGGGTCGAGACGCATTCCGAAGGGGAGGGGAGAGATCGCCATCTCGTGATCTACCCAAGCCAAGATGATGGTGGCTATGAGCAATCCGGTAAGGATGAAGCTCCGTCACAGGAATCCGTGGCTCCAGAAAATGCTGGTTCCAACGAGGTTTATCAGGGGACTGAGACTTTTGAAACCTATCAAGAGTAAGCGTACACTGAGCGTATGAACGTATTTGTGCATACCGACGGCGGAAGTAGGGGCAACCCTGGACCATCTGCCTGTGGAGTGGTCATTCTTGATGCCCAGTCTCAAGAAGTCCTGTTTGAAGACCATAAGTTTCTTGGTGTGGGGACGAATAACGAAGCTGAATACCAAGGTTTGCTCTTTGCCACAGAACTCTTGCAGGATTTTGGGAAGAAAAATGGGGTAGAGAAGGTTGTTTTCCGCCTAGATTCCAATCTCGTGGTTCAGCAGATGTTAGGAAATTGGAAGATTAAAGATGCTCGGATGCGGGAGTATGTTACGCAAATCCGCGAGGTTCTTGCAATGGCTCCCTATTCCTGGTCTATAGAATACGTTCCTCGCGCCCAGAATGCGTTTGCCGATATGCAGGTGAACCTGGCGCTCGATGCTGCTTTAGCCTGAGAAGCTCTTTGCTCCAAAGATTGATTCGCTCACCACTGGTGATATCACATGAACAAAGATCGTGTCTTTTGTATGGGGCGGAACTTTTGTACACTAGAGCGTAATGTCCCGTCGTCGATACGTTGTCCAGATTGTTTCTGATGATGCTCCTTTGCAAAATGGGGGAGTGGGGGCGCGCGCGGCAGGCGTTCCGCCTGCCAGCGCGCCCATAACTCAACCCCAGCCTGATCCCTCAAAAGTTATTCAAGAGGTTCCTCAACAGCCAAAGCCCCAGATAACGAGCCAGATTTTACGACCACGCCAAGAGCCTCAATCGGAAGTTCAAGATGCGTTTTCGGTGCAGGAAGAGCGAATGAAGAGGCTTTTTCAAGAGAGTTCTTTGCAAGAAGCCAGAGAAGTGCCGAGTATTCAGCGTCCGCGCTCCCCGAAGAGAGTCCAAGAACAACCCACCTCGCCCGAAGAAGTTTTGCGCCAAAATATCCAGAAGGAAGAGCGATCGCAAAAGATCGAAGATTTTTACCAGGCTAAGGTCAAACCTCACAAGGTTTCTCCTCGAGAAGGTTTAACCCCACCCAAGAAAAGAACACCTCTTCCTCCTTTGTGGCGAAAGATTGCCTTAACTCTCGTAGTCATTTTGCTCATTGGTGGTGGAGTAGCATTTTCTGGTGTGATGTATGTTCGTGCAGAAGTTGCCAAGAGTGAAGAGTCGGTGAAGTTGCTCGTAAAGGATGTTCAAACGGGGAAATGGCAGAGTGCCAGAGAGAGGCTCGACATTTTGCAGCAAAAACGGGCTACAGCCTGGAATGGCTATAGATTCACTCGTCCAATTATTCGACCATTCCTTGGTAAAGAAAAAACCACCTCAGTTGATCAGCTTTTTGAGGTGTCGCAAGCGGGGCTTAATGTGGTCCATCTTGGACTAGATGCTCAACAAACATTCGAAAAAGGTTTCCGGCAGTTTATGGGAGAAGAAGAGGGTTCAAGCCTCGAGACACTGGTTCACGTGACTGGCCAAAGCGAGTCGCTTTTTACCGAGCTTTCGCAGTTGCAGGCCAAGATGGATCGTTTGGAGAATCCACTTCAACTCGAAGCCGTTGATGTGCTCAAAACAGAACTCAATGAGAACGTGCCTCGAATGCGTCGCTACTTTGCCTCGATGCAGAAATTGGGTGGTGCTTTGCCCGAGCTACTCGGCGAAGAAGGCAAAAAACAGTATCTCGTTTTGCTGCAAAATAACATGGAGCTGCGCCCAACAGGCGGTTTTATTGGCTCATTTGGCATTCTCACGGTGCAGCATGGCCAGTTTCTCGATTTCCGAGTGGAAGACGTGTATGAGGCCGATGGTCAGCTCAATGGTTTTGTGACTCCGCCGCCCGAAATCGTCCAGTATCTCGGCGAAGCGCGCTGGTTTCTTCGTGATGTGAACTGGAATCCGGATTTTCCCACCACCGCCCAACAAGCACTTTGGTTTTTGGATAAAACCATTAACGTAAAAGCCGATGGCGTGATTGCGGTCAATCTTGATGTCGCCAAAAAACTGCTCGAGGTTACCGGTCCGATTGAGCTTATCGATTATAAGGAAGTTATTACCAAGGATAATTTGTATGAGCGCGCTCAGACGCACTCCGAAATGAATTTTTTCCCTGGATCAACCCAAAAACGCGACTTCCTGAGCGCACTCGCCAACCAGCTTTTCCTCAAACTTATGAACGGCGATGCCCCAAAACTCGGGCTTGGCCAGGCTTTCCTGAGTGCCGCCGACGAATCGCAAGTGCTTATTGCGCTCAATTCTCCTGTTGCGTCTCAAGTGTTTGCCAATCTGGGCTGGGATGGTTCGGTTCGCACGCCATCTTGCCCGCCACCGTTTCATACGCAGCGCTGTTTTGTAGACACGGTGATGCAAGTCGAAGCCAATGTGGGCGTAAACAAAGCCAATCAGTATGTAAAACGCCAGATTTCCCATGAGGTGGAAGTAACGGGACGAGAAGCCAAGCACGTTCGTGAAATGGCTATTCAGAACACGGCCAAATCCAATGCCTGGCCAGAAGGTGTGTATCGCAGTTATCTCCGGCTCTATGTGCCCAAAGAGGCACGTCTTCAATCCGTGTCACTGGACGGGGCAGTGGTGGATCTGCAAAGCGTGAAGAATGTTGAAGAAGGGGGTAAGCGCGTTTTTGGCTTGTATCTGGAAGTGCCGATTCAGAAGACGAGTCGCCTGGCTGTTTCTTACTCAGTCGATCTTCCCGAAGGATCTCCGCTCGTTTACTCCCTTTTTGAACAAAAACAGTCTGGGGTGAGCGGTGATCAAGTGACTCATCAGCTCAAGAGCACGGATAGGCAGATTCTTACCGTGGCCCCAGAACCCAAAATGCTCGATAGCCACGAGGCCACTTTCTCGTCTGAGCGTCTTACTCACGACTTCATGGCCGTAGAGCTTCAGTGATTCTCTGGCCAAGACTGGGCAGTGAGCAAACCTTCCTGAGACCACAATTCCTGCCAAACGGCTTCGGTGATAAACGGCATGAACGGATGGAGCAGAACGAGGCTTGTTTTAAGAACGTGTTTGACGACTCGGATATACGTCATTTCGCTGCTGCGCTGCTTGTTGTTTTCCAGGTAGTCGTTGGCAAAGCGGTTCCAGATGAATTCGTAGAGTCCCAAGGCGGCATCGCTGAAATGGTATTTTTCAAGGTTCTGCGTAGTGCTTGTTATCACTTCATTGAGGTCACGGAGAATAGCTTTGTCGGCTTCTGTAAGCTCCGATTCGACGAGTTTATCTGCGTCGTGACTCGTACTGGATGGCAACCCCAATTCTTGCTCTTTGAGCCAAATAAAGCGCCCAATGTTCCAAATCTTGTTGGCAAAATTGCGGTAGCCTTTCACTTTTGGTTCGCTCAAGGCAATGGGGTTTCCAGGGGCGGATCCAGCGACCAAGGAAATGCGGAGGGCATCGGCACCAAACTTCTCGATAATCTCTAGTGGGTTAATAACGTTTCCTTTGGATTTACTCATTTTGG
>CAYWTN010000004.1:60305-79871 GCA_964460975.1 uncultured Pseudomonadales bacterium
TTTGGTACCCTTGGCGTCGGTCACCATGGAGTGCAAATACACCGTTTTGAAAGGAGATCTTCCCTGTGGAAACTCCTCGCTGCGTGTGAGGTACTTGCCAAGCATAATCATGCGGGCAATCCAGAAAAAGAGAATGTCCCACATAGAATCGAGGACGCTGGTGGGGTAGAAGCGCTGGAAGTTCTCGCCATCAGGGTATCCAAGAACGACCAGTGGCCACTGACCCGAGCTAAACCAAGTGTCAAAAGTATCGGTTTCTTGCAAAAATTCTGGACCAGGTGACTCAGTGGAAACCACATACGGTGTCTGCATGGGAGCCGTAAGTGTCTGAAGCCCAGCATTGATCTGTTCCAAGGTGAATTGTTGGGCGAGCGCCTCTTCAATTCGTAATGTATGGCGCTCGCCCCCAGCATCCAAAAACGAAACTTCAAGGTCCTGATTTTCCTGAGCGTTGTACCAAACTGGCATACGAATGCCCCAAACGATTTGTCGGGAAATGGGCCAATCTCGGATATTTTCGAGCCATTGCGTATACATGGCGTTGAACCTAGCAGGAATAATCTCAACTTCTTCCTTTTCGAGTGCCTCAAGTCCAAGAGCAGCCAACGACTCCATTTTGACAAACCAGTTGGGGTAGGGAAGTGGCTCAATGGGATGTTTGGCTTTGTAACAAACGGTTACTTGGTTGGTGTATTTCTCATCGATCTTTTCGAGCGAGTTTTCCATCTCCAAAAGTTTTGCCACGGCCGTGCGTGCATTCACGGTTCCCACATTTTGGAACTGCTCTTTGAGTTGGTTGGCACGGCTCTTTTGTGGTTCATTTTCGGGCTCGAGCCAAGAGAGATCAATTTTACCTTGTGTGGTGATTGTTGTAATGAGTGGCAAATGGTGCTTTTTGCCAAGCTTAAAGTCATTGGGATCGTGAGCAGGCGTGATTTTGAGCGCACCCGTTCCAAACGCTGGATCAACATATTCGTCCAGAATAACGGGAATAGGTTGTTTGGTGAGCGGGTTGAGTACGTACTCGCCAGCCAACGCCTGAGCGCGCGGATCGTCTGGGTGGAGGGCAATCGCGGTGTCGGCAAAAATGGTTTCGGGACGAACGGTTGCTACAACGATCGATGTGAGTTCCTGGCCATTGATGATTCTGGGTTCTCCATCACTAAAACGGTAACGAACATAATAGAGTGGGGAAATTCGCTCTTCGTGAGCAACCTCGAGATCGGCAAACGTGGTTCCACATTTTGGGCAGTAATTCACTAGGTAGTTATCGCGATAAATCAGTCCGTCTTGCTCAAGTTTCTGAAAGGTTTGCATGACGATTGTGAGAACTTTTTCGTCCAGGGTGAAAGTTGATTGGCTCCAGTCGGCCGAAAAGCCAAGGGCGCGCATCTGATCATAAATAAGGCCCGAGTTTTCTTTCACAAATGCAGCAATGTTGGCGTGGAGCGTTTCGCGATCAAAATTGAAGCGAGATTTTCCTTCTTTTTTGAGGTGCTTTTCGTACACAAACTGGGTCTCGTAACCAGCGTGATCGGTGCCAGGAAACCAAACAGTTGGATGGCCATTCATGCGCTTGAATCGCACTAAAATATCCTGAATAACATACATAGCATGCCCAGCGTGCAGAGAAGCGTTGGCATTGGGAGGCGGCATGAGAATAGAGAAGGGATCTTTTTTGCTTTCCAGATTTGGCCCAAAAGCGCCACTTTCTTCCCACAAGGCATACAGTTTTTTTTCGTACTCACCACTGACAAAGTTTTTGGGGAATTCTTGCTCGTTCATGGAGGGAATTATATCAGGTGCTGGGGTGAAATATCTATTGACGCAGTATTTCCGCGCCTTTCCCGAATACTGTATCAAAACATATCAATTATTGCGTGTTAATCTAAACTGCGTTACGCTACCCAACGTATGCGACAGGTTTTTCTCGACGTAGAAACGCAGAAGACATTTGAAGAAGTTGGTGGCTATTTTCCAGCTCAGCTCGGGATTAGTTTTGTGGGAGTTTGTATTCGGGAAGGCTTCCAGGGGCCAGGCGAGTTCCAGGGTTTTTTTGAAAAAGACCTGCCTACTTTGTGGCCCATCCTCGAAACTGCCGATGTTTTGGTAGGATTCAACATTCGTGATTTTGACATGGAAACCATGCGCCCCTACTATTCAGGAAACCTTGATCAGTTTGGTGTGCTGGATCTCATGCAGCGGTTCAAGGACTCGGCAGGACACCGCATTTCGCTCGATGCCATTGCTCAAGAGACTCTTGGCAAAGGGAAAACGGGAGATGGTCTGGATGCTATTCGTTATTATCGTTCTGGTCAGTTTCGAGAACTGGCAAAATACTGCCTTCATGATGTGGCGATTACCCGAGACGTGTACGACTATGGCCGCAAGTATGCCAAAGTGAAGTTTGTGAACAAATGGCAACGTAAAATTGAACAGCCTGTGGATTTCTCTTTTGCGCAAACCAAGGGATCTGGAGTGCAGATGACACTGCTTGGCTAGAGCGTGCTACAATTCGTTCATGTCACCAACGGTTTTTTCAGCCAGTGAGCAAAAAAAAGAGAAGAAGGTTTCTCAGTTGCGCGAAAAGCTCAAGGAAGAGCAAGTTGCCGCTCAAAAATCACCGATTATTCACGAGGAACCGCCTGAAGAAAACACCTCCCACGTTATTAAACAGGTGAAGAAAAAAACTCGTGTTCCCAACGACTATAGCCAAGTTCTTCGAGAAGATCGTTCGTATAAAGGTATTTTTTCGTCTTTTATTACACAACCCAACAATGTTCATTTTGAAACACAGCATGAAAACGAGAAAATTCTCATGCTTCTGCGCCAACACCCCATTGTGAATGTGCGTTGGTTTTTCCTGACGATTCTCCTCATCATTGCTCCGTTCATTCTTCTTTCCATTTTTCCGTTTTTGGATTTTTTGCCCACTCAGTTCGATTTCTTCGCTTGGATTGGCTGGTACTTACTGGTTTTTGTTTTTGCAATCGAGGGATTTCTCTCCTGGTACTACAACATTTACATCATCACCGATGAGCGTATCGTGGACGTGGACTTCTATTCCTTGCTCTATCGCTCCGTTTCTGAGGCCAAGCTCGATAAAATCGAGGACGTTACCTCTACCATGGCCGGATTGAGCGGTGCCATGTTTAATTTTGGCACGATTACGATCCAGACCGCCGCCGAAAAAAGAGAGTTTGAGTTTGTGAATGTTCCCAACCCGGCCAAAATCACCAAGTTTATTAACGAAATGATCCTGGAAGAAGAGCGCGAAAAAATCGAAGGGCGTGTGTCGTAAGGAATCTATGCCAGGCGGAGTCATTCCACTCATGAACTTTAACCCCGAAACCTTCTTTGCGCTTGGCCCAGTGGTGTATGTTTGGTTTCTCAAAATCCTTTTTTTGATGGCCTTTTTCCTCTACACAGTCTTTTCTTTTCTCATGATTCGCCAGGTGCAGATTATGGGGCAAACGGTCAAAACGTCTTTGGAGCCAGTGCTTTTTTTGGTGGCACTAACTCACTTTTTCATTGCCGTCGGCCTTTTCATTCTGGCGCTTTTTCTTTTGTAAGTAAGGAAAACTTGCTATTATAAAAGGGCATGTCGTTTCTTACCGCCTCGGTAGTTGGTATTCCCTCCAAGACCACTTGGTCTTCCACTGCGGTTCTCAAGGCTGGTGAAATTGAAGTTTGGTTAGCCTGCGGTTTTACCGGAAGCGAAGATGCTCCTCATCAGGGTCGAAAGTTTCTTAAGTATGTAGAAGAAAGCGAGTTCCTCGATTTTGCTTCGTTTTATGCGTCTTTCCAAGAGTTTTTGAGCAGTATTGATAGCGATACGGTTCCTTCTTTGGCCTGTATTTTTCGTCAAGAAGAGAAACTCTTACTGCTCACTCACGGATTTGGTTCGATTGGTTTTGTTCGTAAGAATCAGCTGCGTTGGCTTGCCGATGGCTCCCAGCAAAGCATTGTGCTTCAAGGAGAGCTCAAACTGGGTGATTTTTTTGTCCTGGGCACGGCTCGAGCCAACGATCTTATGCCAGCGGAGAACCTTTTGCTTTCGGCGGATCCCGATGCCCTCACCGCGAGCTTGTTTTCTCCTGTGCAGCGCCACGATGAAAGCGGTGAAATAGCTTTCCTTTTTGTTCGTTCTCGTGGTCAAAGAGGAGCTGAATCTCAATCGTTCTCAATTCCTTCTCATGATCAAGAAACAGAGACAAAAACTTCTCGAGAAGAAAATGTTCCCATGCCATCATTGCAGCACCTTATTTCTCCAACCAAGTTGGAAGAGGGAATTTTGGCCTCTCAAGAAGAGCAGTCCCAAGCCACTCAAAAGAGTAACCGTTGGGAGTGGTGGGAAACTTGGTGGCAGCACTCGCGGAAAAATATTCACTGGATTCGAGCTTTGGTAGTCATCGGTGTGCTCAGTAGTGTTGTGCTGGGGCTTTTGCTCTACCGAACCATGAGTATTCAAGCCGAGCAGCAACGTGTTTTGCAGCCACTAGAAGAGCTTTCTAAGCAAGTGCGCAGTTATGATGAAACGCAGCGTGTGCGCCAACGAGAAGAGGCGAGCTCTCTTTTGGAGCGAATGAAATCGACAAAAATTGTGTACAACACCAATAGTCGCCGGCTCGAACAGCTTCTCTTGGAAACGGAGAAGTTCTATAACAGTATTTCTGGTGAGAAAAATCTTGTAAACTTGCCCGTTTATTATGATTTTCGGCTTATTCAAGCATCTTTTTTGGCTTCTCGTGGTTCTCGTGAGAAAACGCAGTCAGTTTTTCTCGATACTTCGAGTAACAGCTTGATTCGGCTCGATCTCGGCCTGAAACGGCATGAGGCTTTGCCATCGGAAGGACTCGCGTCATCTGGAGACCTGGCTTTGGTGGGCGGCGTGAACTACATTCTTGCTGGCAGCAGTATTCGTTCCCTTTCACCCGATGCTGCCAAAACAGAACTTCACGCCGCCCTCCCAGCCGCAGGCGATTACTCCGCTCTCGACGCCTTTGGCGAAAACCTTTACGTCTTGGATCGCGGCCGTCAACAAATTTGGCGTCTAGGAATGGAAGCTGAGTCCAGTCCCTCTGGTTGGGTGAGAGCCGCTCGGGGTGTGGATTTTTCGCGTATTAGCTCCCTTTCTATTGATGGCTCTATTTGGCTTGGTTCACAAAACGGTGATATTTTTAAGCTCACTCGTGGTGAACGAGAAACATTTGCGCTTCAAGGACTTGCCGATCCCTTCACCTCTACCGTTTTTTTGGCTGTGAATCCTCAAGGGGAAAAACTGGTTGTTGTGGAGCCTTCCAAGCAGCGACTTGTGGTTTTTGATAAGCAAGGAAACTATCAACAGCAGGTTCTCTCTCAGCAACTTGGAGCTGTAACAGACATTTTTCTCAGTGAAGATGAACGCAGCGTTTTCCTCGTAGCTGGAAGCCTTATTTATCAAGTGGAGTTTTAAATCTACTTACGATCTACTCAAGTGATGGCCAAGAAAAGAAACCGCGCTGGAGTTGGTAGAGCCTTTCGGCAGGAACAAGATATCGTTCCTCAACCGCTTTGATCTCTGTCGTCCCGTCTTCTTTGGGAATCTCAATGCTGGCTCGAGTACAATCTTGGCAGTAATCACGGGTGAAGGGATCTGTCAAAAGTATGTGTTCTTCAAAACGGAGGTCATCGGTGGGATCGCCCTCGCGCGGTGGGATCCCGGTTTGACCAGCAATCCAAGTGCCATGCCAAACGTTTTCAAGGGATTGTGGTTCCGTTCCTTTCCAAAAGATTTCGGAAATTTCTTCACACTGCTTGTCTCCAGGGGTTGCTGGGTTAGGAAGGGCGCCTGAACGAGCACAAAAGCGTGCCGTCGTAATGGTTTCTGGTTTCTCAGGCCAAATGGCTGGTTGGGTTTTGCTCAAGAAGGAAAAAATATCATTCCAGATTGGGGCGGCGCCTGTTACACCAGAAACCAGCGACTGGTTCATTCGAGTGTTGTCGTTGTTTCCTACCCATACAACCGTGACAAATTGAGGCGTGTAGCCAACGGTCCAGTTATCGCGCAGATCGTTGGTGGTTCCCGTTTTGGCTGCAATTTTTTGGCCACGAACCGAAAGCTCAGAGTTGGTTCCAAAAGCAGAAGCGCGGGCGTTGTTATCACTGAGGATATCACTCACAATGTAGGCCACTTCACGGTCAAGCACGCGGTAAATCTCGTCGCTGTCTTGTGATTTTTTGAGTTCAGGAAGTGGTCTCTCGTTGGCAGGGGTGTTTTCGTTGCTCACTGCCTGTTTTTGGCGCTCTGAGCGCTCCTCAACCGATGTCTGGAAGAGAACCTTACCTTGATAGTCTTCAATTTTGGTGATGCCCACAAGCGGAACCTTGACCCCTTCATTGGCGAGGGTTCCAAAAGCAGTGGCCATATCGACCATGGTGACTTCACCGCCGCCAAGAGAAAGCGAAAGTCCGTATCGGTTAGGATCTTGAAGCGTAGAAAGGCCCATTGCCGAAGCCGTAGCCATAAAGCTCTCGAGCGAGTTTACCCCCAAAGTCTTTACCGCAGGAATGTTGTACGAGTTTGCCAGCGCTTGTCTTGGCGTAACCGGGCCGCGGAAGCTGCCGTCGTAGTTGCGCGGACAGTAATCTGCCTGGCCAATATTCTGGAAACAGGTGGGAATATCTAATAAAGCTGTGGCTGGAGAAAGGGTTCTGAGTTGTAATGCGGTGGCCACGTTGAGTGGCTTAATTGATGATCCAGGTTGGCGCTCGCGCACCGTAATGTTGATTTGCCCTTCATGAGTGGCTGAGAAATAGTCTCGCGAGCCAACCATTGCCAAAATTTCGCCAGTATTGGGTTTTGTTACGAGCGCAGCACCATTTCCCACTCGGTAACGAGCGAGTTTGTTGATTTCGGCCGAAACGCTGGCCTGCACGGTTTCATGAAGTGCGAGGTCGAGCGTCGTGGTAACGCGCAGTCCGCCTCGCTCCACAACGGCCTCTCCATATTCTTCTACCAGTTGGTCACGAACATAGAACACAAAGTGGGGTGCCTTGATGGTAAATTTCTTCTCGGCAAAGGTGAGTTCTTCGGCAACGGCTTTGTCGGCTTCTTCTTTGGTGATGTGTTTGTCCTCACTCATCCGGCGGAGCACTTCCTTTTGACGCTCTTTTCCAAGTTCGGGAGTGTTTCCAAAAGGAGAGTAGCGAGAGGGTGATTGTGGTAAACCAGCTAAATAGGCGCTTTCGGCAAGGGAAAGATCCCTGGCCGGTTTGCCAAAGAACGTTTGGGCAGCCGCCTCAACACCCCAAGCCGTTCCTCCATAAGGAACATGATTGAGGTACATTTCGAGAATTTCGTCTTTGCTATACAGGGCCTCTACGGCGAGAGTGAGCACGGCCTCTTTGGCTTTGCGCTCCCAAGTTCTTTCTCGAGTGAGAAGAGAAACCTTGACCAGTTGCTGGGTGAGTGTGGAACCACCTTCCAGGCGTCCGCCTCGAGCACGCGTGAGCAGCGCGCGCGCCACACCTCGCAGGTCGATTCCAAAGTGTCGGTAGAAATTTTTGTCTTCAATAGAAATGGTGGCGTGAATAAGATGTTCAGGTAAATCGTTAATTTCTACGGGGGTGCGGTTTTCGTCGGCAAAGATTTCGTAGAGGAGCTCACCGTTGCGATCAAAGATTTTGGTACTCACTGCGTAGCTATCGGCAGACTGCAGCTTGGTTGGCGAGGGAAGATCACGCAAGAAATACGCCGCTACTCCAATGGCTGCAAAAAGCGCAACGGTTGCCAAGACCACTGCTACACGAAGCCATAAAGGCCAATGATTCCACAAAACTTTCCACTTTTGCACTTTTGTATTATACCTGCAAGCGCTCATACGTTATGCTGGAAGTTCTATGACAGAAATTTTAGATCAAAATTCTTCTCCATTAACTCTTCGTTCGCCAGATTTACAGGAGAATATTTCTCCCGAACTTTTCGATTTCTTGCCAGATCTTCAACGAGAGCATATTGCCGATTCGCTTCAATTGCTCCACTACTACCAAAGCTGCAAAGAACACACTCATATAGATGGAAAGCAGGTGCATCCGTTGCCTGATTTCTACGATCATTCCTTTATAGTGTTCCCCATCGCCAAGGCTTATGAAGGATTTCTCAAGTACTATCTTTTTCAGTTTGGCGTGCTTTCTAAGCATCAGTACAAAAGTCGTGATTTGCGTATCGGGCGTATTCTCAACCCTGATCTTCCTCAACGTTTTCGTGATGAGGAATGGATTTTTGATGATGTTTCTCAACTTTGCTCCCCAGAAATGGCTCAAGAAATGTGGCAAATTTGGCTCACGGGACGAAATCACCTTTTTCACTACTTTCCAGATGAGCGCCACGTTCTTTCCTTCACTGAAGCTCATGCCAAAGTGAAAGAGTTTTTGCGGGTGATGGAACATGCACTTGCTTGTCAGATCCAGACGCAATTATGATAGAATGAATCGCACACCCCGCGATGGGTGCGGGTAAAGTTTCTTGAGGAGTGTGCATGACGTACCACAACATAACCATTTCGGGATTGCCAGGTTGTGGCTCAACAACGCTTCTTCGTTCACTCAAAGAACATCTCAAATTTGAAGGCTGGACCGGTTTTTCTGGTGGCGAGTTCATGCGCGCTTATGCGTCCGAGCAAGGTCTGATCGATGAAAACAACGCCCTTCATCATTCGGCGCAGGTCTATGGCGAAGATTTTGATCGTGAAGTGGATTTTGGGATGCGCAAACGTCTCGAATCGGGCGAAGGCTGGATTCTGGAATCCTGGCTTTCTGGCTTTTTTGCTCAAGGAGTCCCTGGTGTTCTCAAGGTTTTGCTCACGTGTAGTGACGACTCTGTTCGTGTTGATCGCATCATGAACCGCGACAGCGTTGATGCGCTCGAAGCCAAAAAGCATATTTTGGAGCGAACGCAGAAAAACCTTGATAAATGGTCTCGAATGTACTCTCAAGAATGGCAAGACTGGGTGGTTCAGGCTGGGAATGCTCCCAAACAAGAAAAAATTGATTTTTGGCGCCCAGAGCTTTACGATGTGGTAATCGATACGTACTCCACGAATAAACAAGACACGTTGGAGGCCGTGTTGACTGCCCTCTATGCCTCGCGACAGCAAAACCAATAAACCAAAGAATGCTCTCGCTGAGTTACAGCGGCGGCACTCGGATCGTGCTCAATCGGGGAGATTGAAGCATGTGGCTCGTATTGGTCCAGAAAAAAAGACCAAGGCACGTTTCCATGCCCCAGAAGAAAAAGTTTCCTCGAGCGTTTTTCGATCAACGCTGCGTTCACTCTACACGTTCTTTTTCCTTGAGATGAGCCTCCTTATCGTGTGGGTAGGGTATCGCGCACTGGTTCGAGAACAACCCATCTGGTTTGATGAAGGAATTGCCAAAGCGATTGTTTTTGGCATGCCGGTTTTCTGGTTTGCCGCTCGCTCACGATTTATTGCCAACGAAATTGGATTGAGTCTGCAACAGTTTATCCCCGGCCTGTATCTTGGCATTGCCATTGGTGGATTGTACGGATTTGTGGGCATTCTTTCTCAAGTGATTGGTGGCCGAGAAGTGGTGGAAGCCCACCTTTTTGCTTCTCCGCAATTTTGGTGGATGGCGGCAATGGCGCTGCTCACGGCTTGGTGGGAATCCCTTTTCTTCTTTGGTTTGCCTGTTCAGTATCTGAGAAGCATTGCCAGTTGGTTTTCGGAAACGCTGATTGCCAGTTTTGTCGTGATCCTCTTCCTTCTGTTCCATTCGCCGCTTCGCTTTGTTCTCACGGCTGGTTCTCCGCAGTTTTTTGTGCAAATGGGAGTGCTTCTCCTTTTTGCTCTTGGTCAGTATTTGGTCTATACAAGAACAAAAAATATGTATGCCATTGTCCTGTCTCACACGTTGTGGGGGCTTGTCATCCAGATTTACGCACAGTAAGGGTGTACAATGCGGGCTCCGAGTATGCAACGTCTCTCTCAAATGCTTAGTAGTTCCCTGCTCGTGCTTCTTGGTGGCGCGGTGGCGGTGACTTCGCTTACTTCTGTTCATGCCAAACAAACGTTTGCTTTTCAGGGGAAGAGCTCTCTTCATTCACCAGACCAATCTGCCTCGCACCGTTTGGGGCAACTGCTTGATCGTGAGCTGCCTGGTTCATTGCCGTATGCTTTTGATCGAGGAATCGACAGGGTGCAGATTTTGCTCGAGAAACCAGAAAATCATCTTCCTCTCTTCCTTGAGCTTTCGCGTGAACGCGCCCACGCTGCCCGTGTGGCTGGAGAACTGCAGAATGATAGTAAGGCGCTCGTCACGCTTTCCAAGGCGGTTGCGTACTACCACAGGGCGTTGGAACAGTGTCATGACCAAACAACCTGCGGAGATCACCAAATGCTTTTTGAAGAGACCAAAATGGATCTTCTGGATACTTCTGGAACGCTCATGGGGCGTTGTAGTGATGCGGCTTTGCGCGCCAAATTTCAGCGCTTGTCTGGTGAGTTAGAAACTCTGCCTGAGCCCACTTTTTCTCGTTAATCTTCTGCTTTACAGCCACTGTAGATAGTGCTTTACTGATGAACCTTGCACTACATTTAGTGTTTTGGGCTTCTAGACAAAATCCATTGCTAGATAGTTAAAAAACAGAAAATTGAAGACAAATATGCGCTGTCCTTACTGCCACAATCCGGACACATCGGTGCTCGAAAGCCGATTGGCCGAAGATAGTACCGCTATCCGTCGTCGTCGCGTCTGTGAGAAGTGCGAAAAGCGTTTCACTACCTACGAGCGAATTGAGGGTGTGGACATGAGCGTTATGAAGAAAAACGGACAAGTTGAGAACTTTGACCGCGAAAAACTGCGCAAAGGCATCATTAAAGCTACCTGGAAGCGCCCTGTTTCTCTGTCCCAAATTGAAGAGATTTTAGATGATGTGGAGCGCAGGCTTCGCCTGCGCTCCACCACAAACATTAAAAGCTGGGAAATTGGCAATTTAGTGATGAACCGCATCAAAGAAATGGATCCCGTTGCGTATTTGCTCTTTGCCTCGGTTTATAAGGATTTTCAGTCACTCGAAGATTTTTCGGGAGAGATTGAAAAGCTTCAAAAACGACTCAATAAAAGTCAGAGAGAAGCGTCGCGTTGCGACGTCCCCAATGAAGAAGAAGGAGGAGAAGTATGAAAAAGATGCGTTTTATAGACAGACGTCTTGATCGTGGTATGGGCGAGGCCGTGGCGCGCCGTACCATTCTTCGTACCAAAAAAGACGGAGAACTCGAAAGCTGGGCCGATGTTGCCGACCGCGTAGCCAAAGGAAATACCTTTTTGCTTCCCGCTACGCAAAAGAAGCACCGCCAAGAAGAATATGAGGTTCTGCGCAAGCATATTGCCAACGGTTCTCTTCTCATGTCTGGTCGCCACCTGCAGCATGGTGACGAAACGCAGCCCAAGCGAAACATGGAGGTGTTTACCAACTGTAGTACGGCGTCCTCTTCCTACATTCTGTTCTATCTCCTCATGAATGGTTCTGGTGTGGGGCGTGCCTATGACGACGATATGTGTCTCGTAAACTGGGATAACATGCCCAATATTCGTTGTGTCATCTCAGATGAACACGGTGATTTTTCTTGGGGTTCTGACGAGAGCTTCCGCGATGCGAAGCACAAATATGGTGAAGAAGCCATTTGGTTCGAAGTTCCCGACAGCCGAGAAGGCTGGGCACAGGCCGTTGAGCTGATCGAAGTCATGGCCTACGAGAAAAAGCATAAGGATGACCTTCTTGTGTTGGATTTCTCTAAGGTTCGACCTCGTGGAACGCCTATTCATGGAATGCAGGATCGTCCTGCCTCTGGGCCAAAGCCGCTCATGAACGCCCTGGCTCGTATTGCCACGATCAAGGGTGCTGGTCTTTCCCCCTGGAAGCAAGCAATGTTTGTGGATCACTATTTAGCCGCGTGTGTGTTGGTTGGTGGTGCTCGTCGCAGTGCTCGTATTGCCACAAAAGTTTGGACAGATCCAGAAATTATCGATTTTGTGAACATCAAGCGCGGTGGCTTCCTGTGGAGTGCCAATAACTCGGTCGCGGTTGACGACAAGTTCTGGAAACAGCGTTCAAGCCATGCCAAGAAGGTTTTGGAGTCTATTTTGGAAGCTTCCTACAAAGATGGTACGGGTGAGCCAGGGTTCGTGAATCAGCACCGCTTGGTTCAGAACGATGAAAACTACGACGGCTATCTGGACGGTAAGTATGCCGAGAGTGCTAAGTACAAGCCCTTTGAGCGAACAGAAAAAATGCTTTCTAAGTTGGCCAAAAATGCTTCTTCTAAGTACTACGCGCAGATTCCTAATCCTTGTGGTGAAATCTCGCTCAATATGTTGGGTGGTTACTGTGTGATTGCCGATGTTGTGCCGTATTTTGCACCTACCATTGATGATGCAGAGGAGTCCTTCCGAGCGGCTACTCGCGCGCTTATCCGTGTGAACACGATGGACTCGCTTTACAACCGCGAAGTGAAGCGCACCAACCGTATTGGTGTGGGCATGACGGGTATTCATGAATATGCGTGGAATGCGTTTGGCCTTACTTTCCGAGATCTCGTTGATGAGGAAAAATCCCAACCATTTTGGCAGGCGCTCTCTCGATTCAAGCGTGCCGTTCGTGAAGAAGCTATTGCCTATAGCAAAAAATTGGGCGTGGCGATTCCTCATACGGATACCACGATTAAGCCTGCGGGAACCACTTCCAAGCTCTTTGGTCTGAGTGAGGGAGCTCACTTGCCGAGTATGCGTGAGTATATTCGCTGGGTGCAGTTCCGTTCGGATGATCCACTCGTGAAGCGTTACAAGAAAATGGGCTATCCCACCAAGGATCTCAAGAGCTACTCTGGAACAACGGTTATTGGTTTTCCAACGCAGCCTGAAATTTGCCGTCTGGGTATGGGTGATAAGCTCGTTACGGCTGCCGAAGCTACCCCAGCCGAACAGTACCAATGGCTCATGCTCCTGGAAAAGTACTGGATTGTTGGTGTGGATGAAAAAGGGAAGGCTCTTCCCGATACGGGCAACCAAGTTTCGTACACGCTCAAGTACAACCCACAGAAGGTCTCTTATAAGGAGTACTCCAAAATGGTGCGTGAGTATCAGAGTCAGATTAAGTGTTGTTCGGTTATGCCGCAGCAAGACACGACGGCTTATGAGTATCAGCCTGAACAGCCCGTTACTACGGTGGAGTTTATGAAGGTTGTCAACGAAATCGCAGCCGACGAAAGCTTGCTCGAAGACATCGATCTTGAGAGCCTCAAGTGTGACAACGGCGCTTGTCCAATCTAAGGTATATCATAGAGTGGGCGGCCAGGCGAAAGCCTGGACGCCCACCAAGAATCCCTTCATTTATAAGGTACAATAGAGAGACATGTCTCCCAAGACGCAGCTCCGGCGATCGTTTCCGGCCTCACGGTCTGCTTTTTCTTGGCCACAAAGAATTCTCTCTGTTGTTATTTTGTTTGTTTTGTTCTGTACATTTCTGGTAAAGAGTGTTGGCGCACAACAACAATCTGCTCCAACAAGTGGCGGTTCGGCATCGGCGCTTGCCTCACGTCCAAATTTTACGTATGTGGGTGTGAATATGCACTCTTTGCTCAAGTATGATGACGCAACGGTCGATCAATCTCTCGGCTACTTGGCTAAGTGTGGAGTGAACACTGTCCGTGTTTTTGCACCTGTAGAAAATGGCGGAGTGAACCGTATTAGTGCTGTTTCCAATATTGCTGGCAAGCATGGCATTAAGCTTGTGGTGGCTCTTGCAGATTTTGCCAATAGCTCATCCCAAATGAGAGGAGCAAATCAGAATCCGACAGAGTACTTTAGTGGTGGTTATAACACTCAAGGATATACAGGATATGCGCGAGAAGTGGCGGCATCTCTGAACGGGAATGCCAATATTGCCGTAGTAGAACTTGCTAATGAGCCTCACTGTGTTGGAAAGGCTGATTGTCTTGATCCTTTTGTCAATTGGGTGACAGAAATTGCCGCCATCCTCGGTGGAAAGAGCTATGGTGTTTCAATTGGAACCATGGTGAATAAGTTTGGTTATGGTGATGAGCCTGGTGTGGGTTTTGGTCGTAGTAACGCTGCCCCAGGAATTACTCAAGGATCGGCTCACTTTTATCCAGAAGCAGAAAATGATAAGCGCCAATTGCTCATTCAAGCTGCTCAAGAAGCCAAAGGTTTAGGCAAAGAAATGATGATGGGCGAAATTGGCTTTAAGTGTAATAGTGAGCCTTGTACCAACTCAAGCAACGATCAATCCCGAGCAAGAAAAATCCGAGAAGAAATGCACTATTTTGCTAATCAAGGCTATGATGGGTTTTTGTACTGGCAGTTTTCTGGCTTTAAATCCAGTCCGTTAGCAAATGATCCTTTCTCTTGGTTTGCTAATGATGCTAATGATATCGATAACCCTATTTGTCAGGCGCTGCGAGACGGACCACTTGTACTGAGCGAAAACGCTGCCGTCAGTTCTGCTGCTGAGCCTCCAACCTTTATTTTTCCACGCGACCAAATAGAAACAGAAAAGTATCTCGCCAATTCGCAAGTATACTGTGCTAACCGTTTTGAGCTTCGTCCAGAATTCAAAGGACCAACCCCACCTCTCACGAACGCGCTTGTACCCGATGGTGAGCTTGCTGCCGGGCTTCCTATTGATCAGCAAAAAATACATACTGGTGATGGGATCATTAATCCGTATGAGTACCCTATTAATAAGGTAGAAGAGGTAACCAGAATAGGGAATGCCTCGGTCAGTGGTGGTTTGTCGTTCCCTCTTTTCCGTGATAGTGCTGGTGGAATCAGTATTGAGTCCGATCTTTCCGAGATTAACCCCAACGAAACATGGTTTGAGGCGCTTCAACGACAGGCAAAGCCAAAAGCTGCTCCCCAATTTTTCCTCACCTCTCCTCAAACTCAGTGTCTGAACGTGGTGCATCAAATTGAGTATGTTCGTCAGGCCTGTGAAACTTTTTCTAAGAAATCCCTCGGTGAATGTGGCGCCAATACGCTTATAACCCTGCCTTCGGGAACGACTCGTCGCTTGGTTGATTTTGCTCCTCTTTTCCCCGATGACGCGGTCTGTAACAATATTTCTGATGATTTGGCGGCCAATAACGAACGTGCTCAAGCTTTGAGGAGTATTTCCCCTTCCACTCCAAAGCTTTTTAAGATGGCTTTTGTGGCGCAGCACACGCACCTTCACCATGATGACTACTTTGCCACCAATTTTTACATGCTTCAGCGCATTGCTTCTTGGTTCAATTTTGGTGGGGTCAATAGTGAGCCCTTTTACGGGGAAAAATTTGATGTTGTTCCCATCTGGTACCATGCCGGTATTGCCGTCGACCAGTTCGATGAGTATATCGATCCAGCCACGGGCATCATGCGTCCTTACGCTTTCGACCCAATTTCTCTTACCGGAAAAGATAAGGCCGACGACCGAAAAGCCCAGAGCAACTTTATTGGTCCATGGACCAACACTTATGAGGCCGTGATGGCGCCACATTTCCAGGATGCTATTGCCGAAAAACGGATGCGAACGGTGTATGAAAACTGGCAATTGCTCCAGCAAACCAAAAATCAGTGGACCCAAACCGCGCTCAAGCTTACGATCGATAATGAAGTTGTGGCCGATGGCGTCGGTGCCCCCATTGAATGTAGCGGTGTAAAGGGGAGCTCTGATGGTGCATCATGTCTTTGTGTGAAGGAAGATAATGATCTTTGCCCCAACGGCAGTGCAGAGGATATTGTCAACGCCTTCCCTGAAGATTATGTGGTGCACGATCCTGTGAATTTTGCCAAACAGCTCAAGTTTCTTTTGATTTCTCGCATTAAAGCTGGTGTGCAGCGCAGTAACCAGTTCTCAGAAGGTGGAACGAACGAAACGCTTTCGCGACGTGTGTGGGATAAATGTATGCCGCATCCAGAAAATGAGGGTGTGCAGGAGGCCGTAACGAGCCTCGGCTCGACGGCCTCCCAAAATCCCCGCAATCCAGTAGAGTCCATCACGAATTACTTCCGCAGTAAGCTGGTCAACGACGCCATTCCCGATCAAGATCCGGTTATGCGCCAAAACACGCAAACCTTCCTTATTTTGCCAGATGAAGCGCTCACAATAGAAGTTGCCCAGGCCTATATTGCACCCATGTTCCTCAGCCCAGAAATGTACAGCAACATTATTACGGGCAAGACCGATGTTCTTCCTGTTGACGAACTTGCCGCGAGCCAACAACGCGATCCATTTTTGTCTGCCTTTTTGCGAACTTTTGGTGTGAGTCGCAACCTGAGTTCATCGACTGAGGGCTACGTGAAGGTTCGCCCCACCCACTATTCCTATACACCAAGTTGTGCCGTTGAGGGTTGTGAATGTAAAGCTCAGAACGAAACTCGCACAGGGATTGGACCAGATCAGTGGATGACCATAGAGGATTTTAATGATTTGGCCAAAAGTAATAGTCCCGCTTGTGACAACCTGCAAATAACCAAGTTTGAGAAAGTTGAGGAGAGCTCCTATGAGGTGAAGTACCAATACGAGCTCAAAAATCCCAATCCTAACCCAGAAACACCAGGCCAGTTTGCGGCGCTCAATGAGTTTGTGCGACGGCTAGCGTTTACTCCGAGTCACATGCAAAGTACCGTAACGTATCCAGGTTTGGAATCGTTCTACCGGAGTCAATATGATAAGCAGGACTTTACGAGCTCGGCGGGAACCGACGAAACAGGAACAGAAATTCCCCGCGCTTGTGTGTATGCCCAACCACGGACCATTACTCCCTCGGAATCTGGCTACACCGATCTCAACTCGCTGCGCCCATTAGTGTGTAAACAAGCCGAGCGCGTAGGAATGCCGGCCGAATTGCTCCGTGCGCTTCTAGAAGTTGAAGGAAGTCCTTTGCTCCGTGCTATTCGCAATAAGAGTAGCTATGTGTGTAAGCCAAACAGTGCTGGAGCCGTGGGTCCAATGGGTATTTTGGTGACACAGTGTTCTACCAAACCATACGAGTTTGAGACACAGGCAAATAGCACAACCCCTCATGACTGGTGTACGCCAGAAGGTGCTTTGGCTGGAGGAGCCAACATTGCTCTCGGAAAAATCCGCGAGGTGAGATTAAATAATCCTGGAATAAATATCGACAGCGATGCTGGTTATTTGCGCGTAGCTGATCTTTATCTTGGAAGAGGTTCTTGTGGCAGTTTTGACGATGACACCGATGGAAGAGCCAAGCCTCTTCGTGGCGATGAACGTGACTACTGTGCGTATATTCGAGACGTAACAAATCTCTTCAAAAGCCAGAATTACTGCAGCGGGCAATAATCCCTGCTATAATGCCTGCTCTACATTTATGTGGCAAAAGCTTTTACAGCACGCTTTTTCGGCAACTGCTAACGCGGCAAGTGTTCCCGTGGTTTCTGTGGTGAATCCGGTGGATATTGTTCGTGGTGATAATCGAGTGGAGCAGGAAATATTGGCGTGCATGAGTACGTCTGAAGAAATTTCTAGCATCGATCGAAAACTCGCGCGCGATCTTGGTTTGCTGGAGAACAGCAGAGTGATCGCTCGGATCCAGCATCCGCGCAGTGCTCGCAAGCAGTTTGTGGATGTTATTGAGGTGCGTTTCACTTTGGGCGGAGAAGAGAAGACTTCGCACTGGTTTGTGGAAGATCGTCAGGAAGAAAATATTTTGGTAAAAATTGGGAAGACCGATCTCTCGGGCTTTCTCGTGAGGGTCTAGCCATGAAGGTTGCGGTTGGTTTATCGGGTGGCGTAGACTCCTCCCTTTCGGCACATTTGCTGGTGGAGGCCGGGCACGAAGTGACCGGCGTGTACTTGGAATGTTGGCGCGCCCCTGGTTGCCGAGCTGAGGATGATCGCAAAGACGCTCTCAATGTGGCACTCGACCTGCAGATTCCTTTCCGCTCACTCGATTTTCGACGAGAGTATCGCGAGCGAGTGGTGGAGATCTTTTTTGATGACTACCGTCGTGGCCTTACCCCCAACCCTGATATTTGGTGCAACACTGAGATTAAGTTTGGTCTTTTTTATGAGTGGGCCAGAAAACAGGGTTTTGACGCCATTGCCACCGGCCATTATGCGCAGATTTTGCCCAAAGATGGGGAGCTTGTCTTGGCGCGCAGTGCGGATGAAAAGAAAGATCAAACGTATTTTTTGTACCGCACCCGACAAGATCAGCTGCCGCATGTTTTGTTTCCTATCGGTCACTTTACCAAGGAGCAGGTGCGAGAAGAGGCCAAAAAGCGCAATATTTTAGTGGCTGCCAAGCCTGATTCGCAAGGAATTTGTTTTATTGGCGATATTAATGTCCGCGATTTTCTCAAAGAGAATCTTGGCGAAAAACCTGGTGATGTTCTCGATGTTGAGGGCAACGTGATTGGGCGCCATGATGGACACTGGTTTTACACCATTGGGCAGCGACATGGTTTTACGCTTTTCCCGGCTGTCTATAAAAAGGATCATACCTGGAAGCATGTTTTGCCTCCCCTTTATGTTATTGCCAAAAATGCCGATACCAACACCATTACTGTTGGATTTGGCGTAGAAACTACCCGAGACACGGTTGCGGTTATGGATGTGTGGGCACGTGGGGGTTTTGCAACTAAGTTGCAAAACCCCCACGTGCCTCTCTCCCTGCTTGTCCGTGTTCGCCACGGCGGCAAGTTGCTTCCAGCTACATTCCACCAGGCTGGGAACGATTCCCAAGGAGGGGAGATGGTCTTTTCTGAGCCTCTTCGCGGTCTCGCCCCTGGGCAATCTCTTGTTTGGTACGATGCGCAGGATGGGCAAACCTGCTGGGGTGGCTGTGTGATCGCGTAAATCGCTACGTTTTGTCATTGATTTTTCCCACAATTGTCGTACAATAACCTTCGTTGTATCCAAGTGAGGATGATCCTCATACTGTTTACTCAGAGCATTTTCGTCAGCGAAATCAGCAAGTGGACGTGCGAGAGAAGAACAGTTCTCCAACTTTGGATTCTGTCTTTTTCTCTCAAATTCCTGCTTGCACTCTTAGTAAATTTTGGTACTATACAACTCTGTCCTCAGCCGAGGATAGAAGATCGTGAAAAAGTGATACTTATATAGACAGTATACGGACTGGCAGGGAGACTCTAGGGTTTTCTTGTCATCCGTGACAAATAAAATCCGTTTTTTTTTGAGAATTTGATCCTGGTTCAGGATGAACGCTGGCGGTGTGCCTAAAGCATGCAAGTCGAACGGTTGAGACTCGAGCTTGCTCGAGTGGATTCAGTGGCGAACGGGTGAGTAACGCGTGGGTATCTACTCTTTAGTGGGGAATAGCTGGTCGAAAGGCCAATTAATACCGCATAATCCCGTGAGGGGAAAGTCGCAAGACGCTGAAGAAGGAGCCTGCGTCCTATCAGGTAGTTGGTGGGGTAATAGCCTACCAAGCCGACGACGGGTAACGGGTCTGAGAGGATGATCCGTCCGAGTGGGACTGAGACACGGCCCACACACCTACGGGTGGCAGCAGTTGGGAATCT
>CAYWTN010000005.1:0-2370 GCA_964460975.1 uncultured Pseudomonadales bacterium
GCGTCAAGGCGAGGTTGCACCCGTTCACAATGATCGTCGCCCCTCGAGGGCACGAGAGAGCGTAATGGCGTCGGCAAACTCGATATCGGCGCCAACGGGTAAGCCATGACCAATGCGAGTCACCTTGAGGTTTTCTGGAGGGAAACCGGCATCACGGATCATTTTCTCAATAAAAAGCGCGGTTGCCTCGCCTTCCATAGTTGGGTTCGTAGCCAAAATAACCTCGGAGACACCTGCCAAACGCTGCAAAATATCGCGCAAATAGAGCTCATCGGGGCCAATATTATCGAGCGGCGAAATCACCCCATGCAAAACGTGGTAGAGGCCCGTAAACTTGCCAGACTGCTCGAGTGCCAAAACATCGAGCGGACTCTCCACCATACACAAAACCGTGGGATCACGCTCTGGATCGGCGCAAATTATGCAAGGACTTTCCTCTCCAATATTGTGGCAACGATCACAAAACTTGGTCATGCGCTTGAGATCACGCAAAGACTGCGCAAACTCATCGAGCACATATTCTGGAACTCGCAGCAAATAAAACGCATGACGCTGAGCCGACTTAGGACCAATACCAGGCAATTTCTCGAACTGCTCCGCCACCGCCCGAACAGACTTTGGTAACTTCATTGGAGTGAGCCAAAAAGACGATTAACGACCGCCACCGAGCATTCCGCCCAAGCCGCCAGTCATTTCCTGCAACTTTTGAGCCGCAAGTTCCTGAGATTTCTTGATAGCCTTATTGAGCGCCGTTACGGCCACATCGGAGGTTACCCCTTGGACACTAAACTCTGTGATGCGCTGATCACCAGTAATAACCACGCGGACATCACCTTCTTCGATAACGATTTCCTGAGCAGCCAGCGTCTTTTGCATCTGGAGTGCCTGCTTGCGCAGTGAGTTGAGGTCGCCAAGAGCTTTGAGTGGGTTCTGCATATTCCTTCTTTCGTGTTTGCTTACAATATATCAATTTCTTACTACATGCCAAGAGAGAGAACGGCGGCCTCTACGGCTTGGAGCAGCTGATCATCACTTTGGTTCTCAGTCTCCGCATGATTTTGGGTGAGAACGGGATCGAGCTCGATACGATACTCAAGCTGCACTTCGGGCGAAAAAATCTCCTGGAGGGCCTGGCGCAAAGGTGCGGCGTACTTGGAGCTTTCTAGCTGTTCTTTGTGGAAGGGCAATCCCAGAACAAGCTGAATCCGATTTTCCTGAAAACCCTCAAGATGCGCATTGCGGATAAGAGCCTCAAGCGCCTGACTGTGCAAGCGGAGGGAAAGGAGGAAGGCGGGCCACTCGGCCTGCACTTTTTCCCAGGTGAGTGTTCCTCCACCATGCTTTTCCTTGATCTGGCCAGAGTGGCCCGCCCGACGAACTTCCTGAGGGGAGGCCGTAACACTGGATGGCAACAGTTCTTCCTTGGCACAAGCTACTTCTGTTTCTGGAACGGATGTCTTTGGCACCTGTGGACTTCTCTTTTCCTTATTTTGCGGTTGGGAGCTTTGTTCTTCCTCATAGCACCAACTCAAGCAAGCAAGCTCAAAACGAAGGCCTGGAAGCGGCTCAGAACCCCCTAATCGTGTAGCGAGATGCTCCAAGAGTGCCAAGATCTTCTGTACCGTGGCAGTGCCTTCATTACGGGCTATGGCTCGATGTAATCGCTGTTGAGCTTGTTCCAAGAGGTGTGTTTCGAGAAACGCCAGTGACTCACCAGCTTGTCGGCTTTTCTGAAAAAACTCAGAAACAGCCACCGCATCTCTGCTTGCCAAGGAACGCAAAAGCTCAGCGGTGCCACTGGTACCGCCCAAAACACGCATTAATTGCTGTTCATCGAGCTTTCCGCCTTGAGCACCTTGTTCAAGATACTTCACGGCATCACGGAAGCTTCCTTTGGCTGCTTGAGAAATCGTTTGGGCCGTTTCTTGAGGAAGGTCAAACCCTTCTTGAGAAGCTATCCCTTGTAGAGCAAAAGCTATTTCCTCTGGAGATGCCTGCTGAAAACGGATAATCTGCGTACGAGACTGTACGGTAGCCGGGACTTTATGGAGTTCTGTGGTGGCCAAGATGAAAACCACTCGAGAAGGCGGCTCCTCGAGCACCTTAAGGAGCGCATTGAAGGCATCGTTTGAGAACATATGCACTTCGTCCAGAATAACGACTCGAATAAGGCCTTCGGACGGAGCAATGGCAATCGTCTCTTGCAGCTGGCGAACATCGTCTATACCTCGATGACTCGCCGCATCTTGTTCCAAAACCATGGTCGATGTCCCATGAGCAATGGCTCGCAGCAAAGGTGTATCACTGGTTGGCTCATGCAAAGTACCTGGCTTACCCAAGACGACATCGGCATTGAGCGGATCGTTGAGC
>CAYWTN010000005.1:2380-59686 GCA_964460975.1 uncultured Pseudomonadales bacterium
CACTCGGGCCAAAATACGCGCGGCCGAAGTCTTGCCTGTTCCTTTGGGACCAGCAAAAAGATACGCCTGGGAAAACTTACCAGAGTTGAGGACTGCCTGCAGCTGTTCACGCACAACCTGCAAATGCAAGTCTGCCACTTTCTGAGGCCGGTAGGTACGAAACCACGACATACTTTGCGTATCCTAGCAGAGTCTTACGGCTCTTGGGAGTCAAAAATACGAGTCACTGGCGGTGATGATGGGAGTGTTGTTTCCCCCACACTCCCAGCATCCCAATCATCGAAAAAATCTCCAGGCTTATCTTCAGGAAGAAAGGGTGAAATTACCCTTATTGGATCCGAAACAGGCTGTGGAAGTGAATCTTCGAGAGGGAAATCTTTCATCCTTTTGGCCTCAAAATATTGTTGCAACAACTTTTGTACTTCCTCTTCTGTTCCCAACTTTTGTAGACCAACTTGCTGGATATCAATAGCAGAAAATAATTCTCGGGCAAATTCTGCTCCGGATTGTTGTCTTTTTTGTGGATCTAGTTTGTGAGATTTATTTATCAATTCAATAATTTTTTGAGCAACAAATCCTCTCTCCGCTGTTGCTGTACGAATCTTCTCTTCCTGCTCTTGAGACAATTGAGCCGCCCCTATAATTGGATATTCCTCATCGCCAATAATGTTTAATCTATAAAAAGCATCACCTGTAATCATTTCGTACAAGATGCTTCCCATATTAAATATCTCACTAGTGACACTCGCTCTCTTTTCAGCGTTCATCGATTCTGTTTCGGGGGTTGAGTAGGCTGCCGTCCTTGGCATTTTTTGATTCCTATTCTCTCCCACTATCATTGACCAATTTGATATCCCAAAATCGAGCACCTTTACACTTCCTTCTTCATTTATCAAGATATTATCTGGCTTAAGATCTTGGTGAGTAAGCCCTTTCTTGGCACAGTAGTCAATAACATCACAAATTTCTGTCACTGATTGCAGTATTTTTTGCAAACCAAGATAGTCTACTTTTTCTCTGAGCGAATGATACTCACCAGGAGGGATAAGCTGCATAACAATATAGGTCTTATTGCCCTCAACCAAAAAATCGTACACTTCGACCAAGTTGGGATGGGACAATCTTGCCAATGTTTTTGCTTCAATTTCCATTGATTGCCTGAGTTGTGGATCGTCTCCATATTTTGTTAGTATTTCTTTCACAGCTACAAACTTGCGTAAACGAAGATCATATCCACGATATACCGCACCAACGCCTCCGCGGCCAATCTTTTCTTCTGTTACCAGCCACCGTGGCACTTCATCTGGCTCATAACGATCTTTTCTCTGTTCATAGTGCGATAGAGGAGGCTGAGACTGAAGCTTCTCTCTTTCCGCATAAACCTCTTGACGCTGAAATCGCGCCCTTATGAGTCTTTGGATTTTTTGTAACCTTGTCTCTTTCTTCAACCGGTAAGAATCTAACATTCGACTTCCTTGGAGAAGATTTTTATCAACCTCAGAAAGCTGCCCTGTCTCGTACAAAGTTCTCACTCGAGGATCAAGCTGGCGCAACCAACGATCCTCTTCAGACAATTTCTTATCATCTTCTCCCCAAAAGGGTATTGGTGAAAAACCTTCTGACGTCATAATCTTTCTTAGCTAAGCAAAAATAGCCCGTAGAGTAAATGGGGGAACGATTCCGGGGGGGCCTTATATCTGGAGGAATCGATCTAGATCGATTCCTCCCACTATCTCCAAAAAGGGGCCGCGCAGAGCGCGGCCCCTTCTAAAATCTCTAAAATACAGACTAACGTCGTGGAGACGAACGCTTTCGGCGAGCCTTACCACCCGTGTTAGGCTTGCGAGACTCTTTCATACGTGGGTCACGAGTGAGGAGACCAGCATCACGCAGAGCCTTCTTGTGTCCTTCGTCAACTGCCACGAGAGCACGTGCAATACCGAGAACGGCAGCATCGAGCTGGGCAATAACACCAGAACCCTCAACCTTCACACTGACAGCATACTTCCCGAGAGTATCGGTAGCACGGAAAGCCTGCATAAAGCGAGACTCTGGCAGCTGAGCGGCGGCAAAGTACTGAGCCATTGGTCGACCATTCACAACATAATCACCAGCCTTGAGGTAAAGGCGCACACGAGCCGAGGCATTCTTGCGACGACCAATGGCGGCCACAAACTCACCTGTTGGGAGCGCTACACTTGACTGTTGATTCTTGCCAGCCGCAGCACGAGCACGCACTGGGACAACTTTCTTAATAACTTTTTGGATTTTTCCGCTTGTTTTCTTAAACTGCTTAGCCATAATTTTCCTTCTTCTTACGCCTGTGCCTCAAGAGTTTTGAGCTTGTCGGCATAAGGGTGCTCTGCACCAACAAACACTTTCATGCGACGCAGACGAGGAGTCTGCTGCTTGTTCTTTGGGAGCATACCTTTGAGGGCAGCTTCAAAAACCTTTTCTGGAGAGCGATCCAACAATGTAGCGAAGTTCTCTTCGCGCAAACCACCAACGTATCGGGAGTGGCGATAGTACATTTTGTCTTCTGCTTTCTTACCGGTAACTTCGATCTGCTCGGCGTTAATCACCACCACATAATCACCACCATCAACGTGAGGAGTGAAAGTTGGTTTGTGCTTCCCTATGAGCAAGGTAGCAATCTCGGTTGCCACGTCACCAAGAACGCGTCCTTTAGCATCAATAAGATGCCATTGGCGGAGGATTGCCTCTTTCTTGTCTGTGTAACTTTTCTGCGTTGTCATGTCTGTCCTGTTTTATTTCTTGGCTGGTGCTTTTTTAGAAGCATCGGTCTTTTTGGAGGCAGAAGCAGTCTTCTTTGGAGCGGCTGGAGCCTTTTCTTTTTTCTCCTCAGATTGTACTTCTTCCTTTTTCTCTGTTTTCTCTGGCTTGGCCTGAGGCTGAACAACCAGCTCGAGCTTGACCATAGTAGCGTCATCACCACGACGATTACCCAAACGAATAATTCTGGTAAAGCCACTGGTGCGATCACGCATCACGGGAGCCACGCTGTCCACCAAACGGTTCACCACTTGCTTCGAACCAAAGAAACGCTCCAAGACACGGCGAGCACTCAAAGTACCAGGCAGAGCCTTACCAATGATCTTGTCGGCCAAACGCTTGATTGCCTTTGCTTTTTGCTCGGTCGTTTCCACTGCACCGTGCTCAAAGAGAGAAGAAAGCATGTTCTTAAACAGGGCCTTTCGACTCTTGGTGTCTCTATTAAAGTGCTTGGCTTTTACTCCGTGTCGCATATATTTCCTTTACTTTCTTGGTTGGGATTACTCCTCACCACCTTCCTTGCGGAAAGCAGCGCCAACTTTTTCCAAAGCATCGGCCACGAGGATGACAGACTTGCCACCCAAGTTCTTCACGAGAGAGACCTGGTTTTGGGTTGAGCGGGTAAGATCACCCACGGTGTTGTAACCACCTTTGCGCAGTGCGTTGGCAATGCGAGTTGGCAGATCGAGTTCTTCGATAGTAAGACGATCAACTTCGTTTCCTTGGCGGATGACGGGTGTTTCAGACTTCTTGAGAACGTCTGTAGGGTTAATAACCTGTTCAAAGTGGGCAATGAGGATAGCTGCAGACTCGTCGAGAGCAGCCTTAATATCTACCGTACCATTGGTCCAAACCTTGAGAATAAGACGGTCAAAGTCGGTGCGCTGGCCAACACGAGTTTCTTCAATGTCGTAAGCAACCTTCATGATAGGAGTAAACAAAGCGTCTACAAGTAACTCGCCAGAGAGATCAGAAACTGATCGATCGGTAGCGGCACTGTAACCCATACCTTTTTCTACCGTAAACTCAATCTCCAACTTGGTGTTCTCTGCCAAAGTAGCAATATGCTGCTCTGGGTTCACAATTTCAATACCGGCTGGGGTTTTGATATCCGCCGCTGTGGCCTGGCCACCGGTGACAGACAGAGACATCGTGGAGACGTCATCCAAATCGGACTTAATACGAATTTCTTTGATGTTGAGAAGAATCTCAACAACGTCTTCGGTCACGCCCTTGAGGGTGGAAAACTGGTGATCAACACCAGAAATCTTCACCGAGGTAATGGCATGTCCTGGAATAGAAGAAAGAAGAACGCGGCGCAGAGCGTTTCCCAAAGTGTGGCCGTAACCACGCTCCAGAGGCTCACACACAAACTGCGTAAAGTTACCTTCTTGCTTTCCGACAATGACGTTAAAAACTGGCTTCATCATGTTTTGCTCCTTCGTGCGTGCCTTTATCTTGAATAGTACTCAACTACAAGTTGCTCGTCTATGCCTTCTGTAATGTCGTCGCGCTCAGGAAGAGCCACAACCTTACCAGACACGCCTTGACGCTCCAACCACTTAGGAACACCAGCGCCAGACTGTTCGAGAAGAACAGCGACGTAAGGGATCTTTGCAGCTTTTGCGGTAAGGGCAACTTCATCATTCACGTTTACTCGGTAGGAAGGAATATTCACTTTCTTTCCATTTACCAAGACATTTCCGTGGTTCACAATTTGGCGAGCAGCGGCACGAGTTGGGGCAAAACCCAAACGATACACAACGTTATCCAGACGACGTTCCAAATACTTGAGCAAAGTGTGACCAGTGGCCAAGGTAGACTTTTCGGCAGAAACGAAGAGCTTACTCAGGTATTTTTCCTGAACACCATAGGTGAAGCGAATCTTCTGCTTCTCCATAAGCTGCTTACCGTACTCAGACTGCTTGCGACGCATCTTTTTGCCGTGCACACCTGGCAGAATTGCCAAGCGACGAGCAACTTTGAGCGGCGAAGACTTGAGACCGAGGTCGGTGCCAACTTTTCGGGCGAGCTTGTTCTTAGGACCGGTATATCTAGCCATGTTTCATCTTTCTTGCTTTTGTGCCGTTGTGGGGCATTGGGGTGACGTCTGCAATCATCGTGAGGTTGATACCAGCGTTCTTAATCACACGCAGGGCAGCATCGCGACCAGGGCCTGGACCCTTGATGTAAAGCTCAGCAGTACGCATACCATAAGCACGAGACTTCTCGATTGCTGCTTCGACCGTAACCGTAGCCGCATAAGGAGTAGACTTGCGTGATCCGCTAAAACCAGACATGCCAGTTGTTGCAGAACACAGGACACTTCCTTGCTCATCGGTAACCGTAACGATTGTGTTGTTGAATGTCGCGGTTACGTAGATGCGTCCCGTTGGAACCACTCGCGTAACTTTCTTGACAGTTTTCTTTCCACCTTGTGCCATAGAATCCTTATGCCTTCTTCGCAGTCTCGAGCTTTGCAGCCATTTCCTTTGTCATCGCACCGACAGTTCGGCGGCGACCACGTCCAGTACGAGCGTTCGTTCGGGTTCGCTGACCACGCACAGGAAGACCATGCGTATGGCGAGAACCACGGTACGAACCGATACGCTTGAGACGCTCGATCTGATCACGAATTTTCTTACGGAGATTTCCTTCAACTTCGAGTGACGTATCGATAACTTTCTGAATACGGCTCACTTCTTCTGGTGAGAGCGCGTCGATACGCTTTTCACCATCCACGTTGGACTTGCGCAACACATCTTCTACGTTAGAAAATCCAACGCCATAGATATAAGTCAAGCCAACTCGGACTTTTTTCTTCAGGGGGAGATCGGTACCAGCGATACGAGGCATATTTTTTCCTTACTTAGCCTTGAGTTTGATTGTGACGTCGATTCACACAGCGAATCTGACGCTTTCCGGCGCGACGAATCACCTTACAGTTCATGCAACGTTCTTTTATACTTGTTTTGTATTTCATACTTTACTCTTCCGTTACTTCACTTACTTCTTCTGTTTCTTCAACTGCTTCTGGCTCACTTACCACTTGATCAGCCTCGCGCAAACGGCGGGTGATACGAGCTTTGGTTGTGTCATATACAGTCATTTCTGCTGTTACCGCGTCTCCAGGGAGTACGCGGATACGAAAACGGCGCATGTTCCCATTGAGGGTACATAACACTGTTTTCCCCAAGAGTTCCTCTGGACCTTCTTCAATCACCACGCGGAACATGGTGTTGGGGAGACTCTCCGTTACCGATCCTTTGACAAGAAACATGTCTGCACGCATCTTGGGTGCTTTGGATGGAAACTTTGATTTTCTCTTTTGCAGGCTCTCTCCTCTTGTGTTTTACGTATTTTTTTCTATTTCTTTCCAGAGCTGGGATTGTATCAAAAAATCCTCACTCTCTCAAGAGAGAGAATTATGAATGGCGTTTCTCCAGACGCTGGCAGATTTCTTCAAAGATTTCTGACACACTGCGCTCACCATCAATCTCCTCAAGTAAGCCAGAAGCACGGTAGTGCTGGATAACTGGCTCGGTAAACTCATGGAAAAGATTGATACGTTTACGAATAGCAGGCAGAGTTTCGTCATCGCGCATTTCGGTGGCATCCATGATGCGACCAGCCAGGCGCCAGAGAGCTTCTTTATCCGAAACCTGCAAGTACACCACGGCACTCACCCCGTTGCTGAAAGCCTCAGCTTGAGGAACCGTTCGAGGAAAACCATCAAGAATATAGCCCTTTTTGTACTCATCACGAGAAAGATAGTCTTCGACAATTTCCAGAGTCTTATCATCTGGAATAAGGTGACCGGCACTCATGGTTTCCTTGAGATAACGACCGAGAGGTGTTTTCTCCTTGGCCATTTCACGGAAAATGTGCCCAGAGGAAAGATAGGGCAAGTTGTACTTTTCTTTGAGAAGGTTGCCTTGTGTAGACTTCCCTGCTCCTTGAATACCGACTAAGACAATTTTCATACTCCCTTTTTATATTTCTTCTTTGTCGAGATACTGGTCATACTGATCTTGAATGAGCTGCGACTGAATAGCCTGAACCGACTCAAGTACCACCGAGACAACGATAAGCAGTCCCGTACCACCCACCGCTACGGTGGCAATACCGGTCATGCTCTGCGCCAGAATAGGTAGTAGAGCCACTATACCAAGATATAAACCGCCAATAAAGGACAAGCGCAGCAAGATGGTGAGAAGCAAGTCGGCGGTTGGCTTTCCTGGACGAACTCCTGGGACATACGTGCCAGACTTCTTGAGATCCTCAGCAAAGTCCTTAGGGTTGAAGTACACAAAAATGGAGAAAAAGGTAAAGGCAAAAACAAAAAGGAAGTAGAGCGTGTTGTAAACCGTATCCCCAGGGCGGAACCAGAGCTGAAGCTGTTGGGAAAGGGTGAGCACCCAGGTTGGTGCGCCTTGGATATTCATGAGAAGAGTAGCAATAGTCACCGGCATAGTGAGTAATGGAAGGGCAAAAATCACCGGCATCACACCAAATTGATTTACCTTAATTGGCAGGTAAGTAATAGAACCGCCATACTCGCGATTGCCTTGCGTACGCTTGGCCTGCTGCAGAGGAAGCCTGCGAACAGCTTCTGCCATAAAAACAACCGATCCCATCACAAAAGCCAGACCAAGGGCAAGTGCCAAGAGAACCGTCGTGCCAACACTATCGCGCATGGCGTAGGTTTGACCCAAAGAACTCGGGATTTGACTCACAATTCCCACAAAAATAATCCAAGAAACACCATTGCCAATTCCATAACGAGTGAGCTGTTCACCCAACCACATCACCACAAGAGATCCCGTTACAAGAGAAAGAATCATCGTCATCATGGCTAGAGGATCGGTAACTGTGAGCAATCCTTGTGAACGGAGTAAGAAGAGCAAAGACAAAGACTGAATCACACCAATAGGAACCGAGAAAATACGCATCCACTGAGTGAGTTGGGCACGAGTGGCTTCGCTTTCTTTCTGCATTTCTTTAATACGTGGGAAGAAAAGTCCAGATACTTGTACCAAAATAGAGGCAGTAATATAGGGACTAATACCAACGGCCAAAAGGGAAAAGTTGGCAAGCGTACCACCCGAGAAGATATCGAGCATACCAAGCAACTGGCTTTGCGCAAAGATCGATTGGAGCTGGGCAACGTCTACACCTGGAAGTGGAACATGGGCAAGAAACCGAAAAAGAGCCGTTAGAGCAAAGACTGCAAGAAGTTTGGCCCGAATGGTGCGTGAGTTCCAGATTGAACGGAGCACGAGGCCAAGCTGCTTCACAGAGAAACGGTGCCTCCAGCCTCTTCGATACTCTGGCGAACAGGTCCAGACATACTCACTCCAGCAACCTTGAGCTTCTTTTCCAGCTTGAGGGCGCCAATGAGGCGAATTTCACTCTTCTTGTCTTCGATAAGGCCAGCAGCCAAGAGTGACTCACGAGAAATCTCACTGAGATCCTTAGCCACGACATTGCGCAACTGCACTTCTTGAACAACCTTGAGAGAGTCAAAACGACTCTTTCCGCGGAGCCAAGGGAAGCGACGGACAAACGAAAGCTGTCCACCTTCAAACCACAGTGGAGTCTTTCCACCCGTGCGAGCGGTATGACCTTTTCCGCCACGACCAGAAGTGTGTCCACCAAGGCCTGAACCGTAACCACGGCCAACGCGCTTTGCGGCTTGCTTCTTGATAACCGGTAAACGAGATAACAAACTCATACAATCACCTTACTTTGCTTCTTCCGTCTTTTGGGCTTTGACAGCTGGCTTTTTGGCAGGAGCCTTCTTCACAGCTGTTGGCTTTTTTGCCGCTTTTTTCTGAGGAGCCTCAGACTCACTTTGGGCAGCCTTTTCTTTGGCTAAACGCTGCTCTTCGAGTTCCTTGAGCTTCTCTTCCTTTTCTTCTTCGGCAATAGACTTTAGTTTAATGTCTTTTTTGAAAACAATGTTACGAATCTGCTGAAGAGCTTCGAAAGTAGCGTACACGTTGGAAGCCTGGTTATTGGTTCCCAAAATTTTACTCGAAATATCGCGGATACCAGCGGCATCAACAACAGCTCGAACAGGGCCACCAGCAATAACACCAGAACCACGAGGAGCAGGCTTGAGGATGAGTCGGGCGGCACCGTGCTTAATCTCAACGGGGAAAGGAATAGTAGCACCATTCATAGGAACGGCAATCATCTTCTTCTTGGCCTTGCGGACACCCTTACGGATAGCACCAAGGACATCACTGGCTTTACCCAAACCAACACCCACATTTCCCTGACGATCACCAACAACCATCAAAACGGAAAAACCGAACTTATTTCCACCCTTGGTCTTCTTGGAGACGCGGCTGACTTGAACAACCTTCTCTTCGAATTGCTTGGCCTGTGGATCGTTATTTTGCTGCTTCTTAGACATAGTTTCCTTCATTAGAGTTCAATTCCGGCTTCGCGCAGGGCCTGAGCCACTGCCTTCACTCGGCCATGATAGCGGCGACTGCCACGATCAAAGATAAGCTTTGTAATACCAGCAGACTGCAAATCCTTGGCCAATTGCTTGGCGGCAGCGGCGGCGCGATCGGTCTTGGTCTTCCCTTTTACCTTCTGGTCGGAAAGAGCGACAATCGTGACAGCCTTATCGTCATCAATAGCTTGGATAAACATAAAGCGGTTTGAGCGGGCAACAGAAAGTCGAGGTCGTTCAGCGGTGCCATGCAACTGAGCACGGACGCGACGAGCGCGACGTTGTGCCTGCAATTTCTGGAGTTCGTGCTTTTTCATATTACTTTACCGTTGTCTTTCCAGCCTTACGTCGGACGACTTCGTCTTGATAACGAATACCCTTGCCCTTGTATGGCTCTGGTGGACGAATGCGGCGAATGTTCGCGGCAACTTGACCAACCAAATGCTTACTTGTTCCAGAGACAACAATAATGTTGTTTCCTTCAATTTCCAGATTAATTCCTGGTGTTGGCACGACCTCTACTGGATGTGAAAAACCAATGGAAAGCACCAAGGTGGTACCTTTCTTGGCGACGCGGTAACCAGTACCGACCATTTCGAGCTTGCGTGAGTAGCCCTGAGTAACACCTTGAACCATATTGTTGAACAAGCTACGCACCAAACCGTGGTTGGCACGATCTTGGTTGCTAGAACCTGTGGAAACAACAGATGCTTCGTTTTCGTTGAGTTCGATTGCGATACCTGCTGGAACGTTCTCTTTGAGCTCGCCTTTTGGACCTTTGACGGCCAAAACAGCATTTGTAAGCTCAAAAGTAACGCCTGCGGGAATCTGAACCGGTTTCTTACCAATTTTTGACATATTTACCAGACCTTGAAGAGAATCTCTCCGCCAATGTGTTTTTCTTTTGCTTGCTGTGAAGTCATAACGCCTGAGGAAGTAGAGATGACAGCCGTTCCGTATCCAGCCAAAACCTTAGGAAGGTTGTCGGAGCTGGCGTACACGCGGAGTCCAGGCTTAGAAATGCGCTGAAGATCCGTGACGGCGGGCTTGCCATTTACATAACGGAGCACCAATTCGAGGTTGTCTTGAGGAGCTTGCTCCCGGCGAGTAACGCTCTCAATGTACCCTGCTTCTACGAGGATGTTCGCGATATTTTCACGCAATCGAGAAGCGGGCATCACGACCTGCTTGTGGCGGGCCATGTAGGCGTTCTTAATGCGGATGATCATGTCTGCAACTGTATCGGTCATATTTCCTTAAAAGCTCGATTTTACCACACCTGGGAGTTCTCCCTTGTGCGCCAATTCACGGAAACACAGACGGCAAATGCCGAAAGTGCGCAGGTAAGCGCGTGGGCGACCACACAGGGAACAACGATTGCGGTGTCGTGTTGAGTGACCGGTCAATCGGAGGTTCTTAGCGATTTTTGATTTCTTAGCCATGTGTTATTACTCCGTCTTTGTAAAAGGCATTCCTAGTTTTTCGAGCATTTCCATAGATTCTTCGCGACCAGAAGAGTTGCGGATCGTAAAGGTGATCTGCATTCCACGGACTTTGTCGATTTCATCATAAACGATCTCAGGGAAAATAATCTGCTCTTTGAGACCCAAACTGTAGTTTCCAGCCGTATCGAAAGCTGAGCGAGAAACACCTGAAAAGTCTTTCACCTGAGGCAAAACAATAGAAACGAGCTTATCGAGGAAGATCCACATACGCTCACCGCGGAGAGTCACCGAGACTCCCACTGGCTCACCCTGGCGAACCTTAAAACCAGCAATAGAAATACGTGCAGCAGCCGATTGTGCTTTCTGACCAGTAATCTGGGTGATCTGTTCAGAAACGGCCTTTGCCACTTGCTCGCGGTTACCAGCTTCTTTACCGATACCTACGTTAATAACGATTTTTTCCAACTTGGCAACAGCCATGACGTTTTCCTTGCCAAACTTCTCTTGCAGGGCTGGGATAACGGTCTCTTGGTATTTTTGCTTTAAGCGATTCATACGTTTTTTCCAGTTTTCTTAAAGATGCGGACCTTTTCACCGGCTTCGTTCACCTTGTAACCAACGCGATCGGCCTTACCAGTGTCTGGGTTCACAATGGAAACCTTAGCTGCATGAAGTGGACGCTCCTTACGAAGACGCTCACCAGCACGACCCATCATAGGTTTCACGTTGCGGGTGTACATGTTCATTCCCTGAACAATCACCTGGCTAAGCTGAGGAAATACCGCAGTAATTTTCCCTTGCTTACCCTTGTCCTTACCGGACGTTACTAATACTAAGTCACCAACTTTAAGTTTCATACACTTTTCTCTTAGAGCACCTCTGGCGCGAGAGACGCTATTTTAGCATATCCCGCTTCTTTTACTTCACGAGCAATCGGTCCGAAGACACGTGTGCCACGAGGCATTTTTGTTTCGATACCGTCGATCACAACGGCGGCATTGTCATCAAAGCGAATGTAGCTGCCATCGGCGCGACGCACTTCTTTACGAGTACGAACCACAACAGCCTTCACTTTTTCACCCTTCTTGAGTGCACCGTTTGGCACAGCATCAATGACAGAGGCAGTAACAATGTCGGCTACGGAGCCGGTCGGTCGCTTGGAACCACCGTGCACCAAGATCACGCGGATCTTGCGAGCACCGGAGTTATCGGCAACCTGGAGGATAGAACGAAGCTGAATCATACTTTACTCAAGAGTAGCCTCTCCCTTTCCTATAACCATGAAGTGCTTGGTCTTACTGATAGGAGCGACGGCTTCGATCGTTACGGACTCACCAACTTGGGGTTCCAGACCTTCGGCCACGCCACACAGATAAAACTTTGTGCGCTTCACATACTTCTTATAAATTGGGTGCTGCCAGTTACGAGAAACCTCAACCTTAACGGTCTTGGGGTCGATCACACGGACAACCACACCTTGCATACTTTTCATAGTTACTCCTGAACTCCTTGAATCTCGCGGCGAGTAAGCTCGGCCTTGATCATCTTGGCTTCCTTGCGCAGCTTATAGGCACGCTTGAGGTCGACTTGAGTCTTATCCTGCAAACGCTTCTCTTGACGAGCCAGCACAATTTCCTTATTCACTTCTTTCAGTTTGGCGTTAAGTTCACCAACAGAAAGGGCTAATGTCTTTTGACGATCATCTCGCTTCATGCCTGCTCACCTTCTGCCACTGCTTTTACAATAAAACGGGTCTTCATTGGGATCTTATGACCAGCTTTACGGAATGCTTCACGAGCCAAATCTTCTGGAACGCCACTCAATTCAAAGAGGACACGATCTGGCTGGATCTTCGAAACGTATTCCTTAATATCACCTTTACCAGAACCCATTTTCACACCGAGAGCCTTAACGGTCACAGGATGATCAGGGAAAACGCGGATATAGATATTACCAACGCGCTTTGTAGTGTGAGCCAAGACCTTACGGGCGGCTTCGATTTGACGAGCAGAAAACTGACCATGATCAACCGCTTGCAGACCAAACTCACCAAAGGCAACAGTGTTCCCTCGAGTGGCCGTGCCACGATTCTTACCGCGGAAGACTTTTCGATATTTTGATCTCTTAGGTTGCAACATATATCCTTTTATGCCTGAGTAATTTCGCCTTTGTTAATCCAAACCTTGATACCAACAGTACCAGATTTTGTGTGAGCAGGAGCTTCGTAGTAATCGATGTTCGCACGCAGAGTCTGAGTAGGAACGGTTCCCAAGAAATACTTCTCAGAGCGAGCAATTTCTGCACCACCAATACGACCAGAAAGGTGAATCTTCACACCCTTAGCACCAGCAGACATAACTCTGTCGAGAGCCTGACTCACGGCACGACGGTGTGGGTAACGCTTGAGGAGCTGATCGGTAATGCGCTCAACCACAAACTTAGCAGAAAGATCTGGCTGCTTGACTTCAACGATCTCATCGATAGAAACCTTTACCGCTTTGGGATCTTTAGGATTAATCTTGAGAGCGGCGGCGAGCTCAGTCTTGAGCTGCTCGAGATTCGAGCCGCCGCGACCAATTACAACACCTGGGCGAGCAACGTGAAGCTTAATCTTAATGGTATTGATAGAACGCTCAATCTCAATGCGATCCAAGCCAGCTTGACCCAACTTGGCCTCAAAGAAATGACGAATCTTCTTATCTTCTAGGATGCGCATGGCGTAATCGGCCGGAGAAGCGAACCAAGTCGACTTCCACGTAAACGTGTTGCCCATGCGGAAACCAGTGGGGTGAATTTTCTGACCCATACCTTATGCTTCCTTCTTCTTCGTTGTCTTTGCAGCAGGCTTCTTAGGAGCAGCTTTCTTGGCTGCTGGCTGAGAAGCTACTTTCTCGATCTTTTCTTTCTTTTCTGCTTTGGCGACGACTGGAGTCTCTTCCTTAGCAGGTTCCACGGTTTCTGGCTGAATAACAGGAGCAGAAGATTCCTTCTGAGCAACCGCAAGTTCAACAGAAACGTGTGAAGTTCGCTTGAGAATTCCACCGGAGCGACCACGGCCACGAGCCATAACGCGTTTGTAGGTTGGTCCCTCATTCACCACAATACTCTTGAGAGAAAGCTGTGTTTCGGAGTAACCCAAGTTATTTACACCATTGGCAACAGCCTGGCGAATCACTTCGTTCACCACGCGAGCGGCGCGCTTGTTGAGCGTAGAAAGTGTGTCGTTGATCTGTGCCAATTCCTGACCACGAACAAGATCAGCAACCAAGCGGATCTTGCGAGCGGACATGCGGATGTATTTTTGTGTAGCGCGAACCGTCATATCTTCCTCATTATGTCTTACTCAAAACACGCTTCACAACCTTACCGTGACCACGGAAGGTACGAGTGAGCGCAAACTCTCCCATGCGATGACCAACCATATCTTCGGAGACGTATACTTCGATGAATTTGTTTCCGTTGTGAACGAGGAACGTGAAGCCAACAAATTCCGGAGGAATCTGGGAAGCACGAGCCCAAGTCTTGATTGGCTGCTTAGCGCCAGTCATAGCCATCACCTTCTTGAGGAGCTTGGCGTCAACGTATGGTCCTTTTTTCGCAGAGCGTGACATATCTTTTATTTCTTTCGTTTCTTACTTGCTTCGGCGATCGCGAACGATCATCTTTGTAGAGTACTTGCGGCGGTTGCGTGTCTTCTTTCCAAGAGCTGGTTTACCCCATGGAGTCTTTGGATACTTCAAACCGACACCGTTCTTTCCTTCACCACCACCGTGTGGGTGAGCGCCTGGGTGCATAACCGCACCGCGAACCGCAGGACGGAAGCCCATGTGGCGTCGGCGACCAGCCTTACCAAGCTTCTCGTTCTTGTGATCAGCGTTTCCAACTTCACCCAAAGTGGCCATGCCCTCAACGGGGACAAGACGCACTTCCTTAGAAGGAAGGAGAATTGTAGCATATTTTTCGTCTTTTGCCTGGATCAAAGCAGAAACTCCAGCGGAGCGAGCCAACTGAGCACCTTTTCCAGGACGCAACTCAATAGCGTGCACAGGAACACCAATTGGGAGCTTAGAGAGAGGAAGCGTGTTTCCAACCGAAAGCTCGGCCTCAGGGCCAGCGTTCACGGTCATGCCAGCTTCCAAACCCTTTGGAGCTAAGACATAAGCCTTTTCACCATCGGCGTAGTAGAGCAAGGCGATATTGGCAGAACGGTTTGGGTCGTACTCAATGCGAGCGACCTTAGCCGGCACACCAAACTTTGAGCGCTGCCAGGCCATGATACGGTACTTGCGGGCCGCACCACCACCGCGATGGCGAACAGTAATCTTTCCCTGATTATTACGACCATTGCGACGGCGAGTTCCGCCAGCCAACAAGGACTTCTCTGGGTTATTTGCTACGACTTCGGAAACGTTATCGATTCGATTACGAGTTCCGGCGGTAACTGGCTTGCGTTTGACCAACATATCTTCCTTTACATCTCAAAAACGGCGATCTTCTGTCCTTCTGGCAAGATGGCAATGGCCTTCTTGCGAGGAGGAGTGTTTGTGCGGATGCGCTTGCGACCAGTGCGCTTCTCACCAGATGGGAGAGTCACGGTCTTGAGATCCGCAATCGTTACCCCATAGGCGAGTTCAATGGCGGCACGGATCTGGCGCTTATCTGCTTTTGTGTCCACAAAAAAAGTGTAGGCATTACTTTCCTTCGCCATGGCGAGGGATTTTTCGGTAATGACAGGTGCAATTAAGACGTAAGGGTTCATTTTGTCTCCTTAATTAAACGAGCTTCCAAAACCTCAAGTGCTGGCTGCATCACAAAGACGGCAGACGACTGAGCAACCTCAAGCGCATTCACGCGACGAGCGGAAGTGATACGAACACCTTCGATGTTTCGCAGAGCGCGAACAACATTTTGGCGTGTTTGGTCAACAATGATAGTGATAAGACCCTTACCGGAACGATTCTTCTCGATAAAAGCAGCAGCTTCTTTGGTCTTACCTTGGAGGGATTCCAGATCGGAAACAATAGAAACGCGCTTCTGCTCAGCTTGAGCGGAGAGCGTACTCACCACAGCCTTGCGGGACATAGCGGGAGTAATGGAACGCTTCCAGTTTTCTTTACCGGTTGGTCCATGAGCACTTCCACCACCTACAAACAAAGGCGCATTGGCCGCACCATGACGAGCGTTACCAGTACCCTTTTGCTTGTACATTTTCTTGGAAGTCATTTGAACTTCACCGCGGTGTTTCACCTTAGCACCACCCTGACGGAGGTTGGAACGGTAAATATGAATCGCTTGAGCGATGAGATCCTGATTGACGGGAGCAGCAAACAACTCAGCAGAAACCGTGGTTGTGCTGGCAGCAGCCGTGAGGGAAATAAGTGGCAATTTCATAGGTTACTCCTGCTCTCCCTGAGTTGCTTCTGGGGCAGCAGCCTGTGGAACAATACCGAGGATTTTCTGACTCTCGGCAGTCAAGGCAAAAGCCTGATTCTTTCCTTGGGGAGAAATGCGAACAATACTGTTGAAAGATCCAGGGAGAGTTCCTTGAATCCAAATGGTTTGACGAGTTGGATCGACAGCCACAACACGAGCGGTTTCGTAGGTGAGGTTCTCACCACCCATACGACCAGCCATGCGTAGACCAGGGAAAACACGTCCAGGAATGGTACGCTGACCAATAGAACCAGGAGCACGCTCGCGGTCGGACTGACCATGAGTACGAGGACCACCAGCAAAACCGTGACGCTTCACGACACCAGCAAAACCGCGACCCTTGGTAATACCAGTGATCTTGACCACATCACCAGAGGCGAGGACTTCCTCAACCTTGATAACTTGGCCTGGGGCAACTTCGGAAGAAACAGTGGCTTCGAGGTACTGGCGCTTACCAGAAGTAAGACCAATTTTTTCGAGCAAAGAACGCTGTGGCTTAGCGGTGTTATGCAGCTTTTTGTCGCCAAAAGCTATCTGCACACGATCTTCGCCAACGGAGCGAACAACCGTGTTCCCGCTCACAATAAGCTCGGTAACGGGAATGCGCTTGCCAGACTCTGTCCAGATTTGCGTCATCCCTCTCTTTTGTGCCATCAATGTGCCTACCATACGTACCTTTTGAAATTACCTTAGTTCTTAATCTGAATACCGACACCAGCTGGCAACTCAAGGTGCATCAGGGAGTCGATGGTCTTTCCTGTTGGGTTCATAATATCGAGAACACGAATATGGGTACGCATCTCGAAATGCTCGCGAGCGTTCTTATCGGTGTGAGGAGAAGTGAGCACGGTAAATGACTTGCGGATCGTTGGCATAGGGATAGGACCAACAACCTGGCTTCCAGTGGCCAAGACGCTCTGCATAATTTTACGAACGGCTTCGTCCAAAATACGGTGATCAAACGCCTTGAGGCGGACACGAATTTTATTAACTGGTTTAAGCGTATTTTTTGTGGTCATACAGATTTATCTCTTGAACAGAGTGTGATTATATCGAATACCTGCCATTTTGCCAAGTGGAAAAGCAAGGGGAAGTGCCTTTTTGGCCGTATTTTTTCATATTTGGTCGCATTTCCCTTGCATTTCGTCTTATTATATCCTATATATCTATTATATACAATACCTCGCATTATCTTCATTTTCTCCCCAAGAACCAAAAAGCCCCCTGCGAATGCAGGGGGCTTTCCTTTTTCTTGGTTGTACAAGAATCTTGATTACTCAAGAATCTTGGTGATAGCACCAGCACCAACCGTGTGTCCACCTTCGCGGATAGCGAAGCGCAGACCCTCTTCCAAACCAATTGGATTGATAAGAGTGACCGTCATCTTGGCGTTGTCGCCAGGCATGACCATTTCAACACCGTCGGCCAACTTGATTTCACCAGTAACGTCTGTTGTACGGACGTAGAACTGAGGACGGTATCCAGAGAAGAATGGCTTATGACGACCACCTTCATCTTTGTTCAAGATGTACACTTCGGCTTCGAACTTGGTGTGAGGCTTCACAGAACCTGGCTTGGCCAAGACCATACCACGCTCTACGTCGTCCTTTTCTACACCGCGCAGGAGAATACCGACGTTATCACCGGCTTCACCCTGATCGAGCTCCTTGCGGAACATTTCGACACCAGTAACGGTACTCTTGCGAGCATCGCGGATACCGACGATTTCGATTTCGTCACCAACCTTACAAACACCGCGCTCAATACGACCAGTAACGACCGTACCACGACCCTTGATGGAGAACACGTCTTCCACAGGCATAAGGAAAGGCTTATCGGTTTCGCGAACGGGATCTGGGATGTAGGCATCAACAGCGTCCATGAGCTCGAAGATCTTACCCTGGTACTCAGCATCACCTTCCAGAGCCTTGAGAGCACTGACACGGACAACTGGAGCTTCGTCACCATCGTAACCGTACTTGGTGAGGAGTTCACGCACTTCCATCTCAACGAGGTCGAGGAGTTCGGCGTCGTCAACCATGTCACACTTATTGAGCGCAACAACGAGACGAGGAACGTTGACCTGCTTAGCCAACAAGATGTGCTCGCGAGTCTGAGGCATGGGACCATCAGTAGCAGCAACCACGAGAATAGCACCGTCCATCTGGGCAGCACCAGTGATCATGTTCTTGATGTAGTCAGCGTGACCAGGAGCGTCGATGTGAGCGTAGTGACGCTTAGCAGTCTCGTACTCAAGGTGAGAGATGTTAATGGTCACACCGCGAGCGGCTTCTTCTGGGGCACTGTCGATTTCGCCGTAGCCACGAGCCTCAGCCATACCCTTGGTAGCAAGAGTGGTAGTAATAGCGGCCGTCAGTGTGGTCTTACCGTGGTCGACGTGACCAATGGTACCAATGTTAACGTGAGGCTTATTTCGTTGAAATTTTGCCATATCTTTTTTCTCCTTTATTTTCTTTCTTTTTTCTGCAGGGAAATTACTTTCCTGCCTTTTCTACGATTTGTGCAGCAATGCTGTTTGGAACGACTTCGTAGTGGCTCGGCTCCATATAATAGGAAGCACGACCCTGAGTCATACTACGCAGAATTGTAGCATAGCTAGAGAGTTCTGCTAAAGGCACAAGTGCGCGAACAACCACAGCGGCACCCTTCTCATCCGAACCCTGAATCTGGGCGCGACGAGAAGAAAGGTCTCCAATAATGTCTCCCATGAAGTCCTTTGGTGTAGTCACTTCGATCTTCATGAGTGGCTCAAGAAGCTGGAGGCCAGCCTGGCGAGAACCAGATTGGAGCGCCATCGAGGCAGCCACTTTGAAAGCAATTTCTGAAGAGTCAACATCGTGGTAGCTTCCGTCATAAACGGTTACCTTCATATCAACCATTGGGAAACCAGCCAAGACACCGTTGGCGAGGGCTTCCTTGACACCCTTTTCGATGGCAGGAATGAATTCACGAGGAATGACACCTCCAGTGATAGCGTTCACAAACTCATGACCGGTTCCGCGATCCTTAGGTTCGAGGCGGAGCCAACAGTGACCGTACTGACCACGTCCACCAGACTGCTTAATGTACTTTCCTTCTGATTCCACCGACTTAGCAATGGTTTCGCGGTACGCCACCTGAGGAGCACCAACATTGGCCTCAACTTTGAACTCACGCTTCATGCGGTCGACCAAAATCTCAAGGTGCAACTCACCCATGCCAGCAATAACGGTTTGAGCAGTTTCTGGGTTTACCTTGATACGGAAAGTAGGATCTTCTTCGGCCAACTTGGCGAGAGCGATACCCATTTTCTCTTGGTCACTCTTAGTTTTTGGTTCGATAGCCAAAGAGATAACTGGTTCGGCAAAGTTAATACCTTCGAGCAAGATAGGTGCTGCTTCATCACAGAGACTGTCACCCGTTCGAGTGTCTTTGAGACCAACAATGGCCACAATTTCACCAGCATACGCTTCTTCGATTTCTTCGCGCTGGTTGGCATGCATGAGCAGCAAGCGGCCCACGCGCTCCTTCACATCGCGAGTAGCGTTGAAAATATACGATCCAGCGGAGAGCTTTCCTGAGTAAACGCGACAGTAGGTAATACGTCCAACGTGAGGATCTGCCTGAATTTTGAAAGCCAGCAAAGCCAGTTTGTCATCTGGGCTGAGGAGGCGAACTTCTTCGGCATTCGTGTTGGGGTTTGTTCCTTTAATCTCGCGGATATCCTGAGGAGAAGGGAGGTACTCTACCACGGCATCCAAGAGAGGCTGAATACCCATATTACGCAGAGAAGAACCAGCAAAAACAGGTACCAATTCGTAGCGAATAACGGCGCGTCGCAAGGCAAGCTTGAGCTCGTTGACAGAAATCTCTTCGCCAGCAAAGTACTTTTCAAGAAGAGCCTCATCGGTTTCACAGATCTGCTCAACCAACTTGTTGCGCATCTTCTCTGCTTCGGCTTTGTATTCTTCTGGGATATCGATAATTTCGTAATCGGTCTCAGGCTCCTGATCTTTCCAGTAGATAGCCTTATTATCGAGCAACATGATAAGACCGTGGAAATCACTTTCCTGACCAATTGGCAAGACCATAGCGGCTGGGATAACGGCAAACTTCTCACGGATATCTTCCACAACATTAAGATAGTTGGCACCAACTTTATCCATTTTGTTTACAAAACAGATACGAGGAACGTTGTATTTGTCGGCCTGGCGCCAAACAGTTTCTGACTGAGACTGCACACCCTTGTCGGCATCCAGCACGGTGATACCACCATCGAGAACGCGCAATGAGCGCTCGACTTCGGCGGTAAAGTCTACGTGACCAGGTGTGTCGATAATATTGACACGGTAGGAATCCTTAGGCATGGCACAATCCAACTCTGGAGTCCAGAACGTTGTGGTAGCCGCAGAAACGATGGTAATACCACGCTCACGCTCCTGATCCATCCAGTCCATAGTGGCGCCACCCTCGTGGGTTTCACCAATTTTGTAGGATTTACCAGTGAAGTACAGGATACGCTCAGAAGTTGTGGTTTTACCGGCATCGATGTGCGCGATAATACCGATGTTGCGAATGCGATCCAGAGCAACGTGTCGGTTTGCAGATTTAACGGTTTGTGGGTTAGCCATACTAAAGTCCTTATGCTCTTTCTACTACCAACGGAAGTGAGCAAAAGCTTTGTTGGCTTCGGCCATCTTATGAGTGGTTACTTTCTTGGCAAACGTGCCACCCTCTTCTTTGAGGGCATCCATCATCTCAGCGGCCAGTTTGTCGGCAAAAGAGTGATAGGTGGAGTTGGAGCGCTTGTTTGATTCGATAACGAGCCAACGAACGGCAACAGCAGAACTACGCTCTGGACGAACAGGCATAGGAACCTGGTACGAAGCACCACCAACTCGGCGGGAACGGACTTCCATTTGTGGGCTTACTTTGCGCAGAACCTCTTCGAGAATCTCGAGAGCATCGCGGCGGAGTGTGGAAGACACGATTTCGAGTGCCTGGTACACCTGCTTGCGAGCAGCATTTTTCTTACCATCACGCATGGAGCGGTTGATGATTTTGGTAACGAGTGGTGAGTTGTACTTAGGATCTAAGACAACTTGTCGTGTGTGGGTTGATTTTGAACGTGACATATTTCCTTAAGCAGTTTTTGGTTTCTTCGTTCCATACTTGGAGCGAGAGGTCTTGCGATTCTGCACACCAGCACAGTCGTACTTTCCACGGACAATGTGGTACTTCACACCAGGAAGGTCTTTCACGCGGCCACCGCGCACCAGCACGATGGAGTGTTCTGCCAAGTTGTGACCTTCACCTTGAATGTAGGCAGTGATTTCGACCTTATTTGAGAGACGAACACGAGCCACCTTACGCAAAGCAGAGTTTGGTTTCTTTGGAGTCATGGTCTTAACCAACGTACAAACACCACGGCGCTGAGGGCCTTGGGCGTGCTTGACTTGGTTTTCGATAGCGTTATACACGCGGCGGAGGGCTTGCGCCTTGACACGAACAGGCTTGTCCTTGCGTCCACCTTTGCGAATAAGCTGATTAATTGTTGGCATACGATATGCTTTCCTTTTGTTGCTTGTGTAGCGTTTTCTTTATTACTTTTTTCTGTTTTGGGAGGAAGACAACACGCGAGCACCGCTCAAAAAACGTTGTCGGTGTTACTCAGCTTATGCGTTTTTCTCATTTCTGAGAGGCAGCATGGACTGACTTTCTTCACACCCGAAGGCACTATTGTAGCAGAAAAGAGCTATTTCGCAATGAGGGAGGAGCTATCTCCCATTCTCTGGAACCTCGCTGGCCAACAAGCTCTGCGACCAAGCCCGAACCCAGCCGGATTGGGATTCAGTCGATTGCGCGAGTTCCTGCAAGACAGGAACGAGCAAAACACCATCGATACACTCGGGGAGAGCCAAAACTCGGAGCGCTTCCCCTTCCTCTACTATTGGGAGATTGAGAAACCTGGTATCTTGGATGATTTCTGGTTTATTGAGCAATGACTGATCAGAAAGAAGCTGCATGTATGCCCCAGGGACAAGCCAACTTATCGTAGGACAACTGGGATCTTCTGCTTTTTTGAGGGAACGATTCCAAAAAATAAAGGCTACAAGGAGAACAACCATAAAAAGGGCTTGCATTTGATTTGCACGCGCCTCTTCGATCGCAAACTCACGAAAAGGATTCTCTGGAGGTAGGGGCTTGTAGTAACCAATATCTGGCACTTCTGAGGAATGATTCTTCTCAGCTTCTGGCATGGGTCCCTTTCATTGGTAGTTGTTTCTGGGGGGGCGCCTTTCGGCGCCCCCCCACAAATACTTTTTCACTCTCGTCTGCTCGTGAGCAAACTTTGAGGTATCTTACAGCTCTACCGAAGCACGTTCAACCGAAGTTGGAATCAAGCGTCCAATAATGACGTTTTCCTTGAGCCCAAGCAAACGATCTTCTGCCGCCTCCGTTGCCGCCTGAGTGAGCACCGTAGTGGTGTTCTGGAAGGAAGCAGCCGAGAGCCAACTCTCCGTGTAGAGAGAAGCACGAGTGATACCCAAAATGAGTACCTGAGCCGTGGCCGGTTCACCACCTTCGGCCAAGACACTCTCGTTTTCTTCACGGAAGCGCATGCGGTCGACAATTTCTCCTGGCAGCAGTGAAGTATCACCAGCTGTTTCGATAGAAACCTTGTCGCTCATCTTGGCAATAATCGTCTCAAAGTGCTTGTCATTGATACCAATACCCTGTGACTCATACACAGCCTGGATCTGGTCAAGCAAGTACTGCTGAGCAGAACGCAGTCCACGCAGTTCGAGAACATCGCGGATATCCAGAGAGCCAGCGGCCAGTTGTTCACCAGCGTGGATAATCTGACCATCTTCCACCGTGATACGAGCAGCGCGGTTGAGCTCGTAGGTGCGGACTTCTTGAGGCTTCGTGGTGGTGGTGATCGTTACGGTGTGACCATTTTCGGTCTCCGCCACGGCCACTTTACCAGAGATCTCGGCCATTGGAGCCTGAACCTTTGGCACACGAATTTCGAAAAGCTCTTCCACACGAGGCAGACCTTGCGTCACGTCGAGACCGAGAATACCACCAGAGTGCTTCACACGCATCGTAAGCTGGGTACCTGGCTCACCAATAGACTGGGCAGCGATGATACCAACTGGGGTTCCAATTTCCACCAAGTTCTTGGTAGAGAAATCCCAACCGTAACAGTGCTGACAAAGACCAATGGGCATCTGACAAGTGAGCGGAGAACGAACTTCCACCAACTCGGCACTAGAGGCATCAATCTGGCGAGCCACAACGTCATCAATGAAGGAACCTTTTTCGAGCAAGACCTTGCCATCTTGACCAACCACATCGGCGGCGGCAAAGCGACCCAAGATACGCTGTCCAAAGACCTTTTCGCGCTCACCCTTACGAGTAATCGTGACACCTTCCTGAGAGCCACAGTCCTCAGCACGGATGATGGCATCATGAGCCACATCACAGAGACGACGAGTGAGGTAACCAGCATCGGCGGTTTTGAGCGCAGAGTCGGTGAGACCCTTACGAGAACCACGAGACGAGGTAACGTACTCAAAGATAGAGAGACCTTCACGGAAGTTCGACTTGGTAGGCATTTCCACAATGCGGCCAAGAGGGTCAACCACCAAACCACGCATCGCGGCCAACTGCTTTACCTGATCCTTAGAAGCACGAGTACCTCCAGAGTTAATCATGATCTTGATAGCATTCTTCTCATCGAAGTTGTTCCAAGTCTTTTCGGCGACCGTATCGGTGGTCTGCATCCAAACTTCAAAAGTAAGGCGGCGACGCTCGTCGGCCGTAATGAGACCCTGCAAGTAGCTATTCTGGATATCACCAGCACGCTTATTGGCTGCTTCGATATCGACCTCTTTGTCATCAATCATGACACAGTCGGTAACGGCCACAGACAAACCAGATTGGGTAGCCATGCGGAAACCAAGATCTTTAATGTTATCGATCAATGTAGCAGTCTGCTCTTCCGAGAAGATACCAATGGCACGCGTAACGAGTTCCTTAATCTTTCCGGCCGTGATAGCGTCGTTCATGTACTCCAAGCCCTCTGGCAAGATAGCGTTAAACTGCACGCGACCCATCGTCGTCTCGATACGAGCTGGTACTTGGCCATTAATACTCATACGAACGGTGATTGGCTGGCGCATCGTGATACGACCCAATTGGAGTGCCAACTCTGCTTCCTCTGGTGAGGCAAAAATACCTTCATACTTGGTAGCGGCTGGATCGATAGAAGTGAGATAGTACACACCCATCGCCATTTCTTTGTTTGGCACCGTGATTGGAGAGGCGTCGGCTGGCTTGAGCAAGTTGTGCTGAGGCATCATGAGCTCGCGAGCTTCCTTAATGGCCTGCTCGGTGAGCGGCACGTGGACAGCCATCTGGTCTCCATCAAAGTCGGCGTTGTAGCCCGAACAAACACAAGGGTGCAAGCGAATCGCATTTCCTTCAATGAGAATTGGATAGAAAGCCTGGATACCGAGCTTGTGCAGCGTTGGCGCACGGTTGAGGAGCACTGGGTGATCCTTGGTAATAGACTCCAGGATATCGAACACCACCTCATTGCGGCGCTCAAGCATAAACTTGGCACTGCGAATGTTTGGAGCGTACCCGAGCTTGATAAGTTCGCGCAGCACATAAGGCTTGAACATCTCAAGAGCCATCTCTTTTGGCAAACCACACTGATTGAGCTTGAGTTCTGGACCCACAACAATAACCGAACGGCCAGAGTAGTCTACACGCTTACCGAGCAAGTTCTGACGGAAACGACCTTGCTTACCACGCAGCATCTCAGAGAGAGACTTGAGTGGGCGGCGGCGAACACGACGAGCGGTTCGAGCATGGCTGGAATCGATGAGTGCATCAACCGCTTCTTGCAGCATACGCTTTTCGTTACGCAGAATAATCTCTGGAGCACCAAGGTTTACCAAGTGATTGAGACGGTTGTTACGGTTAATCACGCGGCGGTACAGATCGTTGAGGTCGGACGTCGCAAAACGCCCACCAGAGAGCTGAACCATTGGGCGAAGATCGGGAGGCAACACTGGCAAAGCTGAGAGGAACAACCACTCAGGGCGCTGTCCAGACTTGCGGAAGCCCTCAACAATACGCAGACGCTTGGTTGCCTTCACACGGCGCTGTCCAGAAACCTCATCGATTTCTTTGCGCAGCTCTTCGGAGATGACGTCAAGATCGAGCTTGCTCACCATTTCCAAAAGTGCCTCGGCACCCATGCCAGTACGCAGGTGATCAACGGCATCATACTCAGCGAGCTTGATGTACTCGTCTTCAAAAAGAATAGAGTTCTGCTTGATTTTCTTCACCATGTCTTGCACGGTTGTGTAGACTTCATCGGTATTTTCCAGATCAGACTGGAGCTGATCCTTGAGAGAAGCCATCTGTTGCTTAGCCTTGAGTTCCAAAGCATCACGCTTCATAGCACGAGATTCTTCGTCGGCCATCTGCTGCTTAATTGCTTCTAGATCAACTTTGAGCTGATCACGCAGAGACTCCAGAGAACTGGTTGCTTCTTCTTCGAGCAGCTCTTTGGCACGGGCCTTATCCTCTTCCAGACGAGCCAGAACGGCTTCCTTTTCTTCGGCATCTACCTCGAGCACAACATACTTACTAAAGTAGATGATAGAGCTCAAGTTGCGTGGAGACATGTCCAAAAGCAGAGACAATGGAGAAGGAGCACCCTTAAAGAACCAGATGTGCGAAACCGGAACAGCGAGGTCGATGTGACCCAAACGCTCACGGCGAACACGGCTCTGAGTAATCTCAACCTGACACTTATCACAAGTAATGCCCTTGTAACGGTAGCCCTTGTACTTGCCACAGTGACACTGCCAGTCCTTCATAGGACCAAAGATTTCCTCGGCAAAGAGACCAGATTTCTCGGCACGCTGGGTGCGATAGTTGATCGTTTCTGCTTTGGTTACCTCACCGTGAGACCACTCTTTGATCTGGTCAGGAGACGCCAAGGACACGCGCAGTGACTCAAAGTCGACAATGCGGTCCTGGGTTTTTGCCTGAGCCGAACCAACGGGGTTCAGGAGGGTGTTGTTCATCATGTTTTCGGCCATATTTACTCCTGATCCTCATTCTCTGCATCAACGGCGGCAAGCTCGTCGGCAGAAACTTCTGTTTCTTCATCACTTTCTTCGTCAACAAGTTCGAGATCGCTGTCGTCGGTGTCGTCTTCGTCATCAAGGAAGTCTTCATCGAGTGAAGCCTCTTCATCTTGCGTAACTTCGGACGGCGCGGCTTCTACTTCTTGCGTCACCTGGGCTTCACGCATCTCGATATCCAAACCGAGTGAGTTCAACTCGCGCATGAGAACGCGGAAGGACTCAGGAACGGCTGGATCCGGAATGGTTTGATCAGAGACAATCGCTTCGAAAGCTTTGGCACGACCCACCACGTCGTCGGACTTAATGGTAAGCATTTCTTGGAGGGTATGAGCCGCCTTGTGTGCTTCCAGAGCCCAGACTTCCATTTCTCCCAAGCGCTGACCACCCATCTGAGCTTTACCACCCAGAGGCTGCTGCGTAACAAGAGAGTATGGACCCGTAGAACGAGCGTGTGTCTTATCCTCAACCATGTGCACGAGTTTGAGAATGTATCCAATACCCACCACGGTGGTTTCGGAGTATGGCTCACCAGTGCGACCATCATAGAGCTGAGCTTTACCAGACTTTGGCAAGCCAGCGCGATCGAGTTCAGACCAGATCTTGTCTTCATTGACTTCCTCAAACACCGGAACAGCAACATTGTAGCCGTGCTCTCGAGCAGCCCAACCAAGGTGTGCTTCGAGCAACTGACCCATGTTCATACGAGCCAAGACAGAAAGTGGCGAGATGATGATGTCTACTGGAGTACCATCGGCCAGGTGAGGCATGTCTTCTACCGGAATAATCTTAGAGATAACACCCTTGTTTCCGTGACGACCGGCCAACTTGTCTCCGATCATGATCTTGCGCAGTTGAGCAACACGGACCACAACCTTCATGTTCACACCAGATTCGAGCTCGTCATTCTTATCGCGATCCAAGATCGTAATACCAATAACCGTACCGCTCTCACCGTTTGGCATGCGCAGAGAAGTGTCTCGGACTTCGCGGGCCTTCTCACCAAAGATGGCTCGCAGAAGGCGCTCTTCGGCAGAAAGCTCGGTTTCACCCTTGGGAGCAATCTTTCCAACCAGGATATCTCCAGCCGTCACTTCCGAACCAATCGCCACAATACCATCTTGGTTGAGGTGACGCAGTTCAGCTTCGGAAACGTTTGGAATATCTCGGGTGAGCTCTTCTGGACCAAGCTTGGTGTCCATGACTTGGGCTTCGTACTCACTAATGTGGATAGAGCTCAAAACGTCGTCTTTCACCAAACGCTCAGAAATAATGATCGCGTCTTCGTAACCTAGACCGTCGAAGGAAGCGTAGGCAATGACCATGTTCTGACCAAGAGCCAGCTCACCGTTATCGGCCGAAGGACCATCAACAATGAGGTCACCAACCTTGAGCTTATCGCCAGCCTTCACCATAGGGCGCTGAGAGTAACAGGTACTCTGGGCGGTGCGCACAAATTTGGTGATGTGGTACGTCAGCGTATTGCCAGAAATTTCCATGCTCTGGAGACGGCTTTCGGCCAACTTCTTCTTCATCTTTTGGGCATCGGCATCACTGAGGGTGACAACCACTTTATTGGCGTCAACCGACTCAACGACTCCAGGATACTCGGCATAAACAGTTTTACCCATAGAGCGAGCAATTTCGGCTTCCATGCCCGTACCAATAATTGGAGCGGCTGGGCGCAGAAGAGGAACAGCCTGACACTGCATGTGGGAACCCATGAGCGCGCGGTTGGCTTCGTCATGAGAAATAAACGGAATAAGCGAGGCAGAAGTACCTACCACCTGGCGAGGAATGACGTCGATGTACTGCACTTGTGTAGCAGGACCTTCGATGAACTCATTGCTGTGACGCAGTGGGATCCACTCGTCTACAATAAAGCCCTTCTCATCAATTTCAATCTCGGCGTGGGTGATGTAGAGTTCTTCTTCATCGTCGGCCTGGAGGTAAACGATTTCGTCGGTGACACGCATTTTGTCACCATCTTTCACAACTTTGCGGTAAGGCGCTTCTAAGAAACCGAACTCATTGACTCGAGCATAAAGCGCCAAGTACGTCACCAAACCGATGTTTGGACCTTCTGGAGAGCGGACCGGATCGATACGAGAGTACTGAGAAGCGTTGATATCACGCATAGAGAAAGAGGCACGCTCTCGAGTCACACCACCCGTTCCCATCACCGAAAGACGACGGAGGTTGTCTACTTCGGCCAAAGGGTTGGTCTGATCGAGAATGGTCGAGAGACGGTTGCGGCGGAAGAACTCACTGATCGTAGCAATAAGCGGACGAGCGTTGATGAGAGAAGCTGGGGTCAGCTCTTCATCGGTCTTGGTGAGAGACATCTTTTCGCGGATAGATCGCTCCAAACGGAGAAGACCAACGCGGAAAGCCACGGTGTTAACGAGCTCACCCACACGGCGAACGCGGCGATTCGAAAGGTGATCGATATCATCAATCTTGCCCTTGCCGTTTTGCAGCTGGATAAGATACTTGAAGGTAGCAACGATATCTTCTTTGGTAAGAACCTGAGTGCGCTTGCTATTTTCTTGTTCAACACTGAGGCGACGGTTCACTTTGTAACGACCAACGCGACCCAAATCGTAGCGGCGAGGATCAAAGAACAACTCTGTGAGCAGCTCTTGAGCGCTTTCCAAAACGGCTGGTTCACCAGGTCGGATCTTCTCGTAAAGTTCCACGAGGGCCTCATTTTGAGACTTCGTAGGATCTTTTTCCAGAGTGTTCGTAATGTAGCGAACTTCGTTATTGGTATCCACATCCGCAAAGAGATCGAGAAGTTCCTCATCGGTTCCATAACCAATAGCGCGGAGCAACACCGTACCAGCAATCTTGCGGTGGCGGTCAATCTTCACGGTGAGAATGTCACGGCGACCAACAGAGACTTCCAACCAAGAACCGCGCATTGGACGCAGCTCACCACGGTAGAGCGTTCGGCCAGAACGAGGCTCTTGCTCACCAGCAAAGAAAATACCAGGGGAACGAACCAATTGGTTCACCACAGCACGATCCACACCGTTGATAACAAACGTACCAGACTCGGTCATGAGAGGAATATCACCCATGAAAACTTCTTGAACCACCGTCTCGCTGGTGCGCAGGTTGGTAAGAATAACTTCTACGCGAAGAGGAGCATCGTAGGTGAGACCTTTGACTCGAGCATCATCTGGGGAAATTTTTGGCTCACCCAAAAAATACTTCCCAAATTCCAACTTCCAGTTTTTACCAGTGAAGTCGAGAATGCCGCCATTTTCGTTGATTTCGGCGAAAGACTCAGCAATGCCTTTTTGCAAAAACCACTCATAGGAATCGCGCTGAACAGCAGTGAGATCGATTTGTGGAAGAACTCGGGCATCGCGACCCCAGTTTTGACGCTTGGCTTTCATAGAACTTTGTCCTTTGTCTTTACTACTTTTACACACGAAAACGTCTCTTGTTCCCTCTGTAAGATCAACACACAAAAAGGAGGCTTCCCTTCTATTGGGGCCTCTTGAACCATTCTTACTTACTCAGTAAATCGGCTGTGTGCGGACAAAGTTTCTCCAGGAACTGTGTAACGACGGTTTTCGTCTTTGTTGCTACGAACGAGCATTGTAACAGCTTTTGGCGCTTTTTGCAACATACGTACCAAGACACTGGACAAAAATAGGTTCATTTCTTACAGTTATGTTTATGTCAAACAGGCAATCAGAAGAAAAACACCCACTTTCTCAGGAAGTAATACATGCCTTAAAAAAGCAATTACAAAGGGTTCTTCACCATCAGACAAAACTTCTGGTCTTCATTACTATGAAGAAGAATATGATGCTGACATAAAGGTGCACAAAGAGGAAAATACACGCAAAGTTGATCTTTCAAAACTTTCTTTCTCAAATCTCGACGCTCCAATGGCACTCCATCTCGCTCGGAAAGTGCGGGCAGGAAAAAGCGATTCTCAGGAAATAATAGATTGGGTGCTTCAAGCATTACAAAATATTTCCTTTACAGAAATCACTCCAACTCAAAAACGAGTTCTCGTAAGTATCATTAGAAGCAAAAAAAACTCCCGCGAGCTCATACAATGGTTACCTAAAAAACTTCATTTTGAAAATCTTTCTCAGCCTCAAATCACCATCTATACAGAGATATTGCAGATTTATGGGCCAGTTTTTATATTTCCAAAACGCCTTGATCTCCATCTGTTACAGAGTGATGAACAAATGCAATTCATTACTACTTGTATAGGAAATGGGTATAAAGATGAAGTAATCAAACTCCTTCCACCAGACATAAGCACAAAAATTGATACAAGCCCATTCTCGAGCATTCTTGTCTCACTCGCACGGAGTGGCGAAGATGAAGCTGAATTGGTAAAAAATATTCTCCCTAAAGATCTTGATCTTACCAACCCAGAGATAGCAATAATTCTCAGGAATCTTTGTCAACACAATCAAGGGCGATATGTATATGAGACTCTGAAAAATGCGCGCAGAAACCATCCGTCAATACTAGACTTTTCTGTCTCCCTCATTTATAGATCTTTGCTTTCTCAAAGAGACTCACTCCTCCCAAAAGAGAAGCAAGACCTTGAGATCTTTGTACAGAGATCTATGGACGCAGAAGGGAACCTTCTTCGCCAACCAACAGAAGTCTCTCTTACAAGAGAGGAAAGAAACCATTTCTCCCAAAAACGGAATACCGTTCTTCTAGAAGAAATAATGTCGTTGAAAGCAATAATTAAAAAGGTATCTCAAGAACAAAATGGATGGAGAAGGGCAAAAATAGACAAAACTGGATCGACGACTGATGTGTATATAAAAATGGATGCAGCACCTACTTTACCCGTTCAAATTATCTTTCGCAATGCCAAAATCCCCCAAGAAAGCATGTTGGCACTTGAGAAAGCTCAAAAATTTCTTCCTGGTTTTGTTTCAAGCTCTGTCTATCCTGAGGTGGATGCAACTGACCAAGAGCTTCGATTCCCTGACTTGGCTGAAGATCTAGGAAGCTTTCGTGAGGTCTATGCGGGCATCACTATACAAAAATTCCAAGATCTTGATCCTCCTCTTCCGGCTCATTTCATTAACAATGTCATGGAGCAAGTTAGCTACATCCAATTAGGCTTATCCTTGTATGGTATTCATCACGGACATGCGCATGCCGGAAATTTTAATGTGCGATTTTTGCTTACGGGTGAAGATGGCCAACAGCAACTCCTCTTTGATCCATACGATGCTCTTGTCAAGGCAGATGAAAAATCCTGGAAACTGACGCCTATCGTGACACTGCGCGATTGGGATCGAGCTCAGATAGAGTAATTTTTTTGTTTTATAGAGGGGGGCGGCGGATTCCGTACGGAATCCGCCGCCCCCCAACTCTCTTCCTTATTTGGAAGAGGGAAACGACTACATCATGTCGCCCATGCCACCACCGTGAGCATGACCACCAGCAGGCTTCTCTTCCTTCACGTCCGTAATCAGGACACGAGTGGTGAGAATGCCGCCCGCCACAGAGGCTGCGTTCATCAGCGCATGCTTGGCAACCTTGGCCGGATCAATCACGCCCTGAGCCAACATGTCACCAAACTCCAGCGTTTGGGCGTTAAAACCAAATCCAGGCGTATTCTTCTGGAGAATCGTGTTCACAACCCAACCACCATCGGCACCAGAGTTATCGGCCAAAACGCGAACCGGCATCTGCAGCGCCTCTCGAACCAGTCGGACACCAGCGGCCTCATCGGCATCCTTGGGAGCCAACTTGTCGAGCGCCTTAGTAGCGTGCAAATAGGTCACACCGCCGCCAGGGATCACACCCTCTTCGATAGCAGCTTTGGTTGCTTCCTTGGCATCCTTCACGCGCTCCTGCAGTTCCTTGAGCTCAACTTCTGTAGCAGCACCAACCTTAATAACGGCTACACCAGCAGAAAGTTTGGCCACACGCTCTTCGAGCTTTTCGCGATCAAACTCAGACTTCGTGGCGGCAACCTGCTTCTTGAGCATCTCAACACGCAGCTGAACTTGGCTCTTCCCGCCCTTACCACCAACAATGCGAGTGCTGTCTTTGGTCGCGCGAACAGAGTCGGCTCGTCCACAGTCTTCGATCGTTGCCGAATCCAGTTTGCGGCCGAGGTCACTACTAAGCACCGTACCACCCGTGAGAACAGCGATATCCTCAAGCATGGCCTTACGACGATCACCGAAACCTGGGGCCTTCACCGCGAGGACGTTAAAGACTCCACGCATCTTGTTCACCGCCAGAGTAGCCAGAGCCTCACCCTCAATATCATCAGCAATGAGCACAAAGTTCTTGGAAACCTTCATCACACTCTCCAAAACAGGCAAAAGTTCCTGCATATTGGAAATCTTCTGATCGGTAATGAGAATGTAGGGGCTCTCAATAACCGACTCCATTTGATCGGGATTCGTTACAAAATATGGTGATGCATAGCCCTTATCGAACTCCATACCATCTTTATGTTCAATCTCAATCTCCATGGTTCGGCCTTCCTCGACCTCAACCAAACCGTTTGAACCAACCAACTTGAGCGCCTTGGCAATCTGCTCGCCAATCGTGGCATCTTGCGCCGAGATGGTAGCAACTTTCACCCATTCATCTTCTTTGACGGGCTTGGCAAGCTTCTCGATCTGGGCAATAACCGCCTCAACGGCAGCATTCATACCACGTCGGAGCATGATCGGGTTAGCACCGGCAGTGATGTTCTTCATTCCCATCGTTACGAGCTGCTGAGCCAAAACCGTAGCTGTGGTTGTCCCATCACCAGCGGCGTCGTTCGTTTTGGAGGCGGCTTCTTTTACCAGCTGAGCGCCCATGTTCTCGAATGGATCCTCAAGAGTAATCTCCTTGGCTACAGAAACACCGTCATGCAAAACAGTAGGAGCACCCCAGGATTTGTCGAGAGCAACGTTCGCACCACGAGGACCAAAAGTGGCGACCACAGCATTGGCGAGTTTGTTCACTCCAGCAACCAGTTTTTGCTGGGCTTCATCATTAAAAAGTATTTGTTTGGCTGGCATAATATTCCTTTCTGGAGAATGTTTACTTTACTTTGGCAATAAGGTCTTCAAACTTGAGTACCTGAACTTCTTTGCCATCGGCTTTGACTTCATTGCCGCCCCATTTTTTGTAGAGAACTTGATCACCAACTTTCACGGGACAAGCAATTTTCTGGCCCTGCTCATTGATATACTCGCTGGAAGCAGCAACCACAACGCCAAACTGTGGCTTCTCTTCGCTCGCGCCAGCACTCAAAATGATGCCAGACTCTGTCTGTTTTTGAATCTCGGCGGGCTCAACAACAACGTAGCCAGCCAGAGGAACAATGTTTTTTACAGAAAGTGACATACCTTCCTCCTTGTTATTTTTTTCTTTGTGGGCAGTTTTGAATTAGCACTAATTTAGTTATTCTGCTAATTTTTGTCAAGCGCTAAGTAAATCCCATAGCAGGAGCATCACTCGTTATAGTACTTTTCCCTGACGAGTTTTGGCAAAATATGCTGTTGACGTTTTCTGTAGAGTGCTCTCTCAGTCATGTTTGGAGCCACGAGCGGGATTCGAACCCGCGAATCCGAGGTTTTGCAGACCTGGCCGTTAGACCGCTCCGGTATCGTGGCGTGAGGGTGATTATAGACTACTTTTTGAGGATGTTCACCGCAATACTCTGGACTCGCTCGTCCTTTACCCTTTGCCGCGCCAAAGCGGTTTGCACCAGCGTTTCAATGAGGGCAGGATAATCCTTGGCCGAGGCTTCCCAAAGATAGAAAGCCATAGAACCTGGTGGAGTATTGATCTCTCCCACCAAAAGTTCTTCTGTTGTAGGGTTGGCAAAAAAGTCTATGCGTGCCACGCCAGAGCCGCCAATCACTTTCCAAATATCTTTGGCCGTTTGAGCAATTTTCTCACTCAAATCTGAGGAAATGGGTGCCGGAATGCGTCGGCTTAAACTCGCCATGCCACCAGTTTTTTTACCACCACGCTCATATTTATCGGCATACGTGAGAAAATCGCCCGAACGAACCGGCTGTTCCGTAACCGAGACTTGAGAATCTTGGGCATCACCCACAACAGAAATGTTCACCTCAATACAGTCTGCAGCCTCTTCTTCCACAATGAGCCGATCATCAAAGCGGGCGGCCAAAGTGAGAGCATCATGCAAAGCCTGTTCATCTTGAACTCGAGTAATTCCCACGCTCGATCCCAAAGTTGCTGGCTTTACAAAAAGAGGAAAAGATAATTCCTCGGTGAGCATTTTGAGAAGTGGGGCAGGATTTTCTGACCACTCTTTTGCCCCAAACCAGCGAAATTTGGTTACAGAAAATCCTGCCCCACCCAGCGCCAACTTGGTAATGATCTTATCGATCGCCACCGCCGCAGCCACCACTCCAGGCGCGGCGTACGGAATATTGGCCAACTCAAAAAGTCCAGCCAACGTACCGTCTTCACCATGTCCTCCATGGGTACAAAAAATAGCAACATCAATGGGATGGTCCGCCGTGGGATCTGGCAAAAAAGCAACTGGCTCCCTGTCATCACCCTCAGGATTTTCGAGATCCAAATCTTGGAACGTCTCAATCTGCGACAAAGACTCACCTGTCCACCACTTTCCACGCTTATCAATATAGAGCGGAACAAGCTCATAGCGAGAGCGATCCACCGAGCGCATCATTTGCGTAGCGGTAATAATGGAAACCTCGTGCTCAACCGAGCGAGAACCAAAAACGACTCCAAGACGTATCATATGCCACCAGTATAACAGGCAAAACCGTCGCCCCCTCGACGCGCTTATCCGCAAATGCTATCGTTATTTTATGGTTCAACGCAGCACTTTTACCGTCTCTATCATTGGTTGTGGCAACGTCGGGGCTACGGCTGCCTACGCTCTGGTCATGATGGGAGTACCCACACACCTCACGCTTTTTGCCCGCAATCGCGCCAAGGCTATTGGCGAAAAACTCGATCTCGAACACGCCCTTCCCTTTCTTCCTCCCGTAGAGATCACCGCTACGGATGACTACGAAGACATTGCCGGCAGTGATTTGGTCATCGTTACGGCTGGTGCCGCCCAAGAAAAGGGAGAGACTCGACTCGATTTAGCAGCCAAAAACATGAAAGTGATGGATGAGGTCATTCCACAAATCGTCGCTCATGCGCCAAAGGCCATTATTCTCATCGTCACCAACCCCGTGGATATTCTCACGTTCCACGCAGCAAAAATTGCCGATTTGCCGTACGGTCGCGTGTTTGGATCGGGAACACTCCTGGACACGGCTCGCTTCCGTTTCCATCTTTCTGAGTTTTTGGATATCAATCCTCGCAGCATTCACACGTACATTCTCGGGGAACATGGCGACAGTTCTTTTCCCGCTCTCCACAGTGCCACCATTGGCGGGCAGCCACTTATAACGTACCCCTCCTTCTCAGAGGACAAAGCTCGAGAAGCCTATGCCATGACCAGAGACGCTGCCTATCAGGTTATTGCCGGAAAAGGCGCTACCTACTACGCCATTGGAACCGTTATTACCCATTTGGCACAGACCATTCAACGCAACGCTCGTTCTGTTCTCCCTGTGAGCATTCCTCTCAAGAATTACTATGGTGTGAGCGACGTTTCGCTGAGTGTTCCCTGCATTGTTGGCAAAAAAGGCGTAGAACAGGTACTCAAAATTACCCTTTCTGATGACGAACAGGCTGCTCTTCGCAACAGTGCCAACGCGCTTCGCGAACTCCACGCTTCCTAAAAAGAAGATGGTCTTGCGTCCTCCTTTTCTCTCGCGTTATACTGAGCAAGACGCCCAACGTCCGAAACACAATAGGAGAAACATGTTCAAGTCACCACTTGTCCTTCCATTAACCCTTATTTTTGCTGGTGTATTAGCCTTTATGGCCACAACAGGCATTCTTCCACCAACCGTTTTGCGCTTCTGGCCAATCGTTTTCGTGGTGCTTGGTCTGGTTGGACTGGTTTCTCTCAGTACCGACGAGCTCATTTCCAATAGTTCTGCTAGCAGTAGTAAGAAAACAACGGTCAAGAAGTCTGCCCCTGTTGCTGCCAGTAAGCCTGTTGCTAAGAAAACAACCAAGACAGCTACCGCAAAGAGTAAAAATAAGAAAAAGTGAGCCCCTTCCAAATTGCAATCGACGGCCCTGTTGCGGTTGGCAAAAGCACCATTGCCCGCCTTCTCGCTCAGCGTTTAGGTTTTCTCTATGTAGACACTGGTGCTATGTACCGAGCAACAGGGCTTTTAGCTCTACGCAATTTGGTTGATCCTCAAGATGAAATTGCTGTGGCAGAACTTCTGGCCCAGCACCAAATCACTCTTGCCACCCCCCAAGGCGCACAAGAAGACGGAAGAAAAATCACGGTTTTTCTCGATGATGAAGATGTCTCTTGGGTCATTCGTTCGGAAGAAGTGAGCACCGCGGCTTCCAAAGTGGCGCAACACAGTAAAGTTCGTGAAGCCCTGGTAAAACAGCAGCAGGCCATCGCTGAAACTCTCAGCGTGGTTATGGAGGGTCGAGATATTACTTTCCGTGTTTTGCCAGAAGCTCAGCTCAAAATCTTCCTCACCGCCAACGATGACACCCGTGCTAAGTGGCGCCAGACAGAACTTCAGCTCAACGGACAAGATGTCACGCTCGAAGAAGTCAAGGCCAGCCTGATTGATCGAGATCGACGAGACAGTGAACGCGCTGTTGATCCCCTCCACGTTACCGATGATGCCTGGTTGCTTGACCGTTCCGACCTCGAACTCGAACAAACGATTGCTTTGATCGAACAGCGAGCAAAGGAAATATGGCAGAAAAGCGCACAGTAGCTCCCAAAGAAGAACGTCACAAGCGCGGCCGATGGGTTTTGCCGCTCTTACTGGTGCTTTCCGTTTTGGCTTCCTGGTATTTTTGGATGTAATTAACGGCCAGCGGTTGGCTGATGGATCGTTGTATCTTTTTGCGCAAACATACTAGCGTTACAAGCTCTGACTGGGGCTAAACCAACGGGGAAAACTTCCTCCACCACGGATGGACACTCTGCACACGGCAGCGTCCCCGTTTGCCGGCAAACCGCTACCTTGGTGAGGCCTGTAGGAAGCGCAAACTCCCGAGGTTCTCCCTGGGAAAGTTGCGATCGCATAATGGTATTCCAGATCGGTGACGCTCCCGTCACACCAGAAGCCACCGCACTCATGGGCGAGTTATCATTATTCCCAACCCAAACACCCACCACACGATCTTGTGTGTAGCCGAATGTCCAGTTATCACGCAGACTATTAGTTGTTCCTGTTTTAACCGCCACTTCTTGCTGGGGAATAACCAGCTCAGAGCGCGTTCCAAAAGCAGGCGACCTGGCCTGATTATCTGAAAGCATACTTGTAATCTGGTAGGCCGTGAGCGCCGAAAAATTTCGGCGCGCATTGCAAGGCTCGCTCGAGTCGGTACAAGGATTGCTGTAAAGCATGTCACCAGAAGAAGATCTCACGGCAATGAGAGGATTGAGAGGAACCGTGAGTCCATGATTGGCAAAGGTCCCGTACACCTGCATCATGTCGAACATCTTTACCTCACCGCTTCCCAAAGTGAGCGCCAAACCAAAACGCGAGCTATCTTGCCAAGTGGTGATTCCCAAGGCGCGGCCTTTCTCCACGAGCGCATCTACGCCAACTTCCACCAAAAGACGAACCGCCGGAATGTTATATGAACTGGCAAGGGCCTCGCGCAACGTCACCATTCCGCGGAAGCGACCATCATAGTTTTTGGGAACATACTCTGGGGCGCCTGGGGCAGTGTACTTTACGGGTGAATCATCAATCAGCGTTGAGGGTGAAAAACCCCGCTCTAAAGCCAAGGCATACGTAAGCGGTTTAATGGAACTTCCTGGCTGGCGCGGCCGAGTGGTCACGTTCACGCTCCCATCTTCTTCACGGTTGAAGTAATCTTTGGAACCAACCATGGCCAAAATCTCTCCCGATCGCGGATCCGTGACCATGGCCGCGCCGTTAGAGACTTTGAGCCTGCCGAGTTTTTCGATTTCCTTGGCCACTGCTGCTTCGGCTGAGGCCTGAACATCGAGATCGAGAGTGGTGTAAACCTCGAGCCCACCCTGACTTACCGCATCTTCACCAAAACGCTCCGCCAACATGCTGCGAACCATCATCACAAAGTGAGGCGCCTTGATGTCATAAGCCGTGTTGGTAAAGACAATCGGCTCTTGCTCGGCTGCTTGACGCTGCTCTTCTGTAATGGCGCCGGTCACAACCATTCGGGAGAGCACTTCACGCTGACGATCATAGGCTCGCTGCGCATTGGCTCCAAATGGAGAGTAGGCACTCGGGGCAACGGGTAGTCCAGCCAAAAAAGCGCTTTCGGCGAGAGTAAGATCTAAAGCTGATTTATTGAAGTACCAGTAACTCGCTTCTTCGATTCCATAAACAGAGCCACCGTAATTCACTTCATTGAGATAATCCACAAGAATCTCTTCTTTGGTATAGAGGTGATCCACACTCAGAGCGAGAATGGCTTCTTTGATTTTTCGCTGCCAGGTTCTTTCTGGCGAAAGAAGCGTGAGCTTTACAAGCTGCTGCGTTATCGTTGAACCGCCCTGGACACTCTCATTTTGCAAATTATGAAGGAAAGCCCGAGCAATTCCGCGGAAGGAAACACCCATGTGATGGTAAAAATCGGCGTCCTCAATAGCAATAGTAGCCGCTATGAGCGAAGGAGAAATCTGATCAATAGGAACCTGTGTTCTGTTCTCGTCCTTAAAAAGGGTGTACAACAAGCGACCATGGCGATCATAAATCTTGGTAGAAAGGATGGGTTTTCTAGAGGCAATATCATAAGGTGATGGAAGATCCTTAAGAATTTCCTCATAAAAAACATATCCTCCCATTCCTACAAAAAGGAGAAAAACGATCGCAACGGCATAAAGTGGACGCAGAGGATAGGAAGATCGGGGCGGCGCCGGCGCGACCGTTTTTTTCTGAGAGAAACGCGTCTGGCGCCGCCCCCGAACACTTTCCCACCAAAAAGTGAGTTCCTGAGAGTAACTCCAAGCTGGCATCCAATCATAGAGAACATCATCAGAAAAAGTTGGACGCACTTCCACCTGTTTTTTGACAGGAAGTTTTTTCTCCTTTTGAGCAAGACGTGTTTTCTCTACCATCCTCCGAGCACTTCTCCTTACAAAAGTAGTCACTCGTAAAAAAATATTTCGCAAAAAGAGAGACGAACGATGAGAGGTATCGGCTGCAACCAAAAGCAAAGTTACGAGAACTTTCCAGGCTGTGCGCGCTACAAAAAACAGCGGAAAACCGACCCAATAAAGGGTCGCGGCGATAACTGCCAATATATTCCGTAATTGCCCACTCACGTTAGGTGAGATTTATCACACAAAAACCCCTCAGGGCAATGAGGTATTTTACAAAAAAGACTGATTGTACTCAAAGAGGGGGCGAAAATTTCTGATCAATTGTTTGCCAAAGCTCATTACGGTTACCCTCATAACCTACTGCCCAAATCGCAATACCACGCAAACCAAGCTGCTGCACAAAGTCGAGCTTATAAGAAAGTGAGCGCGTATTCTCGTAATAAATAAACTGTGTTTTGCCATTTTCCTGATACGTTACATACGGAGAAAGGGCATCTTCATCCCAACGCTCTTGCGCCTTGAGACTGGGATCTTCCAAAATGGCTGCAACTCTTTTGTAAGTCGCTGTTGCCCCCGAATCTGGATAGGTGGTTGCTCCCATCTCATCGGAGGTTGAAGTCCATTCGTACCCATAAAAAGGAATTCCTAAAAGAACTTTCTCTGGTTCAACTTTTTGAATAAGATCCCTCATGTTGCTCACCACATCGTGCTGCCAACGCCCCTTGCCTTTTCCAAAAATGGGAGCCACCGGCCCGACAACGGGCGATGACCGAATATGATAGTCGTACGCCATCACAATAAAGTAATCAATGTGTGGGGCAAGTCCCTCTACATCCCAAAAGGTATAACGACTGGCTGCCGAGCCAAACATTGCCACCGAAAGTTCGAGATTGGGATCTTGCTGTTCAAGTGAAGTATTGAGATCACGAACAAAAGCTACATAATTGGCACGCAGAGAATCATCTACGGTTCCCGCATACTCCAAATCGAGCTGGACCCCAGAAAATGGATAACTCGCGACGAGTTGAGAAAGCGTAAAAATGGCTCGTTCCCGCGAAGCCGAGGAAGCCAGCATCGCCCGAATCGTATCGGCTTGGAAAAGGGTTATAGTTATGTGAATTTTTTGTTTTGCTTGTTGGCGCTCCTGCGCCCAATCGGCAAAATTGGTTTGCTGTAAGCGACGCAGCCCTTGTTCGTACTCACCGTCCGTTCTCTCAAGCAAATTCCCATTAGCATCCAACCCCACCGAAAAATACGCAACATCTGTAAGGGTGGCAGAAATAGAAGCGTCTCGCATTGTCCAGTACGGGAGGTATCCGTACACTTTTTTAGGCTGACTGCTTGCTGGCCGTCCAATACTCTGGATATACGTCAGAGCAGAAAGTGGACTCAAAAGCTCGGGCCGCCGAAACCATTGACGCCACCAAAAAATACCGATCGCAACGAAGACCAAGAGGATGAAAATCAGGAAACTCCCAAGAACCCGTCGTCGTGTGACTCCAAAAGACATGTCCCTATTCTACAGGACAATATTGAGGTTACTTGCTGACTTGGGCAAACAGACGAGAAAGCAAAGACTTGCGGCGAGCAGCCGTGTTGCGGTGCAAGAGGTTCGTCTTTACAGCACGATCAATGCTCGAAAAAGCCTGGGAAAGGGCTCCGGCTTCTGGCTTTGCGCGGAAGGCATCAATAGCCGTCTTCATACGAGAACGGACGCGGTTATTCACAACTTGCTTGCGCAGGGATCCACGCAGAGCTTTTTTTGCAGATGTAGTGATTGGCATAGACAGGAATTATATCATACTTCTCTCTCCAGTCTGGCTCTAGACCAGCGCGCCAACTTGAGCAATACTAGCCCCTAGTCCCATGCAAGCCTTTACACGTTGGTTCCGCCGTCAAAGCTCCTGGATTGAGTCGCAACAAGCCTCAATCCTCTCGGCAGCAAGTATCATTCTCGTGGCCAATATTATGGCTGGTTTTTCTGGGCTCCTTAAAAATCGCATTCTTTCGGCAGCGTATGTCACTGATACATACCAAGACTTCATCGACAGTTACTGGGTGGCCTTCCGTATTCCCGACTTTACCTTTCAAATAATGGTTCTTGGCGCACTTTCGGCGGCTTTTGTCCCGCTTTTTGCCCAGCGGTACAAAAAAAATAAAGACGAGGCTTTTAACCTTGGAAATCAAGCGCTCGTGCTGGTTCTCTCAAGTTTCCTTGTTGTTTCTCTCATTGTAGGAGTTTTTGCCGAGCCAATTCTGACGCTTCTCACCAATAATAGCTTCTCGCCAGAAAAAATGCGCATGGCTGTAGAAATGACCTACATTCTCCTGAGTGCCCAAGTCCTCTTTGCCCTTTCTGGCTTCTTTAGCTCCATGCTTCAGGGCGCTAGGCGTTTTGTTATCCCTGCCTTTACCCCTGTTTTTTACAATCTTGGAATCGCCCTTACTATCTATTTTGGCGAGCAGACGCTCGGTCTTTACGCTGCCGCTTGGGGAACAGTTTTTGGTGCTTTCGTGCAGGCTTTTATTCAGCTCCCATTGCTCCTCAAAATGGGTTACAGACCAGACTTCTTCCCTCAGTGGAAAAAGGAGGATATTAAGCATCTCAGTCTACTCACTGGCCCTCGGACGGCCGCTTTGGCGGTGAATCAGCTAAACACGCTTGGAATTACCTATTTTGCGCTCCCACTTGGAGTGCTTTCACTCACTGTGGTGAACTTCGCCCAGATGCTCATGGCACTTCCCATCCGTCTTTTTGGGGTTTCTATTGCCCAGGCTGCGCTCCCATTTTTGGCTGCAACCCACGACGATATCACCGGTTTCCGTGAGACCATTTTCCGCTCGCTGCGTCAGATTGCTTTTTTTGCCACACCAGCATCTGTACTCCTACTTGTTTTGCGTGTTCCCATGATCCGTCTTGCCTATGGAGCAGACACTTACACCTGGAAGACAACACTCCTCACGGCAGAAACGCTCGGTATTTTGGCACTCTCTATAGCACCACAAGCCGTTACGCACCTGCTCATTCGCGCTTTTTATGCTCTCAATAACACCATTACTCCTCTCATTGTTTCTTCGCTGTACTTTATTTGTACCATGGTACTTTGCTGGATCCTTACTGTTCAGTTAGATTTTGGCGTTCGTGGCATCGCCATTGCCCTCAGTGTTTCTGGACTTCTTGAGATGATCGCGCTCCTTTTCCTTCTTCTTTATAAGATTCGCTTTGATGGTTTTTGGGAACTTCTTTCGTCCCTTTCTCGAACACTGTTTGCTGGATTCCTCATGGCTGTGACGCTCTTTGTTTTCCAGCGACTCTTTGATCTCTATGTTTTTGAAACTTCTCGAACCATCCAACTTATTCAGCTCACAATTATTGTTTCGAGCATGGCTGCAGCCGTCTACATTGGGCTCTGTTGGCTTCTCAAGATTGAGGAGCTCACTATTCTTACTCGTATCTGGACCAAGCTCCGCCATCAGTGGAACAAGACCTGGAAGAACACTCCCGACTTCCCCGAACCCATGACCCCTGATAGGGTTTAACCTTCCAGGCAAAAAAGAGGGCCTTCCGGCCCCCTTCTCAATTTTCTGTATTGTTCCTTAGTAAGGCTTGATTTCTACCAAGGTCTCTTGGATACCACTACCAAAGATATTGATACCGAAGAAGTAGGCAATAATCTGCATCAAAGCGTAGGAAGAAGCAACGATGGCTAAACCGATAATAGCGGCCGTAATTTTGTTACGAGCTGATTCGGTCTTTCCCTTATCTCCACCAGAAGTGATCCACTGAACACCACCGAGGATAAGAAAACCAAAAACCATCAGAGCAGAAGCCAAAAGAGCCACACCCATGAAACTGGAAATGAGAGATCCAACGTCGGTAATCTTGACGTTTTCCGCTCGGTTCACATTAATTTGGGGGGGTGCCTGAGCCAGAACAGATCCCGTAGCCACGTATGTACTTGCAGCCAAGGTGGCAACAGTACCGAAAGTCTTCTTGACGTTCATTTTTCTCCTTTTATTCCTAATTTCTATTTTATAACAGTTTCCTGCCCGTTCATAGTATCACTCTTATTGCAAGATGTTAAGGCCAAAAAAGTACTGAACAATTCTAAAAAGGGCATATACGGTAGCAATAACAGCAAGGCCAATAATCGATTGTGTGATCATGGACTGCGCCTTTTCGATCTTGCCCTTGTCTCCACCAGAAGCCACCCAGTTCACACCACCCAAAACCATAAATCCAAGAGCTAAAAGTCCACCGAGCAAAATGGCCACCCCGATGAAGCTCCCGATAATGACACCCAGATCTGTCTGAATATTTTGTCCACCCTGCACACTCGCCAGGTTGCCTCGGATATCGACAGTTGACGCGATGAGTTTTGCCATATTTTCTTTCCCTATTCCGTTAATCGAGTCCCATTGAGGAGGCTATCGAGCTGACTTTGGCTCGGCGTGTTTCCAGAAGGGGGAAGCACTCGGTTCGTGCCGGTATTATTTCCAGAATTGCCTGAAGTGCCCGTAGATCCTGTGGATCCACTATTCCCTGTTCTTCCCGTCGATCCGCTCGTCCCTGTATTGCCAGACGTTCCCGTATTTGTTGAACTCCCAGAATTGCTACGAATACTACTTCCACTACGAGATCCAGAACGGATTTGGTTCACAAACTCAAGCTTGAGGATATCGATACCAAAAATTGGACCAATGAACGTTACCACAGCTGTGACCGAGAAAAGCACCGCCAGACCAACAATAGATTGAATAATTCGGGTTCGAGCCTTTTCAATTTTGCCGCTATCTCCCCCAGCCGTAATCCAAGAAATGGCCCCAAGGATCATGTAAAGAAGCACGGCCAGACCACCAAGAGTGATCGCTGTTACGAGAAGAATAGCAATATATCGGCCTAAAATACTGGCGCCAACCGTCCCACTATTTCCAGAACCACCAACCGTTTGCAGAATAGGGACGGCTGGGTTGGTGATTTGAGCGAGAAGTGTTTGTTCCATAATTCCTTCGTTAAATAGTGTTACCAGATCGTATTAAATATAGCTTGCGGATTGAGAATATCGATACCGAACACGCCACCAATAATACCAGCAATAGCCGTTGAGAGGATCATAACCAAGAGTCCAATCGAGGCGTTAGTCATACGTGTCTTGGCTTTATCGGCCTTGCCAGCATCACCCCCGGCCTGCAACCACTCAAAACCAGCAATAATAAAGTACACGACTAAGAAGAGCGCACCGATAAGTGTGATAAGCCCAATAACATTGGAAAGCTGATCGCTAAAATACCCAAGCGGGTTGGAAATAAAACGAGAGGTCTCTCCCACTCCGATCCCCTGGATGGTATCGTTGGCGCCACCGCCAAGAGGAAGACCGCCGCCGGCACCAGAAGTTCCTGTACCAGAGCCAGAACCACCGATATTGAGACCACCGGCTTGAGCAATGAGATTGTTGTTCATAGGTCTCCTGGTCCCTTAAATACTGGCCTGAGGAAGAAAGTAGCGTCACCAAAGAGGAACATACCGATGATAGCGGCCAAAAGTGGTGCGGCCACCATAACAAGAAGTCCAAGAAAACTCATTGTAATTTTTGTTCCCATTTCACCAACTTTTTTACTATCACCGTCTGAACTAATGAGCATGAAGCCAGCAGAAATGATATTGAAAAGCGCCCAAAGACCACCGATAAGCGTCACAAAAACAATTATGTTGGAGATAAAACCGTTGAGACCAGGGCCGCCTCCACCGAGTTCACCGTATTGCTGGATCGCCTCTGGCGGCTCAATGGTGCCAAAAACACTTTTTTGCTGGACTTGCGCGAGAAGCTGTTTCATATTGTTATCCTAAGATCGTTACTCCTGTAATGTACTGAATAATCTGAATCACCCAGTATGAGGCAAAAAGAAGGAAAAAACCGCCAATTCCGTAAGTGAGTGCTTTTTTACCATCATCTACGGATTTTTTGCTCTCTGGATTCATAACCATCTTAAAGCCAGCCCCCACAATATAGAAGAAGAGAATGAGGCTTGCGATGGCAAAAACGTTTGGCATGAGGACATTAATAAGACGAGCGGGAGAATCAAACTGCTCCGCCACAGGAGTGCGACCATCCAAAAGATAGGCCTCACCCAAATCTAGCGCAAGCAGATGTTTACTCATGCTCCAGCATTTTAGCACTATTTGCACCAGAAATGTAGTCATCTCTCATCTATAATTGGTGGGATGGCTGATCGGAACTACTCTCAGTTTCTTGTTGATATTGCGGTTGCCGTACGTTCGGTAGGGACTTTCCCAGATTTTGTTCGTCAAATTCTTATTACTTCTCTCAATGAGAGGCGTGATGAAATCGCTCTTGGCGGCACCGATAATCTCTACAGTGCACCTCGAGCACTTGCCTTTTTTGCACGTTTTTTGCTCGATCATGATGAAAAAGGCTTACGCGCCACGCTCCTTCCCACGCTCACAAAAGACCGCTCGCAGCTTCTCGTGGCTCAACTCCAAGAAGCGGTTGAAGATCTTTCCGTCGATCCAGAAAATACTGACTCATACGCAAAAGCAATTAACAAACTCCAAAAAATTATTAACATTTATCTGGAGTTTTCTGATGTTCAGCAAAAGGTTGAATCAGGATCTCTTGAGCAAGCTATTGAGGAGGCTCTTGCATCTCTCTCCGCATCCATCGACGAAATTTCTCGAGAAACCCGTGATTTTGCTCAGCGTTACCGCCAGGCTCATCTGCATGGAGATGACCGTGATCTGGAAAAACTTCCGCCAGCATTCGAAAAGGAAGAAAAAGACACTCCAGAACAAGAGAAAGAAAAAAAACCGCTTCGCGACAAACACCAGGAAATTCTTTCAACCTTTGCCAAAAAGTCTCGAGAGCTCCTTGAGGAGCAAAAAGAAGCTCGCCAAGTTACAAAAACTTCCTTGGCCGGGCAGTTCTTTTCCGCCCTTTGGGAAGATGAGAGTGCGGAGCAAAAGCCTGCTCAGCTTCTGCTCCGTCTTCTCCTCCAAAAGGTAGGTGATGCCCACTCTCAAGATCCTACCCAAGTCTATTTATGGACTCAAGACCTTGTTGACTCCCTCATCAAACTGCTCAAAACTTTTCTGCCCGAAACGCAAAAAAAGCTCGAAAGCCTCCAAAAGGAAACGGCTCAAGCGCTGAGGGCGCTCGCACTCCCAGCGAGTGGGTCTGGCGCTCCCTCGAGTGATCACACTGGGGCAGAGGGAGAAAATGAGGATGAGGCGCCGCTTCTCCTTGTGGACTTTACGAGTGAAGCGGCGCGCCGAGCCCGACAGAATGTTCTCGAAACTTGGTTGGATGAGCTTGATCGCGTTGCCGATGCACTCAACCGCCCTCGCATGAACGAGCTGTATCTGGCTCTTGGGCTTGGACGTGAAGTGTCTGTCATTACCGACGACGAGGCCCAAAAACAAGAGGCAGCCGTCGTTGGTGTTCTTAATATTGCCAGAAAAGAGGCTCAAGATTTTCTTATCGCGTTTGAGGAAGCTGCTACTTTGGCAGCCCAAGGCAAAGAAATCGATCCAAGGTTTAACCCTCCATCTCCAGAGAAACTCAATGAGATGGTTGGGCGCGCGCTGCACGCGCGCCTCCTCGACGCCTGGCAGACCATCCTTGGCGAAGAAAAACCCAGCTCCGACCCAAGCAATGTCCCCATTGCCGCTATCGCAGACTTTCGAGAACAACAGCGGCTGCAAGAACAAAGCCAAGGAATCCAAACGACTCAGGAATCACCACAGAGTCTGGCCGAGAAAATCGATCGCATTTCTCGAGTTCAGCACGACATCCTCCTCGTAGCAGAGGGTGAACTCAGACTCAAACTTCGAGAAATGGGTTTGCAAGAACCTCAAATCGAGAAAATCATTAATGACAACCGCCCGCTCCTGCTCGACACCATCCGCTACAAGGCTTTCTCGCTTGCAGCCGACCTCCCGGCAGACCAAAGACTTAGCCCCTCACTCATTGTAGGCACACTGTCAGACGAAGTTGAAAGCTTCTACCAAAAACTCGTTGTCACCTACTCCGATCCTCATCAGGCTGGTCAACTTTCTGGCTACTTTGCCAAGGCCGATCGGCGCACTCAAGAAAATATTCGCTCTGGCCTCCAAGCACTCGGCTGGTCGGATACCGAGATTGCTGAGGTTCTTTCTAATCTGGAGCAGTCCCGTTTCCAACCCTTGGTTGCCTATGCCAGGCAAAACGGGTACCTTTCTGGCAACTCTGGACTGGCTGGCGTTCTCACAGCACACAATATTGTTCAGGCCGAACAATCTCAAGCCATGGCCATGCGCCTGGCACATGGCGATATTGGCGCTCTCATTGAGCCTGCTCTCAATAATCTTCCCCGAGAAGAACGCGAAAGAGTTATTCGTGATCTCCAACGTATTCTTGAGAAAAAACAGCGTGGGACGGCGCTCAACCCAGAGGAACAAGCGGCCTTTAACCGCTATATTACCCAGCTTCTTGGCCCTGAAAGCGGTGGAGCACTCATCTCGATCATGTCCCGGCTCACCTTTGCCGACATGTACGACCAGATGGCGCAGCTGCATGACGTCCTTTCGAGCGCCGACACAAAAGGCAATCTTCAGGGTCGCCGCCCGGGTTTGGCCCAGCCTCTCAGAGCTTTTGCTGGCCAAACTGAGATCCCAGATCAAGAAGCGACAAACTCAGCAACAAGTAAAAAACTCGATGATCATGAGAAATTCATGCTCGAGGTTGCCTTGGCGGAAGCCTATCGTCGCTTGGGAGAGGGTGAAGGAGCAAACCAAGCAGTTATCGAAGTGGAAATCGCGATTCTTGTTCACCAGTATGCCAGCGAAGCTGGGCCACAAGGAATCACCGCTGCTTTTTATGATCATGTAGAAAATGCTGATCAGACCACTGCGCCTACCTCTACTGAAACCAATAAACTAGCGGCAGCGCGGCAACAAAGTTACCAAAACCGAGCCCAACAGCAAGCTACTAACGCCAGTGCCCAAGAGCGCATGCAGCAAATGCAGCTGGCCATGAAGCTCATGAAAACGGGTGGAAACCCAGCCGCCATTGCCGCTCTTCTCCTTACCGATGCACAAGCTCGGAAAATGCTTATCGAGCGACTGAAGCAATTAGCTGTTCCTCTTGGAGTGGGAGTTGTTGGTGTTGCGGCTATTCCCTTGTTTGTTGCTAATGCTATTGCTCATTTTCTATCGAATCTCCCTATTGTTGGCGGACTTTTTAGCTCACTTTTTGGTATAAACGCTGCAACTGGGGCGGCCGGAAGCTCCGCTGCGGCCGCCCAAACTGGCCAAGCACTGAGCGGTGTCTCCAAAGAACTTGGGCGAAGCGCTGTCATGTCTGGCCAGGACGCCGCCAGCTTTGCCAAATCTCAGTTTGCTCGTTCTCGACCAGGTTGGGAATCGAGCGCCAAAAGTGCCATGGGCGGTGCATCAGAAAGTGCCACGCAGATGGTCTATAACATTGGCTCTTCCACCGTTGGAGGTTGGTTTGCTGGACTCGCCATCTTGGGGCCACTCACCATGGCCAGTTTCTTTACCATCATCACCATCACCGTGATTGGCGTTTCCATGAACACCATGCCAAGCCACAATCCCTTCTTTGATACCAATACGGGAAGTATTGATGGCATAGGTATTGCGGGATGTTGGCCGGTAGAGGGAAGAATCTCTACATATGTTCATCCCAGTAGTCGTCTCTCAAATGGTGAAAGAGAGACAGCTATCGATATAGCTCAGTCGCAAGGTGTCGCTATTGTTACTCCTTTTGCTGGAACCGCCAAATATATTTCGAGTACAACGGGATATGGTAGACACGTACTTGTTGAGACTGAAGATGGGTTTACTCTTGTTTTTGGACACATGAGTCGTTTTTCTAGTGGTTCAAAAAATGGAACTACTCGACCTGTCATAGCAGGAGAAATTATTGGTTATATTGGCAGTACGGGTAACTCAACTGGCCCTCACCTCCATTACGGCATCTTCCCAAAACAAAACAGGGGCCTTTCTATCTACAATATTACCCCGACAATCGCTTCGGGACTCACTCCTCGTAAAATTCAACAAAATACTCAATGTGGAGTAAGATCATATTCAGCAAGCTTTTCACAGTGTGCTGGAGGACTCAGTGGTCAACCAGGTGACTATAGGCTACCAACATCATGTACTGAATAAAAAAGTTTGGAACAAATGATATATCGCACTATTCATTCTCTTCAAAACCTCTGGGCCAGGCATAAAGCACTGGTTATCATTAACGGATTTTTCATCATTGCGGCAATCTTCTTTCTTATCCCTTACCTCACACCAAATCCTCCACTAGACGTAACGCAACCAGATATGACAGGCATAGAACCAACTGTAAGAAATATGAGTATCGAGATGTTGATGGAAACACCAAATGTTCCATCGGAACTTCCACTTTACCGTTTAGATCAAAACTCAGTACAAAATGAGAAGATTTTCCATGATGTGGGCACTCGATTAGGGATCACAACTGCCTTGGATGATACTTACCTCACAAACCAAAATAATGATGATCTTTTTTGGGATACCGAAAAAAATTGGATCCACTATACTCGTGGAGAAACAACAACATTCCCTGAGGAAAGTTCTTCTGTTACGGCACTCAATACTGAGCCTCTTAACCTTCAAGATGCCCAAATGAAAGCAGAGGCTTGGCTGCAAATTGTTGGTTTTACCGATATTCAGGCAGATAATCTTGATGTTCGTTACTATAGAAATGATGATCGGCTTGAAGGAATGACCGAAACCGACCCCAACCAAGCAAACATCATCCGTTTTTCCTTTTCTCGTCGACTAGAGAATTTCGATATTGTATATGGATCGAGCACCGCAGAGCGCGCCTCTATTGTTGTTACCCATGATGGTGTCACTCAGGCAAACTTCCCAGCATTCTTGGCTACTTTCTCTCGTGACCAAAACAAACCCCTATTACCTTTTGCAACCGTCTTAGAAAACATCTCCGCTGGCAAATACCTCTTCGCCGACGTCATCGCAGCCGTGTCTCAAGACTCGAGCCAAGTGGAGCCAGTGAAGTTTATGATCAATGAAGCTCGAATTGTTTACCGCGTGGACACAGCCCAAAATGCGGCCATTCCCTACTGGAATCTCACGGGAGAAACACAATTGCGAAACGGACAGGTCGTACCCCTCGAAATTACGACGCCAGCAATCGAACTATAACGCGGCGATCAAGGGCAAAAGCTGCTAAGATATGAGTACTCGCCATGCAAGAACATCCAGTACCGCAAAACATCACCGCCTACGAGTTTCACCTCATTGGCAGCATGACCATCAAGCAGTTTCTCATTCTGCTGGCTGGTGGTGGCCTTGGCGTGCTGGTGTATGGAACCAATCTGCCATCCATTATTCGCTGGCCTCTCATAATCCTTTTTGTGGTGAGCGGTGTTGCCATGGCGTTTGTTCCGTATGAAGAACGGACTCTTGATCAATGGTTTATCAACTTTATCCGAGCCATTTACCGCCCAACCAAGTATTACTGGCGACGAACGCAAAAATCCCCCAGCTTTTTTGATTTTTCTCCCAAATCCAGCACCCAGATGCTGTACCAGCCGGATACTTCCCCCATGCGTCGCACTCGAGTGCAAGAGTACTTATCTTCTTTGAATCAGCAAGAGGTGGCGGCGGCGGTTGACCCGCTTGATATCTTCCAAAGCGACCGTGCCAATGTGAACGATCTCTTTTCTCAGGTCAACGCCGCCGCCAACGTTCTCCCAGGAGCAGACTCCGCTCAAGGCAAACCCGTGCTGCAAGTACGCACGCGCCCTTTGGGAAGAACCGTTTTGTACAGCAGCAACGTACCGATAACAGATAACGCAATGCCAAGTGCCCCTTTGGTTACCATTACTTCCCAAGATGATGATCTTGACAAAGCTGCCCCCGAACCATCAGCACCAGCACCTCAAGAAGCAAGAATAGAAAACATTCCTCTCGTTTCTCTTCCCATAACCAGCACCGATGCTGCCAGCCCAAGAGAAAACACAGCAGCGCCTTTGGAGGCGAGTCAGGCCGCGGCCACCGCTGAGAGCTATATTGCCGCGGCCCCAGCAGCACCCCTCGATCTTTCGCAAGTTCGCCCCGCCATTTTCCGCACCGATCTTCCTTTCCCTTCATTGCCCACGCAACCAAATCTCCTCATTGGTATGGTTCATGATAGGAATGGCGGAATTGTCTCCAACGCCATTGTGGAAATTCTGGATGAATCTGGAAATACCGTTCGTGCCATGAAAACCAACGCTCTGGGCCAGTTTTATATTTCTGCGCCACTACGCGCTGGCCGATACACCTTAGAAACAGAAAAAGAGGGCCACACATTCCCTGTCTATGGCTTTGAGGCCACAGATATTGTGCTTGCCCCAATCGACATCCAGGCCGCTGCCTAATATACTTAGCTTATGGCTACAAAATCGCCAAATCAGATTAGCTCCACCGCCCAAGATTACTTGGACATTCTCGATATTGCCAGCGATATGATCGTTTTACGCGATGGATCAACCTCTATTGTTCTCAAAGTGAGCGCAATCAACTTTGGACTGCTCTCGGAACCAGAACAAGACGCCATTATTTATGCCTATGCGGCTCTTATCAACTCGCTCTCTTTCTCGATTCAAATTCTCATCAAATCCAAGCCTAAGGACGTCACCAACTATCTCAATTATGTGGACGAGCAAATGCAACACGCCGCCACCGATCTGCGCCGCGCCCAGATTTCGAGCTATCGACATTTTGTTGCCAACCTCATCACCGAACAAAATGTTCTTGATAAGTCTTTTTACGTTGTTCTGCCGCTCAGCGCCCTCGAACTCGGCTTAGCCAGCGCAGCAAACCCTCTGAGCGGACTCACTGGCAGCAGCAAGCCACCCGTTTTTGATAAAAACTACGTTATGGATAAATCTCGCAACATTCTCATTCCGCGACGAGACCATATGATCAACCAATTTGGCCGCATTGGCTTACGGGCCAATCAGCTGGATACCAAAGAACTGATCCATTTGTTCTACTCTACCTACAACAACGAAACCTCAGATGGCACTCGTGTGGTAGAAACGAGAGACTACACCACAGCGCTTATTCAAGCGCAGGGCGCGCTGCCAAGCGCGCCCCAACCAGCGCCAGCCCCAGCACCCATGCCTCAGGCTGCCCCCACACCTACGCCCATGATCCCTCTTCAGCAACCACAGGCTGTCCAACAGTCAGCACCAGTGATGCCCGTTCAGCCGCAAGCTCTTCCGCCCCAACCCGCCCAGCCAGCTGGCATGCCACAAAATTTTCAACAAACCTTGAGCGCCATCCCCCAAGAAACACCCGGAGCTCTTCCCAGATAGCGAGGTACTATGGCAGATTTTCTCCAAATGATCGGTCTGAAATCCAAAACGCCCGCACAACCAACGGCGGCAGCACAGGCGCAAGACACCGAAAAAATCCGACAGCAGGCCTTGCAAGACCAACTCAAGACTTTCTCCATGGGTCTCGTGAGTGTGCAGGACATTATTGCACCCGAGGCCATCGAAGTGGATTTTACTTACCAGAAAATCAACTCCACGTTCACCCGTACGCTCTTTATTGCTGGATACCCTCGTATGGTTCCGGCCAACTGGCTCTCTCCGCTTATCAATTTCCCCTATTCCCTTGATATATCCATGCATATTACGCCTGTAGATATTAAAGAAGTGCTCCACGATCTGCGCCGAAAAATCACAGAAATGGAAGCCGAAATCACCTCTGATATCCGTTCAGGGAAAATCAGCAATATCGACACCGAAATTAAACTTGAAGACGCAAAATCGATGCAAGAGCAGTTAGCCAAAGGCGCGGAGCGTTTCTACCAGTTTGGCCTGTATGTCACGATCACCGCTCATTCGGTTGATGAGCTCGACAAAATGAGCAAGCAGCTTCAATCACTTCTTGGCTCCATGCTGCTCATTTCCAAAAAGGCTTCGCTCCAGATGGATGAGGGCTTCAAAACCACCCTGCCCATGGGAGTGGACAAGCTCAAGATCATGCGCAACATGGATACTACTTCCTTGGCTACCACGTTCCCGTTCACTTCATCTGAGCTCACAATGGATAAAGGTATTGTCTACGGCATCAATGAGCATAATGGTTCACTCGTCATTTTTGATCGCTTCAGCATGGAAAACGCCAATATGGTGGTTTTTGCCAAATCTGGTGCTGGTAAATCCTATGCCGTGAAACTCGAAGCTCTCCGCCAAATCATGTTCGGCACCGAAGTGCTCATTCTTGACCCAGAAAAGGAGTATGAGGACATGGCTGCTTCGGTTGGCGGTGAGTACATTAACTTCTCATTCAACTCGCCCACCAAGCTCAACCCTTTTGATCTCTCCAGCATGTACGAAGAAGGCGAAAATGAGCTCGGGCAAAAAATCATCTCCCTGCACGCTCTCCTCAAGGTTATGCTCGGTGGTATGTCTCCAGAGGAAGAAGCTACCCTGGACCGTGCGCTCGTTGCCACCTACAAAGCCAAAGGGATCACGCCAGACCCAGAAACGCAGACCAAAGAGCCTCCACTCATGGAAGATCTCTATAAAGCGCTTATCGGTTTTGAGAACGACGCTGGACAAAGCCTCGCCATGCGCCTGGAAAAGTATATTAAGGGTTCATTCCGCGGCATTTTTGACCAACACACCAATATCGATATCCGCAACCAAATGACCGTTTTTACGGTTCGTGACATCGAAGAAGAACTGCGACCAGTAGCCATGTTCATGATTCTGGACTTCATCTGGACTCGTGTGCGCAAAGAACGCAAGAAACGTATGCTTATTGTTGACGAAGCCTGGTACTTTATGAAGCATCAAGATACTGCCTCTTTCCTGCACTCCATGGCCAAGCGCGCCCGTAAATACTACTTGGGCGTAACCACGATTACTCAAGACGTAGAAGACTTTATGCACAGTGACTACGGGCGCGCCATCGTGACCAACGCCTCGATTCAATTGCTCCTCAAACAGTCGAGTGCCGCTATTCCTATTTTGGCCGATACGTTCTACCTCTCTGAGGGTGAACAGCGACTCCTCATGGCCGCCGACGTTGGTGAAGGCCTTTTCTTTGCTGGTCAGAACCACGTTGCTATGCGGGTGATTGCTTCACCAGAAGAGCACGTCGTCATCACCACAAACCCTGAAGAACTCGCCGAAATTCAGCGTGCCAAAGCGGAACAGGCCGCAAACCTCGCCCAAACAACCCAAGCAATGCAGCAACTGAGCCCAGCGCAAAAACAACCATTGGTTACCGACAATACCCAATTCACTACGGGTGCGCAGTAAACAGTAAGATGGATTCTTCTCAAGACACAGCTCACTGGCAAAAAATGCTCAAGGAAGACGAGCAGATTATGCTGGTAAATAGCCAGGATAAGGTGCTAGGCAGTATTGGCAAAAAAGCGGCCCATCAAGGTATTGGCAAGCTCCACCGCGCCATTACCGTCTTTTTGTTTAACGAGAAAGGTGAGATTCTCCTCACGCAGCGCAGCGCCAAAAAACCGCTCTGGCCTCTGTGGTGGGATGCGGCTTGTTCTACTCATCAGTGGGTTGACGAAGACGATGGAAGCTGCGCACAGAGACGGATTCCTTTTGAGCTCGGCACCGGTGCTGTCCAGAATCTCAAGTTTATTTTTTCCTACGAGTACCACGCTGTTTACTCAAACGAATGGTCGGAAAATGAGGTCAATCATATTCTCACGGGAACACTGTTCACCGATCCTCAACCTAATCCTGATGAAGTAGCCGATTGGCGCTGGGCATCCCAACACGAAGTGCTTTCTCAACTCCGACAGCCAAATCACCACTTTGCCCCGTGGTTTCCTCTGGCGATGGAAAGACTCGCCTGTGTGTAGTATATTGGGGGCTATGTCAAAAGATGAACGTATAAACATCGGCACCCCAGAAAATCCTATTTTTGTTCCTGCTGCCGCTCTAGCAGAGAATCGCAAAGACCGTGATGACTGGTGGTCGAGCTTTGCGTCGGGGTCAGTTTGGCTAACAACAGAACAACTTACTGCTTTGCTACAGCACATCGAAGATGCGCGGAAAAAGGTATAATGTACGCCTGTGAAGCATTTGACCGTTACTGTCCCTGGAAAAATCATTCTTTCGGGTGAACATTCCGTTGTTTATGGGTATCCGGCGGTAGTTGCTGCCATAGATCGTGTTCTCACCCTTTCAGTGGAGTTTCAGGAAGACATTCTCTATACACCGTTTGCCAAAATACTCAAAGAATTTCCCCAAATAGGTGTTGTCGAGGTAGCTAATTTCTTAAATTCGTCTCAATCGGGACTCAAAAATGTCACTTTGCAATCAGAAATACCTGTAGGCTGTGGGATGGGCTCATCAGCCGCCTTTGCCGCTGCGGTGAGCTTTATTTGCCTTTATCTGGCCAAACAGCCCTATGATCGGGAAAATATTAATCATCATGCTTTTTTATTAGAAAAACAGGCTCATACTAACCCGAGTGGAATCGATAACACCATTGTTGTCCATGGGGGAGTGATCAAATATCAAAAAAATGCAGATGGAACCACGATTCAAGAATCACTCAAGCTCCCAAGAAATCTGGAAAATATTTTTGCACTCAATACTGGAAAGCCTCAGGAATCAACTGCCGAAATGGTACAAATTGTCCGCTCCCGGTTAGAGACTGATCCACAAACTCATGATGCCCTGCAAAAAATAGGTGCCGTAACAGAGCAAATACTTGACCGCCTTCTTTCCTCGACTTCCAACCCAAAGAGCCTTGGACTCCTCTTTCAAAAAAATCAGCACCTCCTTGAAAAAATTGGTGTGGTGGGAGCGGATGCGCAAAAGCGCATCCGCTCCCTAGAAAAAAATGGCATTTTTGCTAAAATCTCTGGAGCGGGTGGTTCCCAAGGAGAATCCGGCATCATTATTGCCTACCAAAACAAGAGAGAATACAGAGACACTGACTTTTTTCCTCTCCAAATTCACCAAGGACTGACTCATGAAATACACTCAAGTATCTAGCTCTGCTCCAGGCAAACTTATGCTCTTTGGCGAGCATGCCGTTGTTTATGGTCATCCCTGTATCGTTACTGCTGTTGATCAGCGAATCGTAGTCACTGTACAAAAAACTGATGATAACATCATCACCGTAACGACACCTCAGAATACCTTTACTTTTCCTGTCGGAACTCTTTTGCAAATACCAACTCAAGATATACCCAAAGAAGTGCGTTTTGTTGTTGAATCTCTCAAAATGTTTTCTTTACAGCATCAGAAAATATCAGGGATGAATATTCTTACCAAGAACTCCTTTTCGAGCACACTCGGTTTTGGATCATCATCGGCAGTTACGGTAGCTTTAATGCACGCACTTTTTTCTCTTCACAAACTCTCGTTCACAAAAGAACAGCTTTTTGCACTTTGTTATGAGGTAGTCATTGCGGTACAAGGTGTTGGATCGGGTTTTGATTTAGCGGCAGCAATCTGGGGAGGAACACTTTTTTTCGTCACAGGTGGAAAAACTATCCAACCCCTACGCTCTTCCCAGCTTCCTCTTTCTGTAGCCTACACGGGAACAAAAGCAGACACCGTCACGCTCGTTCAGCAGGTTGCCCAGCTCAGAGAAAATCACCCTGCAATTGTTGAGAAACTTTTCGCCACCATTGAAAACATCGTCTTTGAAGCAAGAGAAGCTTTAGAATCTGACAATAGAGCGCAGCTTAATGAGCTCGTAGAACTCAACCAAGGCATTCTGGAATCCCTTGGAGTAAGCACACCAACCATCCGAACGCTGCGAGATGAACT
>CAYWTN010000005.1:59696-66957 GCA_964460975.1 uncultured Pseudomonadales bacterium
GGCGCTCTCAATGCTAAAATTTCTGGCGCAGGGGGAGGTGACTGTCTCATCGTGTTGCAAGACCCCTCAAAGAAACTTGAACATCCATCCCTTGTTGAAATTTCGCTCCAAGCACCTGGTGTTCGTTTGGAGCGTTCATGAAAGCCGTTGCTATAGCACCAGCAAATATTGCCTTTGTAAAATACTGGGGGAAAGCCGACCCACGATTAAATCTCCCGCTTAACAACTCTCTCTCCATGAATCTCTCGGCGGCAACCACAACAACAAAAGTTCATTTTTCCGATGAGTACCAATCAGACAACCTCACTCTTAACGGCTTAACCCTCGCAGGGAAATCTTTGGAAAAGGTTTCTCGCCAACTTGATTTATTGCGATCCATGGCTAAAAGCAAACTCTTCGCTAGCGTTACCTCCCACAATAATTTCCCAACGGGAGCAGGAATAGCTTCTTCTGCTTCTGGATTTTCGGCACTCACGGTTGCAGCAGCTCACGCACTTAACCTCGATCTTAATGAGAAAACCCTCAGCCGCTTAGCTCGGCGTGGATCTGGATCCGCTTGCCGCTCAATTCCCAATGGTTTTGTGGAGTGGCACAAAGGTGATAATGATGAAAACTCCTACGCAGTAAGCCTCTTTGACGAGGATTACTGGGAAATTCATGACCTCGTAGTGGTCGTCTCCCAGGAGAAAAAGCGCCTTCTTTCTTCAGCTGGTCACGAGAGTGCGCAAACAAGCCCTTTTTTTGCTCCAAGACTCTTAGGCCTGCCTCCGTTGCTCAAAGAAATAAAAATCGCCATGAAAAACAAAGACTTCACCCATTTTGGGTCTCTCTGTGAGCAAGAAGCACTCAATATGCACGCGGTGATGATGACTGCTCAGCCCAGTGCCTTCTACTGGCTGCCAGAAACCATTAATATTCTCCTCAAAGTGCAAGAGCTACGACAAAAAGGTATAGAGGCATACACAACGATTGATGCTGGTCCAAATGTGCATATTCTCTGCGAAAAAACAAACGTTGAACCAATCTCGACCGAAATATCTCATCTCCCTGGAGTAATTAGAATCATTGATAACAGCCCAGCAAAAGGCGCGCAGATAATGAGCGAGACATCTGAATCTTAGCGCAGGTCGTCACCAGAATTCCCCTTGCGCGCGTCAAGCAGGTGATGCAGAGAATCGGCATCGAGCAAAAGTTCAGTAACTATAATATTAGGAGTAGAAAGGGCTTCTCTATTTCCCAAATCTGCGCTGGCGTGCTTGAAAGTCTTCGAGCGCAGCATCAAATTTTTCCACACCAAAATCTGGCATGAGGACATCAGAAAAATAGAGCTCAGCATAGACAGACTGCCAAGGCATAAAGCCAGACAAGCGGTACTGACCACCTGGGCGAATAATAAGATCTGGATCGGGCATCTGCGCTGTATCGAGGTACTGGGCCATATCCTCCTGGGAAAACTGTACTTCACTGGCTGGTTTGTGATCCTGAGCCGCCAAAAAACGATTGAAGGCGCGAGTCATCTCGTCACGTCCACCATAGTTGAGCGCAAACGTAACCGTAACTTTGTCATTGTCTTTGGTTTGCTCCATCCAGTTGCGAGACGTTTGCGCAATATCCTCTGGAAAACGATCGATTTCGCCAAGAATGCGGATTCGAACACCTTTTTTGAAAAGCGATTCTGTCTTTTTTCCTAAGCCATAGCGGAACAGCTGCATCATAGCCTGCAGTTCTGAGCGATCGCGATCCCAGTTTTCGGTGCTAAAGGCCCAAAGAGTAAGGTAGGGAATGTTCAGCTCAATACAGCGATCTACCAGGCGCTCAATAACGTTATCGGTAACTTGGCGATGCCCCTCAATGGGATTCATTCCGTGCGCCTTCGCCCAACGACGGTTGCCATCCATAATAATAGCAACGTGCTGCGGAAGCCGAGAAAGATCGAGTGCCATACGTTACATCAAACCAAAGTTTAGACCAAAAATGTACTGAATTACCTGACCAATCCAGTACGAAAGGAAAAGAAGAATAAAACCCGTGACTGCAGCCGTGATACGCTTTTTGCCAGATTCGGCATTCTTGGGATCTCCCGCGCCCATCATAATCTCGAATGCCCCCCAAACAAGCATAACAAAAAGGATGAGTCCAGCAATGGAAAAGAGGTATGGCATAGCATCGTTGAAGATACTAGATGGTGTTGGCTGAACGGTTGCATCTGGCCAGATAGACTTATTAAAGTCACGAAAATTTACTTGAGCAATGTGCTGCTGAGCCAATAACTGTAGCATAACCGGTATATTCTAACGTATTTATCGCCAGAAGAATACGCTATGATGAATCTGGGCTCATTTATGCACAAGAAACATGCGCTTTCCTGGCTTGTTTGTTTGGCGGGTTCACTGCTCACCGCACTTTTTTTGGTGCTTTCTCCTTTTGCTGGCGCCGTTGATCCGGTGGCTGAACTCCAGTCTCAGATTAACGAAACCAACCGTCTCTTAGAAATGTCGGTGAATGCCACCGCTCCGCTCGAGAGCGAAGTGAAGAATCTCTCGGCACGCATTCAGTCTGCTCTGCGTAGTATCGAGACGCTCAAAAATGAACAAAAACAGCGCACGCAAGAGATCGCCCGCAAAGAAGAGGAAATGTCTGGACAGTACGAGGTTTTTTCACAGCGGGTAGACCTGCAGTATCGTTTTGCTCGCTCCCACTCGCCGCTCGTCACCCTTCTCGCCGCTTCTCGAGGCAGTGAAGGACGCCAAGCCCTCAAGTACTCGCTTACTTTGGCCGAAAGAGATCGCCAGATGATCGATTCACTTGGCCTGAATATCCTTGAGCTTCAGCAAGAAAAAACAGAAGCAGCTAATAAAGAAAAGCAACTCGCCTCGCTGCAAGACCAGCTCAATAAGCAGAAGGCCTCTTTTGAAAAGGACATTGCGGGCGCAAAACAGTACCAAACACAGCTGCGCGGAAAAATCGCCGCGCTCAGCGCTCAGCAGCAGGCGGTTATCAGCGCTCGAAGTGGAACGTTTATTACTGGGGCCGGCGCGGTTCCTACCTCTGGCGATATCGACTCCACTATTGCCGGCTTCCGCCAGAACGCGCCGGCCAACTCCTTTGCCGTTTTCACTTTTGGGGCGCACACACACCGCAACGGCATGAGCCAATATGGTGCTAGAGCACGTGCCTCAGAAGGCCAAAACTACAAAGAAATTCTCAGCGCCTACTACGGCAAAGAGCCGGTGCAAAAAGAAACCGGCGGAAACATCGCCGTTTCTGGCGTGGGGAGCTTAGACTTTGAAACAGCCTACCTCTACGGAATCGCCGAAATGCCAGATAGTTGGCCCAAAGAAGCACTCAAAGCCCAGGCGGTGGCCGCGCGTAGTTATGCGTACATAAATTACAAGGAAAAAGGCAGAGAAATCTGTACGACCGAAAGTTGTCAGGCTTTTCGCAAAAGCAAATCGGACAATCCTCCACAAGCTTGGCGTGAGGCAGTGGACGAAACAAAGGGCATGATTCTGGAAGGGGTAAGTACCCAATACTCAGCCATTTCTGGCGGATACCTCAATACTTCTGGTTGGGACACAACCGATAAATCCGCCTCAGGCGAGTGGACCAGCCGCGCCTGGGAGGTGAAAGCCAACGCACCATGGTTTTACAAAGCCTGGTATCGCCAAGTTTTGCCAGGCAGCTACAGTGACAGCAACAATCCCTGTGGACGTAAACCTTGGCTTTCTCAGGAAGAAATGTCGGACATTATAAACGCTTACCTCGTTCTCAAGGTTGACTCGCGCGGAGCCGATACGGGTCGAGTTCTGCCTGTTACGCTTAATGAGTGCGCCATTGGTGGACAATCAGGCAATCCGTACTCCAAAGAGGAGCTGCGCCAATATGTGGATAACCCAGTCACCAATATTTCTGGCGTAGAAACGCGCAACAACAACCAAGGCCAGACAACCGAAGTGGTTTTCCAAACAAACCGCGGCACGGTGACCATCAGCGGCAATGACTTCAAGCAAGTTTTCAACACGCGTGCGCCAGGTTTTCTCGCTATTCATCAGCGAAACTTCTCTTTCTTTAACATCGAGAAAAAATAGATGCTCTCATTACCACTGGCGCGGTATACTATCCCCACTTGTCCCTGTAGTTCAACGGATAGAATGACGGTTTCCGAAACCGTTGATGCGAGTTCGATTCTCGCCGGGGGCACTGCAGACAATAACGAGCAGCGAGTTCTGCCGCCAAGATTGGTGAGTAACTCCCTTTTATGAACCAATCCTGGCTAATACCCGCAGTGAGCGCAGTGAACAAGCGGTAGATTCCCATTGGGGGCACAAAAGACTATCTCACTCTAGCTGAACGAGGTTGGAGCTCAGATCGATACTTGTAAGCATTGGCGCGTACAAGAACTTCAGGATCTACCGTGCCTTCAAATTTCATATTGTTGGCAAACAAAAGAAAACCTGGAAGGGCCAACAAATGCTCGTATGCTATTTGATCATCGTTGTCTGCTCGGCTAACAATCTTCACAAGTTTTAAGGATTGATCTTTTTCGCAAACAGCAACGACCCACTCATTGAGAGCAACAAAGATTGTTTCTAAGCCCATTTTCCTTGCGTGTTCCATGGCTTCCTGAAGAACTTTACGAAATTCACCATCCAATCCGAAAAATGGGTTATCGATACTCGATCCACAAAGGGCTGTTTGCTCATGTTCAGTATTTGTCATATTTTCCCCTACACTTCTCTGCAGATTCTACCAAACAAGGCCTAGCAGCAGAACGCCAAAAGTGAGAACAGAGAGCAAAGCGGTCAAAACCAAAACAAGCGGATACCAAACGCGAATACTTTTGCGAGGTAAAACAAGAAATGGCAGTGAGACGAGCGGTAAGAGGTATGCCAAACGAGCGAGCCAGGATCCGTCTTGGATCCAGAAGGCAAAAAGTATCCAGTTGGCTAAGACAAAGAAAAGCGCCTGACTTTCATCAAAAACAGCAAGAGAACCGACTCTCTTTTTGTTTGCTTGCGCCGATGATTCGGCAACAAGCTGAAGCATCCGCCAACCTCCAGCAAGCAAACCCCAAGCCAAAGTTGTATGCAGCAAGGGTGGCTCGAGCGTGGCCCACCACCAACCAGCCACAGCGGGGAGAACATAGAGGAAACTGGCGTAGACATCAAAGAAAGGACGTTCGATAAGACGCAGTGGCGGACCAACAAACAGCATAATGAGCAGCAACCAAAAGAAAAGAACAAAGCCGGGACCAGGTTGTAACAACAGAAGAAGCAAACCAAAAAATGTTCCCACAAGCACCAGACCCTGACCTAACAGTGAAAGGGTGAGGTTTGGTGCCACTTTCTCACGGAAAAGTGCTCGATTGCGAGCGACAAGTCCAGGCGCAAACCAAAGCTGCAAACCATGAAGAAGGAAATTAGCCGGGAACAGAAAGAAGAGAACGAGGACAAGAAAATCTGGCCGCGCAAAGGAAGAAATTTTTGTCATTCCACCCACCGCACCAAGCAAAAAAGGAATCAGTAGAAAAACCCACTGCGAGGGACGAGAAAGCGCAATCAATTCTGGCAACAAATGAGCCTGAAAAGACGGGCGGGGCAGGCTCTTCTTCATGTGTTGAGTGTATCATTTACAATACTGTGGTGAAAGACCATTCCCCTTCTCTGCCATTTTTGCAAAACGCTTTGCTCTCGTGGTGGAAAGATCATGGCCGTCATGACTTACCTTGGCGGCAGCAACCACTCACGGCCTATCATGTTTGGCTGAGCGAAATCATGCTGCAACAAACGCAAGTTTCTCGCGTTCGTGACTATTACGTGAGAATGATCGAGCGCTTCCCCACCGTTTATGACCTTGCCAAAGTGAGTTGGGAAGAATTTTTGCCGTACTACGCTGGATTGGGATACTACCGGCGCGGTCGCAACATGGTTGCGACCGCGCAAAAAATCGTTTCCGAATTTGGCGGAGAATTTCCCCGTACAGAAAAGGAGCTTCTCACGCTTCCTGGAGTTGGTCCTTACACCGCACGCGCTATTCTCAGTTTTGCCTATGGTGAAGATGCATTAGCTTTTGATACCAATCATCAGCGAGTTTTTGGCCGATATCTTCACGGCAACAAAAAATCCTCACTCGATCCTCAAGAAATGAGCAATCAATTATTTCAATTGCCAATTCTGAATGGGGCAATCATGGATTTTGCCAATGCGGTCTGCACCAAAAAACCACAATGCGCCACTTGTCCGCTCGCTAGTCAGTGTGTCTACTTTGCAACTGGCGGAACAGAGGAGGAAAACACAGCGTCACAAAAAACAACCTTTCCACTCAAGGAAGCGCAAGCTGTTATTTTTTTGCATGAGAATCATAAAGTCTATTTTGCACAAGAAAATGAAACAAACACTTTTGAACCATTTGTTCTTCCAGCACTGCAAAATTCTCGCGCCAAAATAAAGCACTTCTTCTTACAAAAGTACCAACTCGAAGTTGCAGTACGACCACCTTTTGCCAAAGGTTTTTTGGACGAGCAACCCACAATCTACATCAATGCCCAAATCTTAACGGGCAAGCACTCCTTTGCTTCCTTTTCTCCCCAAGATGCCCAAAGTTGGCGCAACTCAGCCGATCTCCAAGAAATTGCCTAGATCCAAACAACATCTGGTGCGGTACAATATCGGTGTTTGGAGAGGTGCCAGAGTGGCTAATCGGTCTAGTTTCGAAAACTATGAGCCTCGCAAGGGGCACGCAGGTTCGAATCCTGTCCTCTCCGCTTAGAGCCATGCTCACTCTTCACCGCAAAAAAGGGATTCATCGTGACCATGGCTCCAGCGGTATATTAAATGGATGAGAACCGTAGGTTCGTGCCGCCAAGAGTGAAACACCTGGCTAATACCCAAAATGAGCATCGCGAATGAGTGGTGAATCCTGTCCTCTCCGCCAAAGTGTCTTGGTTGCTCCAAGACCCATCACCTATGACTAAATAGACTGATGCTGTCTACTAATTTTCCCACAAAAAGCATGAGTGTCGCAAAAGAGGCCTGTAACAGTGAAAAGACCCCAAATATCTCCAAAGGGAAAAGTATTTGGTTCTAAGGCTTTGAAAAAATATTAAGGATTCAGAATTTTTGTTTTTATTTCAGCCCAATTTGTATCTTCAATGCTTTTAGGAATAAACAAAAAGTTATTCTTCGTTACACCACTATATGCCTTACGAAATGACCCGACCCCAATAAACTAGACAAAAAGTTAGGTAAAATAGGAGTCTAGG
>CAYWTN010000006.1:0-33090 GCA_964460975.1 uncultured Pseudomonadales bacterium
TAAGAACTCTAAGGGTCAAACCTACCACTTGCACAACAAGATGGTGACGCTCAAGAACGGTATCACTCGTCCGATTTACTTTTTCGCTCGTGATGTCCGCGAAGGTGCTGTCGATGCTGTGCCAGAAGGCTATGAGGTTGTTGAGACCCAGCGCACTGGTATGCCAGTGCTCCGTCGCAAGAGGTAAACAGTACTTCAGAAATATGGAGGGGGGCCGCGCTACGCGCGGCCCCCTTTTTTTAGAGAAGGGAACGATTCCGGAGGCACATTACCTCAAGAGGAATCGACCCGGGTCGATTCCTCTTGAGGCGGAGCCTGCCCGGAATCGTTCCCCTCTAGAAATCTCGACGCATCTCACGCTCAAGGTCGCGTTTTTTGATCGCTTCGCGACGGTCACGTGTGTTCTTTCCGCGCGCAATACCAATTTGTACCTTGAGGAAACGACCCTCCAAGCCAATCATCACGGGAATAAGCGTTCGACCCTTTGTTTCCTGCTCCTGCTTGAGTCGTAGGAGTTCGTCTTGGCGCACAAGGAGCGGACGCGTTCGCAGGGGATCGTAGTCTTCTTGTCGGGAGAAAGGGTAGGGAGGAATCTGCGCGTTCAGGAGAACGGCGCGGTTTGCCACCACGCGCACAAAAGCGCCAGCCAGGCTTCCGTGCTTGCCGCGGAGCATTTTTACTTCGCCGCCCTGCAAAACCAGACCAGCCGTAATGGTATCCAAAACTTCAAATTCGTAGCGGGCTCTCTTATTGAGAATGAGCGGGAGCATGTCCCTATTATACGATCTCAAACCAGGTTATACTGTGAGAACTGCCTATGAATCTGCCTTTTGCTCTGCCCAGTACGAGGAAAGCGGCTACCAAGCCAAAAATTCCTTCTGTAAACCTGTTTCCGCAGGATCCTTTTTATGACACTTTTCTAGGAAAGGTGCTGCGTTGGGCCGTCTCGGTTGGTCGCCATATCGTGATTTTCACCGAAATTGTGGTGATTGGAAGCTTTTTTTCTCGTTTTGTGCTCGATCGCCAAGTCACCGATCTCAACAGCTCCATTTTGCAGAAGCAGTCTATTGCCGAGTCCTATGGCACACTCGACGCCGATATTCGTGATATCCAGCGCAGGACAAAAGATATTTCGGATATTTTTGCTCAGCAAGGACGCTATGAAGCGCTCAATCTTGTTTCGCGGATTACCCCGTCTGAGGTAGTATATGACCAAATGAGCTTGAGCGGAGATCGTTTGAGCTTAACGGGTCGTGCACGATCAGGCAATGCGCTCAACACCATGATCGAAGGTCTCCGTTCCACGTCAGAATTCCAATCCATTACTATTGGCGATATCAGCAGCGGTGGAAGCAATACCGCTGGTGAGACAACCTTTTCAATCAATCTTGTCTATGCCCGAGGTTTGCCGCCTGCCCAAACAACGAGAACAACAACCGTCACTCCTGTGGAGCCGGTGAGATAGTGAGAAAATAAGGAAATATGGCCGAAAAACGCAGTTTTGTTTCTGGTGAAGCCCTCCGCGGCCAACTCCAGAAGTTCTATGAGAAGCCCGTGACACGTGTTTCTTTGGAGCTCGTTTTATCTTTGGTTACGGTGATGTTGTTCTCCCTTCTTGCGCTGCGACCCACGCTCAATACTATGTCTCAGTTGGTGAAAGAAATTGAAGACAAGCGCCAAGTGGATGACGCTCTCACCAAAAAGCTGGCGGCGCTTAACACCGCGCAGAATGAGTACTACACCTATAGAGATCGGTTCCAGATTCTGGAGACGGCAGTGTACGAGGATCTCACGCTGCAAGACACCCTTTTTGCCATTGAGTACCTGGCGCAAAATACCAATGTGGAGTTGCTTTCCCTGCGAATCAAGGAATTTCCCGTTGGCAATCTTGGTGGAGAGCTAGAGCAAGCGGCCGCGAATGCCCGTCGCACCTCTTCTCGGCCAAAAGTTGTGGGCGTCTATTCGGTTTCGCTTTCCTTTGCTGGGAGCTATTCCGATATTCTTCGTTTTTTCAAAGAAGTGGAGTCTGTGCGCCCGCTGTTCTCGCTACAGAGTTTTTCGTTCTCAATCCGTCGTGATCGCACTAATGCCGCTCAGCTCAACGCGGGCGCCACTCTTTACACCTACGGTTATGTTGATCCAGCGGATGTAAAGAATGAGTCTCGTCCGGAGCGCACTCCCACCGCAGAAGAGCAGGAGGCCAATCTATGAAGCGCTATAGTTATGGCTCCATTTTGCGCCAGCGCCTGGTTATGGCCGGACTCACGCTCGGATTAGTGACGATTATGCTGGGTTTATTTATCGAGCTGGCCGTGACTTCCAAGAAGAGCACGATAGACAATAGTGTGCGCCAACTCATCGAGCCGCTCAATCCACTGCTTGATCTCGAAACCGTGACGCGCCTAGAAGGCTATAGAGCGATTACGCCAGAAGTTATTCGCGCTGCTGTGCGACCAGTCGATGTGGCTGGAGTGGGGGCGATGGTGCCAAACGAGGAAGCGCCTGCTTCGCCATCAGCCAGTTTTCCTGCTGCTTCTCCAAACGCTGCCACGCAGCCTTTACCGCCTGAAGAAATTTCCCCAGATCCGTCGGCTCTTGAGACAAATTCTCCGCCCGACGCCGCAACAGAGAATACCTCCTTTGCTCCCAATGTGGTGCTCCCGCCAACGACGCCCTAAAGAAAGAAACACGCATGGCTCGGTCTTGTAAGGTGTCCGAGAAATCGCTACGATAAGAGCGGTATGCCCAGTTCTGTCACCTCCCGTGGGTGGAGTCGCCTGTTGAAAGTGCGCATCCCCACAATAGTGGGGCTTGGCCTGCTTCTTCTTGGTGTTGGGGCAGGTATCTTTTTAGTCGGTGAAGGAACTGCTGGCTTTTTGCCTCGTGCATCCGAAGAATCTTCTCCTAGGCAAGTTCGTATAACGAATATCAGCGACAGTAGCTTTACCGTTTCCTTCCTTACCGATCTGCCAGCGCCAGGCTATTTGCGTTATGGAACAACCCAAAATCAGTTTAATACACAGGTGGCAGATGACCGTGATCAGCTCACCAACACTTCTGGCAACTACACTACACACCACATTACTGTTCGTGGTCTGCAGCCAGCCACGCAGTACTATTTCCGTTTGGGGACGGGTTCTCGGCAGATGTTCGACAATAACGGACAGCCATTCTCGGTGCGGACGGCGCGCAAACCAGATGTTCAACCTGAGGCCAAAACGGCATATGGCAATGTGCAAAATGAGGTGGGAAATCCTGCCACGCATGCGCTTGTGTATCTCTCGGCGCCAGGTGCCGCGCCACTTTCTTCTTTAGTAAAGGAAAATGGAAGCTGGGCGGTGACGCTTTCGCAGTTGCGTACAACTGATCTTTCATCTCTCAAAACGCTTGATCCAAATGAGAATATCCGTGTCCAAGTTCAAGGCGCCAGGCGCACGGATTCTTTAGAGGCTACGATTCCGGCCAGTGCGTTGGCGCCCACCGAAACGCTCATTTTTGGTCGTGAACCTACTGGTTCTTCGGCAGTGGCCTCGCCAACTCCTTCTCCAATTCCTTCTTCCGATCCTTTGGTGAATGACCCGACTGATCCTGGGCAAACCCCTTCAGGCGCGGGGAGTGGTGGGTTTGGAACGCTTTTCACTTCCGACGAATCTATTCAAATAGATACTGCAACCCCAGTCCTTATTGAGCTTCAAGATAATGAGGTAGTGAACACCACGCAGCCGGAGTTTGTGGGCAAGGCGCCAGCTAATTCCTATCTTCAGATTGAAGTGCATTCTGAGCAGGTCTACAACGGTGTGGTTCAGACCGATGCCAATGGCAACTGGAACTGGTCTCCTCCTGGCGAACTCGAGCCAGGTGAACATACGGTAACATTGACCTACACCGACGATCTTGGTGTTCAACAGCAACTCAAACGAACCTTTTTAGTGCAGGCCAATACTTCCTTGCCGGCTTTTGTTTCTACGCCATCGGCTTCTCTCGCGCCAACGCCTTCGCCTGAACCAATCATTCCTTCACCTCTGCCAGAACCCTCTCCCGAACCGATTATTCCTACACCAACTCCTCGAGTGGTTCCCATTGCCACGACTTCGGCGCAACCAGTCTCTGGTGCATTCGAGACGACGATGCTCCTCGTGGGAACAGGCGTGATCTTCTTTGGAGTGGGGATGGGGCTTACGATTTATAGACTCAGAGAGGCTTAAAACATGAGCGTTGAGAGAAAAACCCTCGACGAGCTTTTGCAAGAAATCCATGAAGGGGCCTTGGCGGGCGAGATTCGTGAGGTGAAGCAATCGAGCGGTGATCCTGCTATTGAGGCGCTGACGGCTCGCATGCTCGCGGAGGCGGCGGCTGCGCCGCCGCCCCATCCAGAATCTCCCATTCTCACCCCAACGGCCGCCGAAGTGCTTTTTGGAACAGCTCCTCTCACCAAGCGCCAGCGTGCGCTTCCAAAGCTTAACCTGGCCCAAACAGCAGGCGGTCTTGTGGCCGTTTTATTCTTGGTTATGGGTGTGGGATCGGCTACGTATCTCACGCAGCAGTCGCAAGATGTTCGTCAGCAGGCGTCTGATGGTCGTTTAGTGCAGTATCAGGCGGTTCTCAATGAGGTAAGCCAACAACAAGCAGTGGATACCGTGCAGTGGGAAGCACAGGCCCAACAGGAAAAAGAGCAGAGCCAGCGCATGCTTTTTGGTAGTGTGCTTATTTTGGTTGGCGTTGCCTTGCTTGTGGGCGCGCTCTTCTGGCTTTTTGCCGTATAATGGGGGTCTAACCTTTCTCAAGAAAAAGGTAAAAGGTTAAACCTTTGCCTGCGCGCGTAGCTCAATTGGTTAGAGCACGAAGCTTATACCTTCGCGGTTCGGGGTTCGAGTCCCTGCGCGCGCACTAACTTTTCTTCAAGAAGGTTAGACCCCACATCTTTGGGTATTCTTCTGATTGCGCCCAGCCAAAATCCTTGCCAGAATAGTGGGACGCATGGACGATAACACTTTGCCAATGAGCACTCCTTCTAATGACACGAACGTAGATGCGTTGTTGGATGGTATTTTGTCTGGACAGCAGCCAGAAACCACGGCTTCTGTTGAGCCAGCGCCTCAGCCGAGTTCTCATTATTCCGTTGAGAATCGCATAGATTCTCTTTTGTCTGGTTCTCCAACTCCACAATCTGAATTTTCTCAAGACTTTGTGGCGAGTAATGATGTTACTCCCCAGGTTGCTTCTCAAGCATTGCCTACAGAAACCGCTCCGTTGTCTCCAGTTACTCCTTTGGGAGGAGGCTTGGCTTCTATTGAGGCGAATACTGCTCCTCAACCACCGATGGTTCAGCAAGAGTATGCATCACAAACTCCGTCTCCTGGAGTTGCGGCTGCCGCTCCTGTGGTTCCAAGTGCTGGATTTTCCTTCCCTAAGGCGCCCATCGCCGCCGCGATCGCCGTTTTTGCGGTTGTCCTTGGTGGCATTGGCGCAGGTGTGGCGCTGAGTGGGCAGAATCAAGATGTTCGCCAGCAGGCCTATGTTGAACCAGCTCCGGTGCAAAATGTTGGTCAGCCTGGAGTGCTCACCGCAGTGCCCGAAATTATTGTGGCACCAACCGCTCATAATGCATTCCTCATGGCTCAGTCTTTGTATCCAAGTGCCGCTTCTCATGTCATCTCCGGAAGTGGCGTAACGGGGACTCTCTACAGTGCCCAATCAGCCGAAGGGAAAACCATCCTTTTTGCGGAAATGACCGGTGTCCAAGATATGAACGAGAATTCCACACCAACGGCTTGGGTGGAGTATGCAGACGGAACATTCATGTCTATTGGCACGCTTTTTAATGAGGAAGGAAAGGCGTATATCAATTACGAAAATCTTTCTGATCTTGTTATAGCTGGCTTTATTGTTTCTTACGAAAACCCAGCTACGTTTACTGATATGGGTGTTGGCACCCAGCCTACAGAGAAAGTTATTGATGTTCGCCTCTAAATTTTCCTCATTGATACTTGCGGTTGCTCGACCTGCCCATTTGGCACGATTTGGTGTGGCCGTATTTTTGCTAACGGTTTTGTTCTTGCGTTTGCCCTCAAGCGTTCAAGAGACAGTGGCTCCTGTTCAAGTTGGCGCTCAAGTGGTTTGTTCGTCTGGTTGTGAGTCGGCCGGACACTGTTGGCCAGCGGGAACCCATGGTGGAAATGGTGTGAATGGCTGTAAGTATGTTTGTGATGGCCGCAACTGGGGTCAGGAGAACTGTAATACTTCTCAAGAAGAAAAACAGCAATTTGCCGCCCTTCACCAGCAGTATGAACAGCAGGTAGCGGCAGCCGGTGGCGGTGGTTCATCGAGTAGCAGCTCTGGTGGATCCAGTTCCACAAAGCCGGCCGCCAATCCAGCCACGACGTGTGCTGCTGGAGCGGGAAGCGCTTCCGGTTGTGCTGGAAGACCTTTTTATTCTCCATCTACAACAGCACCAACAATGCTCTGTTTTCCTGTGAGTATGAACCCACAAGGACTTTACATTTGTGGCAGAAATCATGCGAATCAAGTTGATGTAACCATTAACCCCGCTACTGGCAAAGCAGAAGGTGGTTTTCTTCGGACAACAGCCAGTAGCCCTAATGAAATTAGTCCATCAGGTGGTGGTTGTTATGGTGTTATTACTTGTGGATGTTCGAATGGATCAATTTCTGCTTGTCTAAACGAAAACAATAGCAAGCTGGTGCAAAGTATTGGTGTTTCTAAGTATTGTGTTCAGAATGTATGCGCGCCTGTAGGTTCTGTGACAACATCCGGTCAAGTTAAGGTTTGTACACCAGGACAAGTCTCCGAGTGTCTCAATGATGGTACAAGTAGAGGAAAGATTTGTAATACCAATGGAACGGGGTGGAATGTTGTTCATGCTCATGCATGTGGAGCCAGGCACACAGTTGCTATTTGTGCAAATGTTACGGGAAACTCTGCGACAGGTGGCCAGTGTCAAAATCAAGTAACATATGATTCAGTGGCTGCTTGTAACGCAGCAAATCCGAATGCTTCCTGTGGTTGGGGCGTTTCTTACCCAGCTCAGAGTGAGAAAATTGTTAATGCATCTTGTGAAAGTGAATGTGGATTAACAAACACTTCCTGTATAAAAAGTTGTCAAACGGCAACAGCTTATTTGGTTCAGTGTTTGGGCGCTGGTGGGGGTGGCGAATGTAGTGTTGGTTTGAGAGATGTTTTGCCATCCCAAACGTCTACAAAGGCTATCGAAACAGCAATGAGTGTAGCGAAGTCTATGACAGATAGTAATGTGCTTACTGGTGGAGAGTGTGCTAAATTTGGTTCTTATTCTACCTTTGTGGGTTGTGGTACAGGAACCCAGGCTCTATGGAACTGTTATCAGAGTTGTAACAATGGGACACCTTCTCGCACCTGTCGCAATGAACCAGGTCTCTCTTGTGGAGCCCATGAATCAAATGTTGTTTCGACCGCTATAGCTAAGGTAGAAACCCGCTTTACCGCTGGCTTGGTAACGCCTCCACCTCAAACGCCAACGCAGAATGTTCCAACCCCTCCTCCTTCTACCGCTCCAGCTCCTTCGCCCTCACCAGTGCCAACACCAACACCGGCTGCTGTTTGTGGACAGCCCTGTGGACCAAGTGCTGGTGGTGCCTACTGTAGTGGGAGTAATCAAGCTTGTGTCTCTGGAACGTGTCGCTCAACGCTCTGTGCTCCTTCGGAGCAAAACAATCAGTGTGTCTGTGCTTCACCTCCGCCCAACCCGCCAATTTGTGTTGATATCTTTGCTTCCAAGACGAATATCGGAATTGGTGACGAAGTGAGCTTCACTTGTGCTCAAGTTGCTAATGCAGAACGCTATGAGTTCCGCTGGGGTTACACCACCAAGCGAGAGGGAACAGAGGGACTGCAAATGCAAGATTTGGCCCCAAGTTCTGTGACCTCTCGTACCTCTGCACCTATCACTGCGGATAAAGTCGGACGCTACATTGCCCAGTGTCGTCCTTGTGCCGCCAATGGTCTTTGTTCGGAGTGGGAGCCGCTCACCAATACCAATAGTGAGCCGGAACTCGAGCCTGGAGTACAGGTGCAAAGTGAAAGTGTAGAAGATGCGTCTTTGCTGGAGCCAGAACTTACTACAACGGAAGATACCGTCGTTGATGAGGAAGAATTGGCCACTCCGGAACCTGAATCGGCCACCACATCTGCAAGATTACAAATGAGGACATCATGACCAAGCGAGAATTCACGATCCTACTCCGTAAATACCGAATGCTCATAGCAGCCTTGGCCTTTGTTGTGCTTTCGGTGGTCTCGCTTGGAGCTATTTGGTACATGCAAAGTGCTGGTCCGATTGCCCCGACCGCGCCAACCTCACGCCCACGAGCGGCACAGAATATTTGTTCCCTTGAGTTTGAGATTCCAATGGCTTGTCTTTCTATTACGGCTAATGGAACCGTGCAAAGTGGATCTGGTGTGACCTTCCGATGTGAGGGTTTGGCTGGTGCCGATCGCTACATTTTTAGTTACCGTTCTGGTGCTGGCGAACAGTGGACCGTTTTTGCCGATGGAACTTCCAATACCTCTCCGGAACTTGTTCTTGGTGATTATGCTGATGTGCGCTGTGTGCCCTGTGCAGGTGATTACTGTGCTGAGGAGAGTAGCCTTCCAGCCACTTGTTCCATTAACTACATTGCCCCAACTCCGGTGCCAACTCCTTCACCAACTCCTACGCCAACGCCCGTAGCGACTCCTTCACCAACTCCAACTCCGGTGCCAACCCCAAGTCCTTCACCAGTGCCGACTCCAAGTCCTGTGCCTCAGTGTAACTCGGCTTGTACGCAGAACAGTCAGTGTCCTGGAAGCATGGTCTGTTCCAACGGCTACTGTCGCAACCCACAGTGTACCGAGTCTGCCTCTTGTACCTGTGGAGCCAAAGCTGCCTTTGTAATCGAGAAGTTCAATGACCTTGACGGCGACGCAACCCGAGACAGTAATGAGGGCGGTCTGAGCTGGGCATTTGAATGGCAGCTCAACAGTGACGGAAACTGGCGCACCTACCAGACTTACTCGAACCAAGGTGGCCGCGGTGGCACCATTGGTGATCTCAAGACTGGTGACGTTGTAACTGTTCGTGAAGAAATGAAGGATGGTTGGCAAGCAACGACGGCTACAGAGCAGAGTGTCTCACTCGTTGAGGGTCAGACCCAACGTATCTCCTTTGGTAACCGTCAGCTCTCGGCTCCAGTGCCAAGTCCAACGCCAGTAGTTGAAGAAGAATTGCCTGAGGCCGGATCATGGGGTCAGACCTTTGCTATGATGACGATTGGCGCTGGTGTCTTGCTCTTAGGTGGCGCTCGCTGGCACTTGCTCCATAAGAAGCGATAAAGCAATAGCCTCACTTGCATGATTGGCCAGATCTTGGCATACTGTGCAGTATGAGTACGGTTCCAACCTTTCGCACGGTGGTTTTCATAGGCGAGTCGAGTATCCAGGTCTTTCGACCACATAAAGAAACCTGGCGTGTCTGGGAAGAAGAGTTTGCTCATGACATCCCGCCATCGCCAGCACTCATTGAGGCCGTTAAGGATTTGAACACTCTTGTTGTTCTGTCTGATGCTTTTGCTGGTCACGTCCAATTGTCACTACCAAATAAAAAGGAAGATCTCTCGGAAGAAAAACTGGCGGAAACGCTGCAGGAAGAGTACCAGATTGACCTCTCCGTCTACGAATTTGCTTCCCAACGGTTTGCTGTTGGTCGGCAGTTTGTGCAGGTGAGTGTCTCGGGAATCGAAAAGGAAGCATACGGTCGGGCGCTCGCCTGGGCGAGCGCCCTCCAACCCAAAAAACTCTGGGTCATGCCTTTTGGTTGGTTTGTGTCTACTCTTAAGTCTGTTGAGCCAGCCCTCATAGCCGTTATGGAAAGTAAGGATCGCGTTCATGTTTCCCACCATTATCTGGGTGTGGATGATGCCCGTCAGATTTCCTTTGCGCAGTTGGCTGCCTACGGTGAGTCTCGCAAAGAGGAACGCAAAGAAACACACCTTTTGTATGTCCAGGCGGAGAAGAAGCTTTTTGAGGCGGTAGAGCAGGAGATTGGCGAGAGTTTGGCGGTGCATCCGCTTATCGCGGAGTCGGAGGGTGAGCCTCTGGAAGCCGTGGTGAATGCGGTCATGGATAAAGGCCAAGAAACGCTCAAGCAGTTGCTCCATTTTGAGCCTTCTCTGGATGAGATGAATGCTCCCGCTCCCTTGCCTGAACCTCCCGCTGAGGAGGCTAATCCTCTCAGCGCCCCCGAACAGGCTGCCATTTTGGAGGAAGGACTGGAGAACACTGCTCCACCAAGTGTGGATGAGCTTCCCAAACCTGAATTGCCCCCTGCGCCTCCTGAGGTTTCGGCTGCCCTGCGTGCGCCCGTTGCTCCGCCCATGGTTCCAGAAGTTGTGGATGCAGATCTGGACGCCACTCCTGTTGGCGATGAGATGGTTGGCGGGCCTGTGGAGGCGGCTTCTGTTTCCACCCCTGAGCCAGAGCCTGAACCAGTTCCTATGATCGCTCCAAAGCAAGAGCTTGAAGCTGAGCCCGAACCCGAACCTCTCATCGAGGAGGATAATCCTCTAGTGCAGTTGGCAAAGGTAGCCCAACCAATAAGCTCAAATCAGAGCCGATATGTTGAGGTGCAGCCCAAGTCGCACTGGAAGGCGGCCGTTGGGGTCTTTTTCCTCGTTTTCTTCCTCACCGCTCTGGTAGGCGGAGCTATTTTCTGGTCGCAGCAGTCGCAGCCACAGTTGCAAGCACTTATTCCGTCTTCCACGTCGAGCCCGACGCCATCGCCTGAGCCAACGGCAGAACCATCTCCCGAACCCACCCCTGAGCCAGAAGCCATCCCAGAAGAAGCGCGCCAAGGTAAGAAGGTTCTCGTTCTCAATGCCACAGGCGTTGCTGGTTTGGCTGGCAAGGTGAAGACAAAGCTCGAAGCCGCCGGTTGGTCTGGTGTGCGAACGGGGAATGCTACCGGAAGCTATGCTGATGCTCTTTTTGTCATGGCCGACGAGGCCGATCTGGCCGAAATTGCTGGTCGCGACCTAGAAGAAGAACTCAAGCCAACCTCCTCACTCAAGGAATCTGGCGCCAGTGGCTACGATGTTGTGATTGTGTTGGCTCGCGAGCCAGAGTTGTAGTGGGGCGCGCGCAGCGCGCCCACAAAAACAAACTTTGTTCGGTCGGCAACATCCACCATACCAGAGAAAAGAGGTTGAAGGTATTTGCTGTACGCAACTTTCTCGGTGTCTTCCAAAACAGCAATAATTGCTCCTGGTCTCAGGTTTGGTAAGAGGTTATGAAATACCTGTTCCGTTTTTTCTTCGTCAAAGGTGTTAAAGAGCATGACGCTCACCACAAGTGAGTATTTTTCGGCAGGAATTTCCTTTGTCACATCGGCTTGTACAAATCGTGCCGTTTGGAGGGCGTCTTTAGACTGTGCGGTACCAAGCATGCCTTGAGAGAAATCCACCAAGGTGAGATTCTTATACCCACGTGTGGCAAGAATGTGAGAGAAAATTCCTGTGCCACAGCCTAAATCTAACACAGCGTCTGATGGATTCAGTCGCTCAAGAGGAATGTGTTCGAGGAGTGTTTTTGCCATGGGGATATTAAAAGCATTGCCAACCATATCGTCGTATTCACTTGCCATTCCGTCCATAAAACGGCGCTCTTCTTCGTTGGTGTAGTCAAAAGGGTAGTAATATTTGCCGAAGGATTTGTAGATAATCTCACCATGTTTTGGAACCTGAATGCTCAAGAATCGAGGGAGCGGTTCTGTGGTGTCGAGACGAATCCAGGCAGGGCGGTTCGTCCAGTCTTGTTCTGCTTCAAAAGCGATTTGATTTTCCGTAAGGTCTTGGCGCGGATATTGAGCGAGCAGGGTGATCGGCGGCATAGAAGCGATTATAGTACAATTTTTTCATGACAAATGAGAAAAAAGTGGAATATCATCTAGAAATATTGCCCACAACTCTTTACCTCATTCGCCATGCACAGTCAGAGGGGAATGCGCATTATGAGCGTGGTTTGGGAAGATTGCCGCCTACCGAGCTGGGATCCGATCTCACTTCTCTTGGCTTGGCTCAAGCACAGGAATTGGCGCAAGAGCTGCAAAGTGTGCCTTTTTCTGCGGTGTACTCCTCTCATTTGCTCAGGGCGCAGCATACCGCTCGATTTTTGGCTGAGCCTTGGTCATTAACCGTTTCCCAAGTACCAGATTTGCAAGAGCGTGAGCGAGAAAAAGAAACGGATAACGCGGCGGCAAAGCGATTCCGAGTTGCGCTCCTGGAGATTCTTGCCAAGCATCCTGGCGAAACGATCGCCGTAGTGAGTCACGGATTTGTGATGCGTACTTTTTTGCATTTCCTCAAACAAAAGGAGCTTTCCCAAATGCCCTCTGGGTATATCCAGAATGCCGGCTATCTCCACTTTGAAGCAAAGGGTGGGGAACTCACCCTTGTTGGCAGTAGCAGGGTGGGGTGAAGGAAGTGTTCTCTGAAAGAAAACTTTTTGAAAAAAACTTGCTCATGGGTATCGTGTCGAGAACATCTCCCGCAGCTTGGCCATCCGCCAAGCGAGGACGTGGGCGAGACATGATGACCATGAGCGGGAAACGGGACTCGGACCCGCGACCTTCTGCTTGGGAAGCAGACGCTCTACCAACTGAGCTATTCCCGCAATGATACCTCGAGTATAGCACGAGAAAGGCCACTTTCATCTTTGGGGCAGAGTTGGGTATAATGGCAGCACATGCAAAAACGAGTCTCCATGCGCCGAGCAACCATTCAAGAAAAGAAAGCCAAGAAACAGGGCATGATTGCCGTCGTTTTTGGAGTGATTATTTTGCTCGTTTTCGTATTCGTGCTGGTGCCGATGCTCTTCGACCTCGCCGTTCGTTCCGCTCGCCAGGGGAGTGGACCCACGCTGCAGGCGGATACTTTGCCTCCTCAGCGTCCTGTCATGAATCCGCTGCCTCCTTTTAGTAAAGAAACCGAGTATGAGCTCAAGGGTTACACCGAGGCAGACGCGCAAGTGAGTCTGGTGATCGATGGCGTAGAAGCGATGGTTTCCCGCGCCGACGACGATGGCGCTTTTTCCTTTACCTTTTCACTCACCGAAGGCGAGCACGACATCTGGACCGTTGCGCAAGATGAGGCTGGCAATGTCAGCCCCGAGTCTGAGCGGTATGCGGTGACGGTCGATGTTACGGCGCCCACTGTCTCACTCGAATCGCCGACCAATGGTCAAGTTTTTACTCTGCCTCGTGAACGCGTTCTCACCATCAAGGGCAAAGTTTCCGAAGCTGGTATCGTTTTTGTTCGCGGATCGCGCGTTTCTACGGATTCTGAAGGCAATTTCTCTACTACCATGAGCCTTGGCGAGGGTGCCAACGAAATCACCTACTATGCCCAGGATTTTGCCGAGAACACCAGCGAAGAGCACACCCTCACGGTCGAGTATCGCCCCTAACTCCCAGGCAGGCTTGCGCCCGCCAACATCTGCCGTATAATGTGGAACTATGAGTGATCGTGTTCTCGATTTTCGATTTGAGCCCAATATGCTCACCGATGAAAACAGCGCTGCCGATTTCTGGGAGCAGTACTTTGAGCTGCAGAAGCTCGCCACCGCGGTGGATATGGCTGATGGCCGGTTTTCGCTCCATCTTGTGAACAAAACAACGGGTGAAGAGCTCGAGTTTTCTGGCGTAAAGCTTGCCTCTACCGAGGGACAGCTTTCCCACTAAAGACGCAAAAGTCTACAGATTTGAGCGCTTGCCAATTTCTTCTTCCACCAGCTCACGCGGGGTGCCGTACTTGAGGCGGGACAGTTCCTTAATGGTTTCGGCCAGCTTGGGATTTTTTCGCGCATCCTGAGAAGTCATGTCTTTGTAGAGTGACATAGAGAATGGCGGAATCGGTTCGTTATTCACAATAGTCTTTATGTAAACGTTGAATTTCTCAATGTTGGTAAGATCGGCTTCATTGAACGTTGGTTGGAACTCATTTTGGAGGAAGTTGGCGTCGGGCACACCAACACGGAAAGCCACCATCGAACCCACGTTACCAAAAACCGCATTTTTCACGTCTTCCTGGATCTGCGAGACAAACTGGTTGGCCACGATGAGGTTGAGGCGATACTTACGAGCTTCCGAGAGAATAACCGCAAAATCTTCGGTGGCGTAGTTCTGGAATTCGTCCACATAGAGCATAAAGTCTTTGCGATCCGCCTGCGCCATATCCTGACGAGCCATAGCCGCCGCCAAAATTTTTGGCACGAGCACGAGACCGAGGAACTTGGCGTCTTCTTCACCCAGGCGGCCTTTGGAGAGATTTACCAGCAGAATTTTTTGCTCATCCATGATTTTGCGGAAATCGAACGAAGAATGTGACTGACCAATAATGTTGCGCATCGTTTTGTTGGTAATGAACCGGCCAAACTTAGAAACAATGTAGTCCAAGACTTCCGATTTGTGGAAGTCACTGGTCTGGGCCATTTGGTCTGTCCAGTAGCGTCGCACCACGGGATCCTGCACGAGAGGGAGGATCTCATCAACGTAGGCTTGGTCGGTGAGGGCGCGCACGAGCTCAATAAAACTCGCGCCCGGCACACACATAACCGTGAGCATGGCGTTACGAATGGCGTGCTCAAAACGTGGACCAATGATACCCGTTCGGTTGGGGTCATAAAGCTTATACATGAGCGAAATAACCGACTGCGCCATGAAATGCTTTTGATCTTCGCCATCGGCCTCCATAATGTTGAGTCCCATAGGGTAATCAATGTCTGAGGGGTTGAAGTACACTACATCCTCGGCTCGGTGTGGCGGCATAAGCTCGAGCAGGTCTTCCACGAACTCTCCGTGCGGGTCGATCGCACAAACACCGTGCCCGGCTTCAATATCCTGAAGAATCATTTCTTTGAGGAACTCAGACTTACCCGTACCCGTTTTACCAATAATGTACATGTGGCGTCTGCGGTCATTGAGCCCCATGAAAATTTTCCGTTCTTGCCCCATATAGACAGATTTTCCGAGGTACAAGCCATCATTGGGAATGAGATTAGAAGCCGGCGCGCTCTTGGCATTGAGCCACTGAATATGATGCGTTTCGACCGTTTTATTGGGGAAATGGAAAATTGTAGCGAGTTCTTCGGTGTTCAAAACAAACGTACCCTGGCCAAAGAAAGGGAAGTAGCGGTAGAGGAAATCCACCATAAAGGCCTGCTTGAACCAGATTTTATTTTTGGAAAAATGGTTGTAGGACGAAGTGTACTGCGAGAAAGCGCTGACAATGTTGGTGAGGTGTGACTTGGCGCGGTACTCATCGGGGGCAGAAACCACAATGCGCAGAGAAACACGGAAACCCATTTTCTCGGCTTTGGTGCTAATGGCGTCGAGCGATTTGTGATCAATGACTTTGGGTTTTTTGCCTTCGCCGGGGCTTTCGGACTCCTTTTGTTTTTGCACATAGCTTTGCGCCGAGCTACTCCAGCGGTCACTGGCTGGTTCGATGAGGAGTTGGAGAATGGCGCCCTCTCCGTCATCGATTTTGGAAAAGGCAGAAGTTACTAAGTTGAGCGGATCACTGGGGAGATCCTTGAAGGTTTTAATAGGGTAGTTCGTGCCATTTTTGAGCTTGAGCGCCGCGTAAGCCGTTTTGCCTCCCTCACTAAAAATGTTCGGCTCATCCACTTCTTTAATCTGCGCGCCAGGATAAGTGGCGTGAATCTGCTTTTCCACCAAGTCTCGCACCTTTTGGGGGCAGAGGATATGAAAGGAGATTTTTTCCTTGAGTCCCACAATTTCGAACGAAATGCGATCCTCAGGGTTGAGGAGTTTCTGGAAAAATCCGCTATTTTTCATTGAGTGCAACGCATTAAAAAGCTGTTCGGTGGCTTCGATTTTTACCTCATTATCTTTGGGCAACAGAACCTGGAGCATGACCATATTGAGCGAGTACTGTTCGCGCTGACGATGCTTGAACCACTGCAAGAACAAGTATCCCAAGAGAGCAAAGCCCATGATGAGAGCCGCAAAAACGATCCCCACAAAAATGAAGTCAAAGGCAAGCGCCAGTGGATCGGTGGCAGGACCGTTCATCTTGTTCCATTATAGGCATGCTTATTCATTTTCGCGATAGACAACGAGCAAAGACTGGAATTTTTTGATTTGGCGAACACACCATTCGGCTAACCAGCGCACGCTGTGATTGGAGTTTTTTTTGCGTCCCGATTGCAGTTCTTTCTCGGAGAGTGGCAGAATAACAACCGGTTTTTTGAGCGTTTTGGGTACGCTCGTAGGAAGCGTATCGGCGGCAATGACGGTCTCAATCGGCTGCTTGTCTGCCTGTTGCTCGGTTTGTTCAAGGAATTTTTCCAGTTCGGGGCCAAGTTCCCCCGATCGTTCTGGCTCAGGAGCAGGAGCTATTTCTACAGGCGCGGCGGATTCCGGTTGTGGCACCACTTGCTCTACGGGAGTGCTAGAAACGGTCGATTCGGCGCGGCGCCCGCCTGCCGTTGGTGTTGGAGGAGGTGTCGGGACAGGAGTGCCAAGAACCGCTTGCATGGTGGGAACAACGCCTGGCGCGGGCGCCGCCGCATCAGAAAACGGAGCAGCTGCTGGGGCAGTAGGGGTGGAATTGGCAGCAGTGGCAGCGGTCAGATCATCGCTCATAGCTTCATCTTACGTTGGGTGGCCTCTGCTTGTCCAGATTGGCCAGGATTATCCTGCAGGGTTTGCTCATGAATTTCTTCTTCCAGGCGACGAACATCCACGGGAACATGGACGCCATGCTTTTCAAGTTCTTGGGAGACGTCGGCGAGCGGAAAGCCTAAAACCGCACTCACTTCTCCCTCCAAAATGAGTTCATCGCCACGGCCATTCTGGCGCAAAACCCGAGATACGGCGATCAGATTATAGCCGCCAGATTTATCGAGTGGGTGGGCGGTGGCAAGGTAGGCATCGAGTTCTTGCTCAGAAAAAACAGGGGTGAAAATTCTGGTCATTCTCCAGGCAAGGGTCAAACCTTTCTCAGGGGACCAAACGGCGGTAGCGGCAATCTCGTCATGCCACGTATTGGTAAAAGCCAGGAAAAACTCACGGGCTTGGGTAAAATCTTTGGGTTTATGAAAAGTGGTATCTCCTACAAAAGTGCTCAGGTCTCCGCCAAGAATGACAGTTTGGGGAAATCTATCCGTTAGGGCAAGAACTTTTCCAGCGGCAATGGCCGAAACATACTCCTCCCGAGAAGCAAAGTCGTCGAGCTGAACGGCGTACTCATCAAAATCGCTGGACTGAACCTCGTGTTCAACACCGAGCAAAGACAACAAATGCTGACGGCGCGGCGAAGTCGAGGCCAAAAGAACGTGAGGCATGTTTATTCGGTGATGGAGTTTACAAAAAGGGTGTCGCCGCTGTATTTCCCCTCAACGGTGACCGATTTTCCGGCGTATTCGGAGAAATCGAGCTCATAGCTTTCCAGAGGAATAGCGCCGCTGGCAGTCATGAGGGTAGCGGTTTTACCCTGAACCTGCAGTGTCCCCGTAAAGCTCGAAACGCCGCTTTTTTCTGTGGTGGTGTTTGGTGCTGCCGATGGTTGGGGAGTGTTGCTATTTTGTGCCAAACAGCCAGAGAGTACAAAGCTCGCACTCAAAAGTGGCACAGAAAAGAGAAAAAGGCGTGATGTCTTCATAGGTATCTAGTATGACAAGTTTGTTTCGCCTTGAAAAGCCTCGGAAAAACCAGTACGCTGAACGTTACTATGCGACTGCTGAGAGCGGGATTGTTGTTGAGTTGTTTCTTTGCGCTCTTTTTGGTGCAGATGCGTTTTTTTTCGCGTGCCCAGGGAGCAAACCTGAGTAATGTGCGGATTATTCTCTCTACACCTCGTTTGTCTTTTTCTGGATTACTCAATGGATCCAACGTTGTAGGAACCTCTGTCGTGAATTTGCAGACAACAGCTGGTGCTGCACCGTCCACAAGTTCGGCTAATCTTTTTGCCGGTGATGCAATTCTTATTGGTTCTAGTCAGTATCAGGTGGCCAGTCCAAGCTCGACAGGTTCATTTTATATTTCGGCGCATCCTTCCACGCCAACAATCAGTACGCTGCAAGCCGGTGATGCCGATCTTAACGATCCTGTTATTGTTACCAGACCCACTACTCTGACCGCCAACTTCACAACCGTGAGTGCCGTGAATAATGGAAAATTCCGCATTCTTGTGCCGGCGGCCAGTGCCAACGCTAGTGATGGAATACCAGATCAAACAGGTTGGGACTATGGAACCGGAACCGTTACGGTTACTTGTCCAGATGATCTTTCCTCTGGTGGTGATGATTATGATTTTGGAGCAGGCGTGCCATCGGCTTCATCAATTGTTCGTGACGGACGAACCTACCACTCATTTGTTTGTACCTATACTGGCACGGGTGGCGTAGGGACAACTTTCGATACAACTAATAAGCAGTTCGTGATTAGCAGCCTCATTAACCCAGCACCTGCCGTGGGGCACGTTGAGGGATTTGCGGATACATACGGCATTATTGTAGAGCATCTGGCAAGTGACGACAGCATTATCGATAGCAGCCACGCGCGCGTGGCGGTTATTGAGTCTGTGCGGATTACGGCTTCGGTGGCGCCCCAAATTACGTTTCGTATTGTGGGTGTAAACTCGGGGACAACGGTCTGTGGACTTTCCACGAGTGTGGCCACAACGCCAACTTTGGTTCCACTTGGTGAGCTTTCGGTGGATATGTTCCGCTCGGCGGCGCATCAACTTATTCTCTCTACGAACGCCAATAATGGGTATAGCGTAACGGCTATCGAAGACGATCAGCTTCGGCGAACGGGAGCTAACTGTGCGGGAGATGCGAGCAGTGGTGGGTGTATTCCCGATGCAACGGGTGATAACGCCACGATGTCTCATACCGTTTTTGATCGCTGGCTCAATACCACGACCAAGGGTTTTGGCTATACCATGCAGAATAATACGGCTGCCAATATTGCTTTCCAGCACAACACGGGAACGGGAACCTGTGATGGAACGCCTGGAAATTGTCATCGCCAGTTTGCCGATCAAGAAGACGCTCAATTGCCAGTAGAGATCTTTAGTAGCGCCACCGTTGCCAACGAAGAAAGCGCCTATGTTTGTTACAAAGCTGTTATTTCTCTTATTCAGGAGGCAGGAACCGATTACGCCACGGCGGTGACGTATCGAGCGACCGCAAGTTTCTAGTATGAAAAAGCTGCTGCCCCTTTTTCTCATTACTCTTTCCCTCTTTGGGCTTTTCTTGTTGGTTCCGCAGTCGGTTTTGGCTCAAGGCGAAAATACGGGAAGTGATGCGCCTCTCAGTCTTACTGCCATTCCTCCTCGGTTGGGTGACGATGGCTCTCTCGTAGCCAAACCAGGAGAAACGCTGCATACCCAGATCCGTGTGCGCAACACAAGCTCCGAGCCGGTTCATGTGGGCACGATTATCGAAGACTTTATTGTGGAAGAGGACGGAAGAACGCCGATTCCTGTCTTGGGGCAGAACGATTCTCGTTGGAGTATGTCTCAGTGGATCGTTTTGGATGGAGCGAATCAAATGGTTCCTTCTGGTGAGTCGCAGACCATATCCGTGCTTATCCATGTCCCCGAGGATGCTTTGCCAGGCGGTCGTTATGCCATGATCATGCATGAGCCAAAGACCAATCCCACCCTCGGCCAGACAGGTATTAATCAGCGCGTGGGCACGTTAGTCTATTTGCGCATTGCAGGAGAGGTGAATGAAGAGGCCTTTTTGCGCAATATCAAGGTTCCTTCCTTTCTGGAGTATGGGCCAGTGCCTCTCAAGTTTTCGGTAGAGAATCTTTCCGATATTCATATTCGTCCCACAGCCAAAGTCGCCATTTTTGATATGTTTGGCCAGGAAAAATCACAGATTACGTTTGAGTCTCAAAATGTTTTTCCCTATACCATGCGTGAGTTTTCCGACACTTGGCAAACAACTTGGGGTTTTGGTCGTTACCGGGCAGAAATAACCGCGGTGTATGGTTCGCAAAGCAAGGCGCTCACGCAGACCGTCTTTTTCTGGATTCTTCCTATCAAGCTCATTCTTATTGTCGTGTTGCTCTTCTTTGTTTTGCTCACGCTTTGGTTGTGGTTCCTTCGTCGCCGTCGTGCACGCAAGCAAGCGGATACGACATATGTCGCCATGCTCGAAGAGAGAATGAAAGAGCTGGAAAATGAGCTTGAGGAACACCACGATCGGTAAGTTTTTGGCGCTGCTTTGTGCCGGAGTGATAGTTTTTGGTGGTGTTCAATCGGTTTTTGCCCAAGCTGGCGTGCTCCCTGGTGAGACGATTTCTACCAATCCCAAAGATCGTCCCGTTTTGGTGACAGCCTCTGTGGGTTCAGATGAGCCAGAAGGTGCTCCGCCATATCCTGTGCTTGTTTCGCCGCCCAATAATGCGGTGCTTACCAGCGGTGTCGTGGTTTTTGAATGGCGAATGCCGCCTGGACATCCAGCACTCCTCGATCGTTTTGAGCTGTATATTAATGGTTCACTCAAGTTTGGATCTATCAGCCCTGGTTCCAATCAGGAGACGAGCGACTACATTCTTACCATAACCAATGGCAACGAGTATCGCTTGGCGCTCAAGCAGGATAAGTGGCTGCCGGATGGTTCGTATACTTGGAAAATTCGGGTAGTGGATATTCATGATCTGGGAAGCGATTCCTCTACGTGGAGCTTTGTGATCGACTCTACGCCGCCCAATATTTTGATTACGAATGTAGGTGAGAATGAGACCGCGCTTTCGGCGGCCGACCCTACAACGATTCCCACCGATCCGCTTATTGTGCAAACACCTGGGCCGGTGATTGTTGGACAGACGGAGTCTGGGGCGCAGGTTCAGCTGGCGATAACGTATCCAGATGGTTCGGTGGAGTATCTCATGACAACGGCCGATGCTAATGGGCGTTTCCGTTTCACGCTTTCTGGTTTGCCCGCCAATAAGGTGCTTGTGCTTACGTTTACGGCTGTGGATGGGGCAGGACTTTCTCGAGTGCTCGATGGGGTGCGCGTGATGTATCGCCCCAAGAAAATTGTTATTCCTTTGCCGCCCCTTTTCCCTCACCAGCCAGCAGAGTTGAGTATTTTCTACTGGCGACCAGGAATTTCTCGTGAATTTGTGAGTGCGCTCAAGGATCTTCCGGCGCCGCTGGGTCCGCTCATTGTTGAAGTTCTTCGCCCGGAGCCAGAGGCGCCCACTTCCATGGTGCCAGATTTACAGGAGCAGGAAAACGGTTGGTATCGCGGCGCCTGGATGCTTTGGTATATTTTCCTCTTTGGCTATGTTTTTGCTGTCTTTGCGCTTACTCGGAATGCTTGGGGCTATTTTGGAACCTACTTGCGGGTATTCATTCGATTTTGGCTTTTGGGCTCTGGTGGAAAACATCGCTGGATAGAAGGAAAGAAGCAAGAAAGGCTTCCATTTTATGGTGCCACGTTGTCTTGGCTCGATGAAAAACGTCGCTATCGTTCGCGGCGAGTGGTAACCGATCCGCAAGGAAACTGGAGAAATCATTATGTGGAAGGACGCGTGGTGAGTATAAAGAGCGAGCATCCTTTGTATCCTTTCCCGTCTGCTCAAGAAGTGGAAGTTTCTGGGGCGGCGGCGGTTGTGCCACCCCAAGAGGCTTTGCTGTGGCAAGAACATTTGGCTTTCCGCTCCGGTCAAAATGAACACACCGCCGCCGCCCTCATCATCAACGATCAAACCGTTCTTGTTGCTCTTACTGCCTCCAAGCAGCGCCGAGGCTGGCCAGCTTTTCTCACCTATTTGCCACGCGTTATTCTTGTCCTTATGATTTTGCTTGCCATCCTCATTGTGTGGCAGGTAAAGACTTGGTTTACCATTTTGCTCATCATTTTTACTCTTTGGATGTTTATTCGAGATATTCAAGGAAATATCCGTCAAAAACTGGAGATATATGCTCAGTAATGTGGGGATTTTGAAAGGATTTCGTCAGATTGTTGTGGTGTTATTACTCCTAGCTACCGCGCTTGGTTTTTCCTGGATCTGGAAGAACAGAGAAGCATTGCTTAGGAAGGAGGCGACTCGCCAGTTTGCTCAGATTACGATAAACACCAAGACGTACGAGGTTATTCTTTCGAGTACGCCAGAACAGATTCAGCTTGGACTCAGTTATCGCTCAAGCATTGGGGCGGACGGGATGCTTTTTGTTTTCCCGCAGCGTCATTCACCCGTTTTTTGGATGTATGAGATGCGTTTTCCTCTCGATTTTATTTGGATCGACGGATCGTCCATTGTGGCTTTGCACGAAAATGTTCTTTCGCCCCAGCCAGGTGCTCAAGTGGAGGATATTACTCGGGTTTCTCCAGGTCTTTCGGTCACATCTGTTCTCGAAGTTCCCGCTGGATTTATTCGGCAGGAAGGCATCAAAATTGGCAATCAAGTGAGTGAAGTGACAGAAATACAAACAAAAGTGTGGTAGAGTAATAAACCATCAACAAAAGGAGAGCGTATGTCAAACCCAAGTGCAGCCCACATTGTCGGTCAAGATCAGTTCGAGAAAGAAGTGCTCAAGTCTTCTTTGCCCGTTGTTCTGGATTTTTATGCCGAGTGGTGTGGCCCCTGCAAAATGGCCGAACCAATTATCGATAGTCTTTCCCAAGAGTTTGCTGGCAAAGTCAGTGTTCTCAAGCTCGACGTAGATGAGGGAGAAAACAGAAGTATTGCCCAGCAGTTTGGTGTGATGAGTATTCCTACTGTTATTACTTTCCGTGGTGGCAAGCCAGTGAGCAAAAAGGTTGGTTTTGCTGGTGAAGATGGTTATCGCCAAATTGTAGAAGAAGCACAGGCAGAAAAGTAAAAGAGGTTTCTGTGGCGCAGCGTCATAAAGTCATTATTGTTGGTTCTGGTCCTTCGGGATACACGGCGGGGATCTATCTTTCTCGCGCTCTGCTTGAGCCTTTGCTTTTTTCTGGTCTGGAGATCGGCGGACAGCTCATGTATACAGGGGATGTGGAGAATTTTCCCGGCTTTCCGCAGGGAGTCGGCGGACCAGCCCTCATGTCTGGGATGCGTGAACAGGCTCAGCGTTTTGGAACGAAGATTCTCGATGCCAGGGTAGACAAGATCGAGATTCTTCCAAACGGTTTTCGTGTTTGGAAAAAGGACGAAAGTTTTGAGTCTGAGGCTGTTATTATTGCTACGGGAGCTCAGTCGCGTATGCTTGGCCTCAAGAACGAAATGGAGTGGTTGGGTCAAGGTTTGAGTACGTGTGCCGTTTGTGATGCTGCTTTTTATCGCGAAAGGGATGTGGTTGTGATTGGTGGTGGAGATTCCGCCATGGAAGACACTCTGGCGCTCACGAAGTTTGCGCGTTCGGTTACTCTGGTACATCGTCGCGGCGAGTTTCGTGCCTCAAAGATCATGCAAGAACGGGTTTTGGGTCATGAGAAAGTGAAGGTGCTTTTCAACACAGAAGTAACGGAGCTTTTCAGCGAAGGGTTTAACCTTACAGGCGTGAAGATCAAAAAAGAGGGCAAAGAAGAAGTTCTTCCTGCTCACGGTGTTTTCTACGCCATTGGCCATGTGCCAGCAACGCAGTTTTTGCCTCCGGAAATTGCCAAAACAGCTGAGGGTTACATTGTGACCCATCTTGGCCTCGATGCTCAGAGTCAAGTTTTGGCTCAACGCGCTTTGCAGGAGTCGCCGTATGTCCCGTACCTCACGATGACTTCTGTGCCAGGGATTTTTGCCGCCGGTGACTGCGTCGACTTCCGTTACCGCCAAGCAGTGACGGCTTCGGCCTATGGAACTATGGCAGCACTCGATGTTGAGCGTTGGTTGGAAGACCAAGCGTAGTCCATTCGCACTATTTTGCGCGTAAAAAAACTGATACCATACGGTTATGGAGAACGATCCTCGTTATCAGCCAAGTGATGAGTTCTTGCAGATGCCTGAGGAACAGTCTGGTGCGTATGTGCCAGGGCAGCCACAGGGACAGCCTGCGCCCGTGTATTACCAGCCTGCGCCTGAGCAGCTTCTCTTGCGCTGGATTGCCGATTCTCGCGTTTCCATCCGTCGTTCTCGCGAGTACTATTCTTCTCTCGCCGTGATTGTGCTGCTTATCTCGCTCATTTTGTTCTTTGCCGGGCAGACGCTTCTTATTTTTGTGTTGCTATCATTCCTTTTTATTAGCTATGTTTTGGCAACCGTGAAGGCCGAGCGCGTTGAGAATATCATCACGAGCTATGGCATTCGTTACAACGGAAAGCTCTATTATTGGTATCAGCTAGGACGTTTTTGGATTCGTCGCAACCGCGGTGTAGAAGAGATTCATGTGGAAGCACCCGTTTTTTTGGGAAGCGAGTTGATACTTTTAGCCTCCAATGAGGAAAGTCCAGAACAAGTAAGTATTGATGACGTGAGTGAGCTTTTGAGTCGCTTTTTGGTGTACGAAGAGCCTCTTCCTTCACAAATCGATAACTGGGTGCAATGGATCGAGGAGAAGTTTCCTCTCGAAGGACGTGCCCAGCGCCCACCAAAAACCAAATAAGTGTGCGCCCCTCGCGCTTCACGGCCAGCTGTAGTATAATCCCTCATATCCTGATTGCACCCGTAGCTCAGTTGGATAGAGCGTTGGTTTGCGGAACCAAAGGTCGCAAGTTCGACTCTTGCCGGGTGCACTTTTTTTTCGCGACAGCTGAATTTTTTTAAGACTCACTAAAAATAAACAGTTTGTAGAGTGGGATATTTAAGACGGTAGCGAGCTTTTGAAGTGTTTCAACACTTGGTTTTCTTTCACCACGCTCGATGTAACCAATGTAAGCTCGATTAAGATTTGCTTCAAGTGCGAGCTGCTCTTGAGTAAGGGCTCTTTCTTTTCGTAGGTTTCTTACGTTTTTTGCGATTTGTTTATGAAGATTATCGTTTTTCACCTCTTTAGTTTGTTTTTATGTCATCGCTCAGTCGACTTACTAGTGGTATAGATATTACAGCGCGAGGTGTGTAAAATACTTACTGACAGACGCATGATAGAAAGAAATGTATGGGTTCGAATAATTTTTCAACGGATAAAGTGTGGGAACGAATCTGGAAACCACTCTGTTATGGATTTATGGCGCTGATATTATCTGTAAGTGTTATTCATCTATTTAAGGCAGATTTCGTCTACGATACCGATATCGCTCGAGATATGCTCCTTCTTCAAGAAATGGTGGATGAGGGTAAGCCAAGTTTGATTGGAGGCAGAACCAGTATATCTGGGGTGTTTCATGGACCGCTCTACTATTGGCTTATGGTTCCTATCTTTGTCCTATCTGGAGGAAACCCTGTCGTCTTGAGTTGGGTTTGGTATGCTCTTTACCTCATTTTTATTGGGGCCTTTTACTTTATAGCAAAAAAAGTTTTTGATGAGCAGATTTCTCTTGTGAGTACAGCCTTTCTCATGAGCGCTACTTTTTCATTAGCTGAAGGTTTCACACATACCGTTTTGGCAAATTTCTTAATTATTCCACTTATTTACCTTGTTTATAAATATTCCATCACTCATGGTTTTTTGTGGCTCATAGCTTCTGTTCTTGTAGCCGGGTCACTCATTCAGTTTCAGATGGCTTTTGGTGTGCCAATGGTTATCATCCTTGGAGGTTACACACTCTTTCATATTCTTCATCAAAAGAGATTCTCGCATCTTTTAGCTGGACTGCTCCTTTTTGTTCCGGTGAGTACTTTTGTAGCTTTCGATTTAAGACATGATTTTATTCAGTTTTCGTCAGTTATTTCCACATTAAGTGGAGAAAACACAAATAACTTTAGCTTGAATGGTTATTGGCCAGATCGCTGGAGTTCTTTTGTAGACACCTTCCGTTTTTGGTCATTCCCAATTCAAGAAATCAGCCACTTCATGCAAATTTCGACCATACTTTTGTTGATATTCCTTACTGTGAAAAATATGCAAAGAAAAGGAAAATCGAGTGTGTTTATTCATTTATCAATGTTGGTTCTTTTCGGATTTTGGCTGGTAACAGGACCCTTTAAAGGTAACGTGTGGCCTCAATACTACAGAACTCTTGTCCCTGTAGTTATTTTATCTGCATCATTTGCTGTTTTAAAGTATTTTCCCAAAAAAATTGTTCTCCCACTTTTTCTTCTTATTGTTGGGGGAAATACCTTTTTTGCACTTCAATATGGGATTAAGTATCTTGGACACTCTGATACAGTAGATGAGTATCACTGGAAATTTTACCGACGAATGGCTATTGATATTATGAGCCATTCAGAGAAGAAAGAATTTGGTTACTATATTTTTACGCCAGATCAATTTGGTTATCAAGCCAAATATGCCATGCAGTATTTTGCAAAGAGTGAGGGTATTTCTGTGAAACCATATAGCAAACAGCCATTAACCTATCTTCTTTTAGCTCCATATTGGGATGATAATAAGTTTTTGAGTAAGGAGTATTGGAAAAATAGCCAGGTTAAGATTGACAGGGATCCTGACAATCTTTGGATGTACCGCAACTCATTAGGTGAAGAGTCATACTCTGTTATGCAATTCGATCTTACTGATTCAGAGACAACGGTCTCGGCCGAAACAACTCTTGTTGATGGTATTCATTTTAGGTAATTACCGCACCAGTGTGGCGTACTGTCCGCTGATCCAGCCGGTCTTGCCGGGTGCGTAGGTGACTTCAAACCAGCCATTCATGGTAGAAACGTAAGGGTAGTTTTCGCCAACGGTGAGTCGGCCCACTTCTTGGCCTGCGCTGTTAGCTTGGTCGCGCACTCGTAGCCAGCCTGTTCCCGTATCTTTAACCGTGACGTAGGGTTTGGTTGTTGTGCCAGGGAAGCTCGTGCTCGGTTCATTACTGTTCTCTTGAAGTGCGCTGCGTGAAACAGGTGAAGGCGAAGGCAAAGTGGCTGTGGGCGAAGGAGTAATTTCTGGCTCTGGTTGGAGAATGCTTGGTGAAGGAGAGGGAGTGGGTGGTGCTGATGGAAGGGGAACGTCGCCCTCGCGCTCCAATCGAGAATACACATGAAGCCTATATCCTTTTTGCAATGATACATTCATGCTTTTTTGCATGTGTCCCACAGCTTGAATGCCGAGTGTGTATGCACCTGGTTCCACCTCATCCAGAATGACGGGCGAGAGGCCATAAGTAGAAGTATTGAGCATCACGCTCGCACCCTCTGGGGCAGTAATCACCGAGAGCTCGGATCGCTCCTTAGAAGGAAGCGGTTCCAGCTCAAGGATATCACCAGTTCCTGTTGGCTCGCTCGAGGCAAAGCTCCACATAACCGTGGTTTTTGAGCCAGTGTAGAGATGAATCTGGGTTTCGTAGGGTTGGCGACCAGGAGTTTCTGGTTCGATGCGCAGTTGATATGTTCCAGGGCGAAAATCCTGCTTTTCGACGGGAGTTTGTCCAAGGTGAACAGAATCTAGGTAGACCTGAGCTTTTTCTGAGCCCGTCATCTGAACCATGATGCCAGAAAACTCCTTTTTCCAGGGAACAGAACAGGCGCTCAGCAAAACAGAACTGAGGAGAACAAAGAAAACACGCTGCCAGCTCGAGAGAGAGAACATACTCCTATTGTAAGGGAAACCGAGAATTGCGCAATCGAGTGTGGTATGGTGCTTTCATGCATCGCGCTCTTCTTGCGGCACTGGGATGGTTTGTTTTCTTGAGCAGTTTTTGGAGTTTGCCCTCATTGGTTCGTGCGGCGACCGACTTTACCAAAGGGCTCAATGTTCAGTACACCGTTTTAGAAACAGGCGAGACGGCGGTAAAGTATGAGATTCGTCTCAAGAATAATTTCTCTACCGTTTATGCCAAACAGTATGTTCTCACGGTCAATTCTCCTGATGTGAAGAATGTTGTGGTTACCAACCATGACAATAAAAATGAGCGCTATGAGCTGTCGCAAACCGAGACGCAGAGTACGATTTCGGTTTTTTTCTCCGATGAGGATCGAGTGATTGGACGTGATCGCGAGCGCCTCTTTTTTGTGAGTTATGTGAGCAGTGATACAGCTTCGGTTTACGGCAAAGTGGTTGAGGTAACGATTCCCAAACTTGCCGATCCTGATTCCTATGCACAGTACAACGTGGTGGTGAGTGTGCCAGAAAAATTTGGGCAGCCATCCTTGGTTGAGCCGAGTCGCTACACTATAGACACCGCGGCTGGGCAGAGCGTTTTGCGTTTTACCAATGTTGGCCAAAAGACGGGTATTTCTGTGCTTTTTGGTGAAAGTCAGGGCTATGATGTGGATTTGGTCTACCACATGCAGAACACTTCTCAGAATGTGGGAGTGGTGCAGATGGCGCTGCCACCAGATACGGCTTTTCAACGCGTGGTGTTTGAGGACATTTCGCCGCGGCCAGAAAAGATCACTGCCGATGCCGACGGCAACTGGATTGCCGAGTTTCGTGTGGCTGGGCAGGCGCAACAGGATGTGAAGGTTCGAGCCCACGTCACCGTTTTTACTCGCCCGCAATCTGAAGTAACGGTGGGAGCCGGAAATCCACTTCGGCCCACGAGCGGGACCAAATTTTTCTCATCATCCGATCGGTCGGCCTATCTTCAATCTACAACCCATTGGCCAACGGGCAATGCCACGATTAAGAAAATTGCCCAGGAGCATTCCTCCCCCCAGGCAATTTATCAGTATGTGGTGGATACCTTGCAGTACAACTATCGGCGTTTTCAACAACCCGATGCGCAGGTTCGATTGGGGGCGGCTGGGGCCATTGCCGATCCTTCCAATGCTATTTGTCTTGAATATACAGATCTTTTTATTGCTCTGGCTCGTTCGGCGGGTATCCCGGCTCGTCGGGTAACAGGCTACGCTATTGCGCAAAATAGCCGTTTGCGTCCGCTTTCTTTAGTAGCCGATGTACTGCATGCTTGGCCAGAATACTATGATGTGCAAAAAGGTTTGTGGGTCCCTGTTGATCCAACTTGGGGCGACACAACAGGTGGCATCGATTACTTTTCTAAGCTCGATCTGCGGCATATTGTTTTTGCCTTACAAGGGCAAAACGATGATCGCCCGTATCCAGCTGGTATGTACAAAGTTGCTGGGCAAGAAGAGAAGGATGTTGCGGTGGTACTTTCGTCTAGAGAAGCGCCAAAACCAGATGACTTTACTTTGGAAAAGCGGCCATCATACCTGCCTCAGTTTGGCATTCCCACAGAGGAAACATTTATTCTCACGAATCCCTCTGGTGCCGCTCATTACAATTTGGAAGTGGCTGTTGGTGTGCAAGGGCAGGCCTCGCTTCTTTCTGCTCCCACACAAGTTATTCCGGTTCTTTTGCCGTATCAGTCAACAGAAATTACGGTTGCGCTCACGGGAACTTCTTGGCTACACTCACAGAAGGCTTCCATCACGCTGTTTGTAGGAGATAATGAGCATGTCTATGAAGTCAACGTCAGAAAATCCTTCGTTAGCCCCGTTGCGCGGTGGGTGGTCTTGGGTGGAAGCGTCGCGTTCCTTTCCCTCATCGCCGGGAGTGTACTGGTTTTTGTCGCACGACGGTTCCGTCCTGTACGTCGGAAAGGCTAAAGATCTCAAGAAGCGTATTGCGCAGTATCGTCAATATGCGCGACTTGCCCCGGATAAGCAGCGACTCGTGGAGGAAGCCGTTTCGGTTACCTGTGAAGTTCGTCAGTCAGAACTGGAAGCCCTTTTTGTTGAGGCAGAGCTTATTCGTCGTTACCAGCCGCCTTTTAACATTTTGCTTAAGGATGACAAATCTCCTCTGTACGTTGTCATTACTAAAGACGATTTTCCTCGGGTGATCACTGTTCGCCGTCGAGAGCTCGATTTAGGTCTCGTTGAAGGAGACGTTTTTGGTCCCTTTTCCTCGGCGTATCTTATTCGCAATGTCTTGCGCAGTATTCGACCCATTTTCCGTTGGTGTTCATTGGCCGGAAAGCGTAGCCAAACTGGGCGAGCCTGTTTTTACTATCATCTCGATCAGTGTTCCGGCGCGTGTGTTGGTCTGATTTCTGCAGAAGAGTATCGTCAAGACATGAAGCGACTGAAAGCATTTTTGCGTGGACAGACGGGAACTATTTTGCGCGCGCTCCGGCAAGATATTGCCGAGAGCGCGCAAAACCAACGCTTTGAGGAGGCGGAGTACTTGCGTCGTCAGCATGATGCTATCGAGAAAGTGACCGATCCTAACTACCGAGTGAGTCCAGATATTGCCTTACCGCGCTTGCGCACCGCTTTTGGCGTAGAGGCAACCGCCCAATTGGCAAAAGTTCTGCGCGAACACCTCGATTTGCCAGAAGCTTGGCAGCCGATTCGCATAGAAGGCTATGATGTGAGTAATTTTCAGGGAAAGCTGGCGGTGGTTTCTCTCGTTTGTTTTGTGGACGGATTGCAAGAAAGTGCAGGGTATAGAACGTTCCATATTCGCAAAAAGGACACTCCTGATGACTACGGAATGCTGCGCCAAGTTCTCACTCGCCGACAAAACCATGCCGACTGGGGCGTTCCCGATCTCCTCCTTATTGATGGCGGCAAGGGCCAGCTCAATGCGGTGCGCGAGGTTTGGAGTTGGACAACGCCCGTTGTTTCTTTGGCTAAGGATCCGGATCGATTGGTAATCTGGACGCAAGAGGGCTTTGTACTCATTCCGCTTTCGGAGCTTGGTCAGGCGGGTTTGCTCCTGGCGCAAATTCGGGATGAGGCGCATCGATTCGCCAAGAAGGGTGTGAAGAAGCGATTGCACAAACGAGATATTATGCTGTAATGGTGAGGTGAAATCATTTCTGCGCGCTTGTATTGTAACTATTCTTTCGATCCTCCTTTTGAGTTGGTTTTTACCGGCCGTTTCGGTGGCAAATACCGTAACGCTTTTGTTGGCAGGAATCGTTCTGGCTCTCCTCAATGCCACCGTTCGTCCATTTCTTAAGATTATTTTTCTGCCAATAAATGTTGTTACTCTCGGACTTTTTGGCTGGATTATAAATGTCATTGTGCTCTATATAGCCATGTGGCTCGTTCCTGGTTTTGAGATTGCTCCGTTTACGTTGCTGGGCATTACGTTTAATGAATTTTGGAGTGTGGTGGCGGTTTCTTTCTTCCTCTCATTGCTTCAGACTTTTCTTGGCGGCTTCATCTAGTGGGTTCCCAGAGAGTCGTGCTAAAATGGCGGTATGAACCCACTGATTATTCTTCATATTCTGCTTTCTTTTTCCCTCATTACGTGCATTCTGCTTCAGGCTGGTGAGTCTGGACTTTTTGCTGGTGGTGGCCTCATGTCTGGTGGTGAGAACTTCCATACTCGTCGCGGTGTGGAGAAGATTGTGTACCGCGCCACTTTTGTCATTCTTGCGTTGTTTGTAGTAGTGAACATTGCGCTCTTGCGCTAGAAAACTATGATTAGCTGGCGAACTTCCGTCTGGTATATCCAGGCATTTTGGCAGAAGTATAAGAAGATCCTTCTTTTGGGCGCCGTGGCTGGCATCGCGATTGTTTGGTTTTTCCCTCGTCTCATGGTTTTGTTGCCACAACAGAAAAAAACACAGTATATTGGCCGAGTTGGTTTGTATACTTGGCTCGATTTGCCCGTTGATATAAGAGAAAAAATGAGTGTTGGTCTCACTTCTCTCGATGACCAAGGTCGCCCTCTTCCTGTTTTGGCCGAGCGTTGGAGCGTTGAGGAAGATGGCAAGGTTTTTCGTTTTCTTTTACGACCAGATCTTAAATGGCAGGATGGCAAAGCCTTTTCGAGCCAAGATGTAGACTACAACTTCTCTGATGTGCAAACGATTCGCAATGAAAATGAGATCGTTTTTCGTCTTGAAGACGCTTACTCACCGTTCCCCGTTGTGGTTTCACAGCCACTTTTTCGTGAAGTCGTGACCAAGCGTTTTGGTTTTTGGAATGAGAAAAAAATTGTTGGTTTGGGGGAGTACAGCCTGGTAAGTATTCGCTACAACAGCACTTTTGTGCAGCAGCTTGTCATTGAAAATACAAAAGAACGCCTCATTTATCGGTTTTTCCCTGGAGAGCGTGAAGCCCTCACTGCTTTTCGATTGGGACAGGTGGATCGTCTCGAAAATATGAGTTCTACGGCGGACATGCTTCCCGAAGAGCTTGAGCGCTATGCCGTGAATACCAAAATTCAGCTCAATCAGTACGTTGTCCTGCTCTTTAATACGGCCGACCCCAACTTGAGCCGTGAAGTGCGCCAAGCACTGCATTACGGAACGCGTAAGCCAGATGCCGATGATGAGCTTTTGCGCGCGCTGAGTCCTATTGCGCCTACTTCTTGGGCATATAATGCCACGGATGAGGTGAATGCGTTTCTGTATAACCCAGCGCGCGCGGTAGAACTCTACATGCGGGCAGAACCGCGTGAGCCGCTTAAGCTTCGTCTTGATACAACGGTAGGCCTTTTTGATCTTGCTCAACAGATTGCTCAAGATTGGGAAAATGTTGGTGAACAGTCTCGTTTGCGCTGTGAGTCTGGTCGTTCTGGGGCTGATGGTGAACTGCAGCAAGATTGTGGAAACTACGCTATAGATGTGGAAGTTGGTTTGGTTCGCGACGTTCGCGATATGCAGGCACTTCTGGTGGGACGAGAAATTCCGGCCGATCCTGACCAGTATTCTTGGTGGCACTCAAACCAGGCTGATAATCTTTCGTTTTATCAGAACCCGCGCGTGGATAAGCTCCTTGAGGACGCACGCAAAGAGACCGATCAGCAGAAGCGCAAAGTGATGTATTTTGAGTTCCAAAAGTACCTCGTGGAAGATGTTCCGGCGATGTTCTTTTACTATGTTCCAGAGCACCAACTTGAGCGAAAAAGCTGGTTCTAACTCTCTCTTTGTGGTACAAATGAAGTATATGTCGGATGTTTATCAGGCTGCTTTGCAGATGCACCAAGAAAATCAGGGGAAGTTGGGCGTTCTTTCGCGCGTTTCGGTACGCAATCGTGAGGAACTTTCGCTGGCGTATACCCCCGGCGTGGCCGAGCCTTGTCGAGTGATTGCTCAGGATGTGAGTCGTTCATTCGACCTCACCTGGCGGGGACGGAC
>CAYWTN010000006.1:33100-39335 GCA_964460975.1 uncultured Pseudomonadales bacterium
GACGGTCGCGGTGATTTCGGATGGGACGGCGGTGCTGGGACTTGGTGATATTGGCCCAGAAGCCTCTTTGCCTGTGATGGAGGGCAAGGCGCTTTTGCTCAAGGAGTTTGGCGGTGTTGATGCTGTTCCGCTCGTGATCAATACCAAGGATCCTCAAGAAATTATTCGTTTTGTGCAACAAGTAGCGCCAACATTTGCGGGAATTAACTTGGAAGATATCTCGGCACCGCGTTGCTTTGAGATTGAGGATGCTTTGCAGGATCTGGGTATTCCCGTTTTTCATGATGACCAACACGGAACAGCCATTGTGGTCACGGCGGCTCTGCATAATGCGGCCAAAGTGGTGGAGAAGACTTTTGAGGACTTGAAAGTCGTGATTGTTGGTGCCGGTGCCGCTGGTTTGGCAACCGCTCGCATGTTGCTTGGAGTGGAGTACCGCGACGGTGCTTATGAGTTGGTTCCTGGAGTTCAGCGAGTTGGCGATGTGATTGTTGTAGACAGCGTGGGAGCGATTTTTCCAGGCAGACAAGGGCTCAATGCTTACAAGACTGCTTTTGCGGCGGTGTCTAATCATGAGCGAAAAGAAGGCTCTCTCGCCGATGTGATCGCGGGCGCCGATGTCGTGATTGGCGTTTCTGGACCCGAAACGATTTCGCAGTCCATGGTGGAAAGTATGGCTCCAGACGCTATTGTTTTTGCTTTGGCAAATCCCGTTCCAGAAATTATGCCCGATTTGGCAGCGGCGGGCGGCGCCACGGTTATTGCTACGGGGCGCAGCGACTTTAAGAATCAGATTAATAATGTATTGGCTTTCCCGGGGATTTTCCGTGCCGTTATTGATGGGCGCCTCACCAAGATCAATCCCCAAATGAAGCAAGCGGCGGCGTTGGCGCTGGCGCAAGAAGTGAAGCAGCCAACGGCCGATGAAGTTATTCCCGATCCTTTCACTCCTGGCTTGGCTGAACGAATTGCGGCTGCCGTCTTGGCGGTTCAGGAGGAGTGAGTGAGCGCGTCTTCATCTTCCCTTGTTTCTGGGAATGGTGAACGGCTCGGAGTTACCTTTTCTCATCGTGTGATGCACGAGTACGGTTGCGAAGTGGCACCAGCTTTTACATATTTGCTTTCTTTGCAGCCTGGGGTGATACGGCTTTGTGTGTACTGGGACGAGTGTGAGCCAAAAGAAGGGGAGTACGATTTTTCGATTATTGAATATTTGCTGCAGCAGGCGGCGGGGGCGCGAGTGCCAGTGGTCTTGACCATTGGCGCCAAGGCGCCACGCTGGCCAGAATTCTTCTGGCCAGCGTGGCTCTCGCGCCCCCAGCGCGAAACGCGCTTGCTCCGTTTTGTGCAAAAAGCGGTGGAGCAACTTTCTTCACACAAAAATATCCTGTTGTGGCAAGTAGAAAATGAACCCATCGATCCCAGTGGACCAGAAAATGAGACCATTCCTTTTCCACTTTTGCAACGTGAAGTGGCACTCGTGCGCTCACTGGACGCTCGACCAGTCATGCTCACTGTGTGGGGCAATGACGAAAGAAAACGCAACTCAGTTGCAAAACTTCTTCCGCTGGCCGATGTGATCGGAATCGACCTCTATCCAAAGCAGTTTCTTCTCAAATCGTTTTTGGGTTCTCATCATCGCGGCCCCGATCGTTCAGCCGAGCAGCTCAGAGAATGGATTTCTCGGCAACCTGTACCTATTTGGATTGCGGAGCTTCAGGCGGAACCGTGGGAGAAGAATAGTCGGGATTTTTGGGATGTTTGGCCCAAAAGCATGAATCCAGAGCAGCTCCAAGAAAATTTTTCCTATGCCCGTTCTCTGCCAGCCTCGGCAACTTTAGCCTGGGGATATGAGTACTGGTGGGCCTGGAAAGAGCGCGGAAGAAGTGAGTTACTTGAGCTTGGCGCGGCTTGGCTCTAAAATAGAGGGTTATGCTTCCGGTTTTGATCATTGTTCCGCTCGCCACGGCTGTCATCACTTTTTTACTGTACCGACACGTAGGGAAGCGTGAGTTCTTACGACTCGACATTGTGCAGTTTCTCTACGCATTCGTTTTCATTCCCATCATGTTTTTGTGGATGAAAACGTTTCTTTTGTATTTTGCCCGCAACGAAATCGGTGCACCAGTCAATGATACGCAGCTTTTTGTGATTGATAGCGCTTTTTCCGTTATCTTCCTTTATATTTCTGCTTTTGTAGCGATTCACTCACTCACCAAGACGTTTGAGATTAAAGTTCGTCGTGATCCGCTTTACGACATCATCGAGCATGCCGAGAAGTTTCATCTCTGGATTTCGCACACATTTATGTACTATCTCATCATGATGCTCTTCGTGCTTTTGGCGCTTACAAACATACTTTTCCCCATCGACGTAGAGATGGATAAGAAAATGTTTTTTGTTCTGCTTGGTCTTGGTTGGTTTGCTGGCCTGCTCGGTTATGCCTCAGTTATGCTTTCCAACTTTACCAAAAATGCGTTTATGCGACTCATGAAGATCGGTTTTGGTCTTGGTTTTACCATCTTGGTGATTGCGTACTTTTTGTTTAACCCACGGTTTTCGCCGGAATATTTGGTGTATTGGTTTGTGACAAATATTTTTCTCACGCTCGTGGCCTCGTCCTTCCTGATTGAACGTTCGGAGAGCATGACCCGTTTTCTGAATCGTTTTCATCACAAACACAAAGATGGTTGGCAAGCCGGAAACTTTTTACTGCTCGAAGATTTTCTCAAAGAAAAGAAGCCCTAACCTGGAGGGTTTAACCTTCCAGGGGTTTAGAAGAATTTTCCTTGCCAATGAGGGCTGGCAAGCGCATTCCCTGAGGTAAGGAGAACAAGGTATTCTGCCTGAAAAGTTTCGGTGAGAAATTGATAGGAATCTTTTTGAGGCAAAAAGCTGAGGGCCGACGTAGTTTGATCGGCCAAAAAAGCACTTGGAGCAACCGAAAAACAGCCAGAGAGATGCGTGAGAGGCTTTTGCGTTTGGGCAGAAATGAGGTGATGCCAGTTTTTCCAGCTTCGGCGGTGAGTGTCTGAGGCGGCGAACCCAGACTGCTGTAAAGCGAGTGTTCCCAGCGCCAGTTCGGGTTTCCCGGGCCACTCGAGCGCAATTTGCCAGGGTTCGCCGCCCGCTTTCTGTGTTCCAAACATGTCGCCGCCCGCATCGATAAGGAAGCAGGATAATCCCGCCTCAAGAAGTAGCTGAGCAACGGCATCAATAATGTAGCCTTTGCCAATACTGCCCACGTCAAAAAGTGTTGGGCCGCTCACGCTCACTTTGTTTCCCTGAACACTCCAAGGATAAAGCGGTTCTGCAATGTGCTCAGGAGCCAGAGAAAGTTGGTACTGCGCATCATATCCAGCTGCCTCCATAATGGTGCCGATTGCCAGATTAAAGTTTCCTTGCGTTATGATCTCAAGTTTTTTGCCAGCCTGAAGAATATGAGCCAGATCTTGAGAGATATCGTATTCACCCGCTGGTTGCTGAGCTAGGCGGCAGACTTCACTCGTGGCGATAAAACGGGAGAGGAGAGAGTCGAGTCGATCAATTTCTCTCCTTAAATGAACAAAAACATCTGAGACATCTTTTTCGGTATCGATGAGAATACTCCACTGCGTTCCGATGGCTTCAAACGCCTGGTGTTGCATGGAATGAGGAGATTACTGTTGTGCCTTGAGCTCAGCCAAAGCCTTGTTAAAAGCTCCCGTTGTGAGGGATGATCCACCCACGCGATCGATGCTCGAAAGATCGGCAAGCTTTTTTCCCACTAGAGCGCTTGGGAGATCTTTGGCAAAACTGTTTTGGCGCATTTTGGAGATAGGCGATTTTGCCAAAACCCCCGTTTGGGCATCGGTAATCGTTCCTTGGCCATCAACCGTGAGGGTAAATGATACCTTTTCTTCGCCTGCGGGAGAGACATAACTCGTTTCGATATGCGGAGAAGTGCTGCTTGAGGTTTCTACGGTGTTGAGTTCCTGCGCATCTTGAGGACTTGTTTGATCGTTGCTGCCAGTATTTACCGATTCTTCAATACTTTGAGGAGCTGGAGAAGCAGTCTCTTGCTGATTGCCAGGCTGACAGGCGGTAAAAAGCATAGCCGAAGTGAGAATGAAGCCCAGTGCGATGATAGTGGTCTTTGACATACAATGCGTGCCCCTGTCTCGTTGCTCTTTTTCCACGAGAGTAAGAATGGTAACATGACTTTTGTGCTCAAGCCAATACAAATTTTTGTTCTGTACCTTTGTGCCATGCTTCTTCTAGCGAGTGCGAGTTGGGGTTCATTTGACCTCAGTTTTTGGTTGGGCCAAGTGTGGCATTTTTTCTTGCTTGCCATTCCTGGTTTGCTCGCCAATTTTGTGTTTTTTCGCTCAGCCATTCGCAAGCCACGTTGGGAGTATCACTTCATTACGATTTCCATTCTCTTCTTGCTTTTCGACCCCCTTCTTCCCTGGTGGAGTTTTCTTTTTTTGGGAATAGTAGCAGAGTTGAGTCGACGTTTTGTGCGCGTGGCAACGGGTCCTATTTTTAATCCCGCCGCTTTTGCCGCTGTAGCACTGACCTTTTTTGACCTCTATCCAGGTTGGTGGGGAGTAAGCTTTGCACCGAGACTGCCAATTGAGTGGGGCGGCTGGAGCATTGCCACCCTTTTCCTCACTCTGCCGGTGTTGGGTTTTGTAGTGCAATCGTATAAAAAATGGCGAATTTCTGCGATGGGAATGTCTGTTTTTGCGCTTTTTTATCTCGTCTTACTGCGAGCAAATCCTTTTTTCCTCTTGGCCGAAGGAACGCTCCTCTTCTTTTTCTTTGCCATGGGCTCAGAGCCAAAGACCTCGCCCATCTTACCAAAGCAACAGTATCTTTTTGGCGGTGTGCTTGGATTTCTCATGGCTGTAGCACTGTTATTTTTTATCGATGAACCGTACTGTATGCCTTTGCTCGCGTGTAATGCGGTCTTCACGCTTTATCAGAACCGTTTGCTTTTGCTGCGAAAGTGGAAGCCACGAGTTCTTGCATGGTTTGGCGCACCACGTGAGCCACTTGGTTAATTTCCTCGTGCCTGAGGTGCGGCCCCATGGGAAGGTAGATGATTTTTTGTTTCTGGCTCCAGGGGCTGTCGTTAAGTTCAAAACGGACAAGAAGCCCTTTTTGGCGCAGTTTTTGGAGGAATGGTTCGGCAATATCTCGCTCGAGTCCGACGGGGAAGCCTCGCAATTTTTTTGTATCGCTATGAGGAAATTTGGGGAGGAAAAAATGAGGATCTTCCCAAAGAGGGGAAAGCCCTTTGCGGTACAGTGCTCCTTGTTCGTGTTTGCACTTCTCGATCTTGGGAATGTTGAGTTTGAGGGCGCAGGCGCGGGCTGGGAACCAGCCCGCGCCTGCGCGACCACTATCTCCAATAACGTCATATCCCGCGAGCATGGCTCGCTCGGCTAATCGGTAGAGTCGCAAACTGAGGAGTATCTGGAAGAAGCACCACCAGCCATACACACCAACCTGATACCTTGGAGTTTTCCACCAAGGAGTCGGCTTGAGCTGGGCCAGCGCTGCGCGCTGGCCATACACATTACTCCCTGGCAACGGCACGACTTTGCGCAAGCTGTCCATGACAACATGTCGCTCACAGAGAAAATGTAATTCAGCTGGATCAACCACCCGATGAACAGAGTCCTCGATAAGAATGGCATCGTGTGGCAAGGCCGAAAGCCAAATATCTTTTTGTGCCAAAAGGGGATTGGTAATTCCCACGGCGTGAAAAATGACCACCACTTGCGGTTGATGTTTTGTGAGCCAGCGCCGAAAAACATGGGGATCGGTGGCAAAGTTTTTGTCACAGGGATACCAGAGGCATTCTAAGGAGTGTTGGGTCATGTTCTGCACAACATCGCCGCAAAAAAACTCTGGCACGAGTGCCGTAGCTGGTTTTCCCTTCTTTCCAATCTTCCAGAATTGGAGAAGATCCCAAAGCGCATCTTCCCAGGAAGCATAGAAAAAATGCGCCGTTCCCTCTGGAACAACAAGTGTTTTTTTTCCTAAGTACTGCCGCAAATTTGTCGGTTGAAAGGCGATCATGTACCGGCATTGTAGCAAAGAAAACGAAGTCCCTGCCTGGTGGGTTGCCAAAATTTGGCCAAGAGGACAAATAACTCGGTCGTTGCTACAATAGTCACCTATGTTTATTTCGATCATCAATGATTGCCGAGACCCTAATGCCATGAACCGTCAGGCGGTTCGCGCT
>CAYWTN010000006.1:39345-54673 GCA_964460975.1 uncultured Pseudomonadales bacterium
GCCTCTTTTCGGCGCCGGTTTCTTTGGTTGGTGTGCAGAGTGATATCGAGGCCGCTGGCAATATTATCGACACCCTCGATGCCGCTGGCGATGCCAAAGGTATTATTCTGGCAAACGTCGCTCCCAGACACGGAAAAGCAAAAAAATGGCCCAATGGAACACCTTTTGGTTACTTTACCCATAAGAATATGACCGTTTTTGCTACGGTTGACGGATTAACGCTCTCTCTCGCCAAGAAGTATGGCATCGTTGACACCGTTCATGTTTTTGATATCCCAACCGTTATGCAATTTTTGCGCTCAGAAAATCAGATTGATGAGGCGCTGGCTCAGCAAATTATTGATACGCAGTTCCGAAGCTACGAGTTTCTTCCTCGTGTAGCTAAGTGGCATGCCGATGGTCTAGCTTTGCCAACCGAAACGCTTTCAACAAGTGAGCTTTTCTCAGCTCCCCAAGCTGTTTGGTGGGTAGACAATTTTGGTAACTGTAAGACCACTGTCTGGGCAGAAGAAATCGATTACCGTGCTAGCGGCGTTATGCAGACCAAGTTCGGCGAAATTCCTTGCTACTATCGTCTCAAAGATGTTCCCAACGGTGAACCTGGACTCATTGTGGGAAGTTCTGGTTTGGGAGACCGCCGCTTTATTGAGCTGGTGGTGCAAGGAAAAAGTGCTGCGGAGCGCTTCAGTATTACCGCGGGCGATTCACTTCTCTAAGTTCTCAATGATTCTCAAGGGCAGGGCTTGAGATAGTCTTGCAAGAAGATTGCCAGATCGCGGATGTTCACTTTTCCGTCGGCATTGAGATCCGTTTTGGCGTTGCTCAAGTTTTTCTTAAAGAAGTTCGCTCCCAAAATAAGATAGTCGGCGCGGTCAACCTTTTTGTCATTATTGAAATCGGATCGGCAGCTGCCACCCGTTCCTGGCGTGGGCGTTGGGATGGGGGTAACGCCTGGGTTCGGTGTAGTGGTTGGTTGTGGAGTAGGCGTGGCCACGGGGGCGGAGCTCGGTGTTGGTGATGGCGTGGGAGAAGCTGATGGTTGCGATCCAGAAGTAGTGAAAACATAGGCAGCGATTCCACTGGCGGCGAGCGTACCGTTGAGGTACGATTGCGAGCCGCTCGTGGCGGTGTCGAGCGTGTGCTGGTAGCGATTATCGCCAGCAAAAAGTGATTGTTTACTCGAAAGCTGTGTATTGGCAGGCAGTGGGATCTGGTTATTCGTGGTTACGGCATTTTGTGAGTTGGTGTTCATGGCAATCACAAAGACTTTTCCATTGTGTTCAAAAGTAGCAGCGTGAATACGAGGAGTCCCAAAAGCGCTGGCGTTGGTGTCTGTGTAGGTATACTTTCCATCGAGCAAGGCGCGAACGAGGTCTCCGTTAATGTCGCTACGAAGTTTTTTCCACTCATCCCAGAGCTCTGTTTTGGTAGATAAGTCGCCACTTTCTTCCCAATAGGAGTAGGCCAAAATACCTTCCATACGAGTGACAACGGCTGCCCAAGTCATGTTTCTGGTCTCAACGGCATTGGGGTAACGACCACCAGACCAGGCAAAGGCTTGGGTATTGGCAAAGAGTGGCTTATTTTCTGGGAGCTGCTGCTTGGAGTACTTGAGGTAGGCGATATTTTCTTCAAGCGGGGCATTGGCAAAGGCGCCATCGGTGTTGCTAATGGGATACGTTTGCACACCAAAAATATCCATGGCATCTTTATATTCACCAAAGCGGTGCTTAATACTCGTACTACTGGCCGAGAAAGGGTAACCACCACCAGAACCGTAAATAAGAGCCGGGGCGCCAGCGGCGAGGGCAGCGTTGCGCATTTGGTCGGCCTCAGCTTTGGCTTGGGTGGGATTCATTTTGGGATTGTTGTAGGGGAAGTTAAAGTCATCGAGCGTGTTCCAGCCAAGATAGGTGGACTCATCCTTGAGTTGCTGTGCCCATGTTTGGTAACTCGGGCGGTAGTAGGTTCCCAAAACGTACATGTCATACTCGGCTGCCTTTTGGCGAGCTTGGGCAGAATCCTGAATGCCATTGGTATAGGTCACGCCCATCTGGATAAGGTTAAACCCTGCTTGACCCATTTTTTCGACATCGCTTGCGAGTTTGGCCCCATATCGGTTCTGGTGATCAGAGACGTGGTAAAAACCGAACGGGAAAAAGGGAGTTCCTTCTTTGAGAAGTACGCCATCTTGGCGGATCGTGAAGTTCGTTTTGGCGGCCGTTACAGGGGCTGGTGAAAGGAAAGCGCTTCCAACAAGGAAGAGGAAAAAAACAGTTGCAACCATCATTGTTGCCGATGGGAGGGAGAAAAATGAACGTTTCACTCTGGTATTGTAGCGAAAGAATCGTTATGATGAAAGGAGATGAATCGTTTGCGTTCTATAATGCGCCAACCGCGCCAGATGGTTATTGCCGTGGCAACTTTGTGTACGGTTTTTTTTGTGTTGGTTGGCCTCTTTTTTCTGACTCGCCAAGTGAATGAAGAAGAAGCAAGTTTTGATAACCGCAATCAAGCGTATGTTGCTTCTGGCGGTGTCGCCAAAATTGAGCTCGGTGCGCCATCAGAGGTTTCTCAAGTAGTTGGCCAACGGCAGCGCGTTCCTTTGCGTTTTTCAACCCAATCGGCTCCTGTTGACGCGGTTCAGGTCGTGGTGGAGATGCGGCATGCTACATTATCGGACGTTATTTTTGCTCCAAGTTCGGTGACGGGATTAGAGCTTATTTCTTCCCAAACGGAGGCATTTTCTGGTGGCAAGCGTTTCCTCATGGCTTTCTCGGCCAACCCTCTCGGAACACCATATAATAGTGGCGATTCTCAGGTGGTACTTGGACATTTTGAGTTTATTCAACCTCAAGGTGAAGTAACGCTTGAGTTTCATACCGACACACAGACAATTGCTCCCAATACGGGTAATGACTCACTCGCTGCCCCTATACCTCGTTTTCGCGCCTATGGATTAACGGCTACTCCCACGCCTACCGCCGTTGCCGATGCTCGCGGTGTTACTGTTTTGGCGTGTAACTCTGCTTGTTCCAGCCATGCTCAATGTGAGGCCAATAGTTTTTGTCATAATGGACGCTGTCGCAAGACGGCTTGTGCCGAATCTGAGAGCTGTTCTTGTGCTACTCCTACGCCACGGGCTTCGACGATTGGGACGAATACGTCTGCACTTTCTGGGCAATCTGGTTCTTCTGGCCGTGATGTTTCTGTGAGCCAAGGAGAGGGGATGGATGAAGAGGATTCTGGTTGGATCTTTGATCCCGAAGCCACGCTTTCTGCTGATCCGACGAGCAATGGTGAGATACCTCCTTCTCAAGATGTTGAGCCAACGAATCAGCCTGTGCCTGCACAAAGTCGTTCGAGCGGTCGTGGCATTGTAGGGACATTCTTTGCTTTAGGCAGTCTCAGTTTCCTTCTTGTTCTGATTTTTTTCTTTATCTTGCTTTGGCGTCGTCGCCGCAAGAAGGAAGATCCTTTGGCGAAAAACGTTCTCTCGCCAAAAGAGGAAAGTGTGCCAACCTGGGAAAAGTCAGAAAACCTTAATCCTCCTGTACCGCCAGAATCAGAACCGCCTTCAACTGAGGGTCGTTAGCGCGTATACTACCAAAGTGAAAAAGATTTTCTCGGCACTGGAGCCGCGATCTGTACTTCGTTTCTTTGTGACGCTCGATTTTCTGGTGATTCTTTTGCACCTTATTATTGGACGCTTTTTTCTTTTTTGGCACCTCGATTACGAGGCCAATTTTCCTACCGTTTACCAATCGAGTAAGCTCATCATTTTTGGTTTTCTCCTGCTTTTGGGTTCACTTTTTTGGAGAAGCAAAGAGCGCACTCGCTTTTTTGTTTTGCCGCTTTCTTTTGCGATGGTGGCTTTGGGATTTGATGAGCTTTTTCAGATTCACGAAAACATCTATCGAGTTTTTTCTCTTTTCTCCTGGCTGCATCCGAATCAAGTGGTAACGGTTTCTTTGCAGATGGGATATCGCTCATCGCTTTGGATTCTCTATTATGTCCCTCTTATTTTGCTTTTTATCCTGTGGATTGGGTATTGGCTGCGCGTTTTCCAAACCACTTTGCGAGAGAATTTCCAGGTAATTATTGTGAGTATTCTTTGTATTTTTGTGGCGCTTATTACGGAGGTTCTTGGTTCGTCAGGGTTGTATTCGCAAGGAGTGTATTTTGCGCTTATTACTCTAGAGGAATCAGCCGAAATGTTCCTGGCTACTTCTTTTGTTTTTGTGGGTTTACAGGTGCTTTTGTCACCATCAAAAAGTAAGTTCTAGAGTTTTTCGGCAAAGGACTGCAAAACGCGCACATGTGCATGTTCCGTATCTTTGGCAGCGTACAAGAAAGTGATCACTTTGTGTTCGTGCTTTAGTGTGCGAAGAGTCTCTTGCGCTTGCGCTGAATGAGTGAGTTCATAAAGGTATCTTTGTTGGAAGACGTCCCATTTTTGTGGGTCATGTTGGTACCACTGTCGAAGTTCCGTGCTTGGAGTAAGCTCTTTTGCCCAGAGATCAACGCGAGCATCTTCTTTGGAAACTCCACGAGGCCACAACTTGTCTACAAGAATTCTATATCCATCTTGGGGAGAGGGAGGATCATAAACACGCTTTGTCTTGATCATATTTTTCTGCCTCTATACTAGCACAAAAACAAGCGGAGTCCGAGTCCTTGCATCCCAAAAGAAATCGGGAATAATAGTACAGATCTATGAAAATATTTCGAAAAAACCTGAACTTTGCTATCTCTACGCTTGTGCTTTCAGATCTCTTCCTGTATTTTGGCCTTGGCCTCATTTCTCCCATTTTTAGCATTTTTGTTTTAGAGAATATCCCAGGTGCAACACTACAAACGATCGGCATTAACGTCGCGATTTATTGGCTAGCGCGCGTCTTTAGTGTTATTCCTATTAGCTGGCTCCTCGATGAAATTAAGGGCGAAAAGGACGAGTTTTATTCGGTTCTCATTGGAACAACAACGCTTGCGATATTGCCACTTTTTTACATTGTGGCCACGAGTGTTGTCCATATTTATATTTTGGAGTTTTTCAAAGGCGCGGCAAACTCGTTGGTCATTCCGGCCTGGCGTGTTCTTTTTACACGCTTTGCAGACAAAAAACAGGTTGGCTTTTCTTGGTCTCTCGCTGATCTCTGTGTTGGTATTGCCACGGCCAGTAGTGCCTATCTTGGTTCCGTGATTGCGCTACGCTTTGGGTTTCAGGTGTTGTTTGTTTTGGTGAGTTTGATCAGCCTTTTTGCTGCCTACTATCTTACCCGTTTATACAAAGAATCTCGGATTAGCCGTTCAGAGCATATTATTGACTCCATCAAGAAACTTGTTCCTTTTGGTGAGCAATAGAGTGAGTCTTTCCTTTGACGAGTTGTTGGGGTATTATCTCCGACAGGAAAGTTGAGAGTATGAGTAAAGAGCGTGCAATTGTAATAAAGTTTGGTGGATCCGCGGCTACTAATGAGGATGGTGCCAATCGAGAGTATCTTCTCAATTTTTTTGCCGCTTTGGGCAAGGATTTTACCAAACGTTTTGCACATGCTGCTTTTGTGATTGGCGGTGGACCTCGTGTTCGTCGTTTGCAAGCCCAAGTGGAAACACAAGCTGAGAAGGACGTTGTTGGAATGCAGGCGCTCCGCGAGCACGCCGCGCAGATGAATGAGGTTATTCGTGAATCTGGTTTTTCTACCGAGATTCATGTTCCTCACGACGTAAAATCTGCTACCGATCTTTTTTGTCGACAAGAGGAGTTTGCTATCACTTTAGGAGGTCTGCAAATTGGCCAATCCACAGATACTGTTGGTGTCACAGCGGCAGAGCTTTTTGCCATGCGAGGCTTAGAAGCTCAGATTGTTATTCTCTCCAATGTTTGGCGGATGTTTACAGCCGATCCTCGTGTAGACGAGTCTGCCAGACCAATCAAGGAATCCAACGTAACAACTTTGGTGCAGGAGGGAGTTTTACTTGATGATCCTGGTAAATTCCGTTCTGGCATGAATGTAACGATCGATCCAGTCGCCACCAGCAGGCTTCAGGCACAAAAGACGGAAGCACCAGCCGTTTTCTTCGGACATGCGGAGGACTTTGAGAGCATTCAACGTTTCTTAAGAGGAAAGAAGCCTGAAAACGGAACGCTTCTTCATCCCTCTATTACGGAAACGATATACTACACTCGTTAGTTATTGATCAGTCTTTTGCACAGGAACGGTTTGTCCGTTTGGCTTAAGCTCTATGGCGATTTCCTCAAAAGTAAACTGATTATCTGGCTCAACGGTTACACTGAGTAACAGTCCCTGCCGAACAGCCGGTTCAAAGTATTGGTCAAAAACAAAATTACCAAGTGAGTAGTAGATGGGAGTCCCTTGATAGGTTTCGGTCTGCTGAATGACGTGTGGATGGGATCCTACGATGAGATCTGCTCCAAGATTTACTAAATTATGAGCATATTCCTCAATCACCTTACCGGAATGAGTTTGGTATTCATTGCCCCAGTGTGGCAGGACAATGACAAGGTCGGTTTTTTGATTTGCATACACAATATCTTCTTCACCTTTGCGAAAACCGTCTGCAGAAAATTGATTTATTCCTACAAGGGCAATATTTCTTCCTTCATGAGAGAAAATAAGCACACGTTCTTCTGGTGTTTTCTCTTGGCCAGTATTTCCAAAAGAAGATAATTCTGCTTCATGAAGAAACTTTTTTGTTTGATCGATTCCTTCTGCTCCAAAGTTGTGAATGTGATTATTTGCAAGGCTCAGATGAGTGAAATGATATTTCTTGAGCAGAGGCGCAACCGATGTTGGAAAGGTAAAAATAAAATTATTCGTTGAACCCACGGCCGATCCAACACTTTTGGAAGGAAAAGTGGTGATTGGTCCTTCGAGATTGGCAATAACTAAATCATGTTGGGCGAGAATGTCTTCTAGTGGTGACAAAATAAAGTCCTCCCCATTTTTCTCCATACTTTGGCGAATAGAGCGATCGAACATCAAATCACCACCAAAGAGAATGGTAAAGGACTGTGATTGCTGATTTTTGTCTGCTACGGTGTTTGGCAAAACGTGGACAGGAATATTGGAAATTTTGGGTTGTTGCCGTGTAAGTAAAAGAGCAGAGCCTGTTGCAGAAATACAAAGAAGAACGAAAATGCTGGCAAGAATCTTCCATTTCATACTTACTCTTTTCTTCCAAATGTTTTTTCCAGTTCATTGAGTGTAAAAACAATATGCGTTGGTCGTCCGTGTGGACACGTGTAGCCAGACGGGGTGTTTCCCAAATCTTGGACAAGTTTCTGCATCTGTTCTTGCGTGAGCGGATCGCCCGCTTTTATAGCTAAGCGGCAGGCCAAAAAAGCCAACGTTCGGTTCGTGTGTTGGTCGATAGTGGTTTTTTTCCCAGATTCTAGATCGCAGAGAAGCTCTTGAAAGAGCTGGAGAGGACTGCGCTCTGCCAAAAGTTCTGGAGCGCGAATAAGTTGATAGGTGTTTTCTGTGGTTTTTTGCAGTGAAAAGCCGAGTTTCTCTAAGTCTAGTAAAGAAGATTCTAAAAATTCTTTTTGCGAGAGCGGTAGAGAGAAGGATGGTGGATTTTCGAGAACGATCGATTCTTGCTGAGCACTTTTTTCTGCATACAGAGACTGGAGCTCATTGTAGAGAATTCTTTCGTGCGCGGCGTGTTGATCAACCAGCAGAAAACCCTCTGGAGTGGGCACAACAAGATAGAGATTATGCAGTTGCATGATGGGTGTTTGTGGTGAGTGGGAGCGGAGTCGTTCGAGAATATCGTTGCGAAGGTTTTGTGCAGCGGTACTTTTGGTATCCGCTTTGGGAGTTCGCCATTGGTAGGAAAGTTCTTGGTTTCGAGCCGTAGATTGAATATTTTCTTTAAGCGTAGCTGCCAGTTCTCGTTCATGCACAAAGGAAATTTCTTCTTTACGAGGATGAATATTGACGTCAATCGTTTGGAGCGGAACAGAAATGTTAAGTAGGAAAAATGGTGTAGCCTCAACTTTGAGCAATCCACGATAGCTCTCTTTGATAGCACGCAGAAGCGTCGCGTTCCTGGCAACACGGCCGTTCACAATAAAGAAGGATGGCAGATTGGTTTGGAAAGAAAGTTGAGGAGTACCAAGGAATCCGTCAATTTGGGCGTACGGATCACTGAGTTGGAAGGTGAAAGACTCTGCAGCCACCTGTGGACCAAGAACAGCAGAAAGACGTTCGATCATAGTTTGGATGGGTGCATCAAAAATGGTTTTTTTGTTATGAAGGAGCGTAAAATGCACATGCGGGGAAGCGAGAGCGAGTCCTTCGATGATTCGCAGGATATGGAGCCATTCTGTTTGTGCAGAACGGAGGAATTTTTGGCGCCCTGGCAAGCCAGCAAAAAGCTGCTCAACATGGACAATCGTTCCTGGAGCCATGGCACAAACCTTGCTTTCCCTCAGTTCTCCGTTTTGTACTCGAATCATATTTCCATGGGGATACATTTGTTGTCTTGATTGAAGAGTGAGGTTGCTCACCGCAGCAATACTCGACAAAGCCTCACCGCGAAACCCTAAGTGCTCGATAAGAGTGAGGTCGCTATCTGGCGGCAGTTTACTGGTTGTGTGTTGTTGCCAAGAAAGCAGCAGATCCTCAGCACTCATTCCTTCGCCATTATCGGTAATAGTAATGCTTTCCAGTCCGCCTTTTTCAATTTCGATGAGAATGTTAGTGGCTTGGGCATCGAGGGCGTTTTCCACAACTTCCTTGACCACATAGGCTGGGCGTTCGATCACCTCACCAGCCGCAATTTTGGCAACAAGTTTTGGCGGAAGTTGTTGGATTTTAGTCATGATTGCGTGCTTCTTTTTGCAGAGATTCCAGGATGCTCATTGCTTGGAGTGGTGTGATTTCATTGAGATTGAGATTTTGTAGGAGCGTTGGCACTTCCTTTTTCTGAGCACTTTGGGTTTCGAGTTCGACAAGGAGTTGAGAAGCGCGCTGGATAACACTCTGCGGAAGTCCAGCCAACTGCGCAACGGCCACACCAAAAGAGTGGGGTGCGCCACCAGGCATGAGAGCGTGGAGAAAAATAGGACCATCTGGAGTTTGTTGCACGGCCATCTGGTTTGTTTGGATTCGATCAGGGAAGCGCTCTTCGAGTTCTTGGAGTTCATGGTAGTGTGTGGTAAAAAGAGTCTTAGCGCCACGGGGTGCATTGGTCACGAGGTGTTCGGCAATAGCCCAAGCAATACTAATACCGTCATAGGTACTCGTTCCGCGGCCAATTTCGTCCATGATGATAAGGCTTTTTTCGCTTGACTGGTGAAGAATGTGGGCCGTCTCGACCATTTCTACCATGAATGTGGAAAGTCCAGCCGTGATGGCATCGGATGCACCGGAACGAACGAAAATAGCATCGACGAGGCCGATCTGAGCCTCTTGAGCAGGTACAAAGGATCCGATTTGCGCAAGGAGCACAATCAAGGCAACTTGGCGTAGATAGACCGATTTGCCAGCCATATTTGGTCCAGTAATGAGAAGAAGTTGGTGGGTAGTCGTATTGAGTCGGCTGTCGTTGGGAACAAATTTCCCTTGAGGAAGCGTTGTTTCTACCATTGGGTGCCGGCCTTGCACGATGTTGAGTGCATCATCTTCGCTCAAGGTGGGGCAGCAGTAGTTTTTTTGAAAAGCTGTCTGGGCAAAACTGAGCAAACAATCAATCTGGGCAACAGCCGTACTCAATTCTTGAAGAAAGGGAAGATAGGTGAGAATGTGTTCCACCGTTTCTTGCCACAGTTCGTACTCCAGTTGGTTTGATTTTTCTTCTGCCTGCAGAATGAGTTGTTCTTGTTTTTTGAGTTCATCGGTAATGAAGCGTTCCCCATTGGTGAGTGTTTGTTTGCGAGTGTAATGATCTGGTACAAGATGCGTGTTGGCGTTACTCACTTCAATGTAGAATCCAAAGACGGAGTTAAAACGAACCTTGAGTGAGGAAATACCCGTTTGTGTTCGTTCATTTTGTTCAAAAGTATTGAGCCAATTTTGGTTCGTATTGACGTGTGTGCGCCAAGTATCCAATTCCTTTTGTATGCCAAGCTTAAAAATGCCGCCGGATTTGAGGTCATTTGCTGGCTCGTCCAGAATGCGCTTCTCGATGTACGCAAAAAGCTCTTGCGCTTGTGGAGAGGTGATGCAGTCCTGAAAATGCTGCCAGTAGCGATTCTGTTTTTCTGTATGGTCGGATTGACTCAAGCTTGAAAGTATTTTGATTGTTTGCTTGAGGCCAATAAGATCTCGCGGTGTTCCACGCTTGAGGGAGAGGCGCGCCGTGAGGCGCGCCAAGTCACTCACACTCGACAAGGTAGCACGAAGCTCATCGCGTGTATCGCGGCTGGTAAGGAAAAACTTCACCGCATTTTGCCTTTCTTTGAGCGCTGCAAGATCCCGAAGCGGTTTTGTAAGCCATTGCCGCAAAAGTCGACTGCCCATTCCAGTTACTGTTTCGTCGATGACATGGAAAAGAGAACCGTGTTTTTCTTGGTCGCGTAACGTGGTAAAAATTTCGAGATTAGTGAGTGTAGCGCGGTCAAGCTGAACATGATTTTCTTCATTCAGGAGCGTGATATGTGAGATGTGTGAAAGCGAAACCTTTTGTGTTTCCGCAAGATATCCGAGCAGGCAGGCGGCCGCTTCCAGCGTTGCCGCCTGCCCAGCAATTTCTAGCAATCGAATGTTTTGATTGCCAAATTGTTTTTTCATTGTCTCAATCGGTTTTTTAGCGTAGTGATCCCAAGAAGAAAAACGAGAAAGGTTTAACCCTGCTTGTTTGCTTAACATCTGCAAAATATCCGCATTGTTGTAGTCTTGTGGGGAAAGAAGACATTCTGTGGGACGGAGTTTAGAAAATTCGTCTGCTACCTGTTTTGTCCAGTCACCCTGAGAAAGCTCAGAAACAAAAAAATCACCAGTGCTTATATCAACGGCGGCCAACCCAACCATTTTCTTGTGAAAAGCAAGTGATACCAAAAAATTATTCTCTTTTTTTTCGAGTGCTTTTTCATCGGTCATTGTCCCAGGAGTGACAATTCTCACGACTTTGCGCTCAACCAGGACTTTACTTTTGGGATCAGAAACCTGTTCGCAGATCGCAACTTTATAGCCAGCCTTTACGAGTTTGGCTAGGTACATGTCGGAGGCATGATAGGGAACTCCAGCCATAGGAATGTCTCCGTCGCGACCTTTTGGCCGAGCCGTGAGTGTTATTCCAAGTACGCGAGCGCCAACGTAGGCATCATCCAAAAAGAGTTCATAAAAATCACCAAGACGAAAAAAGATGAGGCAGTCAGGGTTTTCTGCTTTTATCTGCTCAAACTGCAGCATCATCGGGGTTGTGAAACTCATATCAGAAGATAAGTATAAACATTTTTCCTCAAAAACGCCTGCTTTGTCTTGTGTGTGCTAGACTGTGAAAAATGAAGTCTCAGAATTACCGAGTGCTAGCATTTGCAGGTATAATAATTTGCATTGTTATGGCAGTCACTTTTTCACCAACATTTTCTTCGGCGCTTGCAAAGAAGACGCTCACATCTCATCTAGAAATGGGTGCGACGGAATTATACGTGCAAGATCTAGAAACGATGACAACCTTCTATGAGGATTTTGTGGGTTTGCAACGGATCGGTGGGCAAGAGGGAAGCGTGGTTCTTGGCTCTCAAGAGCGATCTATTCTTCGCCTTATTTCGTCTCCAGAACGTCAGCCAGCTCCTCCAGGCAGTGCCGGACTGTATCACACGGCCATTGTTTTTTCTTCTCGCGCCAATCTTGCGCACACACTTGCTCGAATGTTGGAACACGTGCCTTTTACGTTTCAAGGTTCGTCGGATCATATTGTAAGTGAGGCTTTTTATTTTATCGATCCAGAGGGCAATGGACTCGAACTCTATTTCGACAAGGATGCAAGTGGCTGGCAGTGGCGCAACGGTCAGGTGCAAATGGGGAGTCGGTACATTGATCCGCGCGCGTATATTGCCGAACATGGCGTTGCTTCTGGTGAACCGCACAAAAAAATGGGGCATATTCATTTACGGGTTGGTGATCTGGAGCAGGCCAAGATGTTCTATGTTACGCATCTTGGTCTGGTGATTACGAACGAGAGTGCGGGTGCGCTGTTCGTTTCTGATGGCAAATATCACCATCATTTTGGCTTGAATGTTTGGGAAAGTAATGGTGCTGGTGTTCGCAGTCCGAGCTTGGGTTTGGGACGAGTAGAAATCTTCGTGCAAGAAAAAACCGACCTCACCGCGCTCCAAGCACGACTGACAAAAGCCAAAATCCCTCATGATTTTGCCGATACTGTCCTCACGGCAAACGATCCCTGGGGGAATACGATTGTTGTGGGAGTGCTAGAGTAGCGTGTATCCCCCAAGATATGAAGTTGGAGTTTTTTGTTGTTGTGATAAGTCTACCGAATAAACTGTGACAACAAATGTCTAGCAATCTCTTCCAGAGATGAGCTTGTTAAGGTACTAACCGTATAAAAAGAAATGATTTCTTGATTATATTCGTAAGGAACAGGTCTAGTAGACTCTACCTGATACGTGTAACTATATTCTAATTGGCTATCAGCTTCTCCATTCCAACTTATATTTATTGCAATAATCACTGGTGAATTGTGACGCATTAGATTACCTTCACTCCGATAACGCGCGGTTGCTGTTACATTCCACTTGATTGAATCAATACGAAAGTTTTCCACCAGAGATTGTAAGTATTCAATAGACTGAAGTTGGTACAAGTTTTCATCACGAAAATCAGGGTATTGTGAAAAACTGATTTTTGGATTCTCAAATTGAGGTTGTTCGGCGAATGATGGTTTGATTTCCCTATCAACTTCTTTTAAAATATCTCTAACATATGTTTGGAACTCTGCCTTAATTAATAAAAATTTGGAACTATTCTCTATAGATTGTTCAAGCTTTTGGAAATCAAGTTTTAGCTGTTTAACGAGAGTAGATAGTCTTTGTAAAAGTTGGTCTTTTTCAAACTCATTTTTTCTTTTTTGATCATGAGCTGAATTTTGTAGGAGTTTTCGAATTTCTTCAACTGATTTTCTTGAAGCCAAGGAAAGGTTCTCGAAAGCCCAACAGTTTTTTTGACACGATTCCCATTTTCAAGTACATTTGGGAGCCTCTTTTGGTCAAACATTGTCGGCACCAAATATGCTGATCTGCTGGAATTCACATTTCATGGTAAAGATAATAAACGGCATGCACCCGTACAAGTAAATGGTGGACTAACGAGTCGTATTCTTTCTGCATACCTTGCACACCATCAGGATGACATTGGTTTTGTTCTTGATCCACGTCACTCACCATACGATATTCTTACTTCAAAGCTTGACGATAAGCTGAGTGACACTCAAATGCAGAGGATGTTCCAAGAATTAGGAGTGCATAGTAAGTCGATGCGAGGTAAAAGATCAGAAGTTATCTCAAAATTCACAGCAATGGGCACGCCATTACTCGCCGAGCAGGGTCGAAGTGAAATAAACATTACGAGAAGAAGTGATCTTCAATCTCAATGGGCGACTGAAGACAATTTAAGAGAAATTCTTATTGAACAACTACAAGGCAAAGCAACAGACAACAATAATGTTCCTCAGATTGAAATTGAAGCATTATCTCAGCCATTACCAGGAATTGAGATGTACTCACCTGAAAAGGTCTATGTGATTGATAAGGAGTACGAAGAAGCATTGCAGACAGCAGGATTAAAGAGGATTGGCTACTTTGATGAACAGCAAGCGGGCTACGTTTGTCGAAAATATTGATGTTTTCACCTTTGCCACAAAACAAAACTCTCGCTATAATCAGAAGATGAATTCAATCTTCCCTCCTAAACTTAACAAAGGTGACGAGGTTAGAATTGTTGCTCCGTCACGGTCGATGGCGATGATTAGTGAGGAAACACAAAATAATGCTAATCAACTTTTCTCACGACTCGGTCTCAAGTTAACTTTTGGTAAGCATATCCATGAATCTGATAATTTTATTTCAACAAATATTGACTCCAGAATTGAGGATTTACACAACGCCTTTCAAGATAAGAATGTTAAAGCTATTTTTACAGTGATTGGAGGTTTTAACTCTAATCAACTACTTGATTCTTTGGATTGGGAGATAATCAAGAATAATCCTAAAATCTTTTGCGGCTATTCAGATATTACGGCACTACAAAATGCTATATATGCTCAAACTGGATTAGTCACATACTCGGGACCTCATTACTCCAATTTTGGCGACCAAAAAAGTTTTGATTACACACTAGAGTATTTAAATCATTGCTTGTTCTCAGAACAACCGTTTGAAATAACACCCAGTAATTCATGGAGTGACGATCCTTGGTACCAAAATCAAGAAGAGCGAGAGTTTATCGATAATCCAGGGTATATTGTAATTAATAAGGGGAAAGCTCAGGGGAAATTACTAGGTGGCAACTTATGTACTCTCAATCTCTTACAAGGAACAAAGTATTTTCCTGCTTTTGATGAGGACATTATTTTGTTCATTGAAGACGATTACGACTCTCATCCAGTTAATTTTGACCGTGATTTACAATCATTGATACAACAACCCGGATTTGATAAGGTTTGCGGCATAATAATTGGTCGCTTCCAGAAAAAAAGTAATTTCACGAATGAACTTCTCATTCAAATAGTGAAAATCAAGAATGCACTTCAAAATATACCTGTAATGGCAAATGTGGACTTTGGCCACACAACCCCAATGGTCACTCTCCCAGTTGGTGGAAGGATTGAATTATTCGCAGATAAGAAACCTTCAATAACAGTGATTGAACACTAATTAGACAGAAGTAATTTCCAAACTAATAGAACAATGGCTATCGAATTCTTGGAGGTAGTGATGAAACTACTCTACCAACTTGTTTTGTTTTTCTAGATTCCTTGCGACGTTGAACGTCAGTTGCAAGTGGAAACAATCCATCCCCGTAAACTGGCATGTCGTCATCGACCTCTTCACTTTCATGACGTGCAGAACTCTTATTAGAAATATCGTCTTCATCATCACGAAGATGGAAAAGATGAGATGTTGGTTTACATAAAAAAGTCGCAATCTCTTATTATCTCTGGTTATAGCTTTGGGGACAAAGGAATAAATAATGCAATTCTGGATTGGTTGTACAGTGACAGAAAGAATAGAATTACGGTAATACATCGAAACCTGGATGATCTCCTATTAAATAGAGCAAGAAGTGTCAAGCACCCCTTTCTTTAGACAAAAAGTCTCTAAGTTCATAGCGCTGCCGGA
>CAYWTN010000007.1:0-51170 GCA_964460975.1 uncultured Pseudomonadales bacterium
GTTGCTGACTTCGGCAAGCAAGACGCTTGGTTTATCAAGCATCGATCTTAATGGTTTTGGACAACTCGACATGACCGTTCTTGCCAACTCTTTTGGCCAGTATGGCAGTCTTTTTAATCAGTTTACTGGCTCGATTCAAACAGTGATTAAAATTCTTCTTTCCACTTTCTCGGCGGTGTTTATCCTTTTCACTCTTTTGGTAATAACCTTCCATTCCCTCGTTTCTATGGACTTTTTGGCGGAATCATTTGCTTGGATGTTGCCGGGATCAAAGACCGAAAAACTTGCGCTTGCCAAGAAGATTTTGCAGGCCGTTCGTGTTCAGCTCGGAAGCTGGGTGCGAGGACAGCTCACGCTTATGCTCGTAGTCGGACTGGCAACGTATGCTGGTTTGCTCATTCTTGGTATCCCTTATGCTCTGCCACTGGCTTTACTCGCTGGCTTCCTCGAGTTTGTTCCCAACCTTGGGCCAGTGATTGCTTCCGTACCCGCTATTATTGTTGCTACAATAATGGTCAATCCTTGGATGGGTTTTGTTACGCTTCTTTTTTACCTAGTCGTTCAACAGCTCGAAAATAACTTGATTGTTCCTATGGTTATGCGCGAGGCGGTAGATATTCATCCCCTCACAACGATCCTTCTCATGCTGGCTGGTTTTGAACTCATGGGAGTGATTGGTGCGGTCGTAGTAGTCCCTCTCTATATTTCCATCCGCACTGTCTGCAAGATACTCTGGCCAGATCGTGGTCCATTCATGTCCTTCCAGCGAAAATAAGAAAAATGCCCTATAATACGCTTTGGCTGCCCCGAAGTGTTCGCGCTTGGCTCGACCAAGTGAGGAAAGTCCGGACGACAGGCGCAAGATGTCTATCGAAAGGTAGAGCTCCCCTTTGGGGATGACAGTTAGAGCAACAGTGACGAATCGGGTAACGCCGAGTGAAACGCCAAGTGGACCCGCAAGGGTGGCAATCCTCTCTGTCGCAACCGCCGAGCTTCACCATAATGGAGGCGCTCCCTTTGGGTTATCCCGGGTGATAAGGCTGCGGGCAAAGAGAAATGAACACATAAACAGAATCCGGCTTACCGGGGCAGCCAATTGTTGTTTTTAGGAAAATTGGATACAATAGGGGTATGTTCCCAATTTCTTTGCCACAACTCTGGACCGAATGGACACTTTTCTTGGTGTCATCTGGATTGGCTCGCGTGGGCTTAAGTGTTTTGGTGCTTTTTATTGGCTTTTTTGTGGCGAGGCGTTTTACGATCCTTGCCCGGAAGGCTGGCAAGAAGATGATGGAGGCCGAGATGGTTCAAGACTCACCGCTTGGTATGCTCTTCGACTCAACGCAGGCCCTCAAGGGTTCAGGTTTCTTTTCTGCTCTTCTCTACTGGTCGATCGTTTTCCTCTTCCTCTCTATTGCTGGCGAGATGCTGGGGATTACCTTCTTTAGTCATATCGTGAGCATGATTGTTGGTTTTGTTCCTACGCTCATTTCTGCTTTATTGGTACTTGTTTTGGGTGTCGTCATCTCTGGTATTGTTGAGAAAGTAGTCAAACAGCAGTTTAAGCGTTTGGCTCCACAGCAGTCAGTTCTGGCCGGCACATTGGCCAGTTACTCCACTCTTGCGCTTTTCTCCCTTATCGCGCTCTCTGAGTTGGGCATTGCGAGCGACTTTATTCTTATTCTCTTTGCTGGTTTTATTTTTACGACCGCGCTGGCCTTGGGAATCGCTTTCGGGTTTGGTTCAAAAGATCTGGTTGCTGAAGCACTCAACTCTATGGTGCATGAAGAGAAAAAACAGCGTGTGCGTGGGAAAAAAGAATAGTTCCTATGGATTTTTATTGGTGGCAAGCTGTTTTGCTGGGAGCCGTTCAGGGTTTTACCGAGTTTCTTCCTGTCTCCAGTAGTGGACATTTAGCGCTTGCCCACGTTGCTCTAGGGCTCAAGGAGCTACCGCTTACTTTCGATATCCTTACACATGTTGGAACGCTCGTTGCCGTGGTTATTTTTTTCTGGCCCAAAATTCGTCGCACTACATTCAAGTATTGGTTCCAGGTGGCAATCGCAACCATTCCAGCTGTTGTAGTTGGAGTATTGGGTCGAGATTATATTGAATCAACAACCTATTCTCGAGTGGGATTAAGCATTGGTTTTCTTATGAACGCTCTTTTTCTCTCCATTGCTCAACAACTCCTTGAGCAGGAAAATCGTGATGCCCAGCGTTTCCCTTTCTTGGCTTTGGGTGAAAAATTTATAAGCTCGTTGCGTCAATGGACAAAACAGAGTGAGCGCTATCCAGAAAGCCTCAAATCTTTCTCTATAGGTCTCATGCAAGCTCTGGCTTTGCTTCCCTCCGTTTCACGATCTGGATCTACTCTCTTGGGCTCGCTTTTGGCTGGTCTCCCTAGAGAGGAGGCGTTTACTTTCATTTTCCTTATGTCTATTCCAGCTATTTTGGGAGCAACAGTTTTAGATCTTTTTGGCTTGTGGCAAACCGGTGGTCTTACGCAAATTCCTTGGGGCGTATACGGTTTTGGGATAGTCTCTGCCGGTATTACGGGTTTTCTCTCACTGCGCTTTTTCCGTGTCCTTGTTGAGAAAGCAAAGCTTGGTATTTTTGTTTGGTACCTCGTTTTTGTTGGTTTTTTGTCATTTTTCCTTGTTTAAATCTGATCTGTGATGATCAGAGTACATTCAGCCGTTTTTGAGCGAGGTATCGCCGTCCCAGTGGTCTTAGAGTTCACTGCGAGTCCGTATGGTTTACCTGGGATAGCTTTTCTGGGTACACCGCGCCCCTCACTTCTTGAATCGCGTGAACGGGTCTTAGCGAGTTTGCGCTTTTTAGGATTATCCTTACCCAGGAGGAAAGTCACCATTAATATGCTCCCTGTAGATGTTCCCAAAGTGGGTTCGTCACTCGATCTCGCCATTGCCATAGGGCTGCTTATGCTTTCTCAACAGATTCCTCAAGAAAATGATTGCGCTGCTGTAGGAGAATTAGGACTCAATGGAGAAATTCGCCACGTAAATGAGATGGCACAACTTCTAGAAGTACTGCCTTCCCATTTGCAATCGTTGTATGTCCCGCAAGAAAAGGCCATGGAATTGGGGGTGAGTAGACATTGGCGATTCCTTCTTGGTGTTGGTTCAGTCGGGGATTTTTTGCCAGAAAAACAAAATAAGGGTTCCTTGCGAGTTTTTCAGCGTGAGCCTGCCCGTTTTTGGGAGAAACATTTTGAGAAGCCAGTCTTAGAAGGTACGGTTGGAGAAAAGTTGGGACAAATGCTTGCACTCTCTCTTGTTGGAGGTCATCATTTGTTGCTTTATGGTTCGCCGGGTATTGGAAAAAGCCATGTGCGGTCATTTTTGCCAGGGCTCCTTCCCTCTTTGGAGAAAGAGGGCATGAGGACACAATGGCTTCGATCTGGTAATGCTCAAAGAGTTATTTCTCCGCACACCAGTGCGACTGTGGCCGGTATTTTGGGTGGAGGAACACCTTTTACTCATGGAGCCCTTCAAAGGGCCAACAACGGTATTCTTTTCCTTGATGAAATGCCTGAATTTCGCCGAGAAACGCTGGAATCTCTCCGCCAACCACTCGAGGAAGAAAATATTACACTGGTTCGCTCTGGCAAATCATATACCCTTGGCTGCTCTTGCACGGTTATTGCTACTGCCAATCCATGCCCATGTGGGTTTTTTGGGGAGCAGCGTTGTGAGTGCAGTCTCAATCAGGTTCTTCGTTATACACAAAGACTTTCTGGACCTCTCCTTGAACGTTTTGCTCTTCAGCACAGGTTGTTGCCAGAAAGGCATCAACGATCTCTTTCTGCTCTTTCCCAAAATATTGAAGAAGCACGTTGTTTTCAGCAAAAAAGGTTCTCTTATCAGGTAAAAGCATCCTTAGCGCGTAGTTATGATACTCTCGATCTCCAAAAACTGGGAGCTTGGCCTGTTCCCAAAAGTGATGGGCTTTCTATTCGCAAGCAGTTGCAATGGGCGCGCTTGGCTTGTACTTTTGCAGATCTTCGGATTGCTCAGGAAATTTTGCCACAAGACTGGAGCCAAGCGCGCCCACTCATCAGTCAGGGCTGGAATCAGAGTGTTTCACCCTGAAGAGTTGCTTCTACAGAGGAAACCACTCCTTCTCGCCAGTATTCGATCGGTACGATTTCGCCAATTTTTTTCTTGGCAAAAAGTGCCGAAAGACTTTCTTGGCCGCGAATTGCTTGGCTATCAATCTTTGTGATGATATCGCCAAGTTTGAGGCCAGCTTTTTCGGCGGTGCTGCCAGAAAGAACTTCTATGAGGTAGGCACCCTCTGGAACATCGTTAAGGAGAGCTGTTTCTCGAGGAATAGACTTATATTTTACTCCAAGAAGAGGACGATCAAATTTCCCAGTAGAAGAAAAATTCTCTAATGATGACTTAACGGTATTGATGGGGAGAGCAAAACCAATATTTTGGGCAGCAGCAACTGCCACGTTTACTCCAATAACTTCACCACGCATGTTGAGGAGTGGACCGCCAGAGTTGCCAGGGTTTATGGCAGCATCTGTTTGAATAAGGTCGTCAATTCTCTCCACGCTAAAGCCCTTGCTTGCTTCAATACCGCGGCCAAGGCCAGAAACAACACCCGTAGTGACCGTGTGGCGAAATTCGCCAAGGGCGGTTCCAATGGCAATAACAGATTGACCAACTTGGAGCCCCGCACTTTCACCAAGGGGGAGTTCGGGAAGGTCGATCTCTGCTTGAATAATAGCCAAGTCGTTGGTTGGATCACGATAGATTTTCGTGACAGGATACGATTTTCCTTCGCTATCAAATACTTGGTAGTCCGCTTGAACATCGTCAACAACATGGCGATTGGTGACAATGAGACCCTCTTTTTGTGACACCACGAAGCCCGTACCAATATCCTTTTCTATTTCTTGGGAATCTTGTGGTGTGAGAAGCCCAAAAGGTGTAAAGAGAACTCCCGAGGATCCTGGCAGTGTTTTTTTCATCGAGACTGTTACTACCGATTGTTTGGCTCGAGCCGAAGTAGAAATAACGGAAGACTCTTGATCGGTATTTGGCAAGTAGGTAGGAACAGAACTCTGCCCTGTGCGCTGGGTGACCCAATTGAGCGGGGAAATGACAAAAACTCGATCGGCAAGAGCCCCGAGGAGAGACGCAGCGAGAAGCGCCAGAGCAAAGAGCATACCAAAGAAAAAGCTCGAGATTTTTGAAGTACGCATACTTCTCCTCTTTGATTTTACAGTTCTTTATAGGCGGCCAAAAGGCCTTCGTCTTCTGGTGTTTCCAGATTGTCTGGAGCCTCAACGTCTACAGAAATACCATCATCGTGAAGGGATTGACCAGTTGGAGTTACCCAACGACCAATAGTGATATTCAAACCAGCGCCTCCAGCAAGTTGCTGGGCATCTTGCACCGTTCCTTTGCCAAAGGTTTTTTCTCCTACCAGTCGAGCGCCACGCCTATCTCTGAGGGCGCCGGCAACGATCTCCGAGGCAGACGCACTTCCTTTATCGAGGAGCACAACGACGGGAATATTTTGCAGGCGAGGCTTCCTGGTTGTGGTGTATGCCTGAGTGGTTGATCGGCTTTGTTGAGAGACAACGACCCCACCATCAAAGAAATCACTCGAAATATCTATGGCAGCTTGGAGATAGCCGCCTGGGTTGCCGCGCATGTCCACAATAAGCCCTTTGAGTTGGTTATTCTCACGGATTTTCGCAACAGCTTTTTCCCATTCGTCAAAGGTTTTATCTCCAAAACGGCTCAAGACAATGTGTCCATATTGTTTTCCGTCGTGCTCAACAACCGAGTACTCTACAGAAGGAATTTCGATGGTATCTCGAGTGAGTGTTACATCACGGGGTTGCTCACCTTTGGTAAGAATTTGGAGCGTGACTTGTGTGCCTTTTTTGCCACGGATAATAGTTACGGCTTCTTCAGCACTCATCCCTAATGCGTCTTTTTCGATATTTTTTTGTTTGTCTGAGATCTTGAGAATGAAATCCCCTGGTTTTACTCCCGCTTGAATAGCAGGGTGATCCTTAAGTGGTGTGATAACAGCTAGCTGGCCTTCAATATATCCTAGTTGAATGCCAACACCATCAAACTCTCCTTGGAGATCCTCATTGAGTCTTTGCTTGGTTTCTGGTGGCAGGAAAAGGGTGTACGGGTCGCCAAGTGAGCTGGTCATACCAGCGATAGCACCGTAGACCATTTTTTGTGCATCAAGCTTTGATGGATCGATATAATCTCTCTCCAAGCGATTCCAGACTTCCCAAAGAAGGGAAAAATCGACCGGATCCATGCTGCTTGGGGGCGTTGTGTTGGTGAGACGTGCCTTTTGAGAAACAAAAGGAATTTGTTGGGAGAGAGGCAGGGTAAAAACACCAGAGCGAGCACTGCGATATCCAACAAGGCCGGCTAGGATTGCCACGAGTGCGTGGGTAATAAGTATAAATCCTAGCCGGCCTTTGAGGTTCATCATAGAGAACTCTTTACTCTAGCAGTTTTCTTTTTTTCTTCCAAGATGGAAGAAGAATCCTTTAGAGAGTGCTCACGTATGGCAAAAGTGCCAAGTGTCGAGCGCGCTTGAGCTCACGGGAAACGCGAGCCTGCATTTTGGAAGAAAGGCCTGTTTTGGAACGAGGCACGATACTCCCAGAAGGAGTGAGAAACTTTTGGAGGAGTTTCACGTTAGTGTAATGGATTTGACCAATACGGAGATTTTTCATATTTTTCTTTCTTTATTCATTAAAAAGGAATGTCATCAGCCAGATCCTCTACACCACCAACAGAGTCCTCAATTTTGAGATCGCTGCTTGGCTTTTTGGCAGATTTCTTCTTGGCTGGCTCACCGCTTTCTGGGTAGGAAAAGTTATCGTTGGAGCGAGGTTCTCCCTCTCCACTGCCCCGGCTATCTAAAGCAATCGCTTGGTCGGCAATAATCTCGGTAGTGGAACGCTTCTCCCCTTCTTTGGTTTCCCAGTTACGGGTTTGAAGGCGGCCTTCTACATAGACTTTACGTCCCTTGGAAAGAATCTGATTGCAGATCTCACCAAGTTTCCCCCAGGCAACGATACGATGGTACTCAACACTTTCCTGCTCAGATCCGTCGCTTCCTGTCCAGCTACGATTGGTAGCCACAGAAAAACTGCAGGCAGCAGTATTTTGCGGTGTATAGCGGAGTTCGGGATCACGAACAATGTTTCCGATAATCATTACTTTGTTGAGTGAACGACCCGCCATGAGCTTCCTTCTTTTTGTCTTTTATTTATTTTTCGCTTTTTTCTTCTGTTACTGCTGGTTCATCAATGATTTCTTCGGCAGTATCTTCACGCAATGTGATGAGGTGTCTCAAAACATTTTGTGTAAGCTTGATCTCTTGATCGAGAGCGTACACTTTAGCACCGTCCATGTTGACTGTGTAGAAGCTATAATGAGCTTCTCGATGTTTCTTGAGGGCGTAAGCAGTGGTACGGCGACCCCAAACATCTTCCTTGGTGATTTCACCACCATGTTTTTTAATAATTTCCTTGAGAGAATGACCAAGGCGTTCAAGCTCGGCATCACTCAACTCTGGGCTGAGGACGATGGCAATTTCGTAAGCACGCGTCATATGCTCCTTTCTATTTTCCCGCCACGCTCTGGATCGATTTCTCGAGCGGGAATTGTTTTCTGTAGTATAGCACAGTCATGAGCTCTATTATGCGGATAAAAGCAACAAAAATCTAACAAAAAGGTTTACTTGCCGATTAAAAACTCGACTATATCATCAGGTTTCATGATGTAGTCTTTTCCTTCTTGTCGCAGTTTTCCCTGTTCTTTGGCGCCTTTGAGGCCGCCGTAGGTCTGATAGTCCTCAAAACTCACGACCAAAGCTCGGATAAAGTGTTTGGTAAAGTCTGTGTGGATAACGCCAGCGGCTTGTGGTGCAGTGGTGCCTTGAGAGATTGTCCAGGCACGAGCTTCTTTTTCTCCCGCTGTATAAAAACTCTGCAGGCCGAGGGTTTCGTAGGAGCGGCGAATCAAAATTTCTAGCGCCGAATAGCTTAATCCCAGACCTTGCAGATACTCTTCTCGATCTTCAGCGGGAAGCTCAGCCAGTTCGGCTTCAAGCTTAGCGCAGATGACAATAATATTTTCCTGCGGTACTTTAAGAATATCGGAGTATTCTTCCTTGATTGCTTCAGTTTGTTCCAACTGGGACTCGGAAACATTGAGCGCCACGAGCTCTCTTTTGGCGGTGAGCAACCCCAGTTCTTTGGCGAGTTTTTTTTCGTCGTCGCTCTCGAGCAGATCACGGAGAACCTGTCCCGCGTTGAGATGTTCTCGCCACTTTTCAATGAGAGAAAAACGTTCTTTCTGGTCTGGTGTGAGATTTCCTTTTGGCGCGTTTTGCTTCTGGAGCGTGTTGAGATCAGCGAGTTGAAGTTCGGTAATGATCGTTTGGTAGTCGCTCAGGGGATCAACACTTCCCTCTTTAATGACATTGCCGTCTTCAAAAGCACGGACAACATGGAGAATAAAGGTGACTTCACGAATATGAGCTAAGAACTTATTACCCAGGCCAGCGCCTTCTGAAGCACCGGCAACGAGTCCAGCAATGTCAACAAATTCGATAGTGGCAGGAATGATGGTATTTGTTTGCGCAATCTCGGCGATAGCCTGGAGATGCCTGTCCGGAACGGGTACGATTCCAATATTTGGTTCGATGGTGGCAAAGGGATAGTTGGCAGCGAGCGCTTGCTGTTTTTGCAGCAAAGCATTAAAAAGGGTGGATTTACCCACGTTTGGAAGACCAACAATACCAAGACTTGTAGACATTCCCGTATGATACCAGATATTTTCTTCTTGACTCTTGAGGGAATTTTAGGGCAGGATAAAACAAGAAAGAGAGAGAGTAGGAATATATGATTGGAGAATCTCAAGCGCCTGTGGCTGAACAGTCTCAAGAACAAAAAGTGCGTATTTATAATACCCAAACGGCTGAAATGAAGAGTGTCACGCTAAAAGAGCTTGCTACAATGGATAAGGCTGTTCGGACTGGTGAAATACGAGTACTCAAAGATCCTACATCAACGGGAGTGAATGATAACTCCAAGGTTGAGTTGGCTGCTGGTGGGGTTGATCAGAGTCCAGAACAACATAAAGCTAATAAACAAACGCAAGAGATGTTTCTTGCCGTTGTGAGAAATCGTGGAGAAAAGCTCACAGGTGAGGATGCTAAGAATTTTCGTGAAGCAATGACTGTCATAACCGAGGAAATATCGCAAATAGAAGCGAATAATCCCAATAAAGGGATTGATTTTCTTCAAGCAGACGTTGTGCTTGCCCTGCAGAAGGTAGATGATCTAGCTAATAAAATTTCTGATACATCCATGAAGAAAAATCTGCTCATGGCTTCTGTCGATGTTTTACGCAGGAATAATCCTTCTTTGCAGCCATGGGTCGATCAAATTGCCACAAGGGTTTGGTCTCCATTAAGCGACGAAATGCATAAGATTCTTGGTGAGAAACCAGGTGATTATTAATCACATTTGGTTTGTATTACCTTAGATACAGATCAATGTAACGCTTGTGCTCTTCGTAGGTAGGGGCAAAGTACATGTTCACTCCCTTCTTGTCTGAGATGTAGTAGAGATCCTCGCTTGGTGTGGGCGAAATGGCGGCTTCCAGGGCATTAAGGCCAGGGTTACTAATCGGCCCAGGTGGCAGTTTGGCGTATTTGTAGGTGTTGTATGGGGATTCCAGCTCCTTGTCTGCAGCCAGGGGGACGGGCCACCACGTTTCTTTGTTGCGATCATAACCCTTAATGTACTGCAGCGTGGCGTCTACTTGGAGTGGCATGCCAATATCGAGGCGATTCCAGAGTACCCCCGAGACCCGTTTCATATCCGCACTCGTCCGTGCTTCTCGGGCAATAATTGAGGCCATGGAAACGATTTCTTCTTCGGTTTTGCCATCCGCGTGGATCTTTTCTCGCATTGCCATTGTCATTTTTTCTCCATACTGTTGGCGCAGGAGTCGGCAGGTTTGGCGGGTATCGTATGAGGTGGGGATAAAGTAAGTTTCGGGGAAGAGATACCCTTCGTAGTCAAGACATTCGGTTTGGTACTCGGCACTGGATCGGTCAAAATTGGGGAGATTCTCCTCAAGAATTGCCCCTATTTCTTCTGCCCTCAGCCCTTCTTTGAGGGTGACCTTGATATCGCTCGTACCTTTGGTGAGTGATTGAGCAAGAGAAAAAGCGTCTTGGCTTGGCGAAAGCGCAAAGGCCCCAGCCTGGATTTTTGTTGTCAGTTTTTGAGCGATCACGACGCCTTGGAAAACATAGTGCGAACGGATAAGCTCTTTTTCTTCAAGCATCCGGCCAATTGTCTTGATTGAACTTCCAGGCGGAATCACAAAAGAAACTTCCTCTTTGTTGTATGGCTGCATGGGTTGAGTGAGCCACCAGGCCAAAAATCCGGTGAGAGCGACAAAAGAAAGGCTGCAGATAATAAAACCAGCCAGGAGAGCGTATCGGAACTTCATACTTACATTTTAGAGGGTGCTGGGATGATCGTCCAGATAGCGTTCCAAGATCTTGGCGGCGGCAAAGTGGTCAATGGCGCCGCGAAACTGTTTTTTTCCCTGGAACCTTTCTCTGAGCAATCGTTGAACCTCAACACTGCTGAGCGCCTCATCTTGCCAGTGGACTGGTAGTCCAGAGATATTGGCAAGTTTTTCACCAAATGACTGTGAAAGTTCTGCCATGGTTTGTTCGCTTATCCCAACGATGATATCGGTAATACTGTGTTCTCGAATGACTTTGAGGAGTTCCTCAAAGATGGATTCGTTGTTTGGCAGAACCGCGAGCGGTTCTGCCAAACTCCCGTAGGAAACCGCTGTTCCCACGCGGGCGAGACCAAAATCGATTGCTAAAAATTTTTGCATAAAGGTTAGACCTCGCTCGCTTTTTCTTCAAGAAGGTTAAACCCTACTCGATGGACTCCAGTTGTGCTAATACCACTCCGCGGCGAAGATAGGTACCTTCGGGAACACACGTGATGAGTTTGAGCTGCTTGGCCGAGTATTCTTGTTCCAGAATGTAGGTATCGGTTGGCTTTACTTCCACTTTTTTCACCACCGAGTAGGTGTAGCGAATATTATCGTAATCAATGTAGATTTTATCACCCGGTTTGAGCGTCATGATCTTACTAAAAATAGACATGTATCGTCGGCTATTTTTTATACTGGGATTATAAAATTGACGCAAAATAGAGTGACCAAAAATGACAGGCGCGCCGTACTGCCCTGGTTCGGCGGTGCCTGGGTACTGGATGAGGTTGTTATCGAGGTTGGTACCACCAATTTTGACTACCGCATCTTCCACATCAAGTGAAGGGATATTGATAACATAATCCTTTGCCTCGGTGGTAATGTTGGCGAGGTTATTGGTGGCTTGATCGTCCTCACTAAACCAGCTACTGAGATCTGTGTAGTCGAGGTTGTTTTGAATGATTTTTGGTCGAATCACTTCTGGGCCAGCGGCTTGTGCGGTCGCAATGGTGCTCGTTTGACGCATAACAGGGACATCAGGAAGTGGCGAAACAAGTTTTCCTGCCTGCAGATTGGGAGAAACAAAGAGAAAGTAAGAAATGATCGGCCAGAGAGCACTCGTGAGAAGAAGGCTTCCAAGAGTAATCGAGACGGGAGCGAGTAAACGGAAGAATCCCTTTTTGCCCGTGTCTTTTTTTTCACGGATCCAGAGTTTGCGTCGCCATCGTCTGAGGATGGTCTCGTCATGGCGCTTAATAGTCAGGCGGAACGATTCCTCTCGGTTACGCAGTGAGGGAATTTCGAGTTCAAGAGTGAAGGTACTCACGACTCCTCCTCAAGGCGAATAGTGAACTCAAGTCTTTGCTCGTCCTGAGGCAGAGTGCGCACTAAAGGGCGCATCCAAGCAGGAGAGAGCCGAATTTCGAAGCGAGCGACGTTGGCAGATTCTCTCAGCAGTGTTTCCGCTCGAGGAATGTATTGCCCTGCCACCTTTTGGCGCAGCTCGCTGGCAGAAATATCTGGCAAAATTTGCGTACTAAGTTCTGCTTGGAGTTGTAGGTTGTTAAGGTCTCCAGAGAGAGATTTCGTGCTAATGCGGGTTTTTCCCGGTTGAAGTTGTTGACCTGGTTCTAACTTGCTCTCGAAAACTTCGATAGCTACCCTCTCCAGTTCTTGAGCAGGAACGCGCAATCCTTGTGCTTCGGCGGTGAGGGTAACGGTAACAAATTTTTGCTCATCCCCTACTTTGGCGGAACTTTGTGATGAAGCAATTTTCACTTGATGGCCAAACAGCACGGGACTTTCTTGTGTTCCTTGCGACTCGATCTGTTCTCTCAGTTGTGTGGTGGCTGCTTGAAGAAGATCGCTCGTGGCGGTGTCTATGTCTTTTTTGGCAACTGCCTGAATTTCCCGACTTGAACCGCCAGAAAAAGCTGCAGCATTTTTGGCAGCATAGGATGATGTGTCGAAGTTGGCGATGGAAAATTCTTTGTCCTTGTCCAGATTACTTTCTGGGCCAATGGCCGACGCCGTAACACTCACCTCCTCCGAGCTGGCAATGACGTTATATTCTTGGCTCGAAGCCGAGGCAACCTTGACTTCATTGTCTAGGGTAAAAGTGAATTTATCATGAGTGATTTTTGTGCCGGCGGGGAACGTTTTTTCTTGGAAAGTGCGGTTAAAAATTTTCACTTTCCCTTTGGCGTTTTCTCCAATGATTTTGCTGCCTGTTGTGGGAACTTCTTTGTCTAGGGTTACGGTTTCGGTAAAGCTTTGTGCCAAGATACTACTCTGCGATGCCGAAGGAGTTTGCGATTCGGTTCGTACCAAGAAAGACTGGTCTTCTTTGAGTGTTTGGGTTTTTGCCCAGACGGCGACGGTTGCCTTCACGGAGTTTCTTAGGGTAAAGAAGGCGGCGGCGCCGACGATGAAGAGAAGAAGGACGGCGCCGCCGCCCAACCAAACAACTTTCTTTTTTCCAGTTGAGAAAGGAGCTGCTGAAAAAGAAGGCAAGCGGAAGGTTGGAAACTTTCTTGTTTGAGTGATGGGAACAGCGGTTTCTGGTTCATCGTCATTGATGCTCTCAAATGATTCTTCCATATCGAGCGAGTTTTCTTCTGGGGGCGCCGCAGGCGCCCCATTCACGACAAACCTTGGCGTATTCATGAGCGGACCATCATGTTGGTTGGTCTGTGGCAGCGAAGGTGCTTCGACAGATTCGGCGGAAGCACCGGTGGCTGTTGCAAGAAAAGATGGTGTAGTGAAATCACTATCGATATTGGCATCATCGCCAGTCTGAGTAGCGGCAAGGTTTGGGGTATCTGTCAAAGTATTTTCTGGGGCGGCGCTCTTAGTATTATCCTTGTGGCTCTCGGCGCTTTGCGCCTCGAGCGTTTCCGCGCCGCCCGCCTCAACAATCATTTTTGTCGCTTGGTCCACGGCAAGGTACTCAAGCGGCGCCCCACGCTTCTCTGCGAGCAATGCTTCGAGCTCTTCTTGGTTATGAGCTCCGGTGAGAATACAGCGCTCTTTGCCCTTAAGCATAGGAAAACGGGCCAAAAGCTCGACAGCATCTTGGGCAATTTCTCCGCTTCGGCCAACTTTCTCTGCCTGCACAAGATGCCCTCGCTCGTAGCGCTCAACCTCCAAAAAGTGCTGGCTTGTGCTCACAAAGGCGCCGGTAAAAGGTTGTCCCGTTTTATTGCGCTGCCCCGCTGCCAGAGCATCGCTATTCACTACATAGCCAAGTGGGTCGAGCAAAAGATCCTGCGTGAGTGTCTTGAGAATATGCTTTTTATCTTTTTGGAGGGCATTATCTTCAATCCAGCTATTGGGGACGCCAAACAGGACGTGTTTGATGGTGAGACCAGCCTCGCCGAGCTCATCGAGCGCAGCGTCAATAGCTTGGTTAATATCATGAAGCTTCCAGCTTTTTACGCCCACGGCTTTGGACTGCGTAATGACGGTTGTTTGCCCACCCTCATGCTGCCAAAGAACAGCACTTACAAACTCAGCGGTGAATACCACAGCTAAATACTGCGTCGGGGCAGAAGACATGCTTTCATTAAAGCAAGATTTTGCATGAGCAGCAAGGGGCTTTTTCTCTGGTTTTACGCAGCAAAACGCAGGTAGATGCGTCGCGCGCCGGCACTGACAGGCTTTTGCTTAAAGATCTCAATGTGTCCAATTTCTCCAGTGTGAGTGACGTGTGGGCCACCACAGAGTTCTCGGCTCACCCAGTTTCCCTTCTCCCCTACGGTGTACACCGTAACGGTATCTGGATACTTTTCCTGGAAAAATGCCAGAGCGCCCGAAGCAAGGGCTTCGTCTTTTGGCAAAGTCTCCACCCAAACGGGCAAATCTTTCTCAATTTGTTCGTTGATCCAGTTCTCAACAGCACTCAGTTCTTCTGGCGTGAGCGCTCGATCAAAGCTGAAGTCAAAACGGAGTCGTTCGGCGGTGATATTTGAGCCCTCTTGGTGAACTTCATTACCTAAAACCTTGCGTAGCGCCGCGTGCAGAAGATGTGTTGCGGTGTGATACTTAGTCGCCGCTTGCGAGTGATCAGCCAAGCCACCCTTAAAGGTTTGCCCAGATTGAGTACGAGAGAGATCTTGGTGATTTTGGAATTCTTGTGAGAAGGCATCTTTGTCGAGATCTTGACCGCGCTCATGAGCGATTTCAGCTGTCATTTCCCAAGGAAAGCCGTAAGATTGGTAAAGATGGAAAGCAATTTTTCCGTCTAACTGTGGGTACTTTTCGATTTCTTGCAAACCTTTGCGGAGGCTGCGCAAAAACTTTTCCACTTCGCTTGTGAGCGTGCTCATGTTTTGATCAATATTCTGCAAAAGTTCAGGATACTGCTGGTTGTACTCAGGGCTTTGAGAAAAGGCGCGGGCAATCTCCTGAGTGACGGGAACAATATCTTCCTGGCGAACACCGAGTTGGTAGAGGGCGCGCGCAGCGCGCCGAATAATACGGCGCAAGACATACCCTCGCTCTTTATTGGTGGGAACGACTCCATCTTGAATGATAAAGAGAGCACTCCGCAGGTGATCGGCAACAATACGCATCTGGCGGCGAGCGGATTCTTCAGCATACGACTTTCCACTCTTCTCTTCCATAATCTGCAGCGCAAAGGTGAAGAGTGGCGTCTGGTACGCATCTGGTTCAGCAATATTTCCGGCAATCCAGTTGAGTATAGCCGTCATACGCTCCAGCCCAAGTCCTGTATCGACATTATGCTGGACGAGTTTTTCAAAGCTGCCATCTGCCTGTTTGTTGTACTGCATGAAAACGTTATTCCAGATTTCCACAAAATCACTTGGGCTGGCTGCTGGCTCATCTTGGAATTCTGCAGCAAACGGATCGGCACTGCCCGTGTAGTAAAAGATCTCCGTGTCTGGACCACATGGGCCGGTCTGTCCAGCAGGCCCCCACCAGTTTTCGGATTTTGGGTAGTAGTAGATACGTTTTTCTGGGTGTGAGACACCTGCACGGGTAAGAACCTCAAGCCAGATGGCGGCCGATTCTTCGTCTCGTGGGGCATCATCGTCACCAGCAAAAACGGTAACGAAGAGTTTCTCTGGATCGAGTGCTAACCATTCTTTGCCCGTGAGGAACTCCCAACTCCAAGTAATGGCTTCCTTTTTGAAGTAATCACCGAGAGACCAGTTCCCAAGCATCTCAAAAAAAGTGAGATGAGTGCGATCGCCAACTTCTTCGATATCAACGGTTCGAACCGACTTCTGCACATCCGCGAGGCGTTTGCCTTCTGGATGTGGTTGCCCCATGAGGTAAGGCACCAATGGATGCATGCCGGCTGTAATAAAAAGTGTGGTGGGATCATTATCTGGCACGAGGCTGGCCGAAGGGATGATGGCGTGCTGCTTACTCTGGAAGAACGCCAAAAACTGAGCTCGGAGGTGATGTGCACTAATCATGGCCGAATTGTAGCATAAAAGAGATGCGACAATGTTCGTTTTTTGTTGCTTTTAGAGCGCAGAAAGCGCCTGGAGGCCGCCAACAAGATCACCAGCATTGATGGATTGCTCAATGGTGTCGAGTTGGTCGAGCTTGGAAGGATCTTCCATGTAGCGATCGCGTAGTCCATCCAGCCGGGCGATAAGCAACTCACCCTTAAACTCTAAGATCTTTGCCTTCATCAGTTCTGGCAAGTTTGGGGTAACTTTGAGGATGTGCTCAAAAACCCGTCCTTGGCTCTCTTCGTCGGTGTGCGATTCGTCGGCCATGAGGTTTTCAAGAATCTGCATGTCCTCATCTGGCAAAGTGGGAAGAATGTTGTCTTCGAGCACTCTACTCCAGACTGTTTGCTGCATCTGGGCGAGGAACGTTTCTTTCTCCGCTTCTGTTCCGCTCATTCCCATGAGGGAGAAGACGTCAACTTGGTCGAGAGCGGCCTGAAGTGTATCCATATTCATAATATTCCTTTAGTTATTCCTGCTCTCAATGGTCTTTTTGAGAATTTGTTCTAATGATCCTGCACTATCTTGATTAAACTCTGAGGCTATAGTCTGGATAATGTCTCTCACGTCTCCAGGGTTCGCGTCTTTAAGCGCCTGAGATAAACCAAGGATCCCTTTGAGCTCGCTTGCAGAAAAGTTACGGCCAATTTCTCGCGATAAAGGGAGAAGATAGCTGTGCGTAAATCCATTGAGAGAGTCTGGTTCTATTCCGGCAATGTTCAGATCTTGTTGGAGTCTCCCAATCCAGGTTCCCGAAGGATTATCCGGTGTTGCCAGTGCTCTCCATCCTCCGTCAGTTGTGGTGTTTCCTGTTGTGGTATCAGTTCCTACTATCGCGTTATTTTCATCTAATTGGAAACGTGGAATGCCATCACTTCCCATTGTTGCATACTGAACTTCTCTCACTGAGTCAAGTTTGAGCTTGATGCTTTTTTCTGGGGTCTCTGGTGTGGGAGCAGCTGCTGTTTCTGTATTATCGGGCAAAATTTCGCTCGTATGACGTCCCTGCGTGTGAGAAGAAGACGGTTCGTAATTCTCGCTTATCCTTACTGGTCCAGCAGCTTGTTTATCTGAAATGTCAGCCAGACTTGCTTCATGCTGGAAACTTTTTCCGATTGCTTCAGCACCCTGGCGTGCTTCCTCCAGATGGGTTGCGGCATACACAAGACCACCGTTTGCAAACATGCCCAAGACGTCGGCGTACATAAGCCTTTTTGCGAGAACTTTGGCCCGTTCTTTTCGGAATGAATCCATGTCATGACGTTCTATAATCTGGAGAACAGCTTTTCTACTCTCGATAGTAAATTCTTGAGAAAAATCTTTCCACTCGTTGGGGCTCATGGCAAAATCTGCAGCGAGAGCCTGAATAGTTATATCGACTGCTGCGCGAAGTTGTTTGAGGGACTCAGGATTCCGAGAAAATCTTTGCGTCGTTGCCTCCTGGTTACGTCCGAACAAACGACTCACAAACGATCCAATTTTTTCTCCATAATTGGGAGGGATAACATCCCCAATAATCCCAAGGTCTGTGAGTGCATCAGAGAGTTTTACAAGTTGAATGAGTTTCGTGTGGTATGACTCGCCTGTATCCTTTTTTAGAGATTCTTTATTCAGGTTTGAGGCCATTTCTTCAACTGCCTTTACCACAGTCTCAATATCCTGCCCCTGACCATATTTTTCTACAAATGCATCTACATCTTTTCCAGAGTTGTGAGCGCCAATGGCAACTTTTTTGAAGACGTTCGAATATATTGCTGCAGCGTCCGCTCCAAAGCGGAAAACTCTGCCAACGATTCGCATGAACACACCTGCTTTTTTCTCAGCTTGTTCATCTATGCCATTTTGTTCTTGTAAGTATTCGGCATATTCAGAGCGATTTGTTGTTTGCTGGAAGCGTTGTTCCACATAGTTTTGGAGTCCATCATTATCTTCTGCTCTTCTCATGCTTCGAAGATCTAAGGCCATCTTGACTAATGCGGAACCAGCAAGGCCAAGCGGATTGAGCTTAGCAGCATTGGTTAAAATGTTAAAGCCGAGGGCAATGAACTGATCTCTGGCATCCGAATCTGCAGAAAGCAGTTCTTTGAGCCTTGAACCAGACTCTCTACCACTTGCAAAGATTTCTTGAACTCTTTGAGCGCTTTCTGTTGTAGGAGTGCTGCCCTCTTTTCTCAAAGTTTGGGGAGATGGTTGCTCCATGAATTTGTCTAGAATCATTCGTTGCAAGGTAAAGGTATCGGCTGGGTATCGTTCTCGCAGCGCATCTACATTATCTTTTAGAGTTTTCTCGTCGGCAGTACCTCTTTTATTGTTTACCGCTTGGGAAATCTTCTCTTGAAGTTCCTCTTTTGATGTAAATAGACCCCACTTGTTGAGTGCATTATCTACCGTAACATTCTTGGGGAAGGCATATTCGGTTTGACTACCAGATTTCGATGCGTAATGTTCTAAGGAAGTGCCAAGCATGTCTCCAAAAAGAATCTGATTGAGGCGAATCTCAGCATTCTTTGCGTAGTACTCTTTTTGACTTTCTTGGTTTTTTGGAAGTGCCTCGGTGTTTGAGGTTGTAGCTGTTGGCTCAGAGGTTTCTTTTTTGCGTGAGAATCGTTCCTTAATACTCCCCCACCATCGGCCTGTCCGCTCCTTTAGGGCACTGATGGCTTTTCGTATATCAAATTTTCCGGTTTCTTGAAAACCGGCAGTTATCTCTGGTGTAGATGTTCTACTTTTTTGATCACTGTTCTCGCCAGCTCTTATGGCATCTCTTTCTCTAAAGAATTCTTCTAGTGTCAAGAATGGCCCACTTGAAGGATCATCGTTATGTCTGATTTGATTATTTCCAGTTTCTGCACTCATAGTACGTTCAATGATATCAAGGATGTATGAGAGAAAAAAGGGGGAGATATAAGAGGAAAAAGGCGAAAAAAAGGTGAAGATTGCTGTATGAAAATGGGCGGGAGGAGCCTTTGGCTCCTCCCGCCCATCTATCTACAAATACGCAACCTTATTTGACGTACTGGTCAAGAGTAGCCTTGACACTCGCAAAAGGCAGAGCGCCAGAGATGAAGTCATATTGACCATCTGGAGCAATGATGATGGTGCCTGGAGTTCCAGAAACACCAGCCAGCGTACCGCCAGCCATGTTGTCATCAACTTTTTCTGCCATTTCGTCGCTATCGAGACAGGTCTTCACCGATGCCTCACTCACACCAGCTTTGGCAGCCAAACCTGGCATGTCGGCAACGGCAACGCCCGTACCACTGGAGTTGGTGGTCTCAAAGTAGAGATCTGTGAACTTCCAGAAAGCGTCTTCGCCGCCAACCTTGGCTACACACTCGGCAGCCTGAGCAGCCTTATGAGCATTGGCGTGGAAACTCAGTGGGTAGTGGCGATACACAACCTTCACCTCGTCTTTGTATTCAGCGAGTACCTGGTCTGCCGTGCTGTGGAACTGCTTACAGAAAGGACATTCGTAGTCGGTATAGACCACCATGGCCACTTCAGCATTTTTGTTTCCGCGGACATGGTCGCTATTTTCCAGTGGAGGAACGTTTTTGGCCGTATCGGCACTTGGCTCACCAAGGGCACCAGAATCAGCTACCGTTGGAACCGTGGTTCCTGCACCTGCGCCGACACCTTTTTTGAGGTAGCGAACCTCAGTAAAGAGCATACCGATCACAAAAGCGGCCACCACAAACAACACCGAAGTGGCGTGTTTGGTGACAAGATCCAGTACTTGATTGGCCGTTATAGCCGAGTCTTTTTGCATGGAGAACTCCTTTTTTCTTTTCTCTTTTTCCTTGAGTCTGGCCAGTGTAACAGATGAGAGCAGCCACGCAAACACTTTTTTCCATACTTCCTTCAAAGTGCGTATATAATGTGAAGCAGATTATGATTCTCGATGCCATCCAAAACGCTCTCCAAAAAGCTGCCTCGCAGGTGGCCAAGGAACCTGTTGCCGTTTCTCTCACTCACCCAAAAGATGAGTCTCACGGTGATTTTGCCACGGCCGTTCCCTTGCAACTTGCCAAGAAACTTGGTCGCCCCCCTTTGGAAGTTGCCCAAGAAATCATTACTCTTTTGCCCAAAGACCTTTCCTCATCTTTTGCGGCTGTGGCGCCCGGATTTATTAACATTACTTTAGATCTGCAAGGTCTTCCGCTTTCCGAACTGAACCGTATTTTGGAAGAACAGGATTCCTATGGCCAGCAACCTGCCCGCAACACGACCTATCTCATTGAGCACACTTCCCCCAACCCGAACAAGGCGATGCATCTGGGACATTTGCGCAACAACGTTACCGGTATGGCCATTGCCAATCTGTGGGAAACACAGGGTCTCACCGTTATTCGTGACTGTGTGGATAACAACCGCGGTATTTCTATTGCCAAGCTTATGTGGGGATATCTCAAGTTTGCTCGCAAAGATGGTGATCAAACCAAAACCAGTATCCCCTACTGGTTTGCGCATCAGTCTGAATGGAACACTCCCTGGGAGCAAGGTGTTCGGCCAGATCGCTTTGTGGATGAGCTGTATGTTCTGGCGGCTCAGGACTGCAAAGAGCACGAAGAAAGTGAACAGCAGGTTCGTCAGTTTGTGGTGGACTGGGAAAATGGTGATGAGCAAAACTGGGCTCTCTGGGAGCGTGTACTCGAGTACTCGCATGCTGGGCAGGAGATGACGCTTCAGCGCTTGGGCAATCACTACGACAAAGTTTGGCACGAGCATGAGCACTACAAAAAAGGGAAAGATTTGGTAGAAAAAGGTATCTCTCAAGGCATTTTCCGCCAAACAGAGAATGGCACCATTATTACCAATCTCGAGTCTCTGGGGCTTACCGATACCGTTGTGCAAAAGTCTGATGGCACTTCGCTCTACATTACCCAAGATTTGGCGCTCACCAAGCTCAAAAAGGAGACCTTCCAGGCAGATAAGATGTTTTGGGTGATTGGCCCCGAGCAATCTCTCGCCATGAAGCAAGTTTTTGCGGTCTGTGAGCAGCTGGGTATTGGTTCGCGCGATGAGTTTGTCCACATTCCTTTTGGTTACATGAGCATTAAAGGCCAGGGGAAGATGAGTTCTCGAGCTGGAAATGTGGTGTATATCGACTCGCTCATTGACCAAGCCAAGGCCGAAGTGCTCGAGCGGATGCCGCCAGAAAACTACGACTCAGAGGACGAACGCCAAGATATTGCTGAGAAAGTGGCGCTTGCCGCCGTGAAGTACAGCATCTTGCACGTTGGACGACTCACCAATACGGCCTTCGATTTTGCCACTTCCTTGGCGCTGGAAGGTGACTCTGGTCCTTACCTTCTTTATACCTATGCACGTTGTTCTTCGGTCTTGCGCAAGGCAGATGAGGCGGGGTTGCACCCTCTTGGTGTGTCCTCGAGTTCGGTTTTTCCGTCTCAACATGCTCTCGTGCGTTGGTTGTACCGCTTCCCTGAAGTGCTTTCTGAGGCGAGCGAACAAATGGCGCCCAATCTTCTCACAAACTATCTCCTCGAGCTTGCGCAGCGTTACAACGCTTTTTATGGCCAGCAGAGTATCATGGGTGCGCCTGAGGAAGAACGACTCGAGCATCTGCGCCTCACGGCTGCCGTTGGCCAAGTGCTCAAGAATGGGCTTGCCGCTTTAGGCATTACGGTTGTTCCAAAGATGTAGTCTTTTGAGCGCGTTTGTTCTCTTGACCTCACCCGTCATCTTCGTGCTACATTTGGGAATATGTACCAAACAATTCACGAACCGATTGCGGTAGCTGGAGTGTTTTCGCACGGCACTTTTGTGCCCAAAAAGTGTGTTTGGAATGGTCGCGTTTTCTTGTTTTCCCAGATTACTATGGTGGCCAATTTTACCGATGGCGGGCGGCCGCAACGTCAGTACAGTGTGGTGTCGGAAGGAAACGTGTATCGCCTCCTCTATTGGCGCGACAGTGAAGACTGGTTTTTGGAAGAGGTATGGTGTGAGGGCTAAGTGGCTGCATATAGATCTCAATGCGTACTTTGCTTCTCTCCTGCAGCAGGAGAATCCGTATTTGCGAGGTAAGCCCGTTGGGGTTATTAAGGATGTGGGGCGTAGCTGTATTATTGCTGCCTCCAAAGAGGCCAAGTTACTGGGGGTTCAAACAGGCTGCCGACGCAGTGATGCCCTTTTGCGTGCGCCAGATATGGTCTTTGTTCCGGCCTCGTGGACGCTTTCTTTGGCCACAACCAAGAAATTCGTGGCGCTTCTGCAGCGAACCGTTCCCACTGTGGAGCTTTTTTCTCTCGATGAGGCTTTTTTGTTCCTCGATGACTGCCAGAAACTTTATCCCAACCCACTCGAGCTTGCGCAGCGCTTACAGCAGGAAGTAAAAGAAGAGCTCGGTGAGTGGATGAGTTGTAATATTGGTTTGGCCCAGAATCGCCTTCTGGCAAAACTGAGCAGTGAGCGCTCTCCCAAAGGAAGTATTACTGTGGTGCGCGAGGAAGATACGCAAGCCCTTCTTGCTGAGGCCGAGTTTGTGGATATTTGTGGGATTGGGTATCGATTGGAAAAACGGTTGCGCCAGTTAGGGGTGGATCACCCGTGGGGAATCAATCTTCTCTCTGATGAAGAGCTGCAATTAGAGTTTGGTCCGCACTTTGCGCGTGAGTTGCGCAAGATGGGTCTGGGCGAAGAGCCCGCATTTTTGGCTCAACATAATGAGCGGGCGCTTCGCCCTATGAAGAGCGTTGGGCGTTCCATTACCGGTTATAAGCTCTGCAGCGATGCGCGAGAGATTCGTCGGGTGCTGCGCAATCTTGTGGAAGAGGCGGTGAGCAAAGCGCGTCAACAGCACTTGGCAGGTCGGGAAGTTTGGGTCAGTCTTTCGGGGCATAATCAGTACTGGCGCGAGCATATTTTGTTGCAAGAGCATCTTTCCCATAGTGAGCAAATGTATCATTGGGTGAAGGTGCTTTTGGAGCGCTGGGAGAAGCCGTTTCCTGTTATCAAATTTGCGGTTCGTTTAGGTCGCTTGGAAAGTACCGCCAAACTGCCCCGCTCGCTTTTGCCTGCTTGGGAAAAACAGGAGCGCTTGGCGCAGGCTTGTGATGCCATAACCAAAAAATTTGGGCTCTTCACGGTGCGGCCAGGTGTCTTGTTGGATCCACGAGCGGTGATCCGCCCTGAGGTAACGGGATTTTTGGGAGATCAGCCGTATCAACTGCGCTCTCAGAGTTCTTGGTGAGTCTTTTTTGCGTAAAAAAATGCTTATATATCAACTTATAATTTAACAGGTAATAATTAGCAATCAATTGTCTTGACTGCTAAAATTACCCAAATAAAATAAGAATTACTCGGCGTCAAGAGAGTGGATGAGCTTTGTGGCGGGCTTGGCATCGAGGCTCGAACGAACCCCAATGCGCTCGATGAGCGGATAGGATTTTTTGATCTCGGCCATGAACTTCTCGGCAAGCTTGGCCGAGTACTGTGAGTTGGCGCCCTTCTCCATTTGATTACAAAGTCGGCGCTCCCAGTCCTTGATAATTTCCATGAGTTTCATGCCCTCACCGTGGAACGATTCTGCCCAGGTGGGTCGATCCATTTGGTAGCCATCGTGGATGGGTCGGAAGGCCTCAAACTCAGCCTGATGCGCTTCGTACATGCGTTGAACATATTCTTTGAATTTGGTCATGGAAGAGAGTGTAGTAGATATTGTGTTCCCAGGCAAGGATTCGAACCTCGAATAAATGATTCAGAGTCATTTGTGATGCCATTTCACTACCTGGGATCGGTGGACAACGAAACGAGAGGATATTGTATCACGCAAGCGCTTCTGGAGGATAATGAGGGATTTTTGCCAAAACCGAAAGAAACCCTTGACAAAAGAGGGGTTATCGGGTTTAATATGGGTTAGGTCGGACAGTCAGCCCCTCACCGGGACAACTTTCCGATTTTTTTTTGCTTTTTGCCAGTATCTGGCTTGTTGGCAACTTCCCACAAAGTTCTGGGTCATTATACGAAGAACTTGGGTATTTCGTAAGGGGCAGACGAGTGGATGCCTGATACAATAAAGCTCTCAAAGATGTTTGCGTCTATAGCTCAACTGGATAGAGCAACTCCCTTCTAAGGAGTAGGTTGCAGGTTCAAGTCCTGCTAGACGCACGGTTTAGGCGGGCGCCGCCGGCCACGAAGTGGCCCAGGCGGCGCCCGCCATTTGACACCACTCCCCTCCACCGTTTATGCTTGCTCTCCCATGCACGAGAAGAGGCCTGATCCCTGGCAGTGGCCACGCGAATTGTGGCAGAAATTTCTCACAGTGACTCCACTGGGTCTTTTGCGTCGGGCTGAGTCGCTCAAGGGCGCGCCCAAAGAGGTGCAGTTTTCCCTTTCGCATGTTTTTATTCGTGAACTTATCGAACAGTTTGAGGCTTTTTCCCGTTTAGAAACGCTCGATGCTTCCCTCACCGCTCTGAGCAAGCACCAGATTGAGGTTTTTGTGCGTGAAGAACTGGGCATGCCGCTTCACCCTGGATACTTCATGGAACTGTCTCGCTCTCATTGGCAGAAGGGCGAAATTTTCTTACGCGATTCCTACTATCTCAACCAAGAAAGTATGCTGGAGCGGTCGCGCCGCGGCGTAGCCGCGGCGAGCTCGCCAGAGCAAAAAGAGCGCTACGAGATGGAAACACACCAAATTGAACGATTGCAGGAGGAGCTCTCCCAAGAAATTCTTTCTGGATCTTGGGTGCAGATTCCCAATGGCCCACTCAAAGAACAGGTTCAGCAGCGCTACTCACAGCATCAGGGAAAGATTTTTGCTCTCGGCCAAAAAATGCTTACGACAATGTCGAAGAGCCGCGTTCATGCGGGGGACAAATCCTACGTGAACGTGATGCAGGCGCTGTACCTTCCAGCGCCAGAAGAACAAGGTCTCGATGCCAGCGTGCTGCAAAAGAAAGTAACGCAAGGGAACTATTTAGGGAGAATTGTAACCGTCTCCGATAGCCTTTTTTATGATCTTACCAATCAAGATCTGGTAGATACGCATGCGCTGTATAGCCCTCTGCCACTGCAGCCGGAAGAATCGATTCTCATGCAAGTGGTGACTCGTTTGCCATCAGAACTGAGCGCGGTTTGGGGTCGGCAGGTTTTCATCGATATGGCCTCCAAACTCCTGGCTCAGGAACAGGCCAGCGGGCTTACGCATCTGCTTGGTAGGCAGCAGGCCAGTGAGCAAAAGATGCGGCCAGTTTTGGGAATGATCGAAGACGGCTCGCGCTTCTTGGCGCAAGTCCTGCTCCTGGAGTTGGCGCGAGCAACGGTCAACGATCCCGAGTTTCTCGATTTTCCCACGCGTCTTTACTACGCCTTTGGTCTGGTGGCCAGTCCTCTTCTACAACGATTGGAGCAGCCCAACAATGCTTCGATTTTTTTCTCATACGATCTTGCTCGAGAAAATTATCAAAAAACGCACACGATGCCTCCCCTTCCTGCGCTGCAACCGGGCTTGAGGATCGACCCAAAGCTGCGAGAAACGGTTGTGCGGCCAGAATTTTTGCGCCAAGTAAAAAAAGTACAGATGACGGCCGAGAAAAAAGAGCTATATCGCCGCTCGCTTGGGGATTTGCCAGGGTTTTATCTCAACCAAGTAGTGAGTAACTCTTTGTGTAATGCGTTTAGTTTTGGTTCCTTTGGTGAGGCCAGTTCCGTTTTGCAAACGCCGTTTGTGCAGAATGTTCTTTCTGGTGCACCAGTGCATTCGCTGGCAGAGGTGCAGTCAGTTCTGGGAGCAGGTTCGGAGGGCTGGCATAAGGGCGTCTGCCAGCATCCAGATTGTCCCAACGCTGGAGTGCAGCAAATGGTTGGGCTATGCGATATTTGTTTGCACTGTCAGTTGCAGTCTGAGCTCGGTTCTCTTCCAGATGCGGCTGACGATTCTTTGCTCGCTCAAGACGATCGTTTTGCGAAGCAGCTTTTGGGGAGTTATGCTACGTTAGCTGGTGTGGCAGACGATGCACGCAAATTTTCGCTCTCGGCGAGTTTATTGCCTCTGTATATGTTGCAGGAAAATGTGGTTTCTTCGCTTGCTCATCGCAAAAATGCCTACTCACGATAAAGCTCTGAGGCCCTGAGGAACTATGGAAAGACAAAAGAAAAAGTATCCGTATTTGGAGTACCACTTTGTTGGTGATCCGGCGACGCTTCTGGATCCACTTGTGGGCAGTGCGATTCGAGCCATAGGTAAGGGTTGGTCGGTTGGGGTTGTTTCCCAAGGTGAGGCGCTGCGTTTTTGGCAGGAGTTTTCTCGAGAGTGGCAGGCTGGCGCAGTTTTTGTCTCTCCCAACGTGGATGATCTTCCTGATACAAAAATGCTTTTTTTGGACGCCAGCCTGCCACCCCAGCAGCAGCGCTTTATTGCCAATCAAGAAAGTGTCTTGGGGAAAAGGCATGTGCTTTCGGCTGGTGCGCCAGATCAAGGTCACAGCCTTGACTGGGCGAATCTTATCTCGCAGTTTGATGTTGCCTATCACGAGCCAACGGGTGCGGTGGCTTTTGTGGGTTCGGGGAAAGGGAAAACAACTTCGGCTTTGGGTTGGGCGTGGCGACAGGCACAGGGAAAGCCGGTTGTGGTTATCCAGTGGTTTAAGGAAAAAGCAACTGGTCGGCTCACCTGGTCGCTCAATGAGCATTTTGCTCCCGATCGTCTGCAGAAGCCAGAAAGTTTGCAGTTTTTTGCTTCGGGTTTGGGTTTTTTTGGCTCTCCAAATCTGGATCGCGTGGCTGGTGAAGAGGCGTATCAGCATCATCGTCGCAAGGCGCAAGAAGGTTTGGCCTTGGCCAGTCAGTTTGTGCGAGAGCGAAGTGTTGGCGCTATAGTTCTCGACGAATTTGTGGATACGGTAGCCAGTGTTTCACAAAATATTCCGCGTGATCTGCTGCTCATAAGTGAAGTGCGTGCGTTGCTTCACGACGCGCAAAAAAGTGGCTTACCCGTGGCCGTTTCTGGTCGCCGAGTGACGGCAGATTGGAGTGAGTTTTTGCGATCGAGCGTGGAAATAACGAATGTCCGCCATCCGTGGACTCACGAAAAACGAGCGGCCGTTTCTGGCTTAGATTTTTGAGTTTGTTCTTGAGGTCTGCGCGTGAGCCTGATACAGTGTTTTTTTCGAGATGAAAAAGGAGCCCTATGAATGATCTTCCAAATCCAAGTGATGACGTGCAGGTTTTGCCCCCTGGCCAAGATCCTGCAGCCTTACCAGCTCAAACAGAGGAAACGCCTGTTTTAGTGTCTGGTGATGACACTCTTGCTCTCGATTCGGGTGACGATACCGATACGGAGAGTGATACGGCCTATCAAGTTTTGGTGACTGATGACGAGTCGGTTTCCGATCAAGTTGCCTCGGCGGAAGAGTTTGGTGATGAGCTCATTTCTGTTCAGGCGGTTATTCGTCGTTATAGCGACCAGCAGGAAAAACTCAATTCTGAGATTAAAGAGCGTCGTGAGTCTCTGCGTAACCTTTTTGAAAACAATGAAGAGCTGCAAAAGCTGGAAGAGGCTCAGAAAACGGTCAGTACCGATGTCAAGCAAAAGAAGCAACGCATCAAGGAATCTCCAGAGGCGGTTCAGTTGCAGATGAAGCTTAAAGAACTGCAGGAAGAGATGGGTGAGGTACAGCAGAGTTTGAGTAATCACCTCTTGCGCTACTTCCAAATGACTGGCTCCCAGGTGATTGAGGAAGAAGACGGGAACGAACGTGAGTTCTCTGTTAAGGCTCGTCTCAAAGGGAAAAAGCGTTCAGATTAGCATTTTTTGTTTGTTTTTTGTTAGAAAAACGCGTATAATGGAGGGTATGAAAAAGGCTGTTGTTTGGGGCGTTTTTGGCGCACTCATCTTCACACTCGCTTCTTTTTTCGCGCCCAGTGTTGCGGCGGCGGGTCTTGGCATGCATGTTTTGCGCCCAGAGGAGTTCTCTTCTGTGGCGCAGCAGTTCTCTCCCCTGCGATCTCAAGAAGAGCCTCTCTACATTACGGTCCCTTTTGCTCTCGACGATGTTTCGCGTCTCTCCGAGTGGCAGAAGGCGTTTAGCTATGCGCGTGAGCAAAATATTGTTCCCATTGTGCGTCTCGTGACCCGTTTTGATAGTGAAAAGCAGGCCTGGGCGATCCCAACGCAGCACGATATTGTGGTGTTTGCTCGTGCCTTTGATGAGCTCGAATGGCCTCAAGATGAGCGTCACATTATTCTTTTTAACGAGCCCAACCATGCTCCAGAATGGGGCGGAACACTTGATCCGCATTCCTTTGCCTATATGACCGTCTTTGCGGCCGATTGGTTCAATACAGAGTCTGCTCCCTATGTTGTTTTGCCAGCGGCCCTCGATCTTGCGGCGAGTGATACCAAATCTACCAAAGAGGCCTTTGCTTATTGGCGTGAGGCTCTTGGTGCCAAGCCAGAAATTCTCGAGAAAATTGACGCCTGGAACTCGCACAGCTATCCGAATCCGGCATTCTCTTCTCCTGCCACAGCACGAGGGAAAAATAGGCTTGATGGTTTTAAGCATGAACTCGCTTTTTTGGAGCAGTATACGGATCGCCAGCTGCCTGTTTTTATCACCGAGACAGGTTGGGTGCGCTCACCAGCTACGGCCAAGAATCTCACTCAGTATTACCGAACCGCCATTTCTCAAGTTTGGTCTGATGAACGCATCGTTGCGGTCACTCCATTCCTTTTTGCTGGTTCTCCTGGCCCTTTTGCGGGTTTCAGCTTTATGGATGAGAACGGTAAGCCTACAGGACAGTGGCAGGCGTTTTCGAGCGCTGTGGCCAGCGTGCGTGGTATCTATCTTACCGATCGCTCTCTGGTACAATAGCGGTACGCATCAGTAGCTCAGCTGGATAGAGCATCTGTCTTCGGAACAGAGGGTCGGGGGTTCGAATCCCTCCTGATGCACGGATGCAAAAAGGCGGACAAATGTCCGCCTTTTTGCATCTTTGATATTGGTGAGGTGTTTCAACCAGCGTGAAACGCAGGTTCTGCCGGCTAGCGAACGAAGTGAGCGTTGCCTAATCCGGTGAACGGAGTGAACAGGGGAATTCCTATACCTTTAACCCCCTCGGGGTTTCCCACACTTGCTCGCTCTGCTCGCTAAGGTGATTAGTCTGGTTTGGCTTGCAGCAAGCTGCGTCTCGCCAAACTTGACGGCAGAATCCCTCCTGATACAAAAGATTTACAGGTGTTTTAATAAAAATACAGCGGAATTGTTTTCACCATACTGGTAGTCTCTAATCCACCCTGCCTCGTCATAACCATTTTTCTTGTAAAATGAAACAACTTCAGCATCGTCTTTGTTTGTATAAACGAACATTTTTGCTGCGCCTTGCTTTTTTGCTTCATTAACAGCTTTTATACAAGTACCTCTCCCTTGTGCAACCATTTTCACCATTTGTTCAAAAGAGAACCATTCTTCAAGTGAAGAGTCATCTGTGGTAGAAAAAGCTGATTCTGCTACCTCTCTCAGAGAGTTTAGATCGTTTAGAATTGATGCTGCGAGATATTTCATAAACTATTCTCCCTGAAGAACTATCACATTACCGTGGAGTTTGGTTTGGTTGTCATTGATGCTCACAGCTTGGCCATCACGAACGAGATAGTACTGTAACGTTTTATTTCTTGTCTCTTTGATTTTATCGATTAGATCTTCTGTCCATCGATGATGGTGTATAGGATAAAATTCAAAATCGACTAACCCTAAACCACCTATTTCCAATGCTTCTGGTTCAGGTTCACCGAAATAAAAACTGGCTGCATCTTGAACTTCTGAAAGTACCATAGAACCAGCACTTGATCCGACATAAATAATCCCTTTATTGAGAAATTCAGGTAGAGCATGAGCAAAGCCACTTTGTCTCATTATTTGGGCCAAGTAGCCACTGTAACCACCATTTACATAAATAACATCATAATTAAATAACTTTTTTACTGTATCTGGAGTTTCGTTGGCCAAAGTAATTTTATCTACTTTCCAACTCAGATCCTCAGCTATCTCATTCATTTCTTCATCAATCCAAGATTTGTCACCTGCAGTTTTCAAACCTGCATCTGGAATAAACGCACACTTCAAACCATTCGATGATCTGCCAATAAACTTTTCAAATGGTATTACGAGATTTGGAGTAATAGTGCTTGAGGTGAGGAAAAGTTTCATAGTGATGATTATAGATCTACACCCTCTCAATAACCAATTCTGAGACAGAGATACCGGCGTTCTGCTCTACGACGCTCAGGATTTGCTCGGCAACATCATTTGGATTCATGTAGGTGCTCACATCTTTTTGTGGGGCAACTTTCCAGAAATTTTCTGAGTTCATGCCGCCTGGATAAACACCCGTTACTTTTATTCCGTGGTTTCGGGCTTCAAGACGTAGGCTTTCGGTGAACCCTCTTAAACCCCATTTACTGGCGCAGTACAGAACTTCTTGATCTCTCGCTTTGAGGCTGGACGTGGATCCAACATTGATGATATGACCCTGCTTTTGTAGGATCATACGCTTGTAAACCTCTTGAGCTGTGTAGATATTTCCTTTGAGGTTCACGCCAAGAATATCCATGATCTCTTCTCTTGAGGTCTCTTCGAATGTTTTGACTAATCCTCGGCCAGCACAGTTAATGAGGAGATCAATTTCTTCTGCTTGAGCATCGATTTGCTCAAATGCTTGATCAATATCGGAGAGGTCACGAATATTGCAAGGGATTTTGACAACATTTTCTGGGAAAGCAACATTTTGGACGCTTCTTGCTAAGGCAAAAACGCGCCATCCTTTTGCTGCGAGTTTATGAGTGAGGGCTTTTCCGAGTCCATTTGAGGCTCCAGAGACTATAGCTGTTGGCATTGTTCCCTCCATCACAGCGGTAGTTTGTTTTCGCGAGCGATGAGCTCCAACTGGGTTTTGTACCAGTCACGGCGGAGAATGAGTTGGGGCACATGGAGCTCTTCGAGTGTGAGCTCACTGTGTTGAAGTCCAGTTTGCAGGTCATCGAGAGCTACTTTTCCAACATAAAGTGGTCGAGCATCGTAGTGATTTTTTCGTAGCCAACGCATCACCTGGATAGCGCCCGTGAAATAGACCTGATTTTTGGTGAATCCACCAGGCATAGAAGTATCTCGTAGGCCTCGCTTTGCCTTGACACAAGCATCCCAAACCTTTTCGGGTGAGCTGATGTACACCTGCAACTCTTTGGCTAATTGGGCAAAAGAAAGTCTCTGTGCTAGGTACACTGCCAGGTAGGAAAGCGCTGGAAACCAAAGATGTTTATCTTGGCGCACCGCATTGGCATGGAGAACAGCCAGTCCCTCCTCTGTAGTGAGGTAGGAATCAAGCTCGTACTGTTTGCGTTTCCCTTTCCATGGCTGCTGATCATCGTTGAGGCGGCGCAAAATATGAACACCCACTTCATGCTCCAGGACACCGGGAAAGTTCCCAGAACGGTACTTCACCGGAAGGCGAATAATAAGATTATTGCCTTTCACACTGGTTCGAGCCACTACCTTGGAGGAATAGGTAACGAGCACTTGGTTTTCCAGTCCTTGCAAGAGCAGGTACTCACGGATTTGCTTATCCACTTCGGCACGAGAAAGTTCGGTGCCCTCTGTTTCGCTCAGATAGGTTGTGTCGTCACCCCAGGTCTTCATCACTTTACTGAGAATGCCACGAGCAACGCCTAAGTATTCATCGGAGGCTTCACCGTAGTGATCCAGGTCCTCCTCGCTAAAACTTTCTTCATACTCAAATTGCGGGTTGTACTCATGGTCAAAAAGCCATTTTCGCTTCTCCGCCTCCATATTGGTTGGGGTGAGTTTCTGAACCAGTGTGGACATTTTTTTGGTCATGATGCTTCTCCACGAATAAGATAGCCGTCTAAGTCTTTGCGGCCGAGTTCGATTTGATGGCGTTTATTATTGAGCCGTTTGGAAACGAGCATAGAAGTTGTGATGACGCGATCCTTGAGCTTAAAGCTCACCTCTACTACTGGCACGTGCCCTTCACCTTCCTCTTTTTGGCTCCAGAGCGTATCGGATTGCAGATTGAGTTCAAGTTGTGTGGCAACGGATTCGGCGATGACGCTTCGATAACGACCCGTGTTGACGAGCGCGACAACTTCATTGCTGTTTTCGTCATGGTCATAAATGAGGATCTTTTCTTTAGGTTGGATAATGGGGCGATCGATATCGCCTTCCAAACCAGGGAAGACATCGGCAAAAAGTGATTGGCTAATTTTCACCGCATGTGCCACATTGCGAGCCTGAATGCCCTCGAGTCGTTGCAGCCGTCGCCTCAAACCGGTACGGTTGGCCAGCTGGATGGAAAGGCCGGGATAGGCGTTCACTTCGGCAATCATTGGCCCTTTTTCTGGATGGATAAAGATATCTGCTCCCATGTAGATAAGACCAGTAGCGTTAGCGGTGCGGACGGCCGTACGGAGTGCCTCGGCCCAAAAAGGTATTTGAATACCCGTCACCGAAAGATCATTATGTGCAAAGGTGCGAATGGTTTTCTTTTTTCCGGATACCGCATGTGTGGTTTTTCCGGTGCCCATATCGATGCCCACACCAACGGCGCCTTGATCGAGATTGGCTCGGCCATTGGAGGCTTCTGTTGGCAGCCGGCACATCGCCATAACGGGAATATTTTGATACACAATAATACGGACATCTGGCGTACCGAACTGGCAGTACGGCTCAAGGTCTGGGTGGATAGGAATGCGTTCCTCAATGATTACCATGTGTCGCGAACCCCAGGTGCTGTAGACGCCATCGAGAATATCACTGGCATGGAGATCAAGATCTTCCTCGCTATACTCATGGCCTGCCACGTCTACCCAAACGGCTTCTCGTGTGTTGTATCGCTTAATGACAATAATGCCTTTACCGGCACTTCCGCTGGCTGGCTTAATAGCAAAACTGCCCTCTATGGAGTGCCAATCAAACTGACGCAACTCTTCTGGACTGGTGATTTGCGCATAGAGTTGTGGTACGCGGATTCCGTGTTTTTTGAGAAAATTCTTGGCTCGTAGTTTAGAAAAACCAAAGCGTTTGGCGGACGCGCTATTGAGCGCCGTATAAAGCTGGACGCGTGCATTCATTCCCAAGATGTGGCTTGGCAAAACCATAGTTTATTCCTCCGAATCAAGGAGTGGTTTGAAGCGGAAGTATTCCGAAATACGAAGTCCTGTGTAGCGACCAACGGCAATGTTGGCAATGAACACTGCCAAAATAGTCACTTCAGGATGGAAAAGTACAAACTCCTGCACCAATTCTGTTCGGATGAAAATGGCAGAGAGCGCCGCAAGCAGAATAGTCTCAAAGGTGAGCTCAACCGCACGCTTCTGTGTGCCAGAAAGGAGCGCTTCGATGAAGTTCTCGGAAAGCAAAATGAGCACCAAAATAGGGAAAATGCTGAGCGTTACGAGATCGATCCCAAACGGCAAGAGATACGGCGAAAGGATGAGCAAGAAAAAGACCGACAGTGACACCGCCCACAGCATAAGTGCGGTGCGTGGGAGGTACTGCAGACGGAAATGCTTAAAGACCTCTCGACCAATAGTTGCGGCCGCCAAAATGGCAACAAAAAGGAGAATACCGCTCACGAGTCCCGTAGAAAGGAACGTGACGGCCAAAACGGCTGGTGTATAGATACCGAATCCTTCCAAACCAATAACGTGGCGAGAGGCGGCAATAAACGAGGCAATGACGGGGAAAAGAAGGATAAGAACCAGAATGTTGACGGGTACTCCCTGGCTCACGGCATTGCGGATGAGATGTTGCAAAAAGTTGGTTGGATGCAGCTCTCCAGCGGGCCTCTCGTCGAGCAACCGAGCCAAGCGGCTCTTGGTGGTACTCACCACCTGGGTGATGTCCTTTTCTTGCTTGCTGTTGAGCTCTTCACGCACCTGCGCGGCGGCTGTGGCACTGGCTGATTGCGTGGCAACTTGTGCAGAAAGCGTGCTGGTGAGCGCACTATCTGCTGGGTTTTGGGCCCGAGCTGGCTGGGCAAAAACGCCAAGTGAGATAATTCCAAACAGCAAAAAAGAAGCAAGAACTCGCATCCCTCCATTATATGCTTTTTTTGGTGCCATCACCAGCCTCATTGTTCTGATATAATATCCCTTTGTTCTGGGTCAGTAGCTCAGTTGGTTAGATCCGTCGGCTGACGGACTCTTAAGCAAGGTATGTATACGGTTTATGTCATTCAAAATGAACAAACTGGTAAAATATATATCGGGCAGACCGCTGATCTAGCAAAAAGATTGCTTCGTCATAATGGTGTGCTGCCGAACAAAAAAACGGCGTATACTCAAGTGAACAAAGGAACCTGGCAATGTGTTTACTCTGAGTTGTTCGCAACTCGAGCAGAGGCAATGCGCCGGGAAAGAGCATTAAAATCGTCACGAGGGAGAAATTTTCTTCGTGAGAAAATTCTGGGTCAGTAGCTCAGTTGGTTAGAGCACCTGCCTCTTAAGCAGGGTGTCCTGGGTTCAAGTCCCAGCTGACCCACAAGTTAGACGATGTTACCCGGAACTTCGTCTCTGCAAGGTCAATGATAATCTCCTGTGGGAGTCGTAGTTCTATTTCGATACTCCAAGGTATTTGCTGATTTTCTTTCTTACGTCCAGCTATATTATCAAGTTCAGTAACAGGACGAGAGAAGATAATAATACGGTTAATGAAAGTGTGAAGTAGTCGGTACAATTCCTCTCTATCTAAAAACAACTCTTCTAAGGCATCTTTGTATCTCTCGGCGAATTCTTGAAATACCTTCAGGTAGCCCTCAGACATAGCTTGTTTACCAAGTTCATGGTCAATTTGCTGCAATTCCTCGTTGTACGCTTTAGCCTTCTTTTCTTGCTCGTCTACTTTCTGACGTAACTCCGTGGTGCTTTTAATGAGGTTATCTCTATGCTGTTCTTTGAGATTTTCAATCCTCATTGGAGCGCTGTTAATCAGCACTCTAAGCCGGTTTCGACGATGTTCTAAATATTTGTAGCGTTTTCTAGTCGATTTAAGGTTTTGATGGTATTTGTATACAAAATCTGGTTTCTTTAGCAGTTCTTTAACAAAGCTGGCGACATAGTTTTCAAGAGGCTCAGCAGCTATTGGCAATGTAGTACAAACTACTGAGTTTTTACTGGCGTTTTTACGATTGCATTTGTAGTAATAACTGAACGCATTTTTACTTTTATCGAGTGCTTTTCTGTCTCCAATCCAACTGACCATCTGGCTGTCTTCTGTTGGGTTAAAACAGGTTTCACAGCGCAGTAAGCCGGACAGGAGATACAAGTGGCTGTCCCTTCTTTTACTCGCAAGATTTACTTTTTTGATTGACTCCTTGAGAAGTGATTGCGCTCGTTTAAAAACAGTCGGCTCAATCAATGGTTGATGGTTATATGGTGATAGTTTCCATTCAGACTTCGCTAACTCAGCAACCCTTTTGGTTTTTTTGTCGACGGTAGTTTTGTTGTACCAATATTGACCTATATAGACCTCATCTTCAAGAATGTTCCTAACTTTCTCAAGTCTCCAGAAATAAGGACTATTACGTTTCTTTGTCACGCCCTTTCTCTTGCCATTTTTGATGGCAGAGGCATCGGGAGATAAGATATTTTCTGCCCCAAGTCGGTCTGCTATCCTCTGAGGTGTAAGTCCTTCGTAAATAAACCAGCTGAAAATATCTTGGACAATTGCTGCCTCTGGCTCAAGGGGCGTGAGCCTTCTTTCTGTATCCTTGGTGTAACCATACGGGGCCGCTGCTCCCATGAAAACACCACGCTCAATAGCTTGCCTCCTACCATCTTGGGTCCTTTGTCGGGTCGTTTCAATTTCTAACTCTGCTATGACTCCTACAATGCCTAAAATCGCCTTTCCGAACGGAGTAGTGGTATCAATGCTCTCGTTGGCAGAGATAAACTTAATACCGTTTTCTTCAAAGAAATCGACGGCATTCAATAAGATTTTCAATCTTCTGGCAAAACGGTCAATTTTGTAGACAATGACAACATCAAAGGGCTTGTCTAAGGCTTCTATATCTTCCATCAATCGAGAAAACTCAGGTCGCTCCTCTAGTTGAGTTTCTCCGCTAACTCCTTCGTCAACATAAACCTTGTCCTGACCTGCCAACACCATTGCATCGCTACCATCATCTAATTTGCCTCGAGATTTGACCAATGCTTCCAAAGCAGCTCTCTGCAGAGGTACGCCATATTTTTCTACTTGGTCATCAGTGGAAACATGGATGTAGAAAGCTGCCCGTTGCTGGTAGTCTTTTTGGTTGCTCATGTTGCTTTAGATACTTAAGTTCTGGGTAACTTACCCTTAAGTATTTTACTACGATTTGTTGTGTTAAATAATGGTTTTAAGGTACAATATCGGCAACAGACCTAAACCCTGTCTTCTTGATTGGGCATGGTCACCAAAACCCATCAAAGGTAATAAGCTCCTCGTCGGAGTTTGCCTTTGATGGGTCGTACCTGGAAACGGGTGCGGGTGACGCAAGTCACCACCGGCGGGGAGCTTTTTGTTTCCTCCCCGATAGCACCAAGTTTAATCCTGTTGGGTGACGAGGGAGTAATATGGCAAATAAATCAACTTTTTTTAATAGATTTGGCGAATCTTTTGGCTTCCTCTTCGTTGGCTCTCATATCATTTTGGTTATAGCAATGCTGTTTTCAACACCGAAATCGATTCTGTTGGTACTATCAGGATTTTTACTATTTCTTTACCTGATTTTTCTTACAGGTGGACTCCTTTATTTTTTACGAACCGGCAAATTAGCTATCCAAGAGCTTATAGAGCATGGCTTGGACAGAGATTCTAGACAAGCTATAGCGATTTGCATAGGAATGAGCCTAATTGCAGTTATTGTTGCTACGTTAATTGGCTAGTTAGAAATATTTTAGCTTGTAAATACAAAGGATAAATCATGAGTAAACACACCATCAGCACTATCTCTATCCCAGATGGGTACGAAGACGAACTCCTTATTGATGTTTGCCGACTGCTTCTAAACGATAAACTTTGTTCTGCGTCTCGTATTCAACGAAAATTTGACATAGGTTATGCGCGCTCAGCAAGAATTGTTGATACTTTGAAGGAAATGGGTTTAGTAAATCAGCAAGTCGGGGTAAAACCAAGAACGGTAAATCAAGAGAGAATAAAGGAGTTTCTGGCTAGCCAAAGAGAATTTTCTAATGATTCGTCCTCTCATCATCAGAAATACAACACAAGAAAGTATCTGAAAAAAGTTTTTTTCCTTTTGGTAGGTCTGTGTCTTGTACTAATAATTTTCACTGTCTCAATGTTGATTCATGATGAGAAGCCCACTCTAGAGGCTCCAGCTAATTCCGAAACTAGAACTACTAACCACCAAGTAACTTGTGAACGAAGTCAACCATGGGTGTTAGCTCCTGAGTTTGAGCGGGCTAGAAGTTTAAGAAAACAACGAATCGAATCATATACGGGTCAGGAAATGGATTACAGCTTTTACAACTGCATAAATATAAAGTATGCAGATTTGTCTCTGCAGGGTGCTGAAGGGCTATTCTATTTTGATGAAAATTCGTCTTTAGATGAACTCACAATCCTTGTTGACAGGTCATATGAGGCTAAGGACGACCTCCTTACTGCCATACTTCTGCATCATGAACTTACTCATGTAAAACAATTCGTTGATGAGTTAAGAAATGGAACAAAGATTTCATGTTTTGATGCAGAGATTGAGGCTTTCGCTCAAGAAGTCAACTTTTTAAGAACTTTAAACGAGGAAGAACTAATGTCTCTGGCTCAGAGAATATTGCATTACCGAGAGGGAGGGTATGCCAATTCAGCAACAGAAGGTGTTTTTGCCAACATGGATTATCTGCTGGGCATTAATAACAAAAGTAGAGATTACTGTAATTCACAGTTTCCTCAAGGAGGAGTTGAAAATCAAAACTGCTATTTCGACACACAAAAGACTTTAATTGCAGACATGGTTACAACAAGCCCTTTTTATCAGGAACAATGCAAAGGTTGGTAGAACATTGTTATAAAATTGGTATAGTTTGTGACGCATCATAATTTGTATGTAAAAATACATCTTTTACGGCGCAAATAGTGCATAGAGAGTTGATTTTCCAGTCGTTGGCAATCTTCGCATATGAGACTTTGGTAATTTGTTGCTCTAGGTCTAGTGATTTTTGAGTTTTTTTAAGTCGAACTTGGGTTGAGTTTGTAGTTTTTTGTAGTTAGCTTCCACTTACTCTGAGTTGCAGCTTTTTGAGTTGTTTAATTTGGGATGCAGCTCTAGTCGCTGCAGCATCGGCAAGTTGTCCCATTGCTTTATAACCAGTGGGGTCTGTCTTGATTGTGGTCGCAATGCTCTTTCTTTTTACTTTTGGCACAGTCACTTTAGTCGAATTAACACCACGTCCATTCACTATTTGGGGACCATTACTACGCTGAATCTCTTTTTTGTTCCAGCTGATTCGATAACCATAGCTGTTAATCATCTTTTTAATGGCCTCTATGTGTTTTTCTGCTGATTTGCCTGATAGTGCCAAGTCATCAACCCATGTGCTTACTCCTCCCAAGCCATGCTTTTTCCTGTATTCATCTATCTGCTCCCATAAAGGGTTTAGAATGAGGTTCACCAGTGTTGAGCTTAACGTCGAGCCAACGGGCACATGACCTTCAAAAGTGCAGAGTTCCGTTAGTAAATTAGCAACGCCTTCCGAAAATCCGAACCGTTTTATAAATAATTGTTTAACTCTCCTAGCTTTAGAACTATGAAAGCAATCTTTAAGGTCCAATTTCACTACAACGTCTTGTCTGAGATGACATGCTGCACTCATGCTAGTGCTCTTACTTTCCACTGCACCAAAAATAACACCTGATAATGGCACTAGGTCAAGCAGTCGGTCCCTGATTTTTGTTTGAATTATAAGCAACTCACCAGTTGGCTGGTCGATTGGCCGTGGCTTTTTGCCTTGTTGTTCGTCAATAAACGGTTTGTAGTAGTGGTTTTTCTGAGCTGCTAACTCAATGAGATACTCTTCTTTTTCACCTAGAATATATGCCAACCTATCCAATTTCTGAATACCCCGAATCTGAGTGAAAGTGTATTTAGACTTCAGTCTCTTTTTCATGAGCCACTTTGCTAAGTTTTACAATTGCTTCTCCGATTTTTTTTATTTCAGTTTCACTAACCTTACTTTTGATGGGGTCAAGAGCAAACAGGTCCAAGAGACTGCTCGGTATTTTCAGTGAGCTTGCAATTTTTGCTTGATTTTTTTTCGAGAGTGGTCTGTCTCCAGCCTCAACTCTAGAGAGCAAGCTTGAGCTTAAGCCCACCAATTGGGCCAACTCTTGCTGCGAGATGCCAAGCACTGCTCGCAACAGTCGAATTGCTCGAGAGTAGTTCATATTTTTTTCTCCTGAAAAAAGCCGATGTTTCAGCTACTTTCAGAAAAAGGTTAGTCTTGGAATAGCTCTACCAGTTGCCGGGTGAATTGCTCAAGTTGTTTCACCGCCTTTTTGGGGTTTTTAATCGCCAGTGAGTGGTAAACATCATTGAGCCTTTCGATGGCTTGGGTAGTCCCAAGTTCGTCAAGCTTCTCGCTCTTCACGAGAGCACTCTTTAGGTTGTTAATTAAGGTTTTATGTTTAGACATAAATCCTCCTTTAACGCCGTGGTTCCAACTATTTGTTAGAAAATCAGCCACGCCGCGCGCAGAGCGTGGATTCTGTGGGAAATTAGCTTGACGATACTAACCAGTTTCTTCGCGCAATAAGTATCAGTGATAATAATCACATTGAGTCATAACATATCAAGAAGTCTGAACGTAGTTCAGGAAGTGTCTTAATCGTACTGGACTAATAGCTATCACATACTGACAGTTGCCGGGGGTAACAATGAGAGCCGAGGCTCCCAGAGTGACTATTTGCATAGCCACTGGTCGAGTGATTGCTCAACTCGGGAATCTGCTGTGCGGACGGTAGAGTGCTTTTTTAAAGAGCCTCGCCATATGCGAGTCCTGTGTATTATCAACATAGCAGAACCAGAAATATTTGTCAAATGGTATGACAAAATTTCTGGCTTTATTCGTGTGACGTCTTGGGGAATTTTCTTGTTTTCTCTGTTAGTAAATGCTCAAGCTCATGGTCGTCAGCAGTGTTTGCCGAAACTGTTACCCTAAGGTAGGGTACCGCAGTGGGAGTTTTCGCGTTCTGCGGAAAGATAACAGGGGGCAATGGAAATGTGACACGTCTTGCTTTACCCTGTCGGTATTGCTCTAAGACAGCATTTTTATCTGTAGGATTAAAACCAAAAAGAGCTGTTTCCGCCTTAACCCTCGTTCTATTTTCTCTTTGGGCAGCATTGGGGTCGTCTTCATTCCTAGAATCGACGACTTGAATTGGCATGTTCTGTCTAATTCGTTGCCACCAAAACTCAGCTAATTCCTGCTCGAACTGGTCGATGTCTGGGGGTGTTGTAATTTTTCTGTTGCCAGCCATAACTATGGTTCTTCCTTCTGCCTATTCTAACAAATACTTTTTCCAAGTCGGTAAAGGTAAACTTCAGAGCGTACTGCTCATGGTAGGATAGTTCTTGGTAAGACCACGTGTCCCACAAACCAGAATTTTCGACTCCCTAAAGAAAAGCTCTTGCAGAATATCTTTAGGGAGTCGAAAATGTATGTCGATCTTGTGCGGGAGCATTTGCTCCCGCTTCTTCTTACCTGAAATTATATCCGTAGCTTCTACAGGCCTGGAGCGCACAACAACTTTCTCTATGAGGCTTACCAAGAGATCATGTAATTAAAGAAGCAACTAGAACTATTAAATTTTCTCAAATGCATTTTATATCTAGAGTTTTAGCAAAGATTTCTTTTAAAAATGAGTAGCGTAGTTATGATATGTATTGATCTTCCTTTTTTACGACCCGAAAACCAACAAGGTAAAGCAGAAAAGCTAGTAATGCTTATTTAGTACAATGATCAGCATTAAATAATTCAAATTCTTTTGGAAGTATATAAACATTTCTAAGCATCCCATCTATTCTTAAACCTCTTGATCAATCTATCCAGATCCCGCACCTACAATATTAAGGAAAGTGTAGTAACTTTGCCTACTTCGGGATTGTGGACGCTTGCCACACAATTCATTTTTTCAAATCAAGATACTGCGTTTCTGCCTCACTCACAGTTTTTGGGCTTATACTGCGAATTTCTTCCCAGACCTGCTTATAGTAAAGATTTTCTTGGTTAATCCATTCCTTTGAAAACACCCCGCCGAGATAGTAACACCAAACATTGTCAGGCTGATTAGCACTGGCTTCAATAAGTCCTGCAAAGGCACGGATTGCAGTAACTGGGAATCCATATAAAATTCCTTCTTCAAACTCAGTAAGATCATCAGGGTAGAGATGTAAAAAATCTTGAACAGATGAGCTTGATGAGACCTGAAACCAACTCAACTCTCGAATTTTTGTGTGGTGCCGATTTTTCTTCTGTATTGAATCTTTATAATACGGAAAAGGAAGTTGTTTCAACACATCCTCAATGAGGATGTGTGTGTGTGGCTCTGGAACTTCACGACCGTCTTCGAGCAATCGATATTTAATCGCACTGAATATTTCAGTCGTCAGTTTATTTCCAGATAATAAACAGAGCAACTCAATTTTTTCTCCAATTGATAAAACTTCTGTTTTTTCAAGGAACTCAAGCTGTGTTTGAGTGATTTTTTTTATGGCTTTCACACTATCAGGCACGCTTCTCATGCGTATAAATCGATCTTGACCACGAATTGTATGTGTACGGAACATCGTAAGAATAGAATACATGACTTTGCGAAAATTAATAGATAAAAGGGGTACAGGATTACCTATACCCCTTTAAAGTGAGCTGAACTAGACGTTACAGCCCATGTTCTTGCGGCGACAATGCGATCCGATATCGCAACTTGAGCAATTACAAGAGCAACCACCCCGCATGTGTTTCCACAGATGAATCAGTTTACGGAACATAGTAGTTTCCTCCAAGTTCCAACAAACGGACGACTGCTGAATTATATCAGAAAAATTAATTTACTGACACGCTCCACCTATTCTTATACCTCCTGAGTAACTTATCGAGTTCTGGCATCTGTACTATCGGGGAATAATCGCTACTTTGCCTACTTACTTTTTGGCCTCAACGCTCAGTTACCACTTACTCTTTGGCTTGTTCCACCCAATTCAGAACTCTGGCAGAGCTGGATGTTTTAGAATGGCATAATTCTATCTTTATGGGATATAATGCTTTGTTATGTTGGGGATGAAGGAAAAAAGCATAATTGGGCGCATCTTACACAGAAATGACTCTTTTGCTATTGCTCAGGAGTTGGATTCTTCACAGTCATTGCTTCAAGCGGTCCGTGCTACACGGCAGGATACAGATTATGAGCAAAAGACGACATCAGCCTTGTCTATTTTTCGTAGGATTCAGAATGAGATGTTTGTCATCGATCCTCGTATGCAGTTGCTCTCAACCGAATTAAGTAAGCGCTTGCAAAAAGCTTTTCCTTTTGTTCGAGGGATAGTGCTTTTTGGCAGTGCGGTAACAGGAGGCAGTTTAGTGCGCAGTGCTCTGCAAGGGAAGAACTATGAACCACCAGATCTAGACTGGACGCTGATAACTACGAGAGAGCTTACCCAGAAAGAAAAGAGTCAAGTTGCTACCGAGTCTCATTTTTTTCTCAAGGCGTATTCACAAGATTACGGTTTTGAGGGTGCGGTACATTCTTGTTACATGTATTCAGGAGATCACTTCCAAATTCAAGAACCAGAGCCTCATGCTGACATTTTTCGGACTTTTTTTAACACAACAATGGATCCTGCTTCTACCGAGTGTGTGCTGAGGCTCCCAACACATTGGTTTTTCCCCACATTTCCTGCCGATATTGGTGAGCGCAATCAGAAAAGAGTTATGGATGGGCTCACTCGCGTCTATGAGGAGAGTGGATTTGATTCTTGGAAAATTATCGTTGATGCTCTTGTTCATCAGTGGTCACAGCTTGATGGAGTCCGAGAAAAACATATGACAAACTACTCTATAGAAATAGGACCAAAACAAACACGTTGGATGCAAAAAACATGGTCTTTGGCTCATGAGCTTAAAAAAGAGGCAATTACTTCCAATCAGCAACTTTTTCGTGAACTTTTAGAATCAACAGGTCCAAGCAAAAACGCCATGCCTCGTTAAGCAGTTATCTTTTTCTGCTCGCGGCGCTCTCACTCATGATAAAGTCATAGAACTCGCCAAAGTGATGAGTCTTTCCTGGCGGAAGAGTTTTTTCCATTGAGTAATTCTTGTGGAAAGTGGCGTTTGGTTGCGCAAGTTGAGAAGATAGAGGCAAGAAAAAAAACGGGCAAGGTTAGGAAAATTGGGAAATCCAAGCTCTTCATCGCCGGCTGGGAAGAAATCTTCACGAGAAAAATGTGTAGCAAGAACATCGTAGTATTCTTGAGTAGGTTCCGCACCAGCCTCAGCGCGGTAGAGTGCTTGCCGCATAAATGCCAGGTCTGTGGAAAGCAAGCGCGCCCAGTCTTCGTGCTGCTGTCCTTCTCCTGCGCGCAAATCCAGTGATTCGTTCGTGTTTTTTCCCATGGGCTGAATTATACCAGGTGCGTATAATAGCAGTGATCCATGAAACTCCTTGTCCTCAATGACCTCCACGCTGCCAATGAAGCCCGCAATGACCGGGTCGCTTCGCACAAGGTCTGGCAGGCACTCCAAGAAACGATGCCCCTGATTGCCGCTCAGAATCCGGACACCATTTTGTTGCTCGGCGATCTTATTCAAGAAACCAGCGCAACAGAAGACGTGCTGCTTTTCCGTAAAGTGCTTTCCTTCTTTGCCGAGTACAAACACAAAACCATCTTTGCTCTTGGCAATCACGAAGCGCGTGGGCTTGGAGAAGAAATGACGCAAATTTTGCTGCGCGAGCAGGGCTTTTCCGATGCTCTTTTTGGCCGCCAGTCTTTTCCAAACAATGACATTATCTGGCTCAGCACTTCGCAGGAAGGGCGCAAAGAAAACAGACATGATTTTCTGCCGCAAGTGCAAATCGACTGGTTGCAAACAGAGCTCCCCAAGCTGCAAAAACCGACCATTCTTTTTGCCCATCATGGATTACGGCCGCAGCGTCTTGACGGCAATTTTTACTTTGAGCACGGAAAAGTGAATCGCATGACGGTAGAAAATTGGTCTAAAGTTGCCCCGCTCCTTCAGTCCACAACGCAGCTCTCGCTCATTGTGAACGGACATGCTCACTGGCTTTCTTTGGTGGGCCTGGAGCAGCCTGTGGCGCTCACTCTTCCCGCTTTTGTGGAAAATACGTACCGCGAAGGAAAAGATATTATTCCAGCGCACTATACTGTTATCGAAACCGATAAAAAAATGATTGCGATCCGTGTTTATTCTGGCGAGTTTGTGATGGCGTCGTTCGAAGTTCCCTTGCGCAGATCCTGAATGAGTTGTTTGGTTGAACGGAAGGCCATTTGGTCCAGGCTTGGGAGTTCGTCAAGAGGAAACCAGGCAAAGTCGGCGGCGTCATCGGCCACCTGGATGGCAAGACTTTTGAGCCGCACCACATAATAGAGATCACAGTTATGCTGCGTGGTGCCCTGGTACACATACGGAACAGGCGAATAAATAGCATATAAACGTACAATTTCTCCCTCCACGCCTAGTTCCTCTTGCACCTCTCTGAGTGTCGTTTCTTCTGGATGCTCTTGGGGTTCGGAAAAACCACCCGGAACATCCCAGAGACCCTTGTTAGGTTCAATGCCGCGCTTTACAAGGAGCAGCTTGTTTTCATGAATAATGACTGCGCTCCCCGTGGCTTTGAGGTTTTCGAAAACCCATTTTCCACATTGCTCACAGTATTTATGGTTGCTTGTGAGTTGGTCATTGTTGTAGATTTCGCCACAAAAAGGGCAAAAGCGATAGGCTTGCATGGCGATAGTATAGATGATTGACTCGCAGAACTGCGTAGACAGAAATGCCGGAGAAATGGTATACTTATCCCCTACTTGAGCCGAAGTGGCGGAATTGGTAGACGCGCACGCTTCAGGAGCGTGTGAGCTCACGCTCATGGAGGTTCAAGTCCTCTCTTCGGCACATCGTTTGTGATGTGCACAACGTGAACATGCCCAGGTGGCGGAATTGGTAGACGCGTACGCTTGAGGGGCGTATGGGATTATCCTGTGGAGGTTCAAGTCCTCTCTTGGGCACTTTTGGTGGCACGCTCTATGTAGTGTTAAAACACTACATAGAGCGTGCCCAAAGCAATCGCCTCTTTATAAAAGGCCGCTTAGCTCAGTTGGTAGAGCGTCCGGTTTACATCCGGCAGGTCGGGGGTTCGAGTCCCTCAGCGGCCACAAATTTTCAACTCCCCTCTTGTATTTTCTTTGGTATGTAATACGATATTCGTCTAACATGTCACTCGACAAACCTGGCCCTGGCGGCCAACCACAAACCCCGTTTCAAAAAGATCAGCCTCTTCTTCTTGTGAATACAGGAAGTCTCAAGAAGCGCCAAGCCGTGCAGCGATTGCATAAACTTGGCTACAAGCTGGTGGTGCTTCACCCAGAGAAAAACTGGGCGCAGCCGTACGTTCAGGACTGGATTCTAGCCGATACTAATGATCATGAGGCTTCTTTGGCCGCGGTGCAGTCGTATGTCGATGCCAAGGGTGCTGCTTTTTTTGGTGGCGTACTCACTTTTTGGGAAGACGATGTTTTGCTCACTTCCAAGATTGTAGACAAGCTTGGCTTGATTGGGACACCACACAAAGTGGCCACTTTAGCGCGCAACAAGTTTGCTTTTCGAAAATTTTGTCAGGAAAACGGGATTCGTACTCCTCAGTTCTTTTTACTCAAAGAGCCAGCCGATATTCAACGTGCTGCCAAGCAATTGCCATTTCCGCTCGTAGTGAAGCCAGCTTTTGGTGCCAGTAGTGCGTATGTGGTGAAGGTTCGCGACGAAGAAGAACTCAAAGAAGCAACAGAGTATATTTGGAAGCATCTCTCCACCGAGGTAGAATCGGCACTTCACAATGGAAAAGTGGTTTTTGCAGAAGAATACATCGATGGTGATGAAGTGGATATCGACATTCTCTTGCAGAATGGAAAAGTAAAATTTGCTTCGGTCACAGACAACGCCCAAACAGAAGAACCCTATTTTGTAGAAACGGGCTGGACTATGCCATCCGTTTTGCCAAAAGATGACCAAGAAGCGCTCATTGCCCTGGCCGAAGAAACGCTCGAAAAACTCGGAGTGCGTGATGGATGTGTGCATTTTGAGGCGAAGCTGAGCTCTCAGGGACCGGTTCCTATCGAAGTAAATCTGCGCATGGGTGGCGATGGCACGGATCGTCTTATTAGGAAAGTTTGGCGCGTCGATCTGGTTGACGAATCTGCCAAAATTGCGTTGGGAATCTATCTTGCGCCCCATGTGCTACCAGAAGAGCCGTTCATATATAACGTAGGAAAGTATTTCTTACCGCAGCGTTCTGGGATCCTTTCTTCAGTTCGCGTTCCTGAGCGCTTTGCTCCAGAACTGCGTGTGAGTAACTGCGAGTTTTATAAGCAAACGGGTGATCGCGTTCAAACCCCGCCGCTAGGTTATGAGTATCTTGGTTGGTTATCAACAGATGGTGAGAACGCCAATGATGCTCGCGACAACAACGAGCAGGCTTTCCGTCTTGTGAACTTTGATGTTGTGCCTTTTAACAGTACCTCATCTGTGGGAAAAACTTCTCGTCTTTCGCCCTCTTCTCCTGCCACGATGTTTGGGAATACTCCATCGCGCATTGAGCGTTTGCGCCTCTTGCCGCTTGGGCAGCAGCGCACTTTGCACATTGGTATTGCGTGCAATCGTTATTCAAGCGATAACGGAACGGTTGAGGAAAGTCTTACCGTAGTTGGCGACGAAATTGCTCAAGTTTTGCGCCAAAGAGGCTATAAAGTGAGCTTTTTTGATTTTAATAATGTTGGAAAAGTGGTGGATGAACTGCAGCAGTCACAGGTGGATTTGGTCTTTAACGTGTGCGAGCGTATTAATGGTTCCAGCTTGCTGGAGCCTCATGCCGCGGCCATCCTAGATGCTCTGCAGATTCCGTATACCGGTTCCAATCCTTTCACGCTTGGGTTAGCGATAGATAAAATTCGTGTGAAAAAAATGCTTTCGTATCATAATATTCCCACGCCAAAATGGGACTATGCGTATAGTGTGGATGAGGATCTTCGGGACGATTGGCATTATCCGCTTATTGTGAAGCCAGCCAATAGTGACAACTCTATTGGTGTCACGAACGACTCTGTAGTGACCGATGAAAAGGCGCTGCGCAAGCAGATGAAGTTTGTTATCGAAGAACTGGGCCGTCCGGCTCTCATAGAAGAGTACATTGAGGGTGATGAGTACGACGTTTCTATTTTGGGAAGCGAGCGGGAAACGCTACAGGTTTTGCCGCTTTCTCGTTCTATTTTTACCGATCTCCCAGAGGGACTGTGGCACATTTATCCTTTTGAGGCCAAGTTTGGCAATACTCCAGAGAATCCCACCTTGTACAAGCAAAAGATTCGTGTGGAGCGTCCGCCCAAAAAAATGAGCAAAAAATTGGCCAGCCTTATCTCTGAAATTGCGCTCGATACCTATACCATCCTTGATTGCCATGACTACGGTCGCGTAGAAATTAAGATCGATAAAGATAATAACCCTTTCGTGCTCGAGTTGAATCCAAATCCGTCGATTGGTCGAGGAGATTGTGTTCCCGATGTGGCTGAGATTACGGGCCTGGACTATGGCGATTTTCTTGAGGAAATTATTGGTTTGGCTATTGCTCGGTACCAGAATCGTCCGCCCTACTACCACCTTCAGCCAAATTTGTTATAATCAGTGGATCGGCAAGCTAGCCAAGTTGGTCACGGCGCGTGTCTGAAGAACATGAGATTGAGGTTCGATTCCTCAGCTTGCCACCGAGTTCGTGCTACAATAAGCGCGAATACATTTGCGGAAGTAGCTCAGTTGGTAGAGCGTCTCCTTGCCAAGGAGAAGGTCGCGGGTCCGAGTCCCGTCTTCCGCTCACGACATTGCTGGCTCGCCCACGTCCTCATTCCAAAAATATGAACCTTATTCAGTACCTTACTCCAACAAACTTAGCACAAGAGAAAGAACGTTTTTTTGCTTCAAAAAGCTATAATCCTCAGTTAGAGTATCGTTGGCAGGAGCCGGAAGTCCGTGAATGGGTGCGCGAGAAAGAAGATCTTCAGTCACTCTTTGCCGCTTTGAACACGCAAAATGCTGATGAGGTACAGCAGGTGGCGAGTGAATATTTTGATACCGCTCTTATACCAAGTTTTTTAGAGGAAGCAAAACGGATTACTTCCCATGTTCCAGAGAGATTGCCAGCACAACCAATCCAAAACGTGGTCACTGCTTTTAAGGAGGCTTTTTCCTTTTTTGGTTTAGCGGAGCATTCTGTTGAGATTTTAGATCAACATGGATTCAATTTTCGTCCCGTTTCTCAGGAGAAAAAGATTGTAGTGAGCCGTTACCTCAACCTTGATTTCTTTAGTATCGACGGCGAAGTGAAGCACGAAATGGTTCATATTCTACGTTATGAAAATGGCAAAACAAATGGGATTCCTCCGGCTTTGGACTATTTGCCTACCGAAGAGGGTTTAGCAACTTACTGCCAAGATTATACTGGGCAACACGGAGAGTCATCACTCTTTCAGCACGCCGCTGAGTACAGCATGACTGAAGTTTCTTTGCAATCTTCATTGAGAGATACGATTACCTATTTGCAGGATCTTGGTTTTTCACCTGAGCTGGCGTGGCAGCGTGCGATTCGCCACAAGTTTGGTTTCCGAGACACCTCTCTTCCCGGGGACATCATGAAGCCAAGTATGTATTTTTATCATCAGCAAAAAATAAAAGCTCTTTCTCAGGAAGAAAAATATCGCCTCTTTGTGGGGAAAATTGCTCGCCGACAATTACCAGAATATGAGAAGTATGATGGTAAAATCTCTTTAGAAAAACTCCAAGAGTTTTACACTTTCCCTGAGGAGGAAAATGACAAATAGAAGAGAAGAATTTAATGTAGGTGATGTTTTTGGTGAAGAATGCTATCTCTTTACTGAGATGGCTCAGCAGTGGGCAACCAGCAAAATGCAAAAGAATCTTAAATCGGCAAAGGAACTTCTTCATGTGTATGCGTATCACTCAAGGTTTTCTCACGCAGAAGCCTATTCTCTTTGCTCCATAAGTGCCATTTGGCCAGAATTTTGTTTTCATCCAATGGGAAAAGATCGCATCCTCAATTTTGAATATCTCAATACAACACGTAATAAAGGGAGTTTGCCTCAGCGCTTTGAAGCTTGGGTGCGAGAAAATAGACTTATGATCTGCCAAGGTGTTGCTCAAGCATTGGCTATTCATTGGTCAGAGATTGAAAAGCCTCTCACTGATAACAGGTAAGAAACTTTTTCATAGTACAATCAGCCCACTATGATGGGACCAAGACAGATTATTCGAGAAGCATCGCGCCAGATTCTCTTTCGCGCGGCTCAGTACCAAGTGACGCAAGAAGGCAGTTTTCCTCAAAGTCATCCTGGAAAAGATAATTATCTTGTTGCGCTGTATCCACATGGTGAGCATGGGAACTCACTCCTTATTCCTCAAAAGGAAAATCTCACCTATATGGCCGCTTATGACCATTTTTATCGAAATCCACTGCAACTCTTGTCTCTGGCCGTATGGCTTACCGCTGCAACGATCCCCGTGGTCCGCGAAGAGGGTAAGCAAACGCCAGCTAGCTATAGACGCCTGCTTAAAGATGTCAAGAAATCATTTTCACGCGGACAAAAAGTTGCTATTTATCCCCAAGGAACAAGATCTGGTGTGGCTCAAAACGCAGATGAGTTGGCTTTGGTTTTTCGCCAAAACACTGGTGTAGCCCACCTCTCTCATATACTTGACGCCAAAATTATTCCCGTTGGTTTGGTCTATCCTCCAGAGTTTCAGCCTTCAAAAGCTGGTCCTTCTGGTGGGAAACGCATCGTTTCTCGTCTCCGCGGTGAGCCGGTTGATCCAGTAAATATTCAAGTCAAGGTTGGCGAGCCACTCTTGCCACCAAAGGATAAGAAAATACTTCCGGAGTATATGATGTTTCTTTCTTCTCTGCTTTGGGGAATGGTTCACGGGGAGCACTCCCCTAGCGAAGAGCCTTCTTTTGCTCACGAAATGATTGCAGAATTGCCTGAGTCATAAACTCCCGCTCCGTTTTCCGCGAAAACTTAGGAAGATTGTGAGAGAGGCTCACCACAAAACGTAAGCTCGTCCAATCAAAGACGGTGAGGCTACAGAAAACGGGGCAGCTCGAGTGCAGGAGTTCTGCTACTCCATGACGAATAAGCTTTCCCTCTTCTCTTTTTCGTGTTCCAAATGGAGCCAAAATGACAGCCTGACCAGGTGTTTGCGAAACACTGCGCGCTCGATCTCGATACTGCGTGTTCATGGTGTGCTCCAGATGACCTTGATCGTAACGAGTGTATTCCGAGGCAATTTGGTCGCGCCGCTTTTCTCTGCGAAAGACAGGCAACACCTCGATTGGCGTTTGGAGATTGAGTTTCTCAAAAAATGAGGCATTGAGCATCGGTAAAAAATAGAGATAGGCAGCCACGGGTGCGGTGATATGCTCAAGATTGGGTATGTGCGCGAGAGCGCAACCCGTGCCAAGGATATCGAGTCTTGAGGTGTGATTATCAAGGATAACGGCACCAGAAGTTTGAAGTGTGTGCGAAAGTTGTTCTTTCGATTCTTTCGTCTGCCCGTCGTGGCTCCAGCGTGTTCTGTTAAGAAAAATTTTCCCTAAAGGCACTGGGCCAACAGAAAATGAACGGAGGCTTTCGGCTATAGGTGCGCTGCTCATAGAGTATGGAGCCATTTGGCTACCAAGCGTGCTTCTGCCTCTTCGTGCTCGCTAAAGCTATGATCGGCCCCTGGTTCGACGTGCCAAGTAAAGTTTGATTTTGGATGAGCATGTTGTTTGAGAATTTTGAGCACTTCATCTGGTGGCACAAC
>CAYWTN010000008.1:0-21815 GCA_964460975.1 uncultured Pseudomonadales bacterium
TCTCCCGATCAGATTCCCCTCGATATCCCAACCAGCAAAGTTCCCATTCTCGTGCGGTGGGTGAAGTCGTCGCGCTCACGCAACTTACGACTCAGCCTCACACCAAAAGGTCTACGAGTGAGCACGCCGAACCGCGTAAGCTTGGCAACCGTAAAATCCTTCCTGGAACAGCAAAAAAGCTGGATTACAGCCCACCTCAAGATGCGACCCCAGCTTGAACCCAACACCCTGCTCTTTTTTGGACGCCGCTATGAACTGGAAGTTCGCAATGATCTCGGCGAGGACGAGGGGCGTGTACGCAGTGAGAACGGGAAACTCCTGCTTTCACCGGTGAGTTACTCACCAGAATCAGCTACCTTGCTTCTCGAGCGCTGGCTGCGAACGCAAGCCAGCGCGTTCTGTACGCCTCTTCTCCAGGAAATGTCACAAAAAATGGAGGTCGAGGTTCCTGTGCTGCGTTTTAAGGAAACGCATACACGTTGGGGAAGTTGCAGTCACTCGGGAACGATCACGCTCAATTGGCGGCTCGTGCACACGCCAGCCGAAGTCATCCGCTACGTCATCATCCATGAACTCGCCCACCGCGTCCACCTGGATCACTCACGCGCTTTTTGGCAGCTAGTAGAAACCCATGACCCAGACTTCCGCATTCACCGAGGCTGGCTGAAAAGGCACGGACACCTGGCCCAAACTCCAGAGATCACCCTGACTTCGCTGGCAACGGCTACGTTGTCGTCGTAACGCTGTTCATTACCACAAGCACCGTTGGCGCTTTACCAAATTCTCTCTTGAGACCGTGCAAAATATGCTTTTCCAATCCCTTGCGGAAACCTTGCTCGGCGCTATCGTGAGAAGAAAGATACGCCACCACTTCTTCGCGAACTCGAGACTCAAGCTCTTCTTGAGAAGCGGTGTCGTTGGTACGGAAACCCTTGGTGACAATCTCAGCTTGATAACCATCAACCGTATCGTTGTGGGCAATGAGTGAAATCACCATCACGCCATACTGACCAAGCATCTGTCGCTCATCGAGCAAACTGGCCACAATATTGGCGGCTTGAGCGCCATCAACCGTTCGCTCGCGCAGAGGGAACTCCTCGCCGTAGCGCAACTTACCAGATGCAAACTCCACTTGAACCCCATACTTTGGCAACACCACTTGCTTAGAAGCATAACCATGCTTGCGAACTTCGAGCGTAAACTGTACCCGATGGCGTTCCTGGCCACCAATGGGGAAAACATACTGCGGTTGCAGTAAGTGCAGGAGAGTCATCTGCTCAAAGCTGCTGGCGTGACCAGAGACGTGGAGATCGTCTTCGATATCGGAGTAGACCACTTCTACGCCACGCAATGAAATCTCGTCGATGGTTTCGTACACAAACATTTCACTGCCTGGAATAGGCTCAGAGGAAAAAATAATTTTATCGCCGCGCTCTACCGCGATGTAGCGATGCTCACCAGCCACCGCGCGCACAAGCGATGAACCCGGCTGTCCCTGACTCCCTGCAATAATGACACACAGCTGATCATCGGGGGTATCACCAATGTTGCGCTTATTGAGCTTCACGTTGGGCGGAAAGTGCAGCAGTCCCATATTCATGGCTGTGTTGACGTTTTGCTCGATGGATCGGCCAATAAACGTTACCTTGCGGCCAAACTCGGCTGCCACATCAATGGCCTGCTGAATACGATGCAAGTTGGAACTCATGAGCGTAACAAAAACTTTCCCCTCAACGCCATGAAACTCGCGGCGCAGCGCTGGTCCAACCACCGCCTCGGAAGGCGTTGGGAACGGTCGCTCAATGCGTAGGCAGTCCAGGGCGGCACAAAGCACACCCTCTTTGCCAATCTGGGCAATGGCTTGCAGATCGGTTGGGATGCCATCAATGGGAGTCAGGTCGAGCTTAAAGTCGGAGCCATGATAGAAAATACCCTCTGGGGTGCGAATAACAATATGACGAGTATCGGGGATGGAGTGCGTCACACGAATCGTCTCGACCGTGAATGATCCGAGCTTGAGCTGGCCCTTATCGAAGTACGTGACTTCTTTCTCAACACCATTGTCGGACATACGATTCATGGCAAACTCCGCCGTGAGTGGCGAGCCATAGATGGGAATATCCTCGCCAATTTCGCGCAAAATGTATGGCAGCGCCGCGATATGATCATCATGACCATGCGTAAGAACGAGCCCTACAATTTTGGCGCCTTCACTCAAGCGATCCTGAATATACTGCACATCGGGAATGAGAAAATCCACACCAGGCATGTCATAACCTGGAAAGCCAATACCACAATCAATGATGAGCAGTTCCTGTTCGTACTCATAGACATACATGTTTTTGGTAACGTTACCAATACCACCCAGAGGGAAAAGTTTGATCATATACTCCTTTTACAGCAAAGCCTCCTGAATATCTTTCAGGTCTTTATCATGTTCTCGTTGTTGTTTTGCCCAGGCCAAAGCGGCTGGAATCTTTCCAATATCTTCTTGAAAGGCTTGCAGCATTCGCGTTCCCCGCAGCGCCGCCGCTGGATGGTATTGCGGCAAGAGATACGTAATCTCCCCATTCCACCAAAAACGCTGCATGACTCCATGAACCTGGCTGATTTTTGCTTGGGGCAGAAAAAAATTCATGCTGAACCGCCCGAGCGTAACAAACAGCTTGGGACGAATAAAGGCTATTTCTTCCTGCAAAAATGGCAAAAAAGCAGCAATTTCTTCGGGGAGCGGATCGCGATTGCCAGGCGGACGAACCTTTACAATATTGGAAACATACACGTCCTCACGAGGGATCTTGGCAAACTCACTGAGCGTTCGGTTGAGCAACTGACCACCTCTTCCCACAAAAGGCACGCGCTGCTGCGCTTCCTTTTCTCCTGGTGCTTCACCAATAAACATAATCTCTGCGTCCAGGTTCCCCTGACCCATAACAATATCCTCTGGCTTTTGGCTCAGCGGCAACGAGTCGTATAAAGACTCCATTTTGGCCAAGAGGGCTGCGTGCTGCTCCGATTTTGTCATGCCGTCATTGTAACATTAGCGAACATCGTCCAGATCGATACCAGATTTTTTTAAAACAAAAAACTCGAATGTTGTTCGCAAATACTGCCAGACACCCTGAATCATTCCTCCTCGGAAGCGCCTGCCCGAAACAAGAACGGTTACACGGGGCAAAAAGAGTATTTGTCCCTCTTTTCGCAACCGAATTCCCAGTTCAAGATCTTCTTGAGCCCGCAAATCAAGACGAAATCCACCGCTTCTTTGATAAGCCTGTGCCCGAACCGCCAAACTAAAACCAACAATCGTGTTGTATCCCAAAAATATTCGGTAAGAATACATATAAAAAAGATCACCCAACCAATAAAGAGCATTGGTAATAGGGTCAAAATCTACAATTTTTCCGGCAGAAGAAACGGCTACAGCGGCAGGATTTGCTTCGAGCGCATCCACCATCTTCTCTACCCAGTTGGGAGGAAGAACGGCATCGGCATCGGTACACAGGATAATCCTTCCTCGAGAGGCGTCCATACCAGTTGCCCGAGCTTGACCACGACCTTTTTTGCTTTCACGAATGACTCGTAAATGATTGAGTTGAGACGAAAAACTTTCGGCCACATCTGCGGTGCGATCGGTAGAGGCATTATCTACTACCACCACTTCAAACGAATACTTTGTTTCCTGCAAAACCAGAGATTGCAAAGTTTTCCCCAGATATTTTTCCTCATTGTATGCAGGGATAACAACAGAAATCATGAAAACAATCTAGTAGGTAGGTACAAAATACTTCACGTTTTCTTGCGTGATAACAACTTGGGTAAGACCGCGTTCGACGATCACACGCGCTGCCTTCGAGACTACCCCTTTGAGGGTTCGCTCTAAGGTACGAATACCAGAATCATAGCCGAGTGGGCGAACCAAGCGCATCCAAATATCATCCGCCAAAATAAGCATGTCTTTGGGCATACCTGCTTCGGCGAGCATCTTGGGCAAGATGTACTGCTTGGCAATCACAATTTTCTGATCATCGGTATAGGAAGGCATATCGATCTGCTCCATACGATCCATGACCGCCGTGGCAATAGCGCGAGTATTGTTGGCCGTAGCCAGGAATAACACCTGCTGCAGATTGACCGGAAAATCCAGATAGTGATCAATAAAAGCCCTGTTCTGCGTTGGATCGAGAAGCTCAACCAACACGCCCATGATGTCCATGCGTGTATCGACTGCCACACGATCGATTTCATCCAGCAGCATAATAGGATTGCGAGTTTTGGCTTGAGCGAGACCCTTAATGATAAGCCCTGGCTCGGCCTCGGTATGCAGACGAGACTCACCGCGCAGATCCCGAGCCGAGCCCATACCACCAAAAGGAACGCGAATCACTTCTCGGCCGAGCGCCTCGCCAATTGAGTAGGCAAAAGTGGTTTTTCCGGTACCCACCAGACCAACAAGCAGGAGGATGGGAGCGCGGATAGGTGTGTCGTTCTCCAGACTTTGCTGCTTTTGGAAATGCAAAATGGCCATGTACTCCAAAATACGATCCTTCACTTCTTCCATGCCATAGTGATGCTTGTCGAGGATTTCCTTGGCGCGGTTGAGATCAAGGTTATCCTCGGTGAGAGCATTCCAAGGTACTGCCAAACACCACTCTAGGTACTTCACAGTACGCTCATACTGCTCAAAATAGTTTTGGCTGCGCGCACTGCGCTCCAGATGGCGAAGCTCTCGTTGCAGTTTAAAGCGCAGCTCTTCTGGCACCGAAGCCTGTTCGATTTTCTGGCCGAGCTCAGTCATTTCTTGCTGTACGAGTGGATCGATGGGCGGCAAGCTCACCGCATGAACATTTGGCGGTGCAGACTCAGAGGGCGCGGTAGACAAGGACTCCGACGACGTAACAGGCGCTGGAGAAAGAGCAGAACGCAGAACAGAAGAGGCATCGGCCATAGTGCTTCTATAGTAAAGGAAAAAGGGAGCGCTGGGAAGGGAGTACGAAAAGGGGGCGCGCTGGGCTTTGCCCAGCGCGCCCCCACTTTCTTCTTCAACTTTTACTCGTTGCTGCCACCGCGGTTGCGGTCATCGCGACGAGGACGGAACTCACGGCGTCCACCACGATCATCACGATCTCGGTCACCGAAGTTACGACGAGGGCGATCTCCTCCACGGTCTCGGTCACCAAAGCGACGTCCACCACGGTCTCCACCGCGATCTCGGTCTCGACCACCGCGGAAACCACCTCGGTCGCCACCACGATCTCGATCACCAAAACTGCGAGGAGGACGATCACCGCCTTCTTCTCGACGCTGATTGCGCTGAGTAGCAGCTTCGGCCTCTTGTTCTGGGGTGAGGAGAGAAAGACGAATACGATCGCCCTCAACTTCCACCACACGGACATGAACGGTTTCATCAAGACTGACAATCTCATGAGGATCAGCCACAAAGCCAGGAGCCATCATAGAGACGTGAGCCAGACCAATTTGGCCAGGAACGAGCTCAACAAAAGCACCGTAGTCTTCGATGCGAACCACTTTGCCGTCAAACTCCATACCAGGAGTAATCTCGAGCATCATGTCATTGATAATACTAATCGCCTGACGAATACCATTGATATCAACACCAGAAACGTTCACCTTACCAGAGTCTTCTACGTCGATCTCGGTACCAGTGCGCTCGCGGATGGCGTTAATCATCTTGCCGCCAGGACCAATGAGCTCGCCAATACGAGTGGGAGGAATCATTGTGGACTCAATCTTTGGTGCGTGCTCAGACAGTTCGGTACGAGGAACTGCAATCGCTTCGAGCATCTTGCTCAAAATGTGCAGACGACCCACGCGAGCCTGTTCCAGCGCCTGAGTCATGATTTCCATCGTGAGACCCTTTACCTTGATATCCATCTGGATAGCGGTAATACCATCAGCAGTACCAGCAACCTTAAAGTCCATGTCGCCCGTGAAGTCTTCCAAACCTTGAATGTCCGAGAGAATACGGAACTCACTACCCTCACTCATGAGACCCATGGCGATACCGGCCACTGGCTTCTTGATTGGGACACCAGCTGCCATGAGAGACAGCGTGCTGCCACAAACCGAGGCTTGAGAGGTAGAACCGTTGGAGCTCATAACTTCTGAAACCACCTGGATCGTGTATGGGAACTCATCCTGAGAAGGAATCATTGGCATGAGCGCTCGCTCTGCGAGCGCGCCATGACCCACTTCGCGGCGCTTTGGTGAACCAACGCGGCCAGCTTCGCCAGAGGCATAAGGAGGCATGTTGTAGTGGTGGATATAGTGACGCTCGCGCTCACCTTCCATATCCTCGATGAGCTGAGCCAGAGAAGGCGCACCCAACGTCACCACAGACAGCACTTGGGTAGAACCACGCTTGAACATGGCACTTCCGTGCGTCATAGGGAGAATGTCTACTTCACAAGTAATCTGACGGATATCGGTGAGGCCACGACCATCTGGGCGGATACCATCTTCGAAAGTACCACGACGAGCTTCCTTCTTAATGAGTTTTCCGAGCATGTCCTTGAGTGGCAACGCAGCGTTCTCGGCATTTTCGGCGATCATCTCGGCAACCATGTCACCAAGGCCATCATCCTTTTCGAGATTGGCACGGCGAGTAACAGCCTGAGAAATACGATCGGCAAAACGCTCAGAGAGCATCTTCATGACCGACTCATCAAAGTGTTCTGGCTCAAAGGCGAACTTCTCTTTGCCAAGCTCAGAGCGGATCTCGGTAATTGCCTGGGCAGCCAAGCGAATCTACTCATGGCCTTCGGTAAAGGCACGCAGCATAATTTCCTCGGTTACCTCATTGGCACCGGCTTCGACCATAACGATGGCATCAGCAGTTCCAGAGAGGATGAGATCCAAACTTGATTCTGCTTGCTGCGCAAACGTGGGGTTAAAGATGAAGCGGTCTTCTGCCGGCAAGTAGCCAATACGCAGACCAGCCAGTGGACCCTCAAAAGGAATGGAAGAAATTTCCAAAGCCACACCAGATGCGAGCAAGGCCAACATATCTGGATCATTTTCGTGATCAACAGAGAGAACGGTGGCAATCACCTGAACTTCACGCATGAGGCCATCTGGGAACAAAGGTCGGATGGATCGGTCAATAACACGACCACGAAGAATGGCGTCATCTGTTGGACGGCCATCGCGCTTCACCCAGCGGCTGCCTTTAATACGGCCACCAGCATAGAGCTTTTCCATGTACTCTACCGAGAGGGGGAAGTAGCCAAGATTGGCCTCGCCACCCACGGCGACCGTGACATGGACAACCGTTCCACCACAAGTGGCGAGAACAGCCGCATCGGCCTGCTCGGAAAATCGTCCGAACTCGAGTTGAATTTCTTTCTCACCAATGGTGAGTGTACGTTTTGTGTACATAGATATTTTTCAGGGCCACACCGGAAGTAAGTTTTCATAGCTCGCCGCGAGGGGCTCTTTCTCCCTCACGAAGATCTGTGAAAACTCCCAGGTCCAAGGACCCTGCCTTTCTTTTTATATACTCGTATTATCGTCAGTGAATGCCAAAGACGCAAGTAAGAATTACTTGGTCAAGTTGAGGCGACCGATCAAGGTCTTGTAACGACCCTCATCTTTGCGCTGCAAGAAGTTGAGCAAACGGCGACGCTTGGCAACCATCTTGAGAAGACCACGGCGAGAGTGGTTATCCTTCTTGTGACGCTTGAGGTGTTCGGTAAGTTCAGCCACTTGGTGGGTGAGCAGGGCAACCTGGACTTCAGGGGATCCTGTATCACCTTCCTGCTGGGCAAAATCGGTAATAATTTTCTGTTTGACTTGCGGATCGAGCATGTTTTCCTTTCTTTTGTCACTCCGCCTCCGCAGGCCGAGTGGAAAAGCTTTACTGCCAGGTATTATAACACAATCTGGGGGATTTTCACCTAAGGCTTGGCGAAAATCACACTTTCCCCTATAATAGTGCTCTGTTGCCAGGGTAGCTCAGTTGGTTAGAGCGGCGGATTCATAAACCGCAGGTCGTGAGTTCAAATCTCACCCCCGGCACTTTCTCAAAAAACGCAAACACCTACACAACATTCTCTGTTTTCCTCATGGCTAAAAATGTAGGCGGCGCCTGGGAAAGATCCCCAACATAAAGGTGAAAACCAGGGGCCTTCACTGCATTTCGGTTGGACCGACCAGATCCGATCTGATGTGGGTGGAAGGAAAAGAAAGAACGAGTAACACGAACTCCCTGGCTACAATGCCGGGGAGTTTTTCTTTTTCCCCTCAATTTATAGGTAAATGTGGAACCAATTGCTCAAAATTTTGGGTAAAAAAGGCGTAGCGCTCTTCCTGGAGATACTCACTGAGGGCACGTTCTTCGTCGCCAAGACAGAGAATGGAATCCCAACCAAAGTCTTTGCCGCCTGGCCGAATTTCCTCTGCTACCAGGCAGGGTAGCTGGAAGGAATACTCAACCAAATCACCACTTGGCCAAGCATACGCCAAAGCCATCTCAAAGTATCCCGTTCGTTTTTTCCCAACGAGGAGGCGCAACATATCCTCTGGAAGGATAATCCTTTCGGTGTGAGCCATATACGGCCCGGGCCAGCCAGGAAAGGCGTCGAGGAAAAAACCGTGATCTTCGCGCATGACTGGTTCGCCGTACTCCTTGGCAGCCTCGAGAGCACTGTGGCGAGCCACTTCTTGGTTGGTGTCGGCCTGAATCTCCGGGATAGGAAGCGAAAGAGGCACAACCTCAATCCCAACAGGCTCAAAAACCATCTTGGCCGTGGCTATCTTAAACGCGTTGCTGGTGAGGAAGTTGAGTTTCATAAAAACATCTGCTCAGGTAAAGAACCAAATATTTGTTTTTTCATTTCTAAAATTACTTCCTCAGGATATTCATCCATTTTCCAAACAACAGGATACCCATAGTTTTCATCAACCCATTTACGATCCAAAAACTGACGTGGAAACCTATATCTAGGTATAGCATGTATGTGCAAGGAATGAAGCTGATTTCCCATCTGAAGATAGTTCCAACGATCTGGTCGCAGTTGTTCATTTTCACTATAAACTTTCTCTATTTTTTGCAAACATTTCTGAAAGTCAAAAAGTTCTTCTGAATTCAGTGCTGAAATTCTCTCAACTGATCGTTTACAAAAAAGTATATAAGAGCCAAGTGTATGTTGTCGAAAACTCAGTTCCATCGTCCAAAAATCAAAGTCATATACATGTCCTGACCTATATTTCTGATGAATATCGGTATTACTCATCTGTTATCTACTTCTTGAATAATGTATGGTGAAAAAATTCTATATCTATTGTGAGAGCGACTCAAAGATGCATCTGATTTATTTTTCTTTTGCTGTGCCACTTGTTCGCGAAGCAAGACTTCAAAGTTCTTTATTGTCTCTGTGATATCAGCTCTATCTAGCGCTACCTCAAAAAGTGGTGAAGGTATATTTGAATATGTGGCCGGTCTTAAAATGCCTTGAGACACATCAAAAACCGGCATTAGAGTGATCACACCTTTTTCAGTAAATGTTTCTCTTACATCAAATGGTTCTTCATTGCCAAGAAAATCTTTAAATGATAAATCTTTGTTTTTTAATGGACTAGCTTTATAGTCCTTAAGGACATGGCTCGAAGGACTTTTCCTACCCAGAGCCTGTTTCGGGAGTGAACTAAAGGTGTCATAAAATACTCCATTCAAAAAAAAATGCATGCTGACATCGAAGTATTGCCTAGGGAGAGTAAACTTATGACTTAATACTTCTGCCTTTCCTGACATTAATAACTTACTATAAATAAGAATTCTTTGTGCAAACAAATCTACTTCGTCAGGATCGAATCCAAGACTTAACGGTAAAAGTGCATCTATATCGTCTTCTGATGGAAGAGAATTCAAAACCATAATGAGATCCAAATCTGAAGAATCTGGATAACCACCCCTTACGTTGTAAAATCTGCCATACTGCATGGAGCCACCACTAATGCACCCACTAACACACTTAGGTAAATTTTCTAAAAATGTTTCTAAGAACAAGAGTCGCTTATTTGTTTCGAATACACTATCCAAATAACTAGGTTGCTCTTTGTTTAAAACAATTTGACCTTTACTCGTAAAAAGAGATGACCGTCCACTTGCCAAATGGGTATTCTGCTGCAACGAACTCAATCTAGTAATCAAGCTTTCATTTCGCCGATAATATCTGTAGTAAAGCTCAGTAAGATACCCAGCCTTGGCGCGAAACTCTTCAAGAGGTGAATTACTGAGTGCAAAAAACATTAATGCTTCTGCAATTGAACTCGATGGATCTATTTTTTCTTGAAATAAAAAATTTTCAATCTCTCTCATGTGCCCAATAGCTTATCACATAAATTCAATATTATTTGGCTAGAAGACAAAATCTTCATGTTAATGTCCATAAAAAAAGGGGGCGTCGATGTATCGACGCCCCCCTCTCAATTTTCATTATTTTTCAATAACGCAATCAATAAAGATTACTTGATCACTTCCTTGAGGGGCTTACCAGCCTTGAAGTTCACCACATGGTGACTCTTAATCACGCGAGTGAGTTCCTGACGACCAAATGGCACGACACGCTTGTCGGCTACTTTGCGGACGTCAAAGGTACCAAAACCGGACCAAAGAACCTTTTCACCCTTACCGAGTGCACGAGAGGTCTCGTCTAAAAATGTTTCGATGGCTTGAGTCGCAGCCTTCTGGGTAAGATTGGCTTTCTTTGCGACGACGGCGATCAGGTCTGACTTTGTCATAACTGTTTTCTCCTCATTGTATTGTTTTGCGGTGTTAAGGGCATTATTTTAGCGTGTTCTTACAAATTTGCTATACCCTATTTTGCTACCGACTGTGCTCGCAGTTCGCGAATCACATTCACCGTAACCGTTCCAGGGTACTGCATCTCGTTTTCGTAGCGCTCAGCAATTTTTTGCGCTATTACCAACGGATCTCGATCGGAACTCTTATCCGGGTTGAGTATAACACGAACTTCACGACCAGCCTGGATAGCAAAGGATTTGGCTACACCATCGTAAGAATCGGCAATTTCTTCCAGTTTCTTGAGGCGCTTCACGTATTCCTCGTGGTTTTCGTTACGAGCACCTGGGCGAGAACCAGAAATGGCGTCGGAGATGTAGACACAAACCGATTCGAGCGAAGTAAACGGCTCATCCTCATGGTGCTGAGCCACACAAGCAATCACCTCTGGCGGGAATTTGTACTTGGTAAGCAGCTGCACACCGAGTTCCACGTGGTTGCCTTCGCCCTCAACAATCTTTCCGATATCGTGGAGCAAACAACCGAGGGTCACCGTGCGCACATCCAAACCGAGCTCATTGGCAATTTTGATACCAATCTGTGTTTCCTCGAGCGTATGAGCAATAAGGTTCTGACCGTACGAGAAACGGTACTTAAAGCGGCCCAAGAGCGCGATGATATCGTGAGGCATGTTAAAGATACCCACTTTGTGACACATCTTTTTCCCTTCCTCAAACATAATCTTGTTGAGTTCGGTGGTCACTTTGGCCACAACTTCATCGATACGAGTTGGCTGAATGCGACCATCTTTGAGCAAACGCTCCAGAGAAATACGAGCAATTTCGCGGCGGACGGGATCAAAAGAAGACAAACGGACTTCGTCTGGCGTTTCGTCGAGATCGACATCAACACCGGTGGCGCGCTCAAAAGCACGGATATTTCGGCCATCTTTTCCAATGATACGACCCTTCATCTCGGCATCTGGCAGCTTCACCACAGAAATGGTGTACTCAGCCACGTAGTCGGTAGCACCGTGCTTCATGGCATCGATAAGAAGATCTTTGGCCTTTTCGTCCACTTCTTCTTCGGCCTGCTGCAGTTTCTGCTGAATCATTTGGGCGGCACGGCGATCAACCATGTGCTCCAAACGAGCCAGGATCTCCATCTTGGCCTGTTCTCGAGTGAGTCCACTCACCTTCTCAAGCTCATTAATGAGTTCTTCGCGCTGCTTGGCAACGTTCTGCTTCTCGCTCTCGAGCAACTCCATCTTGGTTTCGAGCTGCTGATCACGCTTATCAACCTGTTCCAGACGGACATTGATCGTATTGAGCTGGCGTTCCACCGCTTTTTGCTGTTCAACCAAAGATGACTGCAGCTTGCGAGACTCGAGTTCGGCCTTTTCACGAATGTGCAAAGCCTCAGACTTGGCCTCAATGAGAATCTCCCGAGCGCGGGCCTCAGCAGCACGCACAGACTCCTTGGTTTTCTCGAGTTCTTCTTGAACCTGAGCAAGTTTGGCTGGATCAACCGCTGGAGCTTGCACAACAGGCGCCACTGGAGAAGCTGCTGGCTGAACAGGCTCGACAGGAACATCAGCCTGCTGCTTGGCAACACCTGCTTGGATGGTGGGGGCAACTTGTGCCTGGCCACGGCGACGCTGCTTTTCTTTTCCTCTCTTGAGGTAAGAACCCTTTACGGGAGCGGCTGGCTCTGGGACTACAACAGACTTACTTTCTGGTGTTGCAGGCTTTGCTGATCGACCTAATGGCCGTTCACCCAGTACACGGGAAAATGACTTAAAAAATGACATGGTCTCTCCTTATCTTTTGGCTACCACGCCTTGATCACAAGAAAAGAAACAATACTTATATCTGCAAAAAAGCCACATTATCGTCTAAAACGCTGTGGTTGAATAATTTTTGGCAATGATGTTGTTGTTGTTTCATTGTGACAAGGTCAATCTAGTAGGCTTCCATTATACCGCGTTTGCGCGATTGTGAATAGTGCGGCCATTTTCAGGAAGCAAAAAAGGCGCTAGAATGGGTCGAGAAAATGGAACCCTACGAGATAATTGAGACCATGGAACCATCGAGTCGTAAACCACCCCGTACGACTGCTTTTTCGCTCCCGCTTTTCTTTTTAGTGTTTTGGCTCACGGCCATCGCTACCGGAATGATTGTTTGGCAGCTTTTTGGCTAGCAGTATTCAACCTCGTTCGCTAGTAGACAATTAGCAATCACTTCTATAGAATGCTAACCTCACAGGCACAGACCAAGAAAACAAGGAGACGCGCATGGCAATTGTCATGAGAAAATCATCACGAAAAACCGTTACCTCAGCCGAGCCAACAGCAGATGTTGCCCCAGCCAAGAAACCGGTTCTTTTCCCTGTTGCCCCGCTCAAAGAGGGCGTTGTTTTCCCGCATACAGAAACGGTTCTCGTTTTTGGCCGATCGGCTTCCAAGCTAGCAGTGGAGGCTGCTCACGCCACCCATAAGCACCTTGTTATTGTGGCGCAAAAAAAGGATATTGGCGAAAAGGCCGTTAAACCAACCGATCTCTACAAGGTGGGAACGCTGGCCAAAATCGAACGCCTTTTGCAGCATGAGGGAGAGCTCCATGTGCTCGTTCGTGGAATGCACCGAGTAAAGCTCAATACCTTCACCCAAGTTGAACCATACCTAGAGACAACCACCATGAAACTCAAAGAATCGTTTGAAGAAACCGATGAGTTCAAAGCGCAGATTAAGCACCTCACTACCCTCTTTAAGAAAACCGTTCAGGCCGGCAAACCGGTGGAGTTCTTCCATTTTATGAAGCTCGTGGGCGGAACAAAATCGCACGAACTCGTGGATCACATCGCCTCAACCCTCGACCTCACTACCAAAGAAAAACAAGACCTGCTTGAGGAACTCAACATTAATGCTCGTATTGAGGTGGTGGCCGCGGCTCTTTCACACGAAGAGCATATTCTGGATATCGAACAAAAAATCAACAAAAAAACCAAGAAACGCCTCGATGATCGGATGCGAGAAGGTATTTTGCGTGAACGTTTAGCCATTATTCAAAAGGAGCTCGGCGAATTTGGAGACGATGAAGAGGGCGATCTGGCAGAACTGCAAGACAAACTTGAGTCGGCAAAACTGCCTGATGATATAAGAGAAAAGGTAGAAAAAGAACTGCGAAAACTCTCCCAAATGTCCCCCGCTCATGGCGAGTATGCCTATACCGTGAACTGGATCGAGACCATCCTCAATCTTCCCTGGAGCCAACGCAGCCGCACGCGTACTTCTATGAAGCGAGCCGCCACCATTCTGGATGAGCAGCACTTTGGTCTGGAAAAGGTCAAGGAACGCGTTCTCGAACACCTGGCCGTCCTCCAACTCACACAAAACCAACAAAAAACGAACAAAAAAACGCCAGCCGGCAAAAAGCCAGCCAAGCGAACCCACTTGCCCACCATTCTCTGTTTTGTTGGGCCGCCTGGTGTGGGAAAAACTTCGATTGGTCGCTCCATCGCCGAATCGCTCGGGCGCGAGTTTGCCAAAATTTCCCTTGGGGGCGTGCATGATGAGGCGGAAATCCGTGGCCATCGACGCACGTATGTTGGTGCTATGCCTGGTCGGATTATTCAAGCGCTCATTCAAGCCAAGTCCAAGAATCCTGTTTTTATCCTCGATGAGATTGATAAGCTCGGGAATGACTTCCGCGGTGACCCATCTGCGGCGCTGCTTGAGGCGCTCGATCCAGAACAAAACAGCGAATTTGCCGATCACTACTTGGGCGTCCCCTTTGACCTCTCGGAAGTCATGTTCATTGCCACCGCCAACGTTCTGCACACCATTCCTGGTCCGCTGCGTGATCGTTTGGAAATCGTAGAGTACAGTGGGTACACTCAGGAAGAGAAATTCCACATTGCCAAGCAGTACTTGCTCGATCAGGTGCAAAAAGGCGCTGCTCTCAAAAAAGGTCAGTTCACTATCACCGACGAAGCGCTCCAAAAGGTTATTCGCGAGTATACAAGGGAGGCGGGCGTACGATCTCTCAAGCGCGAGCTTTCCAAGCTCGCGCGCAAATCCGCCCGCCGCATCGCCGAAGGCACCGAGGAAAACGTTGCCATCACTGCCAAAAACTTGGCCGAACTCCTTGGGCCGCCACGATTTATCGATATGGATCAGGAAAAGCAGCCGGAGATTGGGCTCGTCAATGGTTTAGCCTGGACAAGCGTGGGCGGAGAAATCCTCCCCATCGAGGCTGTCCTGGCACCTGGTAAAGAAGGTTTCACGCTCACAGGGCAACTTGGTGATGTTATGAAGGAATCGGCACAGGCTGCCTACACCTACATTCGGTCGCAAGCCGACGTGCTCGAAATCCCTGTTGAGACGTTCCAAAAAAGCCGTCTTCACATTCACGCCCCAGAAGGCGCGGTTCCCAAAGACGGACCATCGGCTGGTATTGCCATGACGACGGCCATTGCTTCAGTCTTCCTCAAGCGTCCAGTGCGCCACGACATTGCCATGACCGGCGAAGTCACTCTCCGCGGCAAGGTTCTCCCCATTGGAGGACTCAAAGAAAAACTCATTGCGGCGCACCGAGCTGGCATCACCACAGCCCTCATTCCCGCTCAGAACGAAAAGGATCTCGTTGATGTTCCTCAAAAGGTTCGTGATGATATTCAAATCATACCCGTGAGTACCGCTCAAGAAGTTTTGAAACACGCTTTGATCGCGCCAACCAAGAAGAAAATTAGCAGTTGATTTTATTGATTGCTAATAATACTCTCTTATAAAAGAGATTGATTCAAGAATTTATTTATCTCTTTTTTCTAAAGAAAAAAGCATTTCTTCGAGTATGGTTCGGCACTCACTGGGCAAAAAATGCTCCAACGATGCACGTGCCTTTTGATGAACATTTTTGATGTCTTGTTCCACCGCTTCAAAAGCACCCGTGCTGCGAACAAGCTGCTGCACCCAATCCAGTTGCTGCGCCGAAACTTCTGGCGCACCAAGCAGCGCCACGAGTGTCTCGCGATCTTTGCCTTCTGAGCGTTGATACGCATACTGCACATACAATGTTTTCTTGCCTTCTCGAAGATCATTCCCCACAGGTTTGCCCGAAACTTGAGGATCACCAAAAAGGCCGATGCGATCATCGGTCAACTGAAAGAGAAGTCCCGCATTGGCACCAAACTCGGCAATTGCCGCCTCTTTTTCCTTCAGATCTCCGCCCAGAATGTACCCCAAGCGCAACGGAGCAACAAAAGTGTACTCGCCCGTTACGAGCCGCAAACCTTTGAGAAAACGATCCACAGAAGTTTCTTCGCCCAACTTTTCCAAACCCTGATCCATAAGAATGTACCAACCCGCTGGCGTGCGTTCGTAGACGGATCGCAAAAGTGTCTTCACAATCTGCTCGCGCTCTTGCGGTGTAAACGGTGCTTTTTCCAATACGGCAAAACTGAGTGTCTGAAGCCAAACACCCGCAATCTCCGTGTATGAACGGCAAACGTGTTCTAACTTGGCAGGATCCAGTTGAGCATAGGTTTCACGTTTGGAAAGCTCTTGTGCCAAGAGGATGTGAAAGGCAGGTTTCTCATTGCGAAGCTCGTCTTTATCGGCAACGTCGTCGGCCATGAGGAGACGCTTGTGCGTAAGCTCAACCACAAGCATCAGCGAACGCACTTTTGTTTGGGAAAGTGCTTCCTCAAGCGAAATATTTTGCGCCATAGCCGCCCCCAAAGCTACGAGAAGTGGCCGCAGCGCTTTTCCTGGACGCAAACAATACTCTTCTAAATAGGCCAAAATTTCCTGAGACCAAATATCAATTTCTTGCACATCTTGCTGGTACTCACCAAAAAACGTCCTGGCCTCTTCATGGAAGGTCTGCTGGGCATGAGCGAGGGCTGATCGAAAATCCATGGAGCTAGTATAGCGGAGGAACGGTTGGAAAACAGATGATGATCTTTTGCTTGATTGGCCTGGTAAAATAGCAGGATACAAAAAGAGTAATGGGAATGAAAGTTCAGACAATTACCGAGCAAAACTGGTCGGCCGCGCAAGATGCCGCGCTGGCTGTTTTGCGTCAAGGTGGCCTTATTATCTTCCCCACCGAAACGACGTATGGGCTCGGCGCCGATGCAACCAACCCTCAGGCTATCCAAAAACTGCTTTCATACAAAACAAAACGCGGCGACAAGCCTCTTTCCATTGCGGTCTCTGATGAGGAGATGGCGGATGCGTATGTCGCGCGCAACGAAGTTGCGCGCGCCGCCTACAAACGATTCCTGCCTGGACCGGTAACGGTTGTTTCTCAGGGAAAGCAGGTTGTAGCGCCTGGTGTTGAGTCTCAAACTGGCTCACTGGGTGTTCGCATTCCCGATTATCCTTTCCTCCTCGAGCTCATTGAACGTTTTGGCAAACCCATCACCGCCACTTCGGCCAATGCCTCTGGCGAAAAACGCCCGTACCAGCTCCAAGACATCTGGGATAACATTTCTGCCCGCCAAGAAAGCCTGATTGATTTGGCACTTGATGCGGGAACTTTACCACCCAATGAGCCCTCAACCGTGATCGACACAACCCAAGAAACGCTGCAAATTATCCGCTCTGGCGACATTTCCCTTGGTGAGGCGGAGCACTTCACCACTTTTTCACCAGAGGAAACCCAAGCCTTGGCAAAAAAAATCTCAAGGAGATTTGCAAGTTTTTATGGCTATAAATCCGTTCTTTTCTCTCTCGTTGGTGAAATGGGAGCAGGCAAAACACACTTTACCAAAGGCCTTGCTAGCGGCTTAGGGATCAGCGAAACAATCACCTCACCCACCTATACTTTGGCGCATGAGTTTTGGTTCAAAAATGAGGGGAAAGAAATCCCTTTTCTTCATATCGATGCCTGGCGCATGTCTGGCCAAGATGAACTCGCCGAGTTGGGACTGCAAAAGTACCTAGAACAAAAAGCGGTTCTCAGCATTGAGTGGCCCAAATCTGGCCTCCAGCTTGAACAACTCGGTGAAAGTGTGATTGTCTGGATAGAAATGGCGTATGGCGCGAGCGAGCGCGAGCGCCGAATCAGCGTTCGGGAGTCACGATGATTTTGCTTGGCATCGATACTTCTTGTGATGACACCTCCATTGCCGTTTTGGAAAATGACTGTGTCTTGAGTAACATTGTGGCCTCCCAAGACAATATCCACCGCGATTGGGGCGGCGTAGTCCCTAACTTGGCTCGACAGGCGCATCGAGAGAACTTTCCCCGGGTGTTGCAGGCAGCGCTCAAGCGATCGGGGAAAATACTGACAGACATAGATGCCATCGCCGTCACTCGTGGCCCAGGCCTGGCAATTTCTCTCGAGGTTGGTCTGGATGAGGCCAAAAAACTGGCCCTGGAACTCAAGATCCCTCTCTACACCGTAAATCACATGGAGGGGCATCTGCTCTCTGGACTGGCGCGCAGTAAGAATGGAACGGGCAATCGTGCTCAGGATGTTGTTTTTCCGGCGCTGGGACTCCTTGTTTCTGGTGGTCATACCCAGATTCTGCTGGTCAAAAACTTTGGTGAGTACGAGATTCTTGGCCAAACGGTTGACGATGCGATTGGGGAGGCCTACGACAAAGTGGCGCGCATGCTCGGGCTTGGCTATCCTGGTGGCGCGCTCCTGGCCAGGCTGGCCGAAAAAACAGATACTGCTTCTTTCCAGCTTCCCATAGCAATGAAACACTCTGGCGACCTCAACGTGAGTTACTCCGGTCTCAAAACGGCAACCAGACATGCTTTGCACAAACTTACGGGGGGCCAACCAGAAACGCTCACTGCAGAACAGACTATGGAAATGGCACACGCTTTCCAGGAAGCAGCTCTGGGGACGATTCTCTGGAAAGTTGGGAAGGCTGTAGAAATGTATCGACCAAAAACGTTACTGATGGGCGGCGGCGCAGCGGCCAACGTGCCGCTGCGCCGCCGCCTCCGAACCCTCCTCAAACCTTATGGGGCAAAACTCATCGTTCCCAGAAACAAAAAACTCTTCGCCGACAACGGAGCCATGATTGCCCTCGCCGCCTACATGGCCATCCAGCGCGGACTCCCTCCAAGCCCACTCGATGCCATCGACCGCCTACCGAACTGGCCTATCACCGCTGAGAACAAACCCTGACTCTTGCAAAAAATCCCTCAGCTGCTGCCCAGACGGATCGACCAACTCATAGACCCACTGACGGTATTTCATCTCGCTCGGATGCACAAAAAGTGTTTCTTCATTCACCGTTCGTGGTAAATCGGTAACAGGCAAAGCAATCTTTTCTATTTTGGGAACCTGCCCCTCTTGTGCCAGAGAACCCAACAAAAATCCAAGTGAGTACAGCGGGAGCTGCGATTCAAAACGATCGGAGTACCAACGATAGAGTGATCCTAATAAAGATGGCTGCAACGGCAAGTCTTGAGTCAGTACTTGATCGACAAGTGCCTGAATAACCTGCTGCTGGCGACGCGTCCTTGCCTCGTCACCACCCTCTCCCGCTTGGGTGCTGTGTCGAGTGCGCAGGTACTGAACCGCTCGCTTCCCATCCATGAGCTGCTCACCAGACTCAAAAACCAACCGTTCATACAGAATGGCCGGATCACGTTCGCGCGTTACATCCACGCCAGAACGAGGATAGCGCTCATCGGTAAAAGGATTCGGAACATCGATAACAACACCGCCAACAGTATCAATGAGCGACTCAATATCTACCAATCGAACCACATACGTGCCAGTAAATGCCAAACCGGTGCGCTCAGAAATTTCTTGCGCAACGATCTGTGCGGGCGCTGGCTCGCCACGAGCCAGCGCCCGCATATACAACCCATTAATCTTCACCTGCTCTTCCGCTAGATACCAATCGCGTGGCAAGGAAACCAGACGAACAGCAGATTGGAGAGGATCATACTGCACAATCATGATGGTATCGGTGAGAACGTCTTCGCGCCCGCTGCCTTCCACTTCATCGGTTCCCAAAAGAAGCCATGTTTGCTCTTTGGGGAGAGACGAAACTCCTCCATAAACCCCAGCCACGAATTCGGGTCCGAGTGAAAAGGCCGTTCTTCCCGCTGTTGCCGCAAAACGCTCATTCCATTCCTGGACACGCGCACCTGCCAAGCGAGCAAAACTCAAACCGGCAATGAGAAGCACGGCAAAAAGGAAAAAAACGACACTGGCAAAAAATTTCCACCAACTCCAGTGTTTGCGCATAGTGCTATTTTCTCAGTTTTGCTCGCAGACGCAAAAGAGACCAGCGCAGCGAGTTTCCTATCTTAAAGAGTGAGTACATCGGAGGATTCACCACAAGATCATGGGTGGGCAGCGACTGCATGAGTGGCGCACCATACCCCTCCTTGAAACGGTGAAAACCGAACCACTTGTCGTTGGGATCTGCATCAGGCCCCAAGGCTCCCCACATATCAAAACTGGTACAGCCCGCTGCTTTGGCTCGTCGAATAGCCTCCCACATCATGAGGTTGTTGGCCATCACATCGCGATGCTCCCGAGAACTCGCTCCGTAAGGATAGTAAGCTACGCCGTTAAAGAAAAAGAGCACCCAGCAAGCAAGCGTTTTCCCTTCATACACTGCCTTGAGGATATGAATCATCTCTCCACCACCAAAAACACTCCAAAGCTTACGGAAATACTCAGCATCATGGGCATAAAAATTCTGCCGAGCTGTAGTCTCTTCGAGTAAGCGAATATACTCTTCCATACCTTCCTGAGAAGTATCCTCAACAATCTCCACACCGCGCTTTTGGGCAACCTTAATGTTATAGCGCGTCTTGGATTTACAGTTGGCAAGCAAGTCGTCTTCACTTGGACGAAGATCCAGCACAAAAGAGTACGGTGTAAACAACGGCTGGGCAGGAACACCCCCGTGCGCCTCCAAAAGTTTTTCCACATCTTTGTAGTACTCACCGCCACTGGCAGGAAACTGAAGATTGGGCTCCATCTTAATAAAAAGCGCACCCACCTGGCGAGAAAGCTCTTGCAAAGCCGCCAGCATTTCTTCGGTTGGTTGCGTACCTTTGGGAAAATACCCTGCTCGGCCACCTAAAACGGGAATGCTATGAAAGGTAACCTGCATCCCAGATTGTAACTTTCCTCGCTCGTCATATATTCCTAAACGGGCAACCTGGACGCCGGTCTTTTCACGAAACTCTCCCCAAGCCCAAGACTGAAGTGGATGAGTAGCCACGTTATCGAAGGCAGTTCTCTCTTGCTCGGTTACGGCACGAATAATCATGAGCGTATCGTATCAGAAGCGAGGCAAAAACTCAGCTGTTGAGCCATTCTTCGATGGACATGTCGTCATACAGCACTTTGAGCAGATCGGGATCATTGGTGTTGGTTCGCTTGGCTGGCTGCGAGCGCTCAGAGTTCTCTACTAAGTGACCAGGAATTTCCTTGAGAAAACGGGAAGGCAAATGCTGCTGGTACGAGCCATACAAAAGACGTTCCTTGGCAAAAGAGAGATAGAGCTTTTCTCTGGCACGGGTAATACCCACATAACAAAGACGACGCTCTTCTTCCATCTGTTCTTTATCGAGCAAAGCGCGTGAATGAGGGAACAGTCCTTCTTCCATACCCACTAAAAAGACTATGGGAAACTCAAGCCCCTTGGCCGCGTGTAAAGACATAAGGGTAACGGCGTTTTTGTTATCTTCTTGGCCCTCTACCTTGTCGTTTTCGACCAACGCCACCTGCTCAAGAAAAGCAGAAAGCTCAGGGAAAAGAAGAGCAACTGAACGCAGTTCCTTCACGTTTTCTATACGGGTAAGTTCGGTGGGATCGTTGCTATCGAACTGATCCAAGTAGCCAGTTTTTTCCAGGATGGCATCGAGGATCTCGCTCGTTGGCTTTTCGAGCCAATGCTCTTCACCCCGTACCTGCTCTACCCAACTCTGGAAAACAGCCCATTTTCGTTTCCCGAGCTTTTGGAGTCGCAGCGCGGCAACTTCATTACTTGGTTGGAAAAGATACGAAAGGTAGGCCAAAACATCTTTTACTTCTTTGCGAGCATAGAAAGCCACGCCACC
>CAYWTN010000008.1:21825-46475 GCA_964460975.1 uncultured Pseudomonadales bacterium
TTCTTCAAACTGACGACTTTGTGCATTGGTACGATAGAGAATAGCCACGCCATCGGGACCATTGGCCTCGATATGTTGCCGAATAAGCCGCGTGACCCGCTGCGCTTCTTCTTCTCCATCGCGATTTTCGAGAACGGCAAGCTTGGTGTTATCGGCGTTGTCGGTCCAGAGATCGAGCACGGGATGCATCGTATTATTTTTAATCACGCTCGAAGCCGCTTCCAAAATGTTGGCCGTGGAGCGGTAGTTACGCTCCAAGCGATACTCTTCCACGTTGGCAAAGTCCTGCTTGAGCTTGAGCAGATTGCGATAATCTGCCCCGCGCCATCCATAAATGGCCTGGCTCGCATCACCCACAACATAGAGATTGTTCTGTGGAAAGGCGAGGAGTTTTGTCAGCGTGTACTGAGCCAAATTCGTATCCTGATACTCATCGATAAGCACATACACAAATTGCTGCTGATAGTACTGGCGAATATCCTCATTCTCTCGCAATAACTGCACGACCTTCACAAGGAGATTATCAAAATCAACCGCACCGGCACTGGCAAGTCGTCTTTCATAAAGAGCATAGACTCGGCCAACCGTTTCTTGATAGCTCCCTCGAGCAAAATCTTGATACTCAGCTGGACTCAGAAGCTGCTGCTTGGCATCAGAAATGGCACTGAGTAATGCCCGAGGCGGATACTGTTTGGCATCGAGACCCAGCTCTTTGGCAAGAATTTTGATGAGGGAGAGCTGATCCTCCGAGTCATAAATAACGTAATCTTGAGGAAGACCGACTTTGGGTGCGTGCGCGCGCAGAATGCGCGCGCACAACCTATGAAACGTTCCCGAATATGGCAAGCGACGACCCGTAAGCCTCGCTACGCGTTCATTCATTTCGCCAGCGGCTTTGTTGGTGAAGGTGAGAAGCACAATATTTTCTGGTGCTACCTGGTACTCACTCACGAGGTGCGCTACTCGAGTAACTAACACTCGGGTTTTTCCCGAACCTGCCCCAGCCAAAACCATTGCTGGCCCAGTGGCATGAAGCACGGCTAAGCGTTGTTGTTCGTTAAGTCCATCAAGATACTGCACAGTTCTCCACCATATCTGTTACAGTGGGAGTATGTCTAGCACAGAAACCAAACTCCTTGTTGCCAACTGGAAGTCACAACTTCAACTTCTCCAAATTCAAGAGTGGCTCAAAACCTTTTCTCTTCAAGAAAAAAGGACCAATCGTGAATATGTTCTTTGCCCTCCACAGCCATTTTTGGGCTACGTTGGAACACAAAATGTGTTCTCCGCATCTCCAGAAACGTTTACGCTGGGAGCCCAAAACTTGAGTGTTTTCGAAGCTGGCGCCTACACTGGCGAGTCGAGCGCCTCGGCTGCCCACAGCCTCGGCGCCCAGTTTGCCATCCTCGGACACTCCGAAAGGCGCAAGTATTTCCGTGAAACTTCTCAAGAAGTTGCTCAAAAGGCCGAGCTTGCCCTCTCTTGGGAGATCACTCCCATCATTTGCGTCGACCAAGATCAGTTCGAAGACCAGGTGCACGCCTTAAACAAAAAAACGCGCGACCTCTCCATCTTTGCGTATGAGCCGATACACGCTATTAGCTCGTTTGGCGGACAAGAGGATCCACTCGAAACAACTCTGCAAGCAATCGCCAAGCTGCGTGAGCTCGTGGGGGATGATGCCGAAGTTCTCTACGGCGGTAGTGTGGATAAAGAAAACAGTCTCACTTATCTGAGCCAGGAAAGCATCAGTGGTGCTCTTGTTGGCAAGAGCTCTCTCGACCCAGTCCTTTTTGCCCAGCTGTAGACTCCAGCCTGGAAGGATTACCCTTTAAAAACAGTCGTACAAACGGAGTTCGCCCTCTTCGATCACGAGAGAGCACAGCAGCTCGGGAGCAAGCTCATCGCCAAACTGCCAACGCTCGTGCGGGCCAACCAAAACGTAACGAGCGTTATATTTTTCGAGAATCCCATGCAGAAGATCCCCATAGGCGTAGGCCTTCGTAACATCGAGCGCTGTTTCGGTGTACTCAAATCCATAACTCCAAACCCAACCCTGGAAACCAAGAATAAGCGATCGCCCAGCCAACATGGAAATTGGCTGATTGTGCAAATCGCCAGTGAGAACCGGTGAGCCAACAGGAACGAGAGCTTCTACTTTTTTGGCAAAGGCAACGTCTGTAGCCGAAGCGATTTCCCAGCGAGCCTTCTGGGGTTGAGAAAGTTGGATCAAATCAATGGTTCCTGGCAAAACCTGAACCGCATACAGCAGGACAAAAAGAATGGCCACACCAGAGCGAAACAACTTTTTCCCACGAGTCTTTTGCCACAAAACTTGAGCGACCTCAAAAAGTGCAGGTAATAAACCAACAAGAACAGCCACAAAAAGCTTGGTGTTATCCCACTCCCAACGTTGCGTGTTCACAATGTTGGCAAAAATAAAGAGTGCCAGAAAAGGAGCATACCAACGCAAACGATCCCAGCGTCTTTTCCAGACAAAATACCCTATGCTGAGGATCATCGCTGGCAAGAACCAACCCCAGTTCACCAGCCAAAACATCAACCAACCAGAGACAGAAAGCGGCTTAGGTGCCATCCAACCCAAGTTCCAAGTAAAGGCGAGGGCGCCACCAACTTCCGACTGCAAAACACTCAGATACCAAGGAAGACTCAAAAGCAGAGTGCTCACCACAAAAGCAGCCCAAAATCGCCAGCGACGCCAGTACAAGACACTCCAAACGGCACTCAAAAATCCAAGCACAAAAAAGCTGTGACTGTGGGTCAGTAAAAGCAAGAAACTCCACAAACCGAGATCGATTCCCCAGGCAAAGTCTTGTCGTGATGCTTTGCGTTCAAGTCGTTTTTTGAGTCGCAAAACAATAAAAAGAAAGAGCGGGAAGCCTAAGAGGAACGCTCGCTGAGGAAGAGCCATACTCACAATAGGATTGACCCAATCAATGCCTGCTTCAAAATTCTTCGTCACAAAAGCAACCGGGTAACTGAGCGACTCGCCACCGTCACCCAGGCGCGCAGCAGCCAGCCCATCACGCAACCACTGCCAATGACCCCACGCCCCCGAAAGTAAGAAAAGTGACAAACCAAAGTAGCTGCTGCGCGCCGAAAGACCGTGGGCACGAAACCAGCGCCACAGTTGAGAGAGCAGCCAAAAACTTCCCACAATACTTGGCAAAATAACGGCCCACCAAAGGCTGAATCCCAGACGCATGAGAAGAGCCGGGATAAGACTCGAGACCGGCGGATAGGTAAATGGAGCCAAGACAAAAATGGGATTGCGAACAAACCAAACAGCAAACGGCTGCACCCGCAAGTGATTAATAAAGGTAAAGTGCGCCGCCCAATCACCCCACATAAAAAGGTGACTCGTGGCAATGCCTTGATTATCTATGGTCAACCACTGCGGCCAGAGACTCAGAAACCAAAGTCCCCAGGTAGCAACAAGCACCCAAAGCCAGGGATGCTTTTTCCACGACAAAACAATATTTCGATAAAGATTGTCTCGTAGATCCAAAAACATCGATCGGTTCACATTCATACCTCTATTGTACTGATAAATCTGCGGTATGCTATCACTGTGCAGATGCAAAAAAAACTCATGCTCTTGAGGCGCTGGCTGGGAACCTATCCTGGACGTATTTTTTTGGCCATTCTGATTTTTGCCGCTTTTACTCGTTTTTGGCGTTTGGGATATCCAACCGGCTACTACTTTGACGAGGTCTATCACGTCATCACTGCCAAACTCATGGCGGCCAACGATCCCAGGGCCTACGAATGGTGGCATGCACCAATTGAACCAGGCACTGCTATCGACTGGCTCCATCCTCCTCTGGCCAAACTGATGCAAGCACTCAGCATCAATCTCCTTGGAAATACCAGTTTTGCTTGGCGAGCAAGTTCGGCACTCATGGGCACCTTGAGTATCGGTCTCACCTACTTACTCGCACGAAGGCTCAAGCTCTCCCCATCCATGAGCCTGCTCGCTATGTTTTTGCTCACCCTCGATGGGCTTTCGCTCACCCTCTCGCGAATTACGATGAATGATGCCCACGTCACATTTTTCATGCTGTTGGCAACCTATTTCTATCTCATTTGGAAGGAAAAACAGGATGGTCGGTGGGCGGCGGCCACGGCCGTGGCCGCCGCCCTCGCCCTTGCCAGTAAATGGTCGGGCATTTTTGTTGTTGGCTTCTTTCTGCTCGATTCCATCTACAACCAACTCCAGCTCAGAGGAGCAACTATCCCACCAAAAAAAGTGCTGCAGCTGTTTTTCTTCATAATAATCGCTCTCCCAACCATCTACCTTGCAAGCTACTCCCAAATGTTTTTGCAGGGAAAAGGTTGGCAACATTTTAAAGAGCTCCATCAGCAAATTTTTTGGTATCAAACCAATCTCAAAGCCACGCACCCATACCAATCCACGCCGTTGCAGTGGGTTGCAGCCCTCAGACCACTCTACGCTTATACAGAAGCAAGTCCTCCAGGGAAAATGGCAAATATCTATTTTTCAGCCAATCCACTTCTCTCCTGGGCAGGGGTAGGGGCCATTTTCTTTCTCGTTATCAATGTTTTGGCACAAGCCATGCAAAAAGCATCAGTGTTACGACAAGCTCTCAAAAAATCGCCAGAAAAAGCTGGATCATTCTTGCAAAACGCTTGGAAACAAGCAGAAGCACTTTACCCACTCCAAGATGCAGAAATCGTTACTCTCCTGGCCTATCTCAGCACGTGGATTGTTTGGCTTCAGTCGCCTCGTATCATGTTTTTCTATCACTACACGCCAGCGATGCCGTTCTTAGCCATCCTCACCGCCATAGGACTCAGTAAGCTCTGGCAAAAACAAGGACTTTGGCGCCTTGCATCACTTGCACTTTTGGGTGCAATCACCCTCAATTTTTTGATCTTCTTCCCCAACTGGACAGCCATTACCGTTCCCTCAGAACCATTTTCCTCTCTCTATTTTGCTCTTCCCAGTTGGCGCTAAACAGACGAGGCAAAGCCAAGCGTTTTACAAACATCACACTCGCCACATGGCGGCTCATCTAAAAAGGAAAGAGACTGCAAAGTTGCATACTGCTGCTTCAGTTCCTCGGTAAACTGAGCCACTTCTTCATCCAAAAGTGTAAAGCTTTCTTTCTTGTACTTGCCCGAATCATTTGGCTCTAAAAAGACAATCTGGGCTTCCGCAACCTTGCCACGAAACTCAGGATCCTGATCACACAGTAGTCGGTAGAAAAGCAGCTGGCGCCAATACTCTCCATCGCTGTCTTTCGTTTTTCCTTGAATAACATTCGGAGAAACCGGCTTCATGGTTTTGTAATCAATCACCCGTACGAGACCAGGAGAAATTTCTTCAATACGGTCAATTTTTCCAACAAGGGGAATATTTTCCAGCATCACAGGATACTGTCGACCAAAAGCTTTCTCAATCATGAGCGCGACAGGCACCTGATAATCAATAGACTCAAGATAGCCATGCACGGTTTCCTGCGCATGACGCTGGGTGAGCCGAATACCTTCCTCAGGCAAACGCGAGCGACGAACACTTTCTCGAATAACCCTCTGTATCTCTTCTTGTGGCGGCAGCGTCCCTTCGAGATTTCGCTGCTTCCCAACAAATTCCATCGCCGCATGCACCGCCGTTCCAATAACCAGCGCATTATTTTCTCCAAAGGGAAGACGGAGAATATCGCGAAACAAAAATGCAGCAGGGCAGCGCAAAAAAGTATTGTAAGACGAAGCCGAGAGTGCAAAATCTCGGACAGCCGACTGCAGCCAAACTCGATCGAGATTCAGCTCCTCAGCCCAATCTCTTGATTGGAAAAAGCTCCCAGTGGCTACTAAAGCATCATCGGCAGAAATAACAGGAAGTTCTTGGCAAAAATCGCCAATTTCTTCTACAAATTGGGATCGCTGCTGCTCACGGGAAACTTCGCCAGACACTATACGAGCGCTCCAGGTGAGCCAAACCTGTTTCTTGGCCCTCGTGAGAGCAACATAAAAAAGACGTCGTTCATCTTCGTTGCGCTCTTTGCTACTCAGCTGCGAATACGGAACCGTATTTTCGAGCGGAACAATAAGGCTCCGCTTGATTTGATTATCCCAGCGTCCACTCATCGCATTAAGGACAAAAACGTACTCCCACTCTTGCCCTTTGGCTTGATGGGCAGTGGCGAGTCGGACAGCATCTGTTTCCAGCTGAAGCTCTGGTGAACTCAGAGAAATATCGTGTTCATCAATAAGATCGAGGTAGGCAAGAAAATCTTCTAAACGGCCAGAACGATTCCGGCTCGACCAATCCTCAACCCAACGCAAAAAACCAACAACGGCACTCATTTCATGCAGCTGTTTTTGCGCTTTCATAAAGGCATAAAACTTTGTATCCAAAAGGAAGCGCTCTACGATCTGGCTCACTGGAGTGGTGCCATCCAGAGCCACCCAAGTAGAGACCGAAGACGCAAGCTGAGCCATTTTTTCCTGAAACGATGGCGAGAGATCTTGCGTTTGCCCAGACAGAATTGCTTCCCAAGGATTTTTGGAAGAGCGGACGGCGCTCGTTCGCAAAAAACGCCAAATCTCTTGTTGGTCAAAATCGAGCCAAGGAAGTCGCAAAAAAGGAACGGTATAAGGAGCTTCATCCGAAGACTGAACCGCAACCAAAAAACGCAGTGCCACCACAAGCTGACGAACAACATCAACTTCAAAAATGTTGCGCGATCCTTCTCTGAGCGAAGGAATTTTGAGTCGATCGAGAACCTCACGCAGCGGCACAACATGGCTATGGTTGCGATACAAAACCGCCATTTCTTGGTACGGCACCCCTGTATCGTGCAGCTCCTGCATCTTCTGAGCAATCCAAAGACACTCCGCCAAAATATCGGGCGCTCCATACACGGAAAGATCTCCACTTTTCCCCGAGGGTTGTTGCAGAGGAAGTGCGAGGTCTTTGAGGCGATCATCATCGGCTTCTGTGCCATTAAACGTAAGCAAATGAGCAGCGGCGTCATATATTTTTTGCCCACAACGATAACCCGTCCGTAAGGTGATGACTTCTGCTTCTGGATACTGATCCAAAAAACCAAAAGTGTTCGCCAACGACGCACCTTGGAAGCGATAAATGGATTGGTGAGGATCGCCCACCACAAAAATATTCGCGGTTTCACCCCAATGAGCTAACAATGCGCTCACTACTTGCAGCTGTGCCGTATTAGTATCCTGAAACTCATCAATAAGGACGTATTGATATTGTTCCTGGTAGTGCGCGAGAACCTCGTCGTGAGTGACGAGGCTCTCGCGCACCCACAAAATCATATCGTCATAATCAAAACGTCCGGCACGAAGCTTTTCCTCCTCATACATCTCAAAAACCTTGACAAGTTCCCTATTTTTCTCAATGATTTTTTGCCAGGAACGCTTTTTCGTTGCGCTTAAGCTCGATTGATCCAAAGCTGTCTGTTCTGCTTCTACCGCCAAAAGCAAGCGCTCGGGGTCATACCCCTCGCGCTTATAATCCGAAATCCGCCCAATAACCTCTCGCACATAGGTATGAGGAGACTTCGCGCCGCGCAGCAAACGCACGTCACTTTCTACAAGAATTTTTTCGATCAATTGATAGGCTTCTAACTTTCCGAGGGCTTCGCTCGAGCGAGAACCTAAAGGAAAAAACTCTGGAAACTGAGCAATCACATCGGAACAAAAACTGTGAAACGTGGTGCAACGCACGCCATATCCAGTGGGACCAATAAGCGAAACCAAACGCTCTTGCATATTCTTCGCAGCACTCTGGGTAAACGTAAGAGCCAAAATATTACTGGGAGCAACTTGAGCTGTTTGGAGAATTTTAGCAATACGGGTGGTGAGGACTTGCGTTTTTCCTGTCCCTGGCCCAGCCAAAACCATGACAGGACCCTCAATCGTATCTACGGCACGCTTCTGTTCTGGATTGAGTCGATCATAAGATTCTTGGAAACTTGGCACGTTACGTTTATAACACACTTTTCATTAGCCTGCCCGCAGCGTGTGATACAATGCCTTCGCTCTTGATTTTTATTGTATGCTAACGTCTATTTTTTATAGCCGAACTCCCTTTATGCGTCTGCGTTGGCGCTGGGAACTCTTTCTTCTCTTCTTCCGTCCAAGTTATTGGAAAAAACTCTCTACGATTCTCTCTTTGGGAACACAAACCGTGGGAATGCTTCATGATCTGGCCAATGTGGTAATGATTGTCCGTTTTCTTCATGTCGATTTTGCCGGGCAACTCACTAATCAGCAAAACACCGAACTTACAGAACAACTCGAAAATCTCACTGCTTTACTTCGAGAGTATCTCTCGCCAGTGAATGAAGAAGCGCTCAGTTTTTCTGTTCGAGAAGGTATAGAAGAATCACTTTCCCTGCTCAAACATCATGAAGAAGTCGTTCGTTGCAACATACACTTTTCTTCTCCATCAGACTTTTTCATTCAAGGCCCTGTAGTGAGTTTCCAAGCAGCGGTGATGAATATTGTGCGTAACTCCAGCCAAGCGCTAAAAAACCATGAGCAACCAGAGATAGTAATCGACATCTCACAAAACGGTAGAGAAGGAATTATTCGCATTTACGACAATGGCCCAGGGTTTCCTGAGGGCTTTCGTCCCAAGCTCTTTTCTTCACACAAGAAAAAGGATGGTCTGGGCATAGGTCTCTGGCACACGGTTCAGGAATTGAATAGACTTTTTGGCTGTCAGGTGGATTTTTCTCGCGCAAGTAGTGGTGGGGCGCAGACTCGGCTCTGTTTTTGGCTGGCGCAATAGCTTACAATGCTGCCATGCAGAGGATAATCCTCAACCTGGTGCAAAAATACTGGCTCCCTGCCATTTTGGGATTGTTCCTTTTGCTCCATCTCCCATCACTCCTCGCCTTACCCACTTTTGCCGATGAAGCAATCTATATTCGTTGGGCGCAACTGCTCACCCATGATAAAGCATTTCTCTTTTTCTCCGTCAACGATGGTAAACCACCACTCTATATGTGGCTCCTTGCCGTTGTCATGCAACTTCCAGGCAATCCTGTTTTTCTCTCACGGCTTTTTTCTGTTGCCATTGGTCTTGCTCAACTTCTCGTTTCCGATCGAATTATCAAAAGTTTTGGCGGCTCCACAATCGCCCGCGCTGCTGGCGCAGTCATCGTCACTATCGCACCTTTTTGGTACTTCCATCATCGTATGGCACTCATGGATGGCCTCCTTACACTTTTTCTCTCACTCACCGTTTTGGGGCTCCACGAAACATCTCGCTTGCATCTCAAAAATAACCGTCGCGCTGCCATTTTCTGGGCAGTTATGGCGGGCGGCGCCTGGGGCGCCGCCCTCTGGACCAAACTTCCAGCTCTTTTCCTCGCTCCTTGGTTCCCCCTTCTGGCCATTTGGCCCTATCTTTCACTGCCGCTACCAAAAAGAGAAACCTTGCCAAAAATTGCAGAAAGAACCGCCCTTTTTGCTCTCTCTGGAGCACTTGGGTTGCTCCTTTTCCTCATTTTACGAACGCAACCTATTTTTGGCGCACTCTTTGCTCGTGGACAAGATTTTTCGTTTACCCTCTCCGAAGTCCTCTCAGGACAGTGGAGAACTTCGCTTGATAACATCGTGAGACTCATCAACTGGACAAGCAGCTATTTGCGCCCAGAAGCGCTTTCATTGGCCGCCATCTCTCTTCTTATTTCTCCCAAGCCAAGGAGGATTATCCTTCTATGGCTAGGTGTCATTATTTTCTCCGCTCCTCTCATCATTTTTGGGCGAACCTTGCACCCAAGATACTTCCTTCCAATCATGCTTTTTCTCACACCCATCGTGGCACTTTTCCTTGAAGAAGTGGTAGGAATTGTTGCACGATCAAAAGATCAGCAATGGGCAGGACAAGTGACTTTGTCGCTCCTCATTGGATTTTTCCTTCTTGGTTCGCTGCGCTTTATCTTTTTCTCACTTTTTGCTCCCAACCAAATTCCTTTTGCTTTGGCTGATCGTTCTCAATACCTCACTGAATGGTCTTCTGGTCATGGTATTCGGGAAGTTCGGGATATGCTTCTCAAAGAATCACGGGCTGGAAGAAGAGTCACCGTTGTCACCGAAGGCTCCTTTGGCACACTCCCTGATGCTCTCCTTCTTGAATTTGATCGACGACCAGAAATTGCCAATTTGCGAATTGAAGGACTGGCACAGTACCCTGTAAAATTCCTGCCCGAATGGGTGTATGCCGAAGCTGCTCAACACCAAACTTGGCTTGTTGTAAATGAAAATAGGCTTGAGATGGCGCGCGATCAGCTGGAGCTGATCGCGCGCTTCCCACGCCCCTATGGAGCTGCGGACCTCCTCGTCTTCTCCATAAAGCCGTTACCCCAAGACACAAAAGAAACGGTAGAATGATCCTATGAAACTTGGTTTCAATCGATTCATATTCGTTCTTTCTTTCTTCCTTATTTGGCTTTTTTCGCGCAGCTTACTCCAGGATGACTTCTTTTTCATGCACGACTACACCCATCCCCAAAGATTGGTTGAGATGTACAAAAGTCTTAGCACAGGACAATTCCCTCCCATCTGGTCACAAAATTTTGGCTTTGGATATGGCATGCCACTCTTCCTTTTTTACGGACCGCTTCCGTATTTTATTGGGTGCATCTTCATGCTTTTAGGAATTTCGGCTGTACAAACAACACAATGGCTTTTCATTCTCAGTAATATCGTTGCCTTCATTGGTGCTTATAAACTCAATGCTCGATGGGGACGAGCCAGTGCTCTTATTGCTGCTACCCTTCTTCTCGCCGCGCCATACCGTGCACTGGATATTTATGTTCGAGGAGCGCTCAATGAAGTCGTTGCTATCGGCATTCTTCCTTGGATTCTCCATTTTGGTTTGCAAACGAGAGAAAAAAAATCGCTCATTTCTTCGGCTGGGCTCGCGCTCTCTGTAGCCGCTCTCATTCTGACCCATAACCTCACGGCGCTCTTCAGCTTGCCAATTATTGCGTTGTTTTTTGCCATTGTTTTCCTGGGAACAAAAAGTTCCTTGCATTCCTGGGGGCAACTCATCCTCGGTGCAATCTGGGGAGTCATTCTTTCTGTCTTTTATGCGGTGCCTGCTTTTGTTGAGAAGAACGAAACCGCAATCGACAGTATTCTCGGGGGATATTTTGATTATCGACTCCACTTCCTTTATATCCGTCAGTGGTTCTTGGAGCGTTGGGCCTATGGCGGATCTGAGTTCGGACCAAACGATGGCATGAGTTTCCACCTCGGTGTTCCAGCACTCATACTCTCTGTCCTCACGGTTCTCTTTACGTTACAAAAAATTCTCCATCACCGAAGATATCATCTCTCTCCCATTTTATTATGGTTACAATCCTGGAAAAAACAGGTTCCCTTGAGACTTTGGGTTACGGGAGCGGCCAGTCTCTGTCTTACTTTGACGCTTTTCCTTACACTCAATCACAGCGCTTTTGTATGGGAAAGTGTGCCACTTCTCAATTTCGTTCAGTTTCCTTGGCGCCTGTTAGGACTGGCTGCCGTTTTCTTGAGTCTCCTTGGAGGCCTAGCGCTGAGCCATATTTCCTTTGCTCCAGCGCGCTGGTTTATTTTCGTTATGAGCCTTCTTGTTATTTCCACTCAATCACGCTTCCATCGACCAGATGCCCCTTTGTCAAAGGACAGTGGACACTTTACGACCGATGAAAAAATGATTCGAGTACGTGTAAGCGAAATCCTTCCAGATTATATTCCTCGCGACCTCAACCAAGGACTTCCGCCCGTAGATCCAGAACAGAGAATTGTCACGCTTGATGATTCGTCTCTGCGTTGGGAAATGAATGACCCACATCAGCTTCTTGCCTACACCAACAAAACGGAACCCACCCAAATAACCTGGAATATTGCTGATTTTCCGGGTTGGGAATACTTTGTAAACGGTGAGAAAGTTGCTCCCACAAAAACTCCTGACGGAATAATGACCTACACCGCAGAGCAACCAGTTGAGTCGATTGGGGCACAACTCACTCCCGCACCGCTTAGAACCGGAACACTCATCATTTCTTTCCTCGGACTTCTCGCTCTGAGCCCACTCATACCAATGAAAAAGCAACATGATGAATTTTAAAAACATCGTTTCGTCGAACGAAGACGATAACCTGGAAGAAATTGCTACCACAGAGCAAGTAAAAAAACGCTCTGTACGTGGGGTTCTGAGCTACATGACCCAAACGCTTTCTATGCAAGGGATAACGTTTGTTGCCAATCTTTTGCTCACTGCCTACCTCACCGCCGAAGAATTTGGCGTCTACTTTATTGTTACTTCTGTGCTTGGTTTATTCACTTTCCTTTCTGATATTGGACTCGCTTCTTCACTCATTCAGAAAAAAACCGAACCAACCGTTGCGGATCTGCGAACCGCTTTTACCGTGCAGCAGTTCCTTTCGATCCTTATTTTTGTAGTCGTGGTTGCTCTCACACCATTTTGGCGATCAGCCCAACAGCTCGAGGGTACGGAACTTTGGCTTCTCTATGTTGTGGCAGCTTCATTTTTCTTTGTTACCTTCAAGACGATTCCATCCATTTTGCTTAATCGCAAACTCCGCTTTGAGAAGCTCGTTCTCCCTGCCTTGGCAGAAAACATAGTTTTTTACAGTATCGTGACCTTTTTTGCGTATCTTGGCTACGGAATCCAGAGCTTCCTTTTTGCCATTATTGCGAGAGACATTGTAGGTATTCTCGTCATCTATCGTCTTCAGAGTTGGCCCATTGGCATTGGCTTTTCTCTCCAGAGCTTCAAATCCCTCGTGCGTTTTGGCTTTAAGTTCCAGCTCAACGATCTTTTGGCACGAATTAAGGATGATCTTTTCACCATCGTTATTACCAGCGTTTTACTCAATAAAGAATCATTGGGTTACATTTCCTGGGGCAAACGCTGGTCACAAACGCCGCAGCAGTTGGCCATTAATAGTGTGGCGGCCGTTACTTTTCCCACCTATTCTCGACTCCAACACGATCCTCAGCTCATGAGCCGCGCACTTGAAAAAACTCTTTACTTTATTACTCTGGCGGCTTTTCCGCTCCTTATTGGAGTGGCTCTCTTTTTGCCGCCTCTCACACACCTCATCCCGCAGTATCATAAATGGCAACCTGCGGTGCTTTCGCTCATGCTTTTCTGTCTCAACATTGGCTTGAGTACCGTTTCAACACCGCTCACCAATACGCTCAACGCCATTGGACAGGTAGATAAGACGCTTCGCCTTATGATCATGTGGACCATTCTTACCTGGGTTATTACCCCTATCTGTATCCATTTCTTTGGCTTTGAGGGTGTTGCCATTGCTTCGGCCATTATTGGCTCAACTTCGCTCATAACCGTTTGGATGGTTCGCCGCATTATTCCCTTCCGTTTCTTACCCAGTATCTGGAGACAGCTCTTGGCGGCAGTCGTTATGTTCCTCTTTGGGTTTGCGGGACGAACAGTTTGGCAGAGCTCTTGGCCCTGGTTCTTTGGCGGTGGGGTCGCAACCAGCGCTGTTTTTGCTATAGTATTCTTAGCAGTGGGATGGCAAAGCCTTAAAGATGAACTTTCCTCTCTCGGATTATGGAAAAAAAACTCCTCTCAGTCGTCATAAATACCAAAAACTCTGAGCTCACTCTTGCTCGGACGCTGCGAAGTGTTCGTGGTATTGCCGACGAAGTTGTCATCATGGACATGCACAGTAAAGATAATACGGTAGAAATTGCTAAACGATTTGGCTGCCGAATCTTCTACCACAAGGATGTGGGATACGTAGAACCAGCCCGCAATGCTGCACTGGCCAAAGCCCGTGGAAACTGGATCTTCTTGCTCGACGCCGACGAAGAAGCTCCTGCACGATTCAAAGAACTCCTCAAATCACTGCCAGAAACATCGGCAGACGCTTTCTTTGTTCCTCGCTCAAATATTATTTTTGGACGAGCTGTTCATTCTGGTTGGTGGCCAGATTTTCAACTAAGGCTTTTCAAAAAAGGCCACGTTCTCTGGAGTGACGAACTTCACGCCGTTCCAAGTGTAACGGGAACTACAGAGTACCTTCCTGTCAACCAAGACTACGCCATCATTCATCATAATTATGACAGCATAGACAGTTTTATTGATCGAGGGCAGCGCTATGCGGGCATCGAAGCACAAAGGATGTCCAAAAAGAAACTTCCGATTACACCCCAAGAGTCATTTTTTTCTGAGCTAATCCTTCGTTACTACGGTTGGCAAGGCGGCAAAGACAAAACGCATGGGGTCTTTTTGAGCTACTTGCAAGGCACGCAGAAACTCATGGAGCAAGCAAAGCTTTGGGAACTTTCACAGTTTCGTGAAGTCGCTCAAAAGCCACTTTCTCATTATCTTGCAAAGGCTCTTCGTGACGCTCGTTACTGGGAAGCACACTGGCAAGTAGAAAAAAGCTATGGCCTCGCCAAAATATTTTGGAAGATTCGGCGAAAACTGCGAGTATGAGCTCTTTACCAAAAGTTAGCATTATTATTGTTCATTACGGGAGCTTGGCCACGACAACACGCTGCCTACAGTCCCTCCAAAAAATGGATTCTGGATTCCAAGTTGCGTGTGTGGTGATCGATAATGCTGCCAAAGAACCAGCTCAAAAACTTGAAGAAAAATTTCCCCAAACAACCGTCATTCGCCTTAAAGAAAATGCTGGTTTTTCTGGTGGAAATAACGCTGGGATTCGCTACGCCATCAAACAACAATCTCCCGATATGATCGTTCTTCTCAACGATGACACAACCGTTGCGCCAAATTTTTTAGAAGCTCTTTGGGAGCGTTTTACCAAGCGCCCTCACTCTGGAGCGATTGCTCCCAAAATATTTTTCAGCCCAGGAAAAGAATTTCATCAGGAAAGTTATCGTCGAGAAGATCATGGAAATGTTCTTTGGTATGCGGGCGGTTGGATTGATTGGAAGGAAGTTGTTGCTTGGCATCGGGGCGTTGATGAGAAAGACCTGGGCCAACATGATAAAGCTACTCGATCACCTTTTGCTACTGGTTGCTGTCTCGCTTTACGCCCAAAAGCTTTGCAAAAAGTTGGACTTTTGGACGATAATCTCTTCCTTTACTGGGAAGACGTGGAACTTTCTCTTCGTCTTCGAAAAGCCGGTTGGGAAGTTTGGTATGAGCCTCAATCACAGATTTGGCATGATAATGCAGGGTCTTCTGGCTCTGGTTCGCAACTCCATGAATACTACCAAACACGCAATCGATACCTCGTTGGTTTTCGCTATGCCCCAGCACGCACAAAACTTTTTCTGCTCAAACAACTTTTTCGTGAATACAAAACTGGATCTTTCCCCAGAAAACAAGCTATACTTGACCTTATAAAGAGAAACTATGGCAAACAACCACGCTTCCACTGAAGCACCGCAAAACATTACTGCTGTTATTATTGCCCGCAATGAGGAAGCAATGATTGCTAACTGCCTCGAGACACTTCACTGGTGCACCCATATTTTGGTTCTCGATACTGGCTCAAACGATCGCACCAAGGAACTAGCAGAAAGAACCGGTGCCAAAGTGGTGCAAGCCCATGGTTCTACCTTTGCACAGTGGCGCAATGAAGCTGCCCAGCATGTCACAACTAACTGGATTTTTTACATTGATGCCGACGAGCGTGTCACGCCCCAACTCGCAAAAGTGATAGAAAGCCGTGTGCGACGAACCGATTTTGATGCCTACAATATTCGCCGCAACAATATTCATTTTGGTCGGTGGATGCAGCATGGCGGCTGGCAACATGATAATTTGCTGCGACTCATGAAAAAGGAGCATCTCAAAAAATGGGTCGGAGATGTGCATGAACATGCCGAAATTTTAGGCAGGCTCGGTCAAATTGATGAGCCACTCGTACACCTCACGCACCGAAATCTTTACGATGGCCTACGCAAATCAGCCGACTGGACAAATGTTGAGGCGCAACTTCTCCTGGAGAGTAACCATCCAAGAGTTGGCCCACTCCGTTTAATTAAAATTGTCACGTTCGATCTTATCAATAGAATCATTTTCAAGCTTGCCTGGAAAGATGGGCAAGAAGGAATTATTGAAGCCATGGTGCAAAGTATGAACCGTTTTCTCGTCTACGCTCGCCTTTGGGAGTTGCAACAAAAGCCCCCACTGGAAAAACGTTACGAGCACATCGAAAAAGAAATTCAACGCCAATGGCAACAATCATGAACATTGGTATCTATTCACCCTATCTGCCTAAGCACTTTGGGGGCGGCGAAAAGCACATTCTGACAACGGCTTGGTATCTCTCACAGAGACATACTGTTTCACTTCTCCTTCCCGAAGTGAATACTGATGTTAAAAAAGCCATCAAGGAATACGAGAATCTTTTTGGAATCGATCTTTCTTCTATTCAGTTGCAAGTTTCTGGCCTTGCCAAGAAAACCCATTCACCCTGGCAAAACTGGCAAGAAACCAAGAAGTTCGACGCTTTCTTTTACCTCACCGATGGAAGCTTTTTCTTTGCAGGAAGCAAAAAAAACATTCTCCATATTCAGGTTCCTTTTACCAATAAACTTTCACTTGTGGCAAGACTCAAGCTCTTTACTTGGAATGTTCGCAACGCCAACTCTCGATTCACCCAGTCAGTTGTTGAGAAAAACTGGCAAACAACTATTCCTTTTATTCACTATCCCTTTGCCGATACAAAAAACATTCATTTTTCTGCAGAAGAAGAGCGCAAAAAAACCATACTCAGCGTAGGGCGATTTATCGATCCCATACACGCCGATTTGCACAGCAAGCGTCAAGACGCGCTCGTTTCTAGCTTTATTGATGGTTGTATGCAGCATCATTGGCACAAGAAAGGGTGGCAACTCCTCCTTGTTGGCGCAGTGGAACCAGATGGCGTTCATCAAGCTTTTGTCCAGAGACTCAAAAAGCAAGCCGCAGACTGGCCAATTGTCTTTGCCCATAAGGTTGACGCCCAAACCTTGTCCACTTTCTATAAGGAAAGTGATCTCTATTGGCATGCTGCCGGCCTAGATATAGACGAGAATCTCACTCCTGCCAAAGTAGAGCACTTTGGAATGGCTCCAGTAGAGGCAATGGCCCATGGTTGTCTTCCTCTGCTCACCAACAAAGGAGGACTCAAAGAAGTTGTTGGATCGGAGCTCGCTTCTCAATTCCTTTTTTCTTCCCAGAGTGATCTTGTGGGGAAAACCAACATGCTCATGTTGGCAACCAAAAGTGAAAAACAAACAAAGCGACAACTGGTCCGCAAACAAGCAGAAAATTTTTCACTTGAACGCTTTTGTCAAACAATCGACACAATGCTAGGAGAAATATGAGAACTCCCATTTCTGTCGTCATACCAACCTATAACGGACTGCCACTCCTCAAAAAGCACCTACCACAGGTGATGGATATACTCCAAAAGGGTGATGAAATTATTATTGTTGATGATGCTGGAAACGACCAAACACCTGAGTGGTGCAAAACGGTCTCCACTCCAAAGATCTCAGTACAATGCATCCGTCACACAACCAATAAGCGCTTTGCTGCTGCCGTAAACAGCGGAGTTCGCGCCGCAAAAAATGAATTTGTCTTTCTGCTCAATAATGACGTATCTCCTCTCGTGAAGAGCAGTGTCGATTATCTCCTGCAGTGGTTCTCAGATCCGCACATGTTTGCCGTAGGTTGTGCCGAAATTACTGAAAAAAAAGAAAACTCTCAAGTCTTTGGCCGAGGAACAGGAGACTGGAGGCGCGGACTTGCCGTACATTGGTATGATCCCAACCAATCACTCACAAATACGCTTTGGACAAGTGGTGGCAGTATGTTTTTTGACCGACAAAAATTTCTCTCATTAGGCGGTTTCGATACACTCTACGCCCCAGCCTATGAAGAGGATCGTGACCTTTCCTATCGAGCACTCAAACACGGTTTTGAGATTGCGTTCGACCCACGAGTTATGGTTCTTCACCAGCATGAATCTACCAATACCAGTGTTTTGGGAAAGCGAAAAATGGATGATACCAGCTGGAAAAATCAATATCTCTTTGTTTGGAAAAATATTTCGGATCCGTTCATGCTTGCTTCTCATATTTTGTGGCTCCCGTATCACCTCACGGTCTCTGGATATCGATCTAGCTGGTCAAGTATCCGAGGTTTTTTCCTCGCACTCAAACAATTCCCAGAAGCAATGAGGCAAAGAAAAACGGTATCCAAACTCTGGAAACGGCAGGATAGAGAAGTGTTCCATTTGGCCGCCATGCCACAAGAATCTCCCTTCTCGCAAACCCTTTGATGTGGCATGATAGAGTTATGACGCTACTCAAGAAATGTGCTTTGCTCTTTTCGCCGCCAGTGGCAACCATGCTTTTTTTCCTCTGCGTCGGAATTTTCACACGATTTCTTTTTCTTGGAAGCATCCCCTCTGGCATATCTTGGGATGAGGCGGCTCAGGGATATGTTGGTGCCATGGTTGTCCAGACTGGTCGGGACGAACACAACCAGCTTTTGCCAAGAGTTTTCCAGTCCTTTGGCGACTATAAGGCCCCACTGGCCATGTATCTCGTTGGTATTTCTACTTCACTTTTTGGAATGGAACCCTGGGCAGTAAGGCTTCCATACGCTATAGCAAGCCTTTTGTTCGTTTTTGTTATTATGCGCATCGCTTGGCTCGCCCTTCAGAAACAATGGTTGGCCTTTGCGGCTGGTTGGTTTGCACTCACCTTGCCCTGGCTCTTTCACTTTGGTCGCATTGGTTTTGAGTCAGGCCTTTCTTTGCTTTTTCTCTCACTCGTTCTTCTCTCTTGGCTCGAGATTCGCGAAAAAAAACAAACTTCTTTCTTCTGGTGGGGCGTCTTTGCTTTGAGTGCAGCCTCTAGCCTGTATGTCTATCACTCCGCCAAAGTGCTCCTGCCAGGATTACTGGTTCTCATTGTTGGTCATGAATGGCTTTACAACCGCGAATGGATTTTCCGCCAGTGGAAACAACTCACAATGATCGCACTCACCACAGCTATTCTGTCTTTGCCCTTTATGATCGCTTTGTTTTCGGAAAACGGGATGGCGCGTGCCGCCCAAACCAGTATTTTCCATAATGAGGGCGGCGCGCCGCTGTGGAGAATCCTCATTCGTAATCTTCTCGTTCATTTCGACACTCGTTTTCTCATCGGCGGTGAAACCGACTCACTTCGCCACGGGACAGGATTTGCTGGTGTTTTCCTCATCAGCCATTTTGCCTTTTTCTGTCTTGGAGTGGCACTCGTTATTGGACGATTTGTAGAGCAGTTTCTTTCTGGAAAAAAACAGAAGACCTGGCAAAAAGCCAAGAAATGGTTCGCTACCAAATTCCTTGCCGATCACGGACATACCGTCTCTCCACTTTTTTGGATTGCTCTTTTTGTTATTGGTCTTCTCCCGGCTGCTATTGGCTTTGAAGTACCGCATGCCAACCGGGCGCTTTTTGCCACACTGCCGGCTATCATGCTCATGACCATTGCTATTGCCGAGCTGCGAAAAGATATCGCCGCACAGACATTCGCGCTCATTATTGGATCACTTTTGCTTTTCCAGCTTCTCGAGTTCTCTTCCTTCTACCGAAGCTATTTTTCTCTCTATTCACAAGCCTCTTCGCAAGACTGGATGGCTGGATACAGCGATGCCGCTCGTGCTGCGTGGCAGGCACAAGAAAAGGGAGAGAAAGTAAAGTTCACTACACAATACGGACAACCCGAAATTTTCTTCGCTTGGGCAAATCGATTGCCATTTGAACAGTATCGCTGGTCAAGAGTTCCTCAGATAACCTTTGGCCCCGTAAATGATCTGGATGAAGGAAACTTCACCTATGTGGTAGCTGGTTCTGCAGAAAAACTTTCTCACCGAGAGCCAACAGAAACACTTCCAGCAGGATCAACTAAACCCAATTTTTACCTCTATGAACTTCGTTAGAAAAAGCTGGTTTTTTTTGGGAACAGGAGTCATTTTTGCTCTGGCTTTGCTCCTGCGCCTTCCTTCTTTTGGATCGCTCCCGAATGGGCTTAACCGTGATGAAGCAGCCTTGGCCTACAACGCTTTCTCTCTGCTCAAAACAGGAAAAGATGAGTATGGGGAAAAGCTCCCCATAACGTTTCGCTCCTTTGGTGACGAAAAACTTGGCGGATATATCTATACCGTTATTCCCAGCATCGCCGTTTTTGGACTCACTCCCGCTGCCACGCGCCTTCCTTCGTTACTTTCTGGACTGGCCATCATTTTCCTCATAGGAAATATCACTTGGCAGATATCACGATCGTTCTGGAAACCGAAGCAAGCAAGAGTTGCACAACTTTTTGCTATGTTTTTTGTAGCAATAGCCCCTTGGGCCAACCATTTCTCCCGTGTAGCCTATGAAGCACATCTGGCCATGATGCTTTTTCTTCTTGGTTTTTCCTCACTCCTCCAGGCTCTGAAAATGGAAAAAAAGCAGCGATTCTGGACAGCTCTTGCGGGCGCCAGCTTCGCTGGCGCCCTCCTCACCTACCATAGCTATCAGGTACTCATTGCATTGTTTTTGCCATTCACTTTGCTTCTCTGCTTCAGAAAAATCAGAAAGCTCAACCGAATCGGAATTACCATTGCCGTTGGATTTGGGATACTTTCCCTCACCCTTCTTTGGAGCAATAATTTCTTCCAATCCAACCTCACCAAACATGCTGGAATTAGCCCTTTTTCTCAAGAAAGAATTGAAAGGGAATTTGCTCTCCTCAGACTTGCTTTGCCAACCCCGCTCACCATAAATAAATTTCTTGCCAATCGAGTCACGGAACCAATCGCTATCTTTAGCAAGAATTATGCACAAGTGCTTTCTCCAGCATTCCTTTTTGTGACGGGCAGTATCCAAGATGTTCATAATCCTGGGCAACTTCCCAATCTGCATCTCCTGAGCCTACCATTCATCATCTGGGGAGCACATACACTCCTCAAACAGCCAAGTAAAGATGGGGAAAAACTCTTTTTCCTGTGGTTCTTTCTCGCACTGGTACCATCCGCGCTTACCATCGATCCCCAACATACCATGCGCGCCAACGCCCTTTTCCCTGCCTTGGAAGTTCTCTCCGCCCTTGGCATAACAGCGCTCCTTTTTGCACTCAAACCAAGCTGGAAAGCTCTCGCCGCTGGAACCATCCTCTCACTTTTCCTCATCGCAACGCTTCGCTGGCGAGCGGAGTATTTTGTTCTTGCACCGCAACGGGACGAAGAAAAATCGCATGAGAAGTATCATCTTCTTGGGAAAAAGTTGTTAGAAGAGAGTCATTCTCATGATATTGTCATTACTCAACAACCCAGTTCGTCACCCTATATTTGGTATCTTTTTGAATCACAACTCGATCCAAAAGATATGCTTGTAAACATTGAATACTATCCAGAAGACAAAGAACATTTCCTCCATGTGCGCCGAATAAAAAACATTCTCTTTGTCACTCTTATTTGGGATGATCTCAGAGAAATGTCCAAGGAAAAATCCATTAGCCTCGTCCTTCGACCAGAAGAAATTCCCGAAGAAATGAGGCTCAGTGGCATAATGACGTATCAGGAATCACTCTTCACCCAATCAGGAAAAGAAGTCTACCAAGTATGGCACATGCAATAAACAAGATCTCCTCTCTTCTCCAAAAGTATGCCCTTGTTTTTGTGTTCGTGGCTGCTTTTTCTTTGCGACTTGTTGGGAATACTCAAGTCCCGGCATCTCCGTATTGGGAAGAAGTAGCGTTGGGCTATGACGCCTACTCCATTCTGCAAACAGGAAAAGATCATCATGGAGAGGCTTTTCCGATCGTGGCTTTTGGTTCTTTTGGTGACTTTAAACCCTCACTGTATTTTTATGCCACGGTTCCGAGCATTGCCCTTTTTGGCCTCAATACCTTTGCCGTCCGACTTCCATCCGTTTTGGCAGGGGCTGGCATTGTTATGCTCCTTTTTTGGCTGGCACGACGTTGGCGCGGAGAACGATTTGCTTGGATTGTTGCCGCTCTCTCGAGCGTTCAACCATGGTTATGGCACATTGGCCGACTGGGTTTTGAAGTCAATCTTGCCGTTTTTTTCTGCTGCTTGGGCATTGTACTCGTACAAAAAACATTTGATGCCAACCCAAGGCACAATCAGTTTCTCTTCGCCATAACTGCAGCGTTGGCCTTTGTTGCAGCTATGTATACATACCATGGGACTCGTCTTCTCTCTCCTCTCTTTGCCATAGCCAGCGTTCTCCTTCTCAACGATTGGCAGTGGCCTCTTCAATCAAAATCCTTCAAAAAATGGATCACTCTTTGGGTTCCAGCTGCTTTTCTTGCCGCGCTTGTTTCACTTCCGCTTCTTTTGGCTTTACGCTCACCGGCAGTCGCGCAAAGATTTCATGAAACTTCTCTGTTTGGTACCGATTATGCCAATCGGCTTTCGGTAGAGATGCGCTCTCAAGCCGACCTCAATATATTTTTGAGAGCCATAAGCCACCCAAGCATTATTTGGGCAGAAGAAATTGCCAAAAATTATCTTGATCACTTTTCTCCAGTTTGGCTCTTTTTGCGAGGAGACAGTAACCCTCGACACAGCTCTCAGTACCTTGGAATGCTGTATCCTTGGGAAATAGTGACACTTCTTTTTGGGGTCGCCTATGCTCAAAAAATGCTCAAAAAAAAGCATTTTTTGCTTTTGTCCGTGCTTACTCTTATCAGTCCAATAGCAGCCGCACTTACTACCGTCACGCCCCATGCGCTTCGAGCACTCCCACTCGCACCTTGGCTGGTTTTATGGTCTGCACTAGGGGCAGAAGTACTACTTTTCTCTCTCATGCCAAAGTGGTCACGTCAGATACAAAAAATGATTCCCTTTTCATCTCAGAAAGTAAACGTTGCCTTTTTTGCTTTGTTGCTGGGCGTAAGTTTTGGAATCCTATCCTTCTTTATGGCAACGCAGTACCAAAAAGACACCGCTCTCGAATGGCAATTTGGCTACGACAAAATTATTCTTGCTCTTGAAAAGCATGCGCAAAACGGTGAAACAAAAGCTCTCTCTCGAGCTTATGGACGACCAGCAATGTATGTTTGGTTCACGCTCAAGGTTCAACCCTCCAGGGTACAGGCCGAGGAAAAAACTGCACACAAGGATCAAGGAGAGTTTCTCACCTTTGAAAACTGGACATTTTTTGATGGTCAGTGGGGGGGCGGCGGCATCGCCGCCGCCCCCCGCACTCTCGTTCCAGAAGGAAAAACCATTTTACAAACCATTGAGCTGGCGCCAGAGAACGAATGGCTCATCTATCGTTAAAATTACCTCAACAATCTGAGCATCTCGCTGTGCAGAGATCCATTGGTGGCTACAACATCTTTTGATTCACCAGTAATAGTAGCACCAGTAAAATCGCTTACCGTCCCGCCAGCTTCTTGAATCAACAGCGTTCCAGCCGCATAGTCCCAATAATTGAAGCGTGTTTTGTAGTAAACATCAATCTTTCCCTCGGCCAGAAGAGCCATCTGGAGCGCCCCGCTACCAAAAATTCGAACGCCACGAACTTTGGTGCAAAGTTCACTCAGAAGAGAAAAATTCCCTTGGCGTGAATCCATTTTTGAAGAATTATCTGTGGCCAAAAGTGATCGCTCCAGAACAGTTTCCTGAGAAACAACAATACGCTTTCCATTGAGGAAAGCCCCTTTTCCTTTTTCTGCCACATAGAGCTTATCCAAAACCGGCTGGAAAATAATTCCCAGTTGAAGCTCCCCCTTGTGCGCAAGTGCAAGGGAAATGCAATACTCCTCAAACTTACGAGAAAAATTAATCGTGCCATCGACTGGATCGAGAACCCAAGTATAATCTGAGGGAGCACTTTTTCCCGCCTCTTCAGAGATGAATCCATGGGTGGGAAAAGATTTTTTTATTTCTCCCAAAATTATTTTTTCAGAGAGCAGATCGGCCTCTGCCAAAATATCATGAGAGCTTTTGAGCTGGAACTTAATTTCTTCCTTGGCCAACTCAAGCAACTGTGAGCCAGATCGCTTCACGACACTGACTGCCAGATCTCGGGCTCTCTCCTGATCATTCATACGGTTCTCCTAAGTCGTTGGGAAGACTTCTTGCAGCAAAAAATCCAATGTCTTTCTCACCGCTTTCTCACGCTGTGTAAGAATTTTTTTCTTTTCCTCATCTGGAAGTTGATGAATTTCTCCCAAAAGAAGATTGTTCTCATCACTAAAAAAGATCGATTCAAAAGGAAAACCAGGAATGTTGAGAGGCGCTGGCGTCTCCAGAATATGACCCCGCAAAACACCATCAAAAAGCTGCACTGGTTGACCAGATCGCGCCAGCGCCACCACACTCCTCATCTGGGCATTGCGCTCCGATCCAACAAGACCACGCATTCGCTCCAGGCAGTAATCAATGATTTCTTGATCTGTCATGTGACGAGAACGATCTCGCCAACGACGAACATAAATCCCTGGTTCTCCACCGAGGCCATCAATTTCACAGCCGGTATCATCGGCCAAAACGATCAAATCAGGGTGGGCTTCCAAATAGGCCTGAGCCTTGAGAACCGCGTTTTCTTCCAAGGTTGTTCCCGTTTCTGGAACCTCTATCTCACCCCCCAATTGGAGCGGCGAAAGAACTTCCA
>CAYWTN010000009.1:0-17021 GCA_964460975.1 uncultured Pseudomonadales bacterium
CCTAGACTCCTATTTTACCTAACTTTTTGTCTAGTTTATTGGGGTCGGGTCATTTTCTTATACTGGATTTATCAGATGTGGAGAGTGTGGTTGCGCTATAACCGCTGAGAACAAGATTAAGAGACAAAAAAATGGCAATGAACATCATTACACGTATTATCGGTGTACTAAAAAGAAAGGTACCTGCACTCAACCATGTATCAACATTGACGTACTAGAACCACAATTAGAAGCTTTGCTTAGTTCAATTCGTATACCAAAAGCATTTCACGAGTGGGCAATTGAACAAATTAAGGAAGACCAACAAAAATATATCTCTGACCGCAATCTAACTTTTGAGAAATCAAGAAACACTTATGACAATTGGGTAGATAAAATTGATAAATTAGTTGAAAAGTATGTAGAAGGTAAGGTACCAGAAGACGTTTACCAGAGAAAACTTACAGAATTTGAAGCTGGCAAGAACTTAGCACAAAAAGTATTAAATAATGTCGATGAACGCATTGAAGAGCGTATTTCTGAGCTTGATGAAGACCTAGATTTTGCAGTAAAAGCACGACTTGAGTTTGAAAACGGTGGTTTAGCAAAGCGTAGAGAAATAATTACTAGACTTGGCTCGAACTTCACGCTCTATGACAACTTACTTGACTTGGTTGTTAGAGAACCGCTAGAAAGAGTTCGAGAAATATCGTCTTTGGTAAATGAGGCTGCTGAACAGTTCGAACCTCTAAATAATGCTGATAACTCGGCACAATTCAATCTTTACATGTCTACAAGTACCGAAATGGGTGGTAAACGGGACTCGAACCCGCGACCTCCGCCTCCACAGGGCGGCGCTCTAACCAACTGAGCTACTACCACCATTGCGCACCCAATGAGGCGCAAGAAGAGTATTATACCCTAGAATTTACGGAACAACTTGCAGAAGAATATTTTTGCCCACTTGCTGTGTTTGGATCACATCTTTTTGGGGAAAATCAAACAACTCCTCTGGGTGCGCTGGCGAATACAGCACGAGATTTATTCCCTCCTGTGAAGGAGGATTACCCTTCTTGGCGAGAAGAAACTGCCAGTGATCATCAACCGCTTCGTAGACATCCAAGTGCCCACGATACGAGAGCTGATATGGTTTGCCGTGGGCAGTTTCGAGTACAGCATCGGTAACTTTTTTGGCTTCAAAAAGCGTACTTTCCTGTGGGAAAGTGGTGAGTGCACTGCCAAACCAAGCCAAAAGAAGCACTCCTACAAGTATCTGTGAGTATTTTGCCGGTAACGAACCAAATACTGCTCCCATGATCAACGCTGGAAAAGGAAAAAGGATAGCGAGTGCATGATTTCCCCCAACCGTTTTGAGAAAGAAGGCACAAAGTGCAAAGAATCCCCATGCGTACCACACAGGGAAAAGATCACTCCATTTTTGTTTTTGTACAAACAAAACTATCAGACAAAAAACAAAAAGAGAGAAAATGAGCATGCTTGCAAGCTCACTCCCTGGAAAACTGTAGCGCAGCCACATGCTTGTAAAGTAATCCAGTGAAGTTGTTGGTCGAAACAAGATTTTCCCTACCACGGCAAGTACAGCTAGGCCTCCAGAAAAAATGAGAAATCTTTTTTGGTACGGTTGCCGCACACTTTTCCAAACAAAAGTGATGATGGAAACGGCTCCAAAAACGATGAAGGAAAAATTGAGTTGTGCGCCAAAAAAAACGATTACTAAACTCGCCAAGATCCAGAAAACCTTTTTGGATTGCCAAAAAAACGTGGCACAAAAAAGCCAAAGAATAGTAAAAAATGGCACGGGGCTTGGCTCTATGGGGATGCGACTCTGCTCTATGACCAGTGGAGAGAAAGCCAAGATACTGGCCCCTATCACTGCTGCTCGGCGATGAACAAAAAGAAGAAGGTAAGCCCCGAGCGCAAAAACAGCGAGCGAACCAAAAATCGCTACCATGACCCCAGGTCCGACAGGATTACCCTTACTTAAGAAAAGTGCCCATGCCGTGAGATAGTAGTAAAACGGTCCAAGATGAAAATTACCCACACTTGTTTTTGGCCCGGTAAGCAAAATATTTCCAGAGAGAATTTCATCGGCGGCCAAGTACGTGCGCCCAACATCGCCAAAGAAAGGCATGTCTTGTGGAAAACCGCGTAGGCGCAAAAGGAGTGCAAGGAAAGCTATTGCCAGCAGAAAAACAAAGGAGATCACGTTATTGCGTGAAAAATGCATGTGCTGTTATTGCGTAATTTCGAGGATCTTCTCGAGCTGATCTTGCGTTTCTTGAATCGATCCCTTGAGCTTAATGGTGAGCTGCGTTTGGCGGAATGATCGGCGCAGGGAGACTTCGGAGTTTTGGCCCAGCGCTTTTTGCAACTGGGACTGCCATCGGTCAATGTCCTTAGAAACCATAATTTTTGGTCGATGCTCTACCCGCTTTTCTCCATCTTGCTCACGGAAACGGCGGGCAAGTTCTTCGGCTCGGCGCACAGAAGCATTCTCCTTGAGAACCTGTTTGTATGCTTCGATCATGCTTTTTTGGTTGCTAATCGCCTGAAGGGCACGGGCATGGCCTTCCGTAATGAGTCCACTCAAAATACCATCCTTGAGTGCATCCGGCAGTTGCAGCAGTTTAATCGAGTTAGAAATGTAGGCCACCGATTTGCCGATGCGTTCCGCAATTTGGGTTGGTGTGAGCCGGAATTCTTCTGCCAGCCGATGAAGCGCGTGGGCGCGTTCGAGCGAGTTAAGATCGGAGCGCTGCACGTTCTCAATAATCGACATCTCAAGCATCCCTCGTGGTGAGGTTTTTTTAATGATAGCAGGAATGACTGTGAGACCAGCTTTTTTGGATGCTCTCCAGCGGCGTTCGCCAGCAATAATTTGGTAACCAGCTGGAGTATGGGCGATAACAATTGGCTCAAGAACACCATGAATCTTGATCGACTCCACCAAATCATTCAACTCCTCTACATCAATATGCTTTCTCGGTTGGTGTGGGTTCGGTTGGATGAGATTGAGTTCTAGGTTCTGCACCTGAGTGATTGCTGTGTCTGCCATAGGTTTTATGTATAACAGATTCTCTCTCTTTTCACAAGTTTTCACTCCCATTTTTCTTGATTCTAAAGGGTATAATACAGAGATATGTCCACAACCATCAAACTCGCTGCCTTCCTCTCACGTTCTGGTGTGGCGGCGCGCCGAAAAGCCGAAGAGCTCATTCTCCAAGGCTTGGTGCAGGTCAATGGTGAAGTAGAAAACAATGTAGCGCGCCGAGTGGATCCAGAAAAAGATAGTGTTGCTTACCGCGGAAAAACGCTTAACCTGGCTACCGAAAAGATCCTCCTGGCCCTTCATAAGCCCAAGGGTGTTGTCTCTACCGTCTCTGATCCCGATGGCAAGCCCGTGGTAACCGATTTTGTTCCCAAGCAGTACCAGCACTTGCGTTTCTTCCCTGTTGGTCGCCTCGATGAAGACACCGAAGGCCTCATTCTGCTCACCAACGACGGGGAGTTTTCTCAAAAAGTCACGCATCCTAAGTACGAAGTGGCCAAGCTGTACCGCGTTACTATCTCGGGGAGCCTCACGGATAACGAGATTCATCGCCTGGAAAGTGGTCTCAAGCTCAAGGACTTTCGAGCCAAGCCTGCAGTCGTTGAAATCATTGACTCAGACGCTCGCGGTGATATCGTTGAGCTCACCATCCATGAGGGGAAACATCACGAGGTTCGTCGCATGATGAAAGCGCTGAACCACCCGGTTCGTCGTCTCGTTCGTCTGGAAGTTGGCCCTTATAAACTCTCAGGCCTCAAGTCTGGGCAGGTGCGTGAAGAAGATTTTTCACGGCTCATTATCGAGTGAGTTCCAAAGAACTCTGGAGGCATACGTGCGGTACGGCGACCATTTTTGGGAAAGCTCCAAAAGCGCTTGTTTACTCGGTTCTTCTGGCAAGTTATATATTTTCTGCACTCCCCTTTTGAGCCCCAGGTCTCCCAAAGAAAAAACGTCTGGTCTGCCCAAAGTGAACATAAGGAACATCTCTACTGTCCAGGGGCCAATGCCCTTCACTTTGGTGAGTGAAGCAATAATCTCCTCATTACTCTGCTGGCTCAGATCGAGAAGGTGTAACCTTCCAGATTGGGTTTGGTCTGCCAAGTCTTTCATGTAGCGGATTTTAGCCCAAGACATTCCAGCTTCGCGGTAGCGGATATCTTCAACTTGCAAGACCTTTTCTGGCAGAATTTCATTTCCCAGGAGGGCGCGCACGCGCGCCCAGATCGTCGCCCCGGCTTTGACCGAAAGCTGTTGTCCAACGATAGAGTCACAAAGATCGGCAAAATAGTTTCCCACTGCTGCTTCTTGTGGGAGTACGACAGGATCCATCGCCTGCGCAAAAGAGGCTAAAACAGCATCGTGTTTATGAAAATGCGCCAGAGCATCTGGCCACATAGTTTATTGACGAACAACGTTGACAACGGTTCGACCAAAACGCTTGGAGAACTGCACAACACCGTCGATGAGCGCAAAGATCGTAAAGTCGCGGCCAATGCCTACGCCCTTACCAACTTGGTACTTATTGCCCTTCTGACGAATAATAATCTGACCATTCTTAATAGCCTGACCACCGTACAGTTTTACACCAAGGCGCTTGCCTGGTCGTTGTGAGTGTTGATGGGCGGACGCGCCACCCGCTTTAACGTGTGCCATAAGATAGGAATTCTATCACATTTTCTCTATGATATACAGCTCTCTTTGTGTAATGGCATCCGGGCGACCAGCGCGGAAAGGTCCGGCGGTAACCTCAAAGCCAAGTTCTGGGAGGGCTCGCAAAAGCTTACCAACCGTAATCGTACTCTTCTTGGTTTGGAAACTTGGGAAAAGCATCGCTACCTTCCCGCCTCGTGGCAAAACACGACCGTAAGCGCGGAAGGCACCGCGGTACATTCTCTCGAGTCCATCAAGGACGCGTGGAATCTGCTCAGGGTCTGGGGTCATCTTTCCTAGGTATGGTTCGGTTACAATGAGGGTCGGCTGGCGAGTAAAGTCTTGTGGTTGCAGTTTTTCGACGGCCTTAGCAGCCACTTCATAGGTGAACGGTTCAACCTGCAGTGACTGCCACCATTTGAGGTTGGTGTTGGCTTGCAGAACGCCCTTGAAGTCGATATCCGAGCCCATGACATGGGGAATATCCATAAAAGCACCCTCAATAAGGATCGTGCCCGTGCCACAGAAAGGATCGAGGATAACGTGATTTTCTGCTTCATCGGAGCCAAGGGCCAGATTAATCATCATATGAGCAACTTTTGGCTGGAGCATACCGCGTTTTCGGTCGCGTTCTGGCTTTCCGGCGTCGCGTAGAGACCAAGTATCGATGTCCTGCACCGTGAGAGTGGCCGCGTAGATGAGCTGATCAGCGGTCTGGATTACATGGATCTCATCAACATTTCCCTTTTTGAGGAGAGCTGCACTCGCACCATAGCGAGGAGCATCTTTGTAAGTTGTTTTGAGTCCATGCTCGAGCAGTGTGCGCTTAATAGCCACAACATCCATAGGCTCGAGGTGGTCTCGACCATGCTCGGCGAGAGAAAAGCGCTTTGGTTTGCGATCCAGAAGAAAGTCAATAATTCTCTCTTGGACGGCTTCTGGCGTTGTATGCGGGGCTTTTTCCAAGAGCTCGGCAACCTTAATGGTTCCGCCAAGTTTTTCTTGCAGTTCAGGGGCCAAAGAGGTAGGTGCCTCAAGCTGTGCCAGTGTTGGTGTAAGCAGAATCGGTGCAGGAAGTTCTAATCTGCGAGCCACAACAGCCAACTCCGCATAACAGAGTTCGTGTGTCTGACCAAGGAAACAGAGCAAGTGGGACATAGGCAGGGGGACTTGCTCTTCCGACTAAGCGGTGATGGAGGTAACCTCAAGCACAGACTCGTGCTGGCGGTGACCCATCGTGCGGCGATAACGTGATTTTGATTTGTACTTGAAAACGCGAATCTTCTCGCCCTTTTGATCTGGTGTAGCGAGTTTGCAAACAACCTGAGCGCCAGAAACAAAAGGAGCACCAATCTTGGTGTCTTTCTCTGTGCGAACTAAAAGGACGTCATTGAAGGTTACGGTGTCATTGTTGCGGGCTTCATCGGCAATGCGGTCTACCGTGAGAGAATCACCCTCGGCGACGCGATACTGTTTTCCACCAATTTGAACGATTGCGTAGGTCATGTTTTCTTTCTTAGATTACGAGAGATGTATTATATCACAAAACTGCAAACTACGAAACAATCTTGGGGGCAACAAGGTGACTGCGCCGAGCCGACTCAACCAGCGCCAAAGTGAGTGATGTCGCCAACAGCGAACTGCCGCCAAGAGAGAAAAATGGCAAGGTGACACCGGTGATGGGAGCAATCCCCATGTTCATACCAATGTTGACAGCACTTTGCGCCATCAGTGCGGCCAAAGCTCCAGTGGTAAAAAGCACGACACTTCTGTCCCGAATCCGGCGAATATTCCACGCTAATGTAAGAAAAAGACCGGTGTAGAGCGTAACGAGGGCAAGTGAGCTTACGAGTCCCGCCTCTTCGGCAAAGGTGGCAAAGAGAAAGTCCGTTTGCCGCTCAGGGAGGAATCGGAGATGAGACTGCAGACCCTGCCCAAAACCTCGTCCCGTGATACCCCCAGATCCTACCGCTATGACTGCTTGCTGGGCGTTATAGCCCGAGCCGAGCGGATCGCTGGTCGGTGAAAGGAATGTGAGAATGCGGTTTTTTTGGTAGGGAGCCAGGAAAAACAGCCAGGCAATAGTAATCGTTGTTATCCCAAGAGCCGCTGCCGCGGCAAGATAGCGTTTGGGCGGCGCGCTCGCCAAGAAAAGAGCTCCTACGCCAGCAAGGGTGACGAGGACGGTTCCAAGGTCTGGTTGCAGCATGACCAGCGCGAGCGGCGCCGCCCCCAGAACAGAAAATCGCACAATTCCTTGCCAAGTTTGTACAGGCACTCGAGCCGCTTGAACAGCGAGCATGAGAAAAAGCGTGGGTTTGAGAAATTCCGAAGGCTGGAGCCGGTACGATCCCAAACGAATCCAACTCACCGCACCATTGGTTGCTCGCCCAATGAGGAGTACCACGACGAGGAGCAGCACGATGCCAAGATACCAAAGCCAACGAGTTCGCTCAAACCAGCCAAAAGGGATACTGGAGACCACAAAGAACACCATGAGGGAAGCCAAAAAGAAAAGGAGTTGATTGATGCCATACCCGGCGTCCACACTCCCAAGCGTGCTCAAAGAAAGCACCGAAAAGAGCAGCATGAAAACGGGAAAGATGCTCGATCGTGGCCGCATGCAGCCAGTCTACCATTTACTCAGCCAGCACAACACTGAACTCACCTTTTTGCAGGTGACGGATTTTGGCTTTCTGCTTGAGGAACGCTTCCCATTCGCTTGGCCACTCTGGGAGAGTAACGTCAACCTGGCTGGCAAGCGGGACGTTGAGGGCTTTTCGTTGATCCTGTATCTGGCGAACGAGCTCTCGTGCCTGCCCTTCCAACTTCAGCTCTGGCGTAATATTGGTGTCGAGCGTGATCGTGAGGTCAGCTTGGGCATTGGTGGACCACTCGATTGCCTTAATATTGAGCTCAGAGAGCACAACATCGAGAACCGCTTGGCCTGGCTCGGCCTCACGTGAAAGGACAGAAACCTGGGCGAGTGGCTGACGCACCTTGAGCTGGGCATTCCTTCTTTGGGCATGTGCCTGTTCTACCACGGGGCGAACACTATTCATCTCTTTAAGGAGTTCTTCGTTTGCAAACGCCGATTGGGCTTGTGGCCACAGCTCTAAATGAACACTTTCTTGTGTTCCTGGCAAGTTTTGGTACGTGAGTTCGGCTTGGAAAGGAACGATTGGGGCGCTCAAAAGGGCCAGTTCTTTGAGAACATGGTGGAAGGTATTCCAGGATTCTTGGTCTTCTCCTTGGCGCAATCGGTCTCGAGATTGACGCAGATACCAGGTAGAAAGCTGGTCAACAAAATCGAGTAAAGCTCGAGAGGCCAAAGCAATATCGTAGGTATCAAATCCCTGAGAAACTTGGGTCTTGGTCTTCTCAAGCAACGCCAAAATCCAACGATCCATCACATCTGTTGGCTGTGGTGGCGCTGGCTTCCAGTTTTCGGGCTGATAACTGCTAAAGAATACAAAAACGTTCCACCAGATATTCAGTACACGCTTGCGCATATTTTCTACGTCTTTATCGGAGAACGCCAAGTTCTCGGCCTTGGTGACGGGGCTGGACATTAAATACAGTCGCAGAGCGTCGGCTCCTTGGCTTTCGATGAGCTGCATTGGATCGGTGTAGTTCTTCTTGGACTTGCTCATTTTTGAGCCGTCATTGGCTAAGATGATTCCGGTGTTATGGGCGTTGAGAAATGCAGGTGCTCCAAAAAGCCCCACAGAAATGACATGCATGGTGTAGAACCAGGCGCGCGTTTGGTTGATGTATTCACTAATAAACTGCGCTGGATAGCTTTCCTCAAACACTTCCTTATTTTCAAAAGGATAGTGCTTGGCAGCGAAAGGCATGCTGCTGCTTTCTACCCAACAATCAAAAACTTCGGGAATACGGTTGCCAATGATTGTGCGGCTATCGTCCACGTACACTTCAATATCATCCACAAACTCGCGGTGAATATCGGTGAGGGCAACAACTTTCTGAGGATCCACGGCCCATTCTTTGAGTTCATCGAGCGATCCAATAATACGCTGCTCACCAGACTTAGCTTTCCAAACGGGCATTGGTGTCCCCCAGTAGCGGGAACGTGAGATATTCCAGTCTGGTGCCGAGGCAATACCTTTGGCAAAGCGGCCGTGTTTGAGATGATCTGGATACCAGTGAATTTTCTCATTCTCCTCAAGCAGTGATGACTTGAGTTGCTGAACATCCACAAACCAAGCTGGTAGCGGAGCGTAGTAGAGTCGCGTATTGCAGCGGTAGCAGGTAGCCACACTATGGGTAATATCTGTTTGTTGGTAAATGAGATTTTTGTCCGAAAGATAGGCATCAATGAGTGGATTGGCATTGAGAAGTTTCATCCCTACCCAGTCCACGACTTCACAACTGCTGGTGAGTCTGCCTTCATCATCGACAACGGTAGTGAGCGGGATGTTGTGCTCTTTCATAACTCGGTAGTCATCCTCACCGTACACTGCGAGCGTAACCACGCCGGTTCCGGTCTCAGCGGTGACGAAGCTATCGGCCACAACCTGGTAGGCACTCTCTTGTTCGGCGGGCTTGAGGGCGTGCTGGAAATGTGAGGAAAATCGTGGATAACGCTGCGTGAGCTCTTCACCGCTCAGGGTTTCGATTACCTTATAAGGATTATCCTTTTTGAGGTGTTCTAATCGAGACTCGGCCAGAATATACCGTTCCCCGTCCTGCTCTACCAAAACATAGATGAGGTCTGGGTGCACGGCAAGCGCCATCGTGACGAGTTTTGTCCAGGGTGTCGTTGACCACGCAAGCAGGAAGGTATTCTCTGCCACCTGGAATTTGTAGGTGGTGGATGGTTCTGTGACGTCGACATAACTGTTGTCCATTGCGATTTCAAAATTTGAGAGTGGCGTGGCGCAGCGAGGACAGTACAGGATGACTTTTTTTCCTTCGTAGATAAGATTTTTGTTTGTGAGTTCTTTGAAGCCCCACCAAACCGATTCCATGAAGTTCTTATCCATGGTTTTGTAGCTGTTGGCAAAATCGACCCAACGGCCAATGCGGCGGATAATAACTTCCCAGTTGGAGTCGAACTCGGCGATGGCGGCTCGGCAAGCATTGTTAAAATTGGCCACACCCAAGCGCTCAATACCACGCTTGCCATCGGTGATACCCAGATCTTTTTCGATCATATTTTCGATAGGCAAACCATGGCAGTCCCAGCCCCACTGCCTCTCCACGCGATAGCCGCGCATAGTCCAGTAACGGGGAATGACGTCTTTGGCAATTGAGCCGAGCAACGATCCATAGTGTGGAGATCCCGTCACAAATGGCGGACCATCGTAAAACACAAACGGTTTATTTTCTGGGCGCTCATGAATGGAACGAGAAAAGGCTTGAATGCTGTCCCAATACGCCAGGACCTCGTTTTCGAGCTCCACCAGATTGTGACGATTGGCAAAATCAAGCTTCAACATGGGCTGATTATAGCGCAGATTCCACAATTATAAATTACGGGGTGAGCGGAATCGGCTCGTCTGAGACGCTTGTGGGAGCGGTATTGGCTTCACTCTCCTCTTGAATGGTTATAGTGGGTGCTTCCAGCACAAAGTTGCTCCCAGACATTTGAGCAGGGGCCGTTGCGGCTGGATCACTGGTATTTTCTTGATTCTCTGGTTGGTTCTCCACGCTTGATGGCACAATGATCTCAGGAGCGGTGGCAGGTTTCTGCATTTTTTTCCACAAGAAACTGCTGGCCGCAATAATAAACGCCAGGCTTGCCAAAGCAAGCAAATACCGAGTTGGGCTCATACTGCCTCCTTATCTTCCCTTGCGTAGGAACGCTGGGATATCGAACTCATCTTCATCGGTTTCTGAAGGAGTCGACGCATGAGAGTGGTCAGCCATTGGTGAAGAGGCTGCTGCCTGATGATTTGGCACGGGAGAAGGTGTCTCGGCTCTCCCGGCTGGAAAACTGGGGAATGGATCTTCGCCAGGAGGCTTGATCTTTACAGTATTGTGTTGCAGATTTTCTTCTACGACGGGTTCTGGCTGTGTATTCGCTGGAGCACCAGGGAAAAACGAAGCAGCAGTGGCTGGTGCAGAAGTATGGGTTGTTGGACGAGCGGGTTGATCGAAGGCACCAAAAGAAGGACGCTTGTATGACATAACGCCAGCCCCCTCAAATCCGGTAGCAATAACCGAGATCTTGACCTTATCGCCCATGCTTTCGTCGATCTGAGCACCAAAGATAATGTTGGCATCTGGATCGGCGGCTTGGTTAATGATCATCGAGGCATCAGAAATTTCGGAGAGCTTCATGTTGGTACCACCCGTAATGTTGTAGAGAATGCCCTTGGCGCCATTGATAGACACATCCAAAAGTGGTGAGGCAATAGCGGCTCGTGCCGCTGTGACCGCGCGGTTTTCACCAGCGGCTTCACCAATACCCATGAGGGCATTGCCTGAATCGAGCATGATGGTTTTGACGTCGGCAAAGTCTACGTTGACGAGTCCAGACTTGGTGATGAGATCCGAAATACCCTGAACACCCTGCCCCAAAACGCTATCGGCCAAAGAAAATGCCTGGATGAGAGTCATTTGTTTATCGATAACATCGAGGAGGCGCTGGTTGGGAATAACAATGAGGGTGTCTACATGTTCTCGTAGGTTCTCGATGCCTTCTTCGGCAAGTGTGCCGCGGCGCATGCCCTCAAAAAGGAAAGGTTTGGTCACTACCGCAACGGTCAGGGCTCCCGCCTCTTTGGCGCATTCCGCGACGACGGCCGAGGCGCCCGTTCCTGTACCACCACCCATTCCGGCGGTGATAAAAACCATATCGGTGTCGAACATGAGCTCTTTGATTTTTTCGCGCGATTCTTCGGCCGATTGACGACCAACTTCTGGGTCGGCGCCAGAACCAAGTCCTTTGGTATAGTTAGAGCCAATCTGAAGTTTTGTTTCTGCTTTATTGGAAAGAAGGGCTTGGGCATCCGTGTTAATAGCTACGAACTCGACATCCTCGATGGTACCCGTCGTGATCATGGAGCTCACGGCATTGCCGCCGCCACCACCAACACCAATAACCTTAATTTTGGCAAAAGAGTTGTTCTTTGGTTTCACTAAAGCCATAAAAATTCCTAACCCACTCTGTTTCTCATCATAACGGTTGTCTCGTGCATTGCAAGTGAGAAACCCAAAACTATGGCATGAAAGTCTTAATCAACTTCTGGATGAGCCCTTTAGCAGAGCCTATCTTGAGATTGCTAAGAATGCCAATAATTCCTTCACCTTTTGTTTCGTGTGCACTTGAGAGTCCCAGAGCGCGACCATAAAGCAGAAGACCCATGGAAGCAGCATACATAGGTGTCTCAATTTCATCGATGAGTCCGCGTAAACCCTGAGGACGGCCAACACGAGCACTCAAGTTGAGAACTTTGCGTGCCATATCGGTCATTCCCACAGTTTCTGCTCCACCACCCGTGAGGACGAGCCCAGCGGGGATTTCGCTGGAAAGTTTCTGTGCCGTGAGTTCTTTGTGAATGAGCTCAAAAATTTCGCGCTGACGAGGGGCAAGAATGCCATCGATGATAGTTGAACGAGAAAGGAATCGAGTCTCTTCGGCCAGACCCAGCTGTTGGAGATCAAGTTGGTCCTCAGCCTTGTGGCGCTTACGGGCCTCTTCGCGCGTCTCGTTGGGCAGCCGGGCGGCTGTTTCTGGGGCGACAGAGGAAAGAGCGAGTTTTATTTTCTGCGCGGCAGGGATACTCACCCGGCTGCCCAGAGCAATATCCTTGGTGAGGTGCATGGCGCCCACTGGTATGACGGCAGAAAAGACGACAGAGCCTTCAGTGAATGCGCAGAGGGAAGTTGAGCCTTCGCCAATGTCTACGAGCGCTACACCCAGCTCCTTTTCTGTTTCGGAAAGGGTGGCATAAGACGCTGCCAAGCCAGAGAAAACAAAAGCAACCACTTGGATGCCAAGTTGTTCAATGGATTTACGGATATTTTTGAGCACGGTGGTAGAGCCTGTAATAATATGGGTGTCGGCTTCCAGGCGCACCCCAGACATGCCCACAGGATCCTTAATTCCTTCTTGAGAATCAACTTTGTAGGCGGTGGGCAGAACGTGCAGAATCTCACGATTGGAAGGCAAGGAAATCGCTCGAGCGGCTTCAATCACTCGTTCCACGTCTCCATCATTGATATCACCATTGGGTTCGGCAACGGCCACTACACCGCGTGAGTTTTGAGATTCAATATGGCGACCACCCACGCTCACATAGGCACTCGTAATACTGAATCCTGCCATGCGCTCAGCGGCGTCAACGCTCTCGGTAAGAGCAACAATCGTTTCTTCCAGATTGACAATCTGGCTCTTACTAATGCCCTGACTACGAACAGAAGACGCGCCCACGACTCGCAGATCACCACCCTCTTCCAACACCGCAATCAAGGTACAGATCTTTTCTGTCCCAATATCAATTGCCGCGATGGTTCGATTCTTAGCCATTCTTCCTTATTCCTTTACCACTAAATGAGCAAAACGCGCATCAATTTCCCGGTAGGGTGTCTCTATTGTAGTCGAGCGGAAAAAGGCTTGTAAAGTACTGAGCTGAGCAGCAATGTTGGCCGATTCATCCACCCGCAGCACAATGGGGCCGTTGTTCTCGGGGAAGGCAACAATTTCTTGCGGGTTTTTGGCGGATATTTTCTTTATTCTCGGTCGAAAATGTTCCAGCGAATCTAGCAACTGCGCCAGTTTTTTTTCTTCATTTCTGCCCCAAGGTTGTGCGAGTTGCTGTCCACTGATAGTTGCCGTGAGCTCTACCAGGAGTTGACCCTCTGGTTGCTCAGCAGCCGAAAGCGCACCATTTTCACGTAAAAGGAAGGTTTGACCTTCCAGGGTGAGATACAAAAGCGGAGCGGCTTGCTCGAGCGTGGCCACAATTTTTCCTGAGGCTGTGCGTCGGATCGCCACAGAAGCGAGTTCAGGATTATCCTTCTTGAGGGAAGCCTCTGTTTGGCGCAGTGTATTGCCAGCAGTGAAGAAACGAGCGTCACTGAGAGGAGCCAGTTTGGCCTCGGTTTCTGGAGAGCAAAAAGTATTCTGCGTGGTAACACACTCAACCGATCGTGGGCGAAACGAAACAAACGCCATGCCAATGGAACCCAAAAAAACTAGCGTCGTGGTGGTGAGAAAAATCGCTCGCCAAGGCTTTTGAGCTGTTTGGCCGCGCCGTTGAGCCATTGTTCGAGTGGAAGGAGCCATGTTGATGATCCTAGCAGAGAAAGACAGAGTTCTGCTAGTTGCTGCGCGCCGTCTGTGCGCATTTGGGCGCGCACCTTTTGAGCGCGCTTGCGCATATGCGCGCGGTTGGAGGAAGCATTCTGCACGGCAAGCCAGAGTGACTCGGCGTCGAGGTCGCGTTGTTCCAAAAGCAAAGCAGAACCGGCTTTAAACAGGAGTTCGGCATTTTTGAACTGTTCATTATTGTGCGAAAACGGCAGCGGAATAAAAATAGCGGGAACGCTGTGGAGCATAATTTCCTGTGTGGTGTTGGCCCCCGAACGGGCAATTACCAAAGCTGCGTGCTGCATGAGCCAACTCATCTCTTTCTCGGTGACCCACTCGCGAGCGGCATAATTTCCCTTTTGCGAGCTGGGCAGGGTTTCGGCTCGATCTTCAAGTTCGTGCAGGTAGCGCTGGTGTTCACTCTGCCCCACTTGGTGAACTACGAGGAATTTTTCGGTAAGCTCGGGCAAGATCTGTCCCACTGTTTGGTTAATGACTTGTGAACCCTGACTTCCTCCAGTAACAAAAAGCAGCGGTTTTTTGCTTTCTGGAATCCAGCTTGGTCGGGCGGTGTAGGTTCTCAGGAGTGAAGCACGGAGCGGATTTCCTGTGAGGATAGTTTTGTGCTTAGGAAACTGAGCGCGAGATTCTTCGAAAGAGATAGCAACTTTATCTGCCATGAGAGCGATCAGCTCGTTGGCTAAGCCTGAGGTTTTGGTTTGTTCGTGCGTGACCACTTTTCGGCCCAAAAGCTTTGCTGCGAAAGCAAACGGAACGGCCAAGTAGCCACCGAAGGAAAGGAAAAGATCCACTTCCTGCTCTCGAATAAGATGCCAAGAAAAATACAGCGAAGGAAAGAGTTTTTGAAGCTCCTCCAGGTTGCGCCACCAGTTGGTTCGGTGAAATTTTGCGGCTCTGACCGTGAAAAATGGAATGCCTAAAGATTGGCAGACTTCGCGTTCTTTTGCTAATTGTCGCTCTTTTTCTTGGGAATACTCTCGTCCCACAAAAAGGATTTTCACTTCTGGATATTCTTTTTGGAGGTACTCAATAGTAGCCACAGCGGGAGTGAGGTGTCCGCCGCTCATGAGGATGACTGGATTCGTTTTTTTTGGCATAGAAGACTTGCGCTGCTCCATTATATCCCACAAAAGAAAGCCGTGTTTTGTTGCTCTCTACGGTGCATAGTTTAGAGGCGCGGGACGCTGCCGTTACCGCGACGTTTTTCGGCGATCTTGAGCTCAGTGAGGGCCTGACGCAACGATGCCTCGGCCAAGGCAAAGTCCCGCGCCGACTCTTTATTCTTCATTGCTTCTTGGGCAGCTTCACGTGCTTCTTGGGCTTTGGCTTCGTTAATGTCACTGCTGCGAATGGCATGGTCGGCCAAAATCGTAACTTCCCCATTGGCAGCCACATCCATAAAGCCACCAGAAATGGCAAAGGATTCTGCTTTCTGGGTACCGTTTTCATTCCAGCGGTACACGAGCTCACCATCGGCTAAACGGCTAAAGAGCGGAATGTGGCCAGGAAGAATCGTCAGCTCACCCTTCTGCGTCATGATCGTCAAAGAATACACAGGCTGAGTCATCAGCTCTTTTTCTTGGGTGAGGATCGTGAGAAGCAGATTGGTGTTTGCCATAATCGAGATTTAGAGGGTCTTTGCTTTCTCAACGGCTTCATCAATGGTACCGACCATATAGAAAGCCTGTTCTGGGAGGTTATCGTGCTTGCCGTCCAGAATTTCTTTGAAGCCACGGATGGTTTCGGAAATCGGAACATAGACGCCAGGGTTACCAGTAAATTGTTCGGCCACAAAGAATGGTTGAGAGAGGAACTTCTGGATACGACGGGCGCGCGCCACGGTCATCTTGTCTTCTACCGAAAGCTCGTCGATACCCAAAATAGCGATGATATCCTGGAGTTCTTTGTATCGCTGGAGAACTTTCTGGACACCGCGAGCCACATTGTAGTGCTCTTCACCCAACACGTGTGGTTGGAGGATCTTGGAACCAGAAACGAGTGGATCCACCGCTGGGTAAATGCCCTGTTCAGAGAGTCGGCGATCCAGAGAAATCGTGGAGTCCAAGTGTGAGAACGTGGTGGCAGGGGCTGGGTCGGTGTAGTCATCGGCAGGGACAAAAACCGCTTGGAAAGAAGTAATAGAACCCTTCTTTGTTGAGGTAATGCGCTCCTGCAAAGAAGCCATCTCGGTACTTAGGTTTGGCTGATATCCCACAGCAGAGGGAATACGACCAAGCAGCGCAGATACTTCGGCGCCAGCTTGAGAGAAGCGGAAGATGTTGTCGATAAAGAGCAACACGTCTTCATTTTTCTGATCACGGAAGTACTCGGCCATCGTAAGGGCGGTCAAAGCGATACGCAGACGGTTACCAGGAGGTTCATTCATTTGGCCAAAGAGCATGACGGTGCTTGGGAGCACGCCAGAGTCCTTCATTTCGTGATAGAGGTCGTTGCCTTCGCGGGTGCGCTCACCCACTCCCGCAAAAACGGAGTGTCCAGAGTGTTCTTCGGCGATGTTACGAATAAGTTCCTGAATAACAACGGTTTTTCCCACACCGGCGCCACCAAAGGCAGCCACTTTTCCACCACGGGCAAATGGAGCGATGAGATCGATCACTTTAATACCTGTTTCGAGCATCTGAGCGCTGGTCTCCTGCTCTTCCAGACTAGGAGCTGGACGGTGAATCGGGGCGGTTTGCTTGGCTACGGGCTGTGGCTTGTCATCGATTGCCTCACCGACCACATTAAAGATACGGCCAAGAGTTTCCTCGCCAACGATCACCGTAATTGGCTCGCCAGTGGCAGTGACTTCTGTCCCACGTTGCAGGCCCTCTGTTTGTCCAAGCGCGATAGTACGAACGGTGTGCTCATCGAGCTGCTGTTCAACTTCAAAGGTAAGCACCGAGCCGTCTTCGCGATTAAGCTTGAGAGCATCGTAAATTTTAGGCAAGTTGTTTTCAAAATAGACGTCAACGATTGGACCGATGATTTGTTGGATAGTTCCTGTGTTCATACTCTCCT
>CAYWTN010000009.1:17031-43189 GCA_964460975.1 uncultured Pseudomonadales bacterium
ACTCTCCTTTTTCTCTTTCTTCAGGCTAAGGTCATGCTGGCACTCGTGATTTCGAGCAAGGCATTTGTGATGGACGCCTGACGTCCCTTGTTATATTCCAGTTGCAGTGATCCGACCACGTCTTTGGCGTTTTTGCTCGCATTCTGCATCGAGATCATGCGGGCGCTGTGTTCGGAGGCCTTGCCATCGAGCACAAGTTGGAAGAGTTCCATTTCTACATAGTGGCAAAAGGGCATCCAAAATGTCATGGGCAGATGGTTCAAAAATGTACTCGCCAGGATTATCCTCAATCTGGTCAAGCTCGGAAGCTCCCAGAGGAAGTAGCATTGTTGGGTGGGGAACTTGGCTGAGTGTGTTTACAAACTGCATGTGGAGAACCTCAACGTGTGAGAACTCACCGCTCAGAAATCCATTGCGAACCAACTCGGCAATAGGAAGCACATCTTGAAAGCGAACTTTCTCTGGTAAGTCGGTAAAGGAAGCAACGATATTGAGGCCAACACGCTGGGCAAACTCGACCGCCTTTTTCCCCACACAAACCAGTTGGAGAGTGGGATCGGCGTCGGTTTTTTCCAAAACGGCCTTAAAAAGATTGGTATTGAGACCACCACAGAGGCCACGATCGGTAGAAATGACGATAAGACAGTTACTTCCGCGCTCACTTTTTTGCAAAAGTGGGTGCAGTGTGGGATCGGTGTGCTGGCCGATATTGCTCAAAACCTGATGCAGTTTTTGGGCATAAGGACGAGAAGCCTGCACTTGCTGCTGAGCACGACGCATCTTAGAGGCCGACACCATTTCCATCGCCTTGGTAATCTTGGCGATGTTCTGAGCGGACCGAATGCGGCGCTTAATCAGGCGTGTGTTCGGCACAGGATCTTACTCCTCTCGAGGAATCTGCCACTCTGGGTGCAGATCGTTAAATGTTTGCACGAATGCTTGTAGGGCATTTTCATTTTCTGGAGTGAGCTTTTGTTCGGCTACGATGCTTTGCAAAATCTCGTCCCCAGCGTCTTGCAGGTACTGTCTAAACTCGATTTCCCAGTCTTTGACGAACTTGGTTTCGATGCGGTCCAGTTGACCCTTCACCGCTGCCCAAATGATACACACCTGAGCTTCAACCTTGAGTGGGGTGTCCCAACCCTGGTTGAGAATAGCGGCTGTGCGCTCACCACGATCCAGTTGTCGTTTGGTAACGGCGTCAAGATCGGAGCTAAACTGAGCAAAGGCTTCGAGTTCACGGTACTGCGCCAAATCGAGCTTCATCTGACCAGCCACTTGTTTCATGGCTTTAATCTGAGCGGCACCACCAACGCGGGAAACAGAGAGTCCAACGTTAATAGCGGGGCGAACGCCAGCGTTAAAGAGATCGGTTTCGAGATAGATCTGACCATCCGTGATAGAAATAACGTTTGTGGGAACAAAAGCGGAAACGTCATTAGCCTGAGTCTCGATAATTGGTAGAGCGGTAATAGAACCGCCACCATACTCTTTATTGAGGCGGCAAGCGCGTTCGAGCAAGCGAGCGTGCAGGTAGAAAACGTCTCCAGGGTAGGCTTCACGACCAGATGGACGGCGCAGCAAGAGCGAGATTTCACGGTAGGCAACGGCATGCTTACTGAGATCATCATAGACGACCAAAACATCTTTCCCCTGTTTGAGGAAGTGCTCAGCAACGGCGACACCAGCAAAAGGAGCAAGGAATTGGAGCGCGGCGCTATCCGAAGCGGACGCGTTCACAAAAACGGTGTAATCCAATGCGCCGCGCTCTTCCAGAAGCGTGACGGTTTGGGCCAAGAAGCTGCGCTTTTGACCAATAGCTACGTAGACACAAATGGTGTTTTCGCCAGCCTGGTTGAGGATCGTTCCCAAAGCAATGGATGATTTTCCAGTTCCACGATCTCCGATAATGAGTTCACGCTGACCACGGCCAACAGGAATCATGGCATCAATAGCTTTCACACCGGTTTGCAGTGGCTGAGAGACGGATTGTCGAGCCATGACGCCAGGAGCAATTTTCTCGAGAGCTTCGTAGCTGGTAATTTTGAGTTCACCCTTGCCATCGAGCGTGCGGCCGAGAGGATCAACAACACGACCAAGAATTTCGTCGGAGACACCAATAGAAAGAATGCGGCCAGTGCCATAGACATTGTCGCCAACGCTAAGGTGCGAAGCATCGCCCAAAGTAACGATACCAACGGTTTCGGATTCGAGGTTGAGCGCGAGGCCCATTTCCCCCTGACCGAGATCGATAAGCTCGCCGGCTTGCACATTGGTAAGGCCATCCACGCGAACCACTCCATCACCATAAGAAACAACGGTTCCCACCACTCGAGGTGGCGCCACTTGCTCAAAGGAGGAGAGTTTTTCCTGAAGGTTGGCAAAGATGCCAGAATTCTTTTTCATATTAGGCATTTCCTTGAAGACGATTAAGCTTGCCACGAACGGTGGCGTCGTATTGCTGGGAGTCAACATTGATGCTTATCCCACCAAGGACTCGAGCGTCTACAACTTCCTTGAGCTCATACTCAGAGCTTTTGAGCGCAAACTTTTTCTCGATAGTCTTCTCTACTTCTGTGCGCAGGGCATCAGAAAGAGCAATGGCAGTAGTGACAACAATGTTTTTTTTCATGACTTCCTTATGCGGCAATATCCTTAAGCGCTTTTTTGATGAGCGCACTGTGTTGCTTGGCATCGAGAGACTCACCAATGAGGTTCTCGGCTACAGACAGAACAGCTTTTTCAAACTCAGACTGCATGTTTTCCAAAGCGGCTTTACGCTCACTGTCCACGCTTTTGAGAGCTTTTTCGCGGGCTTGAGAAATCTCAGCCTTGAGCTCATCCATAAGTTCGGTGCGACGAGCGTCCACTTCCTTACGAGCTTGAGACAGGATCGTCTTGGCTTCGGCGCGAGCTTCACGCTCGGCTTTTTCCTTGAGGGCATCAATGCTGCTTTTCTCTTTGAGGGCTTCTTCAGCGGCCTTTTGGCCAGCGGCTACTTTCTGAGCGCGCTCTTCCAGCAATCGGCGAACAGGTTTGATGAGGAGGAACGTCAAAAGTCCGACCACCGCACCAAAGTTCAGCATTTGCAGGAGAATTGAGGTGACTTGAATCTCCATAGATCGTTACTCCTTCACTCAAACTTAGACAAACTTGATGATCAGGGCGATGACCAATGCGTAAATAGCAACGGCTTCGGCAAAAGCGGAACCGAGGATCATAGCAGCCTGAATTTTACTTGCAGCTTCTGGGTTGCGACCGATAGCATCCATAGCGGAACGACCGATAAGACCGATAGCCAAAGCTGGGGCGATACCACCAACAGCGATAGCAAAAGCGACTGGGAAGTTTGCATCCATATTTTTCTCCTTGTTTTTCTTTCTCTTTTTCCTGTATTCCTTAGTGATCGTGGTGATCTGCTGCCATTGAGAAGAACACCGTAGAGAGCATAGCAAACACATAGGCCTGTAGCGCTCCTACAAAGAGCTCAAAAACAATGAGTGGCATTGGCACCACAGCGGGAACGAGGAACGAAATAACGGCGATGAGGACTTCACCGGCAAAAATGTTACCAAAAAGACGGAAACTAAAGGAGAGAATTTTGGAAAACTCTCCGAGAAGTTCCAGAACACCAATAAAAAGAGCGATGGGACTCGAGATATTGAAGAACTTTTTGACATAATCAAACTTGGCAAACTTGAGACCAAAATACTGCGTAGCGCCAACAGAAATGAGGGCCACGGCAAGGGTCATGTTGAGGTCGGCGTGCGCGCCACGGAAAAGAGCCACGGCATGGTGCTCCTCTTCTCCACCCTCTGCAGTTTCTTCCGAAGAAGCAGCATGGGCTTGGGAAACACCAGGAATGTTTTTGAGTTCGATGCGAGATTCACCTGTGTACTTGATGGTGTGGAAGCCTGGGAGCTGCTCAGACCAGTTATTGAGCAAAATGAAGAACATAAAGCTCATCACCAAAGGCATGAATGTCCAGGTGCGAGCGCCGGCGATGCCATGAACGAGGCCATAGACGCCTTCTACGAGCATCTCCACAAAAGCCTGAGCTTTTCCTGGTTTATCCACAGATTTGAGCTGACGATTGGCCCACAGTGCAAAGAGTGCGATAAAAATAGAGACCAAAAAACTTGTGAAGAGCGTATTTGTGATGGGAATGCCAGCCACTTCAAAAAGGGTCTCTGGTTTGATTGCGATGTGTAATTCTGCTGCCATATACAAATACTGCTCTTTTACTGAACCCGCTGATTTTCTCCTGATTTACCAGATATTGCAAGAGGATCTTTGGGTAAAGACAAAGTTGGCGTTTTTTGGTACAATAGAAGATCTGGCTGCTAAGGCAGTTAGAAAACGTGACTGGCCCCTTCGTCTAGCGGCCTAGGATAACAGGTTTTCATCCTGTAGATCGCGGGTTCGAATCCCGCAGGGGTCACTTTTATAAAAATAATCGCCTGTAGGCGATTTTTTTATAAATTGATCTCTTAACTGAGGCGAACATGAGCGTAGCGAAAGTTCGAGCTCATCTATATAATATAGCAAAATAGACCCATAACAAATAGACCTATAACAATTGACAAGTCAGTTGAAATTTGTTAGAATCGGCGGGTACTCTGTTACATCAAATTTAGTTCGTTAACATTAAAACTTGCAGAAAGCAAGCTAGACATTACTAACTCTCCAAAATGCTAGGGAAGCAAGTAGTGGTTAGCACAACTTTCTGTTTTCGGTCTAGCTAGGAGGAATCTAATGAGTATCAATGTCAAGCAACATCTCAGTTTTGCCAATGTCAAGTATCCCCTGTCTGGGTGCCTTGGATGTTTCGGTATTCTGGCATTAGTGGCGATCATTCTTGCTAGTGGGGCTGTGGTGATCACCCTCGTGTGGGGATGGGTAGTGCCTGATGTATTTGAAGGGGCTGTTGAGCAGGGGGTTCTCCCTGCCTCCATTACCTTTTGGCAGGCATTGAAGTTCAGCATCCTGCTTACTGTTTTAGGGCTGACTAGACGCATGAGTAAGTAAGATCATACAACCAACCGAGTAACAAACCTGACCCCCAGTCTAACAACTGGGGGTCTTTTCGTTTTATAGAGTTTTTATCTAATTTATTACCCACTCAAACTCACGTGGAGCAAAACGCTAATAAATGCTCCGAGCGCTGCATACTCTAGGGCCACCTGAGTGGTAAGATCGCCCGCACGGTTGTGGTGCCAGGCTCCCCAAGTTGCGTAGAAAACACCTACGAGCACATTCACAATAAAAGCCGTTTCTGCGGATGGCTGGGAAAAACCAAGAATGCCGACAAAAACGCCAGCGCCAAAGAAGAGGATGCCGTAGTCGAGCACATCATTTTTGAAAGGCTTCCCTGCCATACACTTCCCTTTCTTACAGCAAAGTTCCTCGTTCGGTGAGCGCAATGGTGGCCATTACGGCTATAAAAATGGTGAGGTGCGCTAAGCCACGACCCTGATTACGCTGCCAGCGGTTCTTTTTGGCTTGAGTCATGTCTACGACATGCACAACCGTGAGCACAAAGAGCATGCTCAAGATACCAAAACGGTAGAAATGCATGGGGGTGATGGCGAGTTGGTTCTGGATTCCCAAAACGTCTTCGTTTCTGGAGGCAGTGAGGAATGCTTCACCCATGCTTCCTGTTTGCTGCGCCAAAGCAGAGGGTACGCTTGTTTCTGGAGCGCTAAAGAGCTGGACAACAAGAGTAGTGTTTTTTCCGTTCATCTTGCCTTCTACGACTGCCAAACCCGTTTCCGTGTACTCATCATGCAAAATATTGGCTTTATGGGTGGGCGAAGACATCCAAGCCGCCACAAGACGGTTGGAGTCCGAGAAATTTCGAGCTAGATTTTCTCCCGCCACGGAGTACTCATAGCCACTTTCGGCAATAAAGTCCCAGGGCTCTTTTCCAGCAGGGCTTTGGTGAGACCAATAGCCATTTGAAAGCATATCTTTACCTTTAGCCTGTGCGGCTTGTGAGAGTTGCTTGTTGAGTGTGAGCGGTGCTAATCCCTGGTCCTGGCGATTGAGGTTAATCCGATCCAGCACCTGTGACTCCGTGATTTTGGAATCTGCCCCAAGGACACTTGGCAAAACAGGAAAATGAAAAGCCAGTGCGAGAAAAACGTGAATGGCGAGAGTCACCAAAGAAAGAGCAACCAGCGAGTCTGTATGAAGCAGTTTGGCGCGGCGTTTATTGCGTTCGGTAGGCAAAACCAAGTGCGTTACCGTTTGGACAAAACCAGATACCGTCTTGCGAATAAAAAGGCCGGTGAGGCTGCGAGAACGCGCAGGCCGCCGCTTTTTGGAAGCAGCCACCCGGGCACGAGAGGAAGACGCAACAGCCATGCAACCATAGTAGCACTACAGACCCTGCAAAGTCCAACAATTTTGTAAGATTTTACTTGCGCTTCGACAGTTTACTGGCCTGCTTTGGCACCATCATCTCGGCAAGATATGGTCGGGAAAGCTGCGTGACAAACGTCGCCAAGGCTAGGATTCCCATCCAAACCCAAGGGCTACAGTGTACCGCATACATGCCTGCCCAAGAGGCAGCTAAGACCACCATAAAGGCAATCGTGAGCGCGCGATTCTTGAGGAATGCCGCAGCCAAAGCCATGAGCGCAAACTGGGCAGGGATGATGATCCACCACCAGCTTGTAGTCTGGCAGTTCTCGGTAGAAGCACCAAGCACCTCTTGCAAGAACGAATTCATCGTACCGCTGGCAATTTCGCCATTATCAGCTTCTTCTGCCTGAGCATTCTCGATGAGCTCATCATTGGTTGAGGTACCAAGAACCACTTCGTCACCAACATCTGGCGTGACAATCGTCCCGCCGGTTCCAGCAAAAGCGGCACCACCAATGGCAGTGGAGCTTACGATGGCTCTCTCCCCTGGCTGACAGTCATTCACTGCAAACAACTCAAAGCGGTAGCTGGCAGCTGGGCGCAGTTGATCGATCTGGAAGCTTGTCGTTTGGTTTGAACCAAATTTGTCTACTCCGTAGCGGCCAATTTCTTCACCGTTGGCGTTGAGCTGGACAAACTCTAAGGCGTAGTGCGTGAAAGCACCCGTTGGAGCCGTCCAGTTGAGGGTAGCGCCCGTGAGGGTTACCGCACTCAAGTTGAGGTTGCTGAGGGTAGCTGGCTTGTCGGCCGAACAGACCCAAGGTGTTGCCTCAGTTGTTCCGCCTGTCCCACTTGGGGCAGCTGGAGAACTCGTGAGCGCCACTGGAGTGACGGGCACAGGAGCCAATTCAAGCGTAAAGGTTTTCTCTGTGGTGGCAGAATTACCAGCCAAGTCTTTGGCGGTAAAGCGAAGCTTGTACTCTCCTGGCAAGACGCCAGAGGCATCCCAGTCAAGGGAAGGCGCGACTTCGGTTCCTGTAACAAGGATAGGATCGGACGATCCAAACACAACGTTGCTTGAGGCATCGAGGAGCTCAAAAACGTATTCACTCAAACCAGTGCTATCAGAAGCAATGGCAGAAAGAACGGTGAGCTCATTCAAGATAGAGGCCGCGAGTGGTGCCGTGATCTCAACTTCTGGAGCGGTTCGGTCAAAGAAGATTTCTGGAGAGAGAACCTCATCGGAGCGAACGCCTGTGGCATTGATAGTGCGGAGCTTAAACTGCCAAGTACCTTCCACACCAGCGATAGTGCTAAAGTAATTAGCACCTGTTTCTGTGACGTTTCCAACATCATTCCAACCAGACCAACCTGAACCAGGCATCTTATAGCTGTACTCATAACCTGTTACCGAGCCAGAAGCCGGTGCTTCCCAAAGGGAGTTCACAGGATTGAGGTTAGTGTGTGATCCCAAGACGTTGCCATCAAGATCCTTCCAGATAAGATTGCTCGGAGGATTGGAAGTGGCATCCACAGTAAACTCCCAGACAACGGTGTTGCTAATAGCATTTGTGGCATCACGGGCATTGGCTCGGATGTAGTACTCACCATCTGCCAGGGTATCGGTATCGATCTCACAGGTAAACTCTCTTTGTGGTTCTGTTGGCGAAAGCGATGTGTTGACACATGGCTTGAGTACTCCACTCTGTCCGACTTTATAAAGGTTCGCCACAACTTGCTTGATACCACTTTCGTTATCGCTTGAGCGGAAGAGGACGGGCTGGATCACTCCAGGCCCAAAAAGTTGACCACTGGTTGGTGAAACGATTTCGGTGAATGGTTTCTTGATGTCTTGAACACCAAAGTAGAAAGCATTGGAGCGATCGGCTTCATCGGTGTAGGCAATGGTTCGGCAGTAGGCGCCTTCATCACTGGCTCCAGAAAGGTTTGGAGTCATAATGTGGTATGGCGTTCCCGACCAGTTTTGCAGTTGCTGTTCCCAACCAGGCTTCACAACCAAACAAACTTGATAGGTACCGGCTTCATAAATTCTGGAGAAGGTAAATTTGCCATTGGCCAATGTGCTCTTTGTTTGGAGCAGGTTCCAAGTTGCGGTGCTCGAGTTCTCCTCGTAGAGACGAACCGTCCAACCTGCGCCAAGGTTTTCTTCTTTGTTTTCACAGGTTGTTTTGCTGATACAGCCACTACTATTATCACGATAGACGTTGCCAGAGAGACTCAACTCGTGTGAGTTGGTTGGATCTGGATGCGTGATAATGGTAAGGGTGCGAGGAACAGCCCAGGCACTAAAGCGTGTGTTTGAGGTATTTTTTGAACGCATCTGCCAGTAGTACATGCCATCTGGGAGCGTGGCATCGTAGTATGGGTACTGATTACGATCAATGATTGGAGCGGTTTCAAGACCTTCCAAAGTAGTGGCGTAGCGAACGTCAAAGCGGTTTGGCTTAGAAGCATAACGATTTTGAACCGTTGATGAAATCGCATACCAACCAAGACGAACAGTACTTGTATCCCTCACAGCACCATCTGCTGGTGAGTGATAGGTAGGTACAGGATACTCAAGAGCAACCGTGAAGGAGGCAGGCGCGCTCCAATCACTCGTCAGACCAGAAGGCATGACCGCTTGAACTTCGATAGTGTACTCACCCTCACTGAGCCCGGCTTGGATGGCTGAGTTATGAGTGGTATTTCCTTTATGCAACTCAGTTGCGTTACTCTTAATAACCCAGTTGTAGGATGCGACAGCAGGAACCGTGTTCCAGTTGGCGGTCATGGTGTCTTCCACCACATTCACTGTAACGTTTGGAGCTTGTGGGGCGGATTTGAGAGAATATTGATAACCTAATGTTATAAATATGAACCGAACTGCTGAGCGGTTGTACTGACTGTGAACATCATCCACATAAGATGGTTTGTTCTCTTCAACAAAAATAGAATATCCCTGATCAGAATGACGACTCTGGCCAGTTATCGTGAGCTTAGGAGTGCCCTTATCGACGTTAACACCGCGCCAGTTATTTTCTGTGGTGAGGTTGTGAACAAGGACTTGAGAGTTTTCACCAACAACTAAGCCATAAACGAGGCCAGTATTGAAGTTCTTAATGGTGACGTCTTGGAGTTGGGCTGTTGATTGCCAGGCATTAACACCATGAAGGTTGGTCGAGCCAGTGCCATCAATGGTAAGGTTCTGGATGGTGATATTCGAGGCAGTTGTAAAACCAATTCCGGCGTTATTCAAATTGCCCGCCTTTGTAAATGGGGCAAAAACTGTACGATTATTTCCCTCAAGAGTTACACTACTTTTTCCATCAAAGGTGAGCTGAGAAGTGATCGAAACATTGTCATGCAACTCAATAACATCACCTGGAGTGGCTGCGGCCACTGCTTCAGGAAGCGTGTCGTAACAAGTATCACCGATGCTGGCAACGAGACAGGTGCTAGCACTCATGAGAGCGAAGCTCTTCATCATGGAAGGCATGGAAAGCTCTTCACTTCCCTCTTCTGCCACATTCTGTTCTTGTGCAAAACTCACCGTGCCATCTTGAGCAACAGAAAAGTCTTTCTTGAAGGCAAAATCACTTTTGTCTGTGCCGAGCTTGGCGGTGAGATCGAGCGATCCTTTTACAGGAACATAATTCACGCGGTGAGTGTTGGAGGCAGAGCCAGCATTCACACTGGTTGTGTAGACACCATTTTGGGCGGGCTTATCGGTAACAAAAAAGCCGTCGGTGAAGTCATCGGCGGTGGTGTACTGCAGGGTGTAGCTTACGGACTCCACGGGAGAAACTTCCAGATCGAAGTTTTTCTCTTCCACATCAAAGTGCAAAGAAACTTCTGGCGTGACTGCTTCTTGGGCAAAAACGGGTTGAGCGGCGAACAAAAAGTTGAGTGGTGCGGCAAAAAGCTGGAAAACCATGAGGGAGTCAACAAAGACGCCAGCGAGCTTGGTGAATGTTTCGGTTGAGAACAAGGAAAAAATCTTCATAGTTTTTGTAATCGCAATTACAGCCTGTAGTATATCACAGTTTGGAAATCACAAGAATGCTTTTTTTCTTGGTGGTTCTTGGCATAATACGGGCATGAAAAATTCCGAACAGAACCCAGCAGGAAACGACGAGATACGCAGGACAAAGATTTGGCAAAAGATCCTGCTTCTCCTTCTTCCGCTTATTGCCTCAACTTTGGCGGTTCGTTTTTCCGAAAATCCGTATGGCAGAAAAATTGAAGAGGATTTTGATCTCGAGAAGCTATCTCCCCCCGAGCGAAAAGTTGCGCAACGTCTGCTCTGTTTCCCCATTGAGTTGTATTTTGAGACGCACCAGATTGAGCTACAAGGCAAAAACTCTATGGTTCGTGCTGCCAAGGGGAAAAGGAAAAAGTGTCTCACCTGCCCTGATTTTTCTTTTGTCCTAGGGGATGCCCGGTATTACCTTGAGATCGGTTCTGTGAGGATTGACCATCACAAGCTCAGTCAGCGTCGCGTAGTGAGACAAGCCGTAAGCGAAATAACCTCACAGAAAAAGATTGTTTATGTCCAGCTCTTTGCTCCAGACATTCGAGAATTTGAAGCAACGGTTTGGAACGTTGATGATCTTGCAAAATATTTACAAAATCATCCCAATGCCATCACAAATGTTCGTTAGTAACCCAGGTCTTCGTCAACCAAGATAATCTGCACGCGTTCTGGCTGGATTTCCTTTTTGTAGATAAAGATCTTACTAATTTGGCTTCCAGGAACACCGTAGGCTTTACGGGCTCGCTCGCTTTCCAAAGGCAACACGACTTCTTCGGCGCGCTGAAGTGCTTCGTTGATATCGGCCACAATTTTTTTGGCACTCACCACAAAAATAACTTTTTGGGCACCATAGGCATACGCCGGAATCTGGCTGCCAGAATTGGAAATAATAAGGATTTGGCCGTCTTGCGTTACCGCCTGCACACTCCCAACCGCTACTTCTGGGGCTGCCCCAAGTTGGTTCATGAGTTTACTGTCTGTTTCACGGTTCAGCTCATTGAGCTTGGTTCTCACGGAAGGACGAACGCCTTCTTCATTAATGGCTTGGCTGAGACCAATCGTATCGAGCGTAACGGAAGTCATGGTCATAACTTCGGCATTTTCTGGAATGAGGCTTATTGCCAGGTTCTTAGCCTCTTCCCCGCTGGCGACATGGTGTACAGAAAAGCCGTGTTCGGTGAGAGCGGCCATAGTTGTTGTGATCTGGTTGGACAAAGAAGTGTTTGCTGTCATGTTCTGCAGTATAATCACAACAGTATAAACAGGAAGTACCTACAATAGTGTTTGTTACTTACCTAAAAGTATGTATGAAGCAGTGCAACGATCCATCACCTGTGAATGTTACCCTCAAGGTTATTGGCGGTAAATGGAAACCGCTTGTTCTCTGGCATTTGCACGATGGCGCAAAGCGTTTTCATGAGCTCGAAAAGCGTCTCTCTGGTGTGACGCAGAAAATGCTTACGCAGCAACTTCGCCAGCTGGAAGCAGATGGCCTGATTTTACGCACCGTTTACCCTAAAGTGCCTCCGCATGTGGAGTACTCGCTTACCGAGCATGGCCGAACGCTTGAGCCCGTCCTCATGGCCATGGCGCACTGGGGCACAGGCCACAAGCAACGTTTGCAGGAACACTCTACCGAAGACTTTGGCCAAGATACTGCCCAATGAGGAAGCGGATTTTGCTGGCAATCTCTGTGATGGTGATTCCGCTGTCTACAACGAGGACAGGAGTCTCTTTAAGTCTCTCAAGATAATGAGGGTCTCTTCTCCACGCATGGGAGCTTTTCACTTGGAGTGGCATTTCCTTCTGGTATCGATCTAAAGTATTGATGGTGAGCAAGAAATCAACACAGTTTTCTTTATCTTCTTTGGTGCCAATAACGTTTGCAAAGCTTACAATTTCATGACTCTCTACAAGCGTTTGGAGCGCCTCTTGCGCGAGTTTTTCACTGCGAAGGCCCCGTTCTCTTCCAACTTTTTTGAAAAGATCGTGCATGAAATCCGCGTGACGCCAATTTCCGCTGCCATAGCTGGCAACGCTTTTTATGGTTGCTTCACGGTGAGATCGCTGCCCCATGATTATTGAGAATCATTTTCTGTTTGCAAAGCCGAGAGCCGAAAATCTACGCGTTCCATGTCTCTGGGGAACATGACCGCTTCACGAATATTCTTGAGGCCAAGCACCTGCATCGTGATGCGCTCGGCGCCAAAAGCAAAGCCACCTTCTGGGGGAACACCGAACTCAAAGGCTTCGAGGAAAAGTTTGATTTTCTGAGGATCCATTTCCCAAATCTTAACGTGTTCAAGGAGTTGGTTATAGTCATGAATGCGACGGCCACCAGAGAGCAGCTCAACACCGCGGCAAAGAAGGTCCATGCCCTCGTTAAACTCAGGGTTTTCTGGGTTGGGATAGACGTAGAAAGGTTTTTGTCTGGTTGGGTAACCGTACACAAAGACCAAGTCGGAACCCGTTTCCTCAAAAATGATCTGGCACAGGGTGCGCTCATCTTCTGGGTTGAGGTCTTTGGCACCTCGAACGTCGCGACCAGTTTTGGCGAAGATCTTTTCTTGGGCCTCTGTGAGGCTCATGGTTGGCGTCTGGCTAATGGTTTGTGGCAAGGTGACTCCAAAAAGTTTGAGCTCTGCCGAGCACTTCTCTTCCAGCTGCTGGAAAATGTACTTGATCACATTCTCGGCCATGTCTCGGACATCGGTCCAGTCTTCTATAAAAGCCATCTCGGCATCGAGCGAAACGATCTCTGTAATGTGCCGAGAGGTAACACTTGGTTCGGCGCGGAAAACCTTGTTAACGCTAAAAACACGCTCAAAAGCGGACATCACAATTTGTTTGTAAAGCTGGGGGCTTTGGGTGAGATAGGCTTTTTTATCGAAGTAGTTGACTTCAAAAACTTCACTGCCTCCCTCGGCCACGGCTGGCGTAATAGCTGGGGCCTGAAACTCAAAGAACTCTTGCGACTTGAGGTACTCACGGAACGAGTCGATGATCACCATCTGAACCTTAAAAATGGCCTGGACACGAGGGTGGCGCAGGCTGACGGGGCGATGGTCGAGGAGCGTTGGCAGCTCCACATCAAGTTCTGGCTTGCCAAGGTCAAAGGGGAGCATCGCAGCCGCCTGCGCCAATACCGTATACTCCTCAACATCAATTTCTACGGTGCCAGTAGGCATTTCTGCATTCACCATTTTTTCTGGACGCTGCTTGACGACGCCAACAATGGTTATGGGTGACTCTACAACCAAATCAGACATTTTCTGGAAACCGACGCACTGCACATGGCCGGTTCGGTCTCGCAGCTCAATGAAAGTGAGTTTTCCATGATCACGTTTGGTGGCAACCCAGCCTTTGAGGAGAACCGTCTCTCCAACTTTTGTGAGCGTGTCGATAATGCGTGTGCGTTCCATGCAGCTATTCTACACCAACCATCTGGGAAATATGGTCGTATCCGTGCTCTTGGAGATATCCGCTGAGCTGTCTATTGAGCTGACCAACAACCTGAGGGCCATGAAGGATCAGTGCGGTAATAAGCTGCAAAGTGCTCGCCCCCGCTCGGATCTTCTCCACAGAGTCTTGAAGCGTAAAAATGCCACCACAGCCAATAATTTCCAGGCGACCTTCGCTGGTTTGGTATGCCGTACGAATATGATTGGTGCTCAAAGCGCGAGTGGGGCGGCCAGAAAACCCACCTTTTTGATACTTCTGGCGCTCAATCATCCAGAAAGTTTTTGGGTCAGCCTTTTTGGTGAGATTCCCAATAATGACGCCAGCGGCGCTAGATCGTTCAATGGTTTTGATGAGGCCAATCATTTCTGCGCGCGAGACATCGATGGGCATCTTCACAAAAAATGGGCGCTTCAGTTCAAGGGAATCGACCATTTTGAGCAGGCGCGAAAGCGCCTGCGCGTCCTGAAAGTTCGTCCCAGCCGCCAAGTTCGGGCAACTGATATTGAGCTCCCAGTAGGCATGATTGGGATTTTGGCGAAGCGTCTGAAAAGCCAGGCGGTACTCTTCGGTCTGTTCACCCTCGTTTTTATAGGTGCGGTTGGTTGCGCCTACACTGATTCCCACGGGATGCGGAAACTCCAGCGCGCCCAGTTTTTCCTTCACGGCTGGCGCTCCGTCATTTTTAAAGCCTTTGTTTACCCACAATGACTGCGAAAGTGGCAAGCGGCCGAGCATTGGTGGGGTATTTCCGCCATAAGGCTGGTGTGAAATGCTCCCAACAGTTTGAAAACCAAAGCCCATCGCTTCCAGGCACTGTGTAAGGTTGGCGCCGTAGTCGAATCCAGCAGCCAGGCCATAAGGATTTTTGAGTGGAATTCCAGCCAGTTGTGTTTGGAGGTTGGGATGATCAAAACGATAGATTTTCCTGGTTGCGGCGCGCAGAGGAGCAAAGGAAAGGGATTTGGCACCAAGAGAAACCGTTGTTTCGTGCACCGCATCGGCGGGAAAACTCCAAAGCAGCGGTTTGAGTAAACCAGAATAGGCTAGTCCAGTGGCTTGGCTCATTACGGGAATCATAGTGCTTCTCCACTCTGCTCTTTGGTGAGTGAACGGTGCCAAAGACTACTGGCAAAAATTCCGGTGCTCGAAAAGGCCGAAACCAAACAGAAAAGGCAAAATGCTCCAATGACCACGGCTTGTAGGTACATAAGATACAGGGTGAAAGCAAAGGCTGATGTTCCCAGCAGTGCGAGAAGATTACGGGTTTGTGGATGCACTTTGGGAGAAACGAGCGCGTAACAAGAAACGAAGAACGTAAAAACATAAAATCCGAGTCCCAAAAGTGACAATGGCACCGGGCCTAAGTATGCCCACTGACTCCCTAATACGGCACCACAGTCAAAACCCGGGAGCACAGCACAGCTTGGAACAACACCGGCAAACTCTTCGTAAGTGATGTAGGCCGAGTCGGCCGTGCCAAGGAGCGAAAAAAACACGAGCAGTGCTCGAGAGAGATCTGTCATATACTCTGAGTGTATCACTATGACGGATTTACGCAGCTATCAAGTTACACCCGAACAAAAAGCCGTTTTACGGGAGATTCTTCTGTGGCTCGCCAAGGGAACGGAGCCTTCTCTCACACTTGGCGGTTATGCTGGAACGGGGAAAACCACCCTTATTGCGACGTTGCGTGCGCTTCTTCATGTGAAAAAACCCAAGTGGCGAGTGGCTTTTGCCGCCTACACAGGCAAGGCTAGTCAGGTGCTGTCGAGCCGATTGCAGGCCATGGGCAGCAAGTATTCCAAAGATAGTGTCAGTACGCTTCACTCGCTGCTCTATGCCCCAATCACCAAAGGCGAGGAAGTAGTTGGTTGGCAGTGCAAGGAGGAACTTCCTTTTCAGTTTATTGTGGTCGATGAGGCCTCTATGCTCACGCCAGATATTTGGAAGGATCTTCTCTCTTTTGGGGTTCCTGTTTTGGCGGTTGGCGACCATGGTCAGCTTCCCCCGATCAATGAAACCTTTAATCTGATGGATGAACCCGATCTTTTTCTTGAGACGATTCATCGCCAAGCTGCCGAGAGTCCGATTATTCAAGTGGCCAACTTTGCGCGAACTCAAGGGCATATTCCTCTGGGAAACTACGGCGAAGGGGTGAAAAAGTTTGATATGCAAAGTAGCGAGGCACAGCTTCTTCTCGACGAGCTCGCGCAAACCTACACGCCAGACACGCTTTTTCTTACAGGGTTTAACCATTCGCGTTCTGGCCTCAATCATCTGGTGCGTGCTGCTCTCAGCCGCAATCCGGATAAACCAGAAGTGGGTGACATTGTTATTTGTCTCAAGAATAATTGGTCCAAAGGGATTTTTAACGGCATGATGGGGCGAATTGCCTCTCTTGGAGAAAAGAATGAAGTGAGGGAACTTCCGGTACAGCAGATGGTGATTGAAGATCCGCAAACAGGCAAGAAACTCTACTCTGGAAGTGTGTTTTTAGGTCCGTTTTTGCCCAAACCACTGCCATTGCCCAAGATCTTTCCGCGTGAGTTGGCTTTTTTTGATTATGGCTATGCCCTCACGGTTCATAAGGCTCAAGGAAGCCAGGCCAAAAAAGTGATTGTTCTTGAGGAGCGATCACAGCATATGAATGATGACGAATGGCGTCAGTGGCTCTACACCGCTGTTACTCGAGCTGAGGAAGAATTGATTGTTTTTGGCGCGGCCACGCCGCGCCAAAAACCAGAAAAATAGTTCGTCCCTAGAGGTACGAACCACCCTTTTTCTTGCCTTTTTTCTTTTGCTTCTTGGCTTTCTTTTCTGCCGCTTTATTTGCGCTGGAACTCTCGGCCTGCTCGGAAGAAAGAGCGGCCAGAGAAGCAGCGTTCTCTTGTGGTCCCTGCAAAATCATGTCCTGGGCGACGGGAGCCACGGGAGTGAGAGAAACACGGAACACTTTCTTGAGTGCTTCATGCTCAATGCGCTGCACCATAGATTGGAAAAGCGCAAACGCTTCCTTTTTGTATTCGTTGAGGGCCTGATCCTTGTTGCCGCGCAACCAGATGCCATCACGGAGGTTGGTCATGTCATCAAGATGATTCATCCACTGCTCGTCGATGGAACTGAGGAAGACAAAACGCTCAATATCCCTCACTACGGCTGGAGAAAGAGCGGTCTCACGGGCTTTGTAGGTATCGGCAAAAACACTGTCGAGGAAGGTGAGAATCTCCGAGAGATCATGCTTTTCTGCCAAGTTCTTCTTGAGATGCACCAGCGAGTGGGTATCGAAAGGAATAATCGTGACCATCTCATTGAGAATATTCTGCAGCTCTGTTTGGTCGATACCCTCACTGAGCCGATCTTGAACAATTTTTGCCATGTGTTCATGAAAAGCATTGGCCAAGCGTTCGGTGAGCACACGAGACTCTACCCCATCCTGAGCCGAAGCCATGTTGCGCAGAATGCTATCGCGACGCTTATAGATAACATCACGCTGGCGGTTCATAACATCGTCGTACTCAACGAGGTTTTTGCGTTGATCAAAGAAAAATCCTTCAACCTTAATTTGTGCTTGAGTAATAGCGCGGTTAATGAGCGGATGCTCAATAGGCTGATCTTCTTCCAGGCCGAGTGTTCCCATGAGTTTGCCAATTTGCTCGCCGCCAAACAAACGCATGATTTCGTCATCAAGCGAAAGGAAGAACTTGGAGGAACCAGGATCACCTTGACGTCCCGCGCGGCCACGAAGCTGATTATCAATACGGCGTGATTCGTGGCGCTCCGTACCCACAATGTGCAGACCGCCCGAGTTCACGACTTCATCATGTCTCTCTTGCCATTCTCGCAGGGATTTTTCGTAGGCTTTGGTGCTTTCAAAATCGGCACTTTCTGGTTTGGCACCGCCAAGGACGATGTCCACACCACGACCAGCAATGTTTGTAGCAACCGTGATCATGTCCTTTTTACCAGCTTCAGCAATGATAAAAGCCTCACGTTCATGATTTTTGGCGTTGAGCAGCTGGTGCGGAATTTTGTTACGCTCCAGCATTTGGGCAATAACCTGGTTTTGCTCAATCGAGCGAGTACCAATGAGAATAGGACGACCAGTTTGGTGCACTTCTCGAATTTCCTCGAGGATAGCACTGTATTTGGCACGAGGTGTTTTGTAGATAACGTCGGCCATATCGTTGCGCTTGACGGGCATGTTGGTAGGAATAGCCAGAACGTCCATGTCGTAGATCTTTTGGAACTCCTCTGCTTCGGTCACGGCTGTACCAGACATACCAGCCAGTTTGTCATAGAGGCGGAAGTAGTTTTGCAGAGAAATAGTGGCGAGCGTACGCGATTCTTGTTGAATGGTCACGCTTTCTTTGGCCTCAATGGCTTGGTGCAGTCCGTCGGAGAAACGGCGGCCAAACATGAGTCGGCCGGTGTGCTCATCAACAATGACCACTTCTCCTTCACGAACCACATACTCTTTGTCACGGTGATAAACCGAGAGTGCTTTGAGCGCTTGCTCAACATGGTGGATAGTATCGAAGCTTTCCTCATAGAGGTTTTTCACACCCATTTGGCGCTCAAGTCGTTTAATACCCAGATCGGTAAGCACCGCGGTTTTCATTTTTTCGTCAACAACGTAGTCTGCTTTTGGAGTGAGACCTCGTACGAGTTTGGCAAAGGTGAGGTACTTATCGGTTGGCTCGCTATCTGGGGCAGAAATGATTAAGGGAGTGCGGGCTTCGTCGATAAGAATAGAGTCGGCTTCGTCCACAATGGCAAAATGGTGTTCCCGCTGAACCTTATCTTGGAGTCTTTGGGCCATGTTGTCGCGCAGGTAGTCAAAGCCGAACTCGTTATTGGTTCCGTACGTGATATCGGCACGGTAGGCTTCTTTGCGTGAAACGGGTCGAAAGTGTTCCAGACGGTTATCACCACGCTCTTCTCCCTGATATTCAGGGTCGTAGATGTAGGCATGGTCATGAATGATGACACCAGTGGTGAGACCAAGAAAATGGTAGATCTCGCCCATCCAGCCAGCACCAACCTGTGACAGATAGTCGTTGACGGTAACGAGGTGCGATCCTTTGCCGGCCAAAGCGTTGAGGTAAAGTGCGGGAGTAGCCGAGAGCGTTTTTCCTTCTCCGGTTTTTTGTTCGGCAACTTTTCCTTCATGGAAGGCAATTGAGGCCATGAACTGCACATCAAAATGGCGCATTCCCAGAGTACGCACGGCCGCCTCACGAACAACCGCAAAGGCTTCTGGCAAAAGTGATTCCAGGGATTCTCCTTGGACGTGACGATCCTTAAACTCCTGGGTTTTCTGTTGGAGTTGGGCGTCCGAGAGCTTTTGGATGGCTTCTTCGTGCTCGTTAATAACGTCCACAACCTGTTTATAACGCGCTACCGTGCGGGCTTGTTCGTCAAAAAGTGAGAGGAGAGCTTTGAGCATAGAGGACTATTATAGTGCTTTTATTTCGTTCAGGCGTCCCAAAAGGTACTCTCGAGTGTTCTTATCTGGATCATCAAGCACCTCTTCAAAGAGCATTTGCAGGATATCACCAACTTTTCTGCTCGGTGGGATCTGCAAAAATTCCATCACATCTTCCCCTTTGACCACCATGTCACGCACCTGCATTGGCTGATGGAGCTGTGCCTCGATACGATCTTTCATTTCTTCAAGGCGCCAACTGGTTCGCTTACTGCCGCTCCCCAGGCGGTCGGCTTCGCGCAGAGCCATCATGTCTGAGATATTTTCCACCCCCACTCGGCGAATAAAGCGGCGGATAGCGGCATCGGTCATATCTTCCTGGTAGTGGAACATGTGCCAGCGAACCAGGGTAAAGACGCGCTGAATATCATCTTTGGACAGGCGGAAGCGTTGGGCGGCTTCTTTGGCCGTGCGTGCGCCGATGACTTCATGGTTAAAGAAAGAGTATTCACCAGGGGAATCTGGGAGCGGTTCTTGGGTCTGCGGTTTGGCAATGTCATGGAGCAGCGTAGCAAAACGCACGATTGGATCTCTGGATGGACAAGAGGCACAAGCGCGAAGTGAGTGTGTCCAGACGTCGTGTTCATGATGACCGCGTTGATCCACACCCTTGGTTTCGAGCAACTCGGGGAGAATATACTGAAGCAGTCCTGTTGTAGAGAGCAGCGTGATGGCTTGTTCAACGTAGTCGGTGGTGAGGATCTTGAGGAACTCATCTCGGATACGCTCCCAAGACACGTGAGAAATGAGCCCAGCATTTTGCTGGAGCGCTACAAGCACCTCATTGTCTAATCGAAAGCCGAGTTGGGCGCCAAAGCGAACCGCTCGGAGCATGCGCAGCGCGTCTTCCTGGAAGCGCAGATCTGGATCACCTACCGTACGAATGAGGTTTTTCTTGAGATCATTTTGACCGTCAAAGAGATCAATAATGGATCCCTCAACCAGAATTTCATCTTGGGTGTACTGCGCCAAAGCATCCTCACTGGCGGTAAAGCGGAAAGCGAGCGCATTCATCGTGAAGTCTCGGCGTGAGAGGTCTTCTTCTAGCGTTTTACCCCAAGAGACAGCATCGGGCCGGCGATGATCCGTATAGATGGAGTCGCTTCTATAGGTGGTGATCTCAATAACGTCATCGAGTTCTTCTTGCTCTTTTCCTTCATTGCTCCAGCCAAGTTGGTTGCGCAAATGCTCGCGAGTAATGCCAACGGTGCCGAACTCATTTTCATAAAAACTCTCTGGGATAACCGAAAGAATTTGCTCGGGTTGAGCGTTGGTAGTGAGATCCCAGTCGTGGCTTGAGCGCCCTAAAAGCTTGTCGCGCAGCGCTCCCCCGACGACTTCAACCGAAAAACCGGCTTTCTGAACGAGAAAAACCAAACCAACAACCTCTGGTGGAAGTGAGATGCGCATAGTGCCATCCTACCATGTATGCTGGAGAGATGGACTGGAAATTTGAACACACGGAGGCCATTGAGAGTGCCCAGCAACTCAAGGAACTCCTTTTTGCACGGCTTGACCAAAAAGATCGAGATCGTTTTCTCTCGCCGCCACTCCCCAGCGAGCTTTCTTTGGAAGACGTAGGGTTTAATCCTTTTGAGGTAATGCGCGCCAAAGACCTGCTCGAGCAAGCGATTGCGCAGCAGCAAGACGTGGTTATTTTTGGCGACTATGACTGCGACGGAGTAACCGCCACCGCAGTGATTTGGGAAGCGCTCAAAACGCGCGGCTTGGTTGCAAGACCTTTTTTACCTCACAGGGAAAAACATGGCTACGGTTTGTCTCTCGTAGCACTTGAGGAAATTTTTGCTGAGAAAAAGCCAGATCTCCTCATCACCGTTGATAACGGCATTGTGGCGACGGAAGCGTTTGCTTGGCTCAAAAAACAGGATGTGAAGACCATTCTTACGGATCATCACTTAGCCAACGAAGTGCTCCCCGAGGCCGATGCTACGGTGCACTCCACCCTTCTCTCTGGCTCAACCGTAAGTTGGTTTTTGGCGCATCAGATTCTTCCCGAGCAATCTTGGGAGCTCTTGGATCTGGCGGTTCTCGGAATGATTGCCGATCAAGTTCCCGTGACGGGGCCTGGCCGAAGTTTTGCTTTTCATGGGCTGCGGGCGCTGCGTGAAACGCAGCGCCCGAGCCTGCTGGCCTTGGCCAAGATCGCTGGTGTTGAGTTGGAAAAGGCAGACGTGAGTACGATCAATTTTTCCTTGGCTCCGCGTATTAACGCTATGGGTCGCCTTCGCCATGCCCTAGATTCTTTGCGGGCACTTCTTTCTCGCAAGCCGCAGCGCATTGAGGAGCTCATGTCTGAATTGCAAAAAGTGAATATTCAGCGGCAAGAAAAAACGGTAGCGGCTATGGAGGAAGTCAAGCAATCTCTCCAGGAAAATGATGGGAAAGGTTCTGGGATCGCCATTGTTGTAGGAGAGTATCCAGAAGGAATTATCGGCCTTTTGGCCAGTAAAGTGATTGAGCTTACCGGCCGACCAGCTCTGGTTGGGAGCGTCCGTGATGGCGTGGTGAAGTTTTCCTGCCGCTCGGTGGCTGGAACGGACATTACAGATTTTTTGCGTTCCACGCCTCTTGATTATCTTGCGCTTGGTGGGCACGCTATGGCCGCGGGCTTCTCTCTTTCAGAGAAAGACATGGAAAAAAGCATTGCTCTGTTGCGAGAGAGAGCAGCGGAAGTGATACTTCCGCATTTAGCACCGCCAAGTTTGTCCGTTTTTGCACCAATAAAACAGGGAGTGCCTCTGCGAGAAATCCTGGAAGTGCTTTCTTTGTTTGCTCCTTTTGGGGCAGGTTTTCCGGAGCCACGTTTTCTGTTGGATGAGCTGCGAGTAGAAGACGCCACACCGCTTGGAAAGGAAGGGAAGCATCATAAGCTGCGGTTGGAGTCTGTAGGGACGGGATCGTATTTCTCGGCGGTGGTTTTTCAGACAGAGCAACGAGTGCAAGTGCCTCTAAAGGACATCCATTCTCTGGTGGTGCGTTTGGAGTGGTCGCGCTTCCGTCCAGAGCGGAAAAATATTGAAGTTATTGTTGAGTCGGCGCGTTGAACAGAAGCGGAAAATGTACGCGCCGCCCTTCTCTATTTATTGAGTAAAGAGCTTTTTGTTGAGGTAGCGGTTAGCGATATCTGGTAAAGCAAAGCGCTTGCGCAGTGCTTGTACCTGTTCAGGGCCTAATGAGGCCGGCGCATTGTACGCCTGCTCGCCGCTGAGGTCTCTGGAGGATCTTTCCCTCCCAAAACCATTTTCTGGATGTCTTTTCATAAACATGTCCTTTCATTTTTTTTGCAGAAAAAACCCCTCTTGTTTGAGGGGCTGTGCTGCGTTTTTTTCTTTTTGATTTCTCTAGGCACAACCCCGACTCCCCCATGGCATTTGGAGGTTGCAACGCTTAATGAATGCGTAGCTCGTATGTTTCATATCTGCCTTACATTATAGTCTTTCTTTTTGACGGAAGCAATGAGGATGTAAAATAGTATTTATGAAAAGTGCTGAAAGTAACGGGAAAGTATTTGTTTTTTTCCCATACCTTCTTTGGATAGTTCTGCTTGGGTGGTCGTTTTCTAACGTGTTTTCCTTTTTTGATGAGTCTTTATCATTTTTTTTCACTCTCTTGTTTCTTCCTCTTGCTCTGCCAGTATTTTTTGCCATCCATACTTCATCCAAAAGTTTGATTAAGCAAATGATTCTTTCTTGGTTTTTTTCAAATCTAGCCCTTTTCTTCTTATGCTTCATATATCTGTTTCTCCTTCTTCGTGCCTGCCAAAACAGAGTCGCACTGGGTTGCGATTCGGAACCATTCTCACTGGCAGGTCTGCCGCTTTTTTTTGGAATAATAAACAGTATTTTTCTATTCATCTCTTCACCTGTGATCGTTTTGGCGGTTCGTGGATTTCTGTTTGTTATTCGACAAAGACGTCAATCGTTTTTACAGTTTTTTGCGAGTGATTCTTGGAAGCTTGTAACAAAACTCACAAAAGTAGCTATTGTTATGTTTTTTGTAATAACTCTTTTTCTTACATTCTGGAAAAAGCAGCAGTGGAGTACCTATGTAGATACAAAAACAGGTGTTTCAGTACGTATTCCACCCAAAGAAGGATGGTTCTATACAACTCGTTACTGGCTCCCGGGGGCTACGGGAATAGATGATATTTGGGGGATGGATGTTTTCCAGGTTAATCCCAAAGATTATCGCGTTTGGTTGGAAGTCATCCCTTCTACTGCCAGGTACGAAAATGGGTATGTTCTTCGACGAGTCTTCCCCGAAATACGCCGAGAAGGAAGTTTCTTTGATAAGCAAACGGTTGCCGAATCCACACTTTCAGATCTCTTTGCCGAATATATTGATCAAAAATACCATTTAGTGAAAACAAATGAAGTATTATGGAAGGGAGAGCAATCTTTGCAGTTCTCTTATGAAAGAACAAATGAGCGGCCTGTTCAAAAGTGTAAACTCATTATTACCAAAGACCAGACTCTTCTCCACGCTTGCTGGCCAGTGGAAAATAGGAAAGCTGAGCATCAAATAAAGAAGATTATTGAGAGTGTGATTCTACCCGTAAAATAGATGAGAGCTCATTGCGCTGAAAGGTCTGAGCATGGCAAAATAAGCGAATGGGTGCAGTAGCGCGCTTGCGCAGGTTTGCTTGGTTTTTGGTGTTCTGGTTTTTCATCATGGGTGTGGCTGTTCTTGCCGTTTTCTCTGAGTATGCTCGTCAGTTTTTTGCCCCGATGATTTTTCCATCACCAGCCCCAGAACCAACAATGCAACTTGTGCTCACTAATACTCCTCCTGATCACTCGGCTAGATCGGTTTGGCTCTACGACCAACAATCAGGATCTTTGCTTTGGGAAAAGAATCCCCAAATGGCTACTTCTGTGGCCTCCCTCTCGAAACTGATGACTGCCTACGCCGCCTACGAAAGTTACGGCCTGGAACACACCCTTCAAGTTGGGAGTGCCGCTGGTGTTTTGGGGAATCGAGCCAAGCTTCTTCCTCGAGATCAGTTTTCTGTGGCCGATCTCTTGCGTGCCATGCTCGTTTTCTCTGCCAACGATGCCGCTCAGACGCTTGCTCAGGGGCATGCGGAGGGCGCGCGCGGATTCGTAGAGTACATGAACGCGCGCGCCCACGACCTCGGTCTCACGCAAACACATTTTGATAACAGCTATGGTATCGACAGCCCAGGACAGTACTCAACTGCGCAAGATATGGGGAAACTTACTCTTCAGATTCTGCAGATTCCTTTTTTTGCTCAGACGGTTGCTTCGCCTGTGGTCACGGTTCGAGAGCAACAAACAGGAAGAATCGACACGATCTATACCACAAATAGCTTGTTGTATCGCTCACCAGCTGTCTTGGGCGTGAAGACCGGAACGACGGCCATGGCGGGAGAAAGCCTTATTGTTCGCGCCAAGTTCGATCCCAATTCGGCCACCGCCTCTGCTTTTTTTGCCGGTAATGCCAGCGCGGCTGCTCGCTTGCGCGAGCAGCCGCCCCTCGATCTCATCCTTGTTCTTCTGGGCAGCCAAGATCGTTATACCGATGCTACGAACCTTCTTCGTTGGGCAGTCCAAAATGCTGAGTGGGTAGAAACGCCCCCAGAAACTGAGTATTTCCAGCAAGATCCCGTAGCCGATGCGCAGTAAAATCGTTATGATAAACGTATATGGCAAGTAACGGCGCAAATCTTTCTCTTATTGCTTCCTATGCTCGGCAAGGACTCAAGTACGGGCTGGTTTTTGTGGTGCTGTTTATGATTGGTCGATCAGTTCTCGAGTTTTCTGTAAACCTCTACCACTCGCTTAATCCTGCGCCACCCTCTCCACCCACAATGGCGTTTGGTTTGTTGCCTTCTCTGCAGTTTCCTACTCAGCTTGAGAACGAGCGCCCTAAGAGTTTCGTGCTCGACACGGTTGGGCAAACACTCCCCGATTATGGCAATAAGCTCGCGGTGTACTTTATGCCCACTGCTCAGCCCAACCTTTTGGCTTTGGATCGAGCCAAGGAACAAGCGGCCGCCTTGGAATTTGTTCTTTCCCCCGAGAAGATGAGTGACGAGCTTTACCGGTGGCGCCGTGATCTGCCTTTTCCCGCTATCCTGGAAGTAAATATTGTGCATGGCACATTCGATCTGCGCGCCGACTGGGCTAGTTCGGTCGATCTTTTGAGCCGCAAAGAGATTCCAAATCCCACCCAACTCACGGGTGAAATGCGCAGCTTACTGCGGAACGCGAATATCCTCTCAACCGATATTGCTACGGCGACACCGCAGATTTCCTATGTTCGAGCCATTGGCGGCGAGCTTCGTCCTGCCTCGAGTATTTCAGAAGCAGACTTTGTTCAGCTCGATCTTTTCCGCCAGACTCCTGTGGGAATTCCAACCGTGACAGCGGCCCGAGGACAAGGCGTGGTTCGTATACTTTTCTCTGGTTCGCGTCAAAAGGGTGAGCGCGTTTTACAGCTCAAGTCTCAGTACTACCCCGTGCTTTGGACAACCTTCGAAACCTATCCGCCGCAACCTGTTGCTTTGGCCTGGCAGGCTTTGCAATCTGGCGGCGGTTTTGTTACTTCACCCATTGCAGGAGAAACGGCCACTATTCGCAAGGTTTACCTCGCCTATTTTGAACCAACCACGCCACAAAACTACTTCCAGCCAGTATACGTTTTTGAGGGAGATGACAACTTCCAAGCGGTCGTCCCAGCGCTTGATCCTCGGGTGTTTATTCAGGCACAGTAAGCTGTTTTGTGGCATAATACGGCCATGACAAAAATGGTTCGTACTCGTATTG
>CAYWTN010000010.1:0-25338 GCA_964460975.1 uncultured Pseudomonadales bacterium
CACAACAAAGTGAAACGTTCAAGACCGAGGAGTTTTCTCCTGGTCGTGGACTGGTCTGTTTTGCTGTGGCAGGTGGGAATAATTCCTCCTGGCTGGCAGCAGAACGCCGTTGTGTAACCATAACAATCGAAGCTCGCTCAGGGAATACCTCGGGCAGCGAGGCCAACTCTGGCCCAGGTTCCAGCAGTGGAAATAATTCTCCGCAAAGCTCTGGCAATAGCTCGAGCTCCTCTGGTTCTTCATCTTCCACCTTTGGTGGGGACATGAACATTTGGGGTTGGTGCCAAAGTGTTGGACACGCAGGATCTGATTACTCTGGTGACGCGTATTCTTGGTACTGCTTTAATGCAGACGGCTCTTACGCTCGTGGAATTGATGTTGATGCTGTTTGTCGTTTCTCTAGCAATGGGAGTCATCCCTACGCTGGGCTAAGAAACGCCAGTGACGCCTATTCCTGGTTTTGTGCAACGTCCCCACAAGGGCGTCCGCAGAGTAGCGGAAATACTGGTTCTGGAAACAGTTCAAATTCCAACTCTGGAAGCGGATCCTCGGGATCCAACAGTTCGGGCAACAGTGGAAACTCTTCCTCAAACTCTGCCTGCTACATGCCCGTTGGTGTGGGAGATGGTGCTCGAGTCACCCCTGGTGAGCCAAACAACCGTCGAGCAGGGCCAGGAACGAGCTACCGGCAAACTGGCAGCCTCCCTGGAAGCACCCAATTTACGGTAACAGATACAGCTTGTGCCAACGGCTACGGCTGGGTCCAGGTCGATGGAAGTGGCTGGACTGCCACAGGCACCGCCTCCGACCCCTGGGTCGAACGGTGGAATACCTCCAGCACGACGAGTCAAACTTCTGTCGAAGATTATGTTGTCGTTCACGTTTCTGGATACGCGCTGAGGGTAAACCCACGAACCTGCGCAATTCAAAATGGGGCTGAGATCATACAGGGGGAAATTAGTTTCTTTAGTTTCCAACTACAAAATAGTCGAAATATTGAGGAAATAATCAACTCAATATTCGATTATTTTGAACTCGATACAGGGCGATCAGATTTACTCAGAGTTGAAATAAAAGATAGCATCAAAGCTATTGTGCCAAAGTGTTCCTCACCATATTACCTAATCGGTAACCTGTACATGGATCTTAGCGGAGTAGGGAACGTGGTGTTCGGATACTTCATGGGTATGTTTGATTCCTCAGCCGGCGAAGTTATTTCTGCACTAAAGCAGGGAGAAAGAGATGGCTTTGGACGTCAATGGCACTGGTTTGAAACCTGGATAGATTATCCAGATGACAGGAATCAAAGAAACATGGGTAGCATTCTAGCTAGACAAGTTTCTGATGCTTCTCAAATCACAATTGACATGATCATCAGAGCAGCTATCACTGCTGATCTTCGGTAATAGCTCTATTCACTAAATAAATCACATTGAGGTCGGTACTTTCAGTACCGACCTCAATGTAAGACTCTTTAATTTTATATAGAAAGCTCTTTACCAACCAACGAGTGTAATATAAGCATGATTAGCAGCAGAATAAAGGTTACAGGGAATGAAAGTAAAAGATTACTTATAAATGACTTAAGAACAAAAGGTCTCTTCTGCAGTTTTTTCCGAGCAAGAAAAAATAAGGGAGTACAAAGGAAAGATAAGAGTAACCAAGTATTCATAATAATTACCACAAAAAAAATACCTTTATCAACCAATGTAGTAATAGCCTCTGATAAAGATGATCCCGATTTTATAAGATTTGTAAGAAAATAACTGTAGTGAAGAAATCCTACTAAAAGACTAGAATAGAACGCATCTACTGGAAGAAGTTCTTTGAAAAACGCTTTTCTCATACAACCTCCACCGAGCTATAAGGATTATAGCCCACAGCAGAACTCACAATTGCCACCATGAGATAAGAAAGAATGTTCGCTATTACGACGAAAAACAACCCAATAATCATCCAAAGAATGTTCTCAAGAAAAAAACGATAGGAATATTTCTTCACAAAAAATGCACGAGCAACACATACTGCCAGATAAGCAGAAACAAAAAATGGTAACGCTTCCCAAGAAGCGGTGAGTGTCAAAAGCAGGAGAACTGGTCCATAGATTATGAGATCCTGCCAATAGGGTGACAGAGGGCTACCCCCACTCAAAGAAAGATGGGTTGCAAAAAGAAGATAAACAAAAAGAACCGGCAGGAAACTCTGGAGTAGTCCCCAGAAAACTGGTGTGTCTAGACTGGAAGGATACATCCTTTTCATGAGTGTATTATAGCCTAGAATGAAATCTCACCACAATTTCCCCCTCATTATTGCGAACCTATTGTTTTTTGGATACCTTCCTTTTTCTCTTCTTACGGGCCAATGGCTGGACATTCATTACCTAACTGGATGTATTTTTCTTTTACTTGGTATAAAAATCGTCCATTCCCTGTGGATACAACGTTTTCCGCAAAAAAACGAACTCTGGCTTTGGATCGTTCCACTTGTTTTTGTTCTTGCCTCGCTCAGTGATCTCCTAAGATTCCTCAACACGTAGCCATTTGCATTCCCACACAAAATATCCTATAATGAAAGGATAAGCCGTGATCGGGAAGGTTGGAACCCAGGAGCTGAAGACAAAAAAATGAGTCTGTGAGTGTAAAAATCACAGAGAAGCAAGGTGGCACCGCCAAGAAGAAGGCCCTTGTATACGCATCGTGCAGATGTGTATACAAGGGTTTTTTTGTGGCAGTTGGTACCAAAACAAAAGGACAAGGAGAAATATGAAACAACGTGTTTTATCTGGCATTCGCGCTACTGGTCGGCTCCATTTGGGCAATTACTTGGGTGGCGTAAAGGGGATGTTGGAGCTGCAAAATGACGGACAGCATGAAACACTCTACATGGTTGCCGATCTCCACGCGCTCACCACGCCGTTTTCGGTAGAAGAACTGCGCCACAACCGTCGCGAGATTATTATCGACTACTTGGCAGCTGGCCTGGATCCGCAGAAAAGTGCCATTTTTCAGCAAGCAGATATCCCAGAACACCCCGAGCTGGCTTTCTACCTTTCTTCTGTCACCACGATCGCCAAAATGCAGCACTTGCCAACTTTTAAGGACAAGGTAAAGCAGCACCCAGAAAATGCCACGATGGCTTTGCTCAACTATCCACTCCTCATGGCCGCCGATATTCTGCTTTACCAAGCGCATCTCGTTCCGGTTGGACTCGACCAAGAACCACATCTCGAAGTGGCACGCGAAGTGGCACGACGCATGAACCAAGATTATGGCCTCAGTTTCCCTGAACCACAGCGCTTTGCCACGCCAGGGGGATATGTTCCTTCGCTCAAGGGTGAAGGGAAAATGAGTAAATCGGTGGAAGGAAGTTTTGTGAATCTCACCGATAGTTTGGAAGAAATTCGCAAAAAAGTGCGCGCGGTGCCAACCTCAACACAGGCAGGCGGAGAAATGAGTGGGGGAGTGGGGGCGCTCTTTTCCTTTATAGAAATTCTGGAAGGGAAAAAGAGCGCCCCCTACCAATCCTTCCTCAACCAGTTCCAAGATGGATCTCTGCGCTTTGTGGAGCTCAAGGATTATGTGGCAGAACGCATTTTTGCCGAACTTCTGCCGCTCCAAGAAAAGCGTCGAGAACTGGAAGCAAACCCTGATTATGTGGATTCTGTGATCCGTGAAGGCGCTCAAAAAGCTCAAGCGATTGCGCAACAAACAATGCAGGAAGTGCGCGACGCGTTCGGCCTTGGGAAAAGCGTTTAAGTAAAAGCGGTACAATAGCCACCTATGCCAGAACTGCCAGAAGTTGAAACTCTGCGGCGTGATCTCGCCGCCAGAATTCTCAATAAGAAGATCACCAAGACAACGGTTCGCTTGCCCAAAATGGTGCGTGGCTCTACCGAGCAGCTGCAAGAAACGCTCCAGGGAAACCATATTCTTGCCATAAATCGAGTGGGAAAGCTCCTGCAACTCTCACTGCATGAATCGCCGCTTATCTTGCTTATTCACCTCAAGATGACAGGCCAGTTGCTCTACAACGACCAACAAACGCTCATTGCTGGGGGGCACCCTTTTCCGGCCTTCACAGAGCCTCTTCCCAATAAATGGACCCACATTGAGCTTTCCTTTGCCGACCAAAGCCACCTCTACTTCAATGACCTGCGCCAATTTGGCTACTGGCAACTGGTGAGCAGGGAAGAGCAGACAGCAATCAACGAACGCTATGGCATCGAGCCACTCACTCCTGGTTTTACTTGGCAAGCCTTTTCCGATCGAATGTCCACAAAACGCGGCGTCCTCAAGGCGGTGCTTCTCGATCAAAATTTCATCAGCGGCTTGGGCAACATTTACGCCGATGAGGTCTGTTTTGCTTCGGGTGTTCTTCCCACCCGCCGCGTGGAAAGCCTCACCCAAGAAGAGCTCCAAAAAATCTTCTTCCACTGCACTCACATTCTCCAAAAAGCCGTTGAGAACCGCGGGACAAGCTTTCGAGACTACCGAGACTCACAAGGAAAAGAGGGCGGTTACGCCAAATTCTTGGCTGTTTATGGCCGCGCCAAAGAACCCTGCCTCATTTGTGGCACACCCATCGAGAAAATCAAGCTCGCTGGCCGAGGGACACATTTCTGCCCCGTTTGCCAAAACTAACGAAGATTCTGCTCAGGGCCTTGAGAAGCTGATGAAATAAGACGATACTGCTTCTTTGGACTGTGCATATCGTTGCTCGTCTCTATAACAACCGCCCCAGGAACAAAAGTAATTTCTGGCAAAATACTCGGCTCCAGAACTACATTTCTATAAAAACCATCGCTTTCTTTGTAGCTAAGACTGATCTGGAATTTACCAAAACTGTCTGGACCCAAAACACGAGAAATCTTCACGGGAAGCGTTTCTCCCTTTGGAGTGATAATCGTATCAAGTTTGAATAACTTAAAACTCGAAAGCAATGCATCTACCCGAGAATTGTGCTTTTCACGATCGAGAGTGGCTGTCATGATCTCTTTGGCCATAGGTCCTTTCATCGACTCAATGTTGGTCGTATTATATCGCGCTACACCAGAATCATGCAAACATTACCCAAAAATAAGTGAAAAGATGGCATCATCAGGAAGATTTATGTTATTCTTTTCTTTATGACTGCACGGCCTGCCACCTTGCCCCAACCACCATCACTCCTCAAAACGATCGGTCCTTCCTTTATTTTGCTTGGCCTCGCCTTAGGGAGTGGGGAACTGCTGCTCTGGCCGTATCTCACCGCAAACTATGGTTTAGGCATTATGTGGGGCGGCCTCCTTGGCATTTCCCTCCAGTACCTCCTCAACACCGAAGCCATGCGTTATACCTTGGCCTGGGGAGAAAGCGTTTTTGTTGGCTTTAGAAAACTCCATCCCGCCATTCCTCTCTGGTTCGTTTTTTCTACCTATCTGCCTTGGTCTTTACCAGGATTTGCCGCCAGTAGCGCCCATATTCTCAACTCGCTTTTCCCCAATGTGCCAGAAGTTGCCCTCGGAATTGGCTTGCTCCTGGCTACGGGAATCATACTCACGGCTGGAAAAACGCTCTACGCCACCATGGAAAAGCTACAGCGATCCATGCTCATGATTACGCTTCCTACCGTTGCTGTGCTGGCGCTCTGGCTGACCAATCGCACAGACTGGATGGAGCTCTCCCGAGGCTTCTTGGGACAAGGTGACGGCTGGAATTTCTTCCCTCCAGGCATTGCGATTGCTTCTTTCCTGGGAGCCTTTGCGTATTCTGGAGCGGGAGGAAACCTCAATCTTGCCCAGTCATACTACATTAAAGAAAAAGGCTTTGGGATGGGAGCTTTTTCTCAAAAGATCACTTCGCTCTTTGCCCCAGGGCAGAAGGTCATCAAGCTTGAAGGTGAGCTCCCAGCCCAAAATGCCACCAATACCAAACTTTGGAAACGATGGTGGAGTCTCGTACTCACCGAGCACTTCATTGTCTTTTGGTTTTTAGGGCTGCTGTGTATTACTTTTCTCGCCGTTTTAGCCAAAAGTCTCACTTTTGGCTTGGCGCACGAAAGCGGCCTATCTTTCCTTTTCTTGGAGGCAAGTGTCATCGGGCAGAGAACGCATGCCTTTGTGGGAACTTTTTTCCTCCTCAGTAGTGCTCTCATGCTTTTTACCACGCAAACAGGAGTTTTGGAGTCGTCATCACGCATCATTTCCGAAAACCTCCTGCTGCTTGGTTACAAAAAGGGACGAAAATTCCCACTTTCTCTAGCCTTCTACGCCAGTCTTTGGGCACAAATTCTGCTTGGTATTGTGTTCCTGCTCTCTGGTCAGCAAGAACCTCGACTCTTGCTCACCTGGGGTGCTGTCCTCAACGGTGCGGCCATGATGCTCTCGTTCCCGCTCCTGCTCTGGCTCAATACCAAACACCTTCCTAAGGCTTTTCAACCGCAGTGGGCACGCAAGATTGGCCTCGTCCTTGCCTTTGGCTTTTTTGCCCTGTTCTTTGGATTCCTGGTTGAGAGCTACCTGTAACGTGGTAGGCTATGCAGTAGAGAACCGAGAAGGAGCATTCTATGTCTTACACATTACCGCAACTCCCGTATGATTTTTCCGCCCTTGAGCCACATATCGACGCCAAGACGATGGAAATTCATTACACCAAGCATCATCAGGCCTATCTGGACAAGTTGAATGCCGCCTTGCCAGAAGTTTTGTCCGCCGACCCACAACTCGATGGCCAGCCTGTAGAAACTATTCTCTGTAATTTGGATAAAGTTCCTGAGTCTATCCGAGCAACCGTTCGCAACAATGGCGGCGGTCACTACAACCACACACTTTTCTGGGAAAGCATGAGTGCGCAGCGTGGGGGAGAGCCATCTGATGCTCTGGCGCAAGCAATCACCACCGCTTTTGGTTCTTTTGCCGCTTTTCAAGAAGCTTTTGCCGCCGCTGCCGTGGGTCGTTTTGGCTCAGGCTGGGCTTGGCTCATAAAAAAGACAGATGGATCTGTTGAAATTGTGAGCACACCCAACCAAGATGCTCCGATCATGGATGATCCTACCGTTGTTCCACTGCTTGGTTTGGACGTTTGGGAACACGCTTACTATCTCAAGTACCAGAATCGTCGTCCTGAATACATCACTGCGTGGTGGAATGTGGTGGACTGGACTGTGATTTCCCAGCGCTTTGGTGCCTAAGGCACTAAGCAACCCAACTCACGCTTAATCCGGTAGTAAGCACCTGTTTGCGATGCGTGGCATGGATTCCTAAGGCGTCCACAAAAACCGTTCCTGAGTGATCTTTCATCAGTTCGGCTAGGCGCAAACTCCACGTGCGGGGAGCGAGTTCACTGGCATAGGCATTAAAAATGAGGCCGAGAGGCTCAGCACTGAGAATATCTCGGCAGTCCTCCAAAAGCGGGGTAATCTGCCGCGAGAACTGCCAGCGTTGTCCTTTGGGGCCGATTCCATAGACGGGTGGATCGAGCAAAATCACATCATAGCGATTTCCCCGTTCTTTTTCTCGACGCACAAAGGTAGGAGCATCTTCGGGGATCCAACGAATGGTTGCGTTTTGCAAACCCGAAAGCTCCTGATTGGCCCGCGCCCAGTTGAGCGTGGAGCGAGAAGATTCAATGTGGGTGACGTGCGCGCCGGAGTGAGCGGCAAAAAGTGAGGCCGCCCCAGTGTAGGCAAAAAGATTGAGAACCCGCACCGGCTCACTCCGGCGCGCATTCTCCCGTTCCACCAACTCTTGCAACCAAAGCCACTGGGGGAGCTGTTCAGGGAAAAGACCCACATGTTTAAAGGGAGTGAGTCGCAGAGAAAACGTGAGGTCGTTGTAGGAAACCTGCCAAGGCGCCAGAGCTTGCCCCAGCCATTTGCCCTTTCCGGCGCGGTTTTCGCTAAACTCGGCCTGCGCCCGCGCCCAGTCATTTTTCTCAAGATTGGGAAAACCAAAAGCGGCTGGATCGGGACGAACAAGCACCTGCGTACCCCAACGCTCCAAACGCTTCCCCTTACCAAAATCGAGGAGTTCGTATTCTGGCCACTGAGCCGCACTAAGAGGAGCAAAAAGCGTCACAGGGTGGTATCACTTCATGGTATTTTCTCTATAATAACAAATCTTTTTTTTCTATCATCACTCAAAAAAAACTCCCAAATAAGATTTTCTTTTACAGTTGTCAAAATTTTTTCTACAAAAGGCACTAATTCTGGAGTCAACTCAAAAATCAAGTATTTTGAAGTAAAAAGAAAAAACTCCTCGATAATTTGCTTAAAATAACGCTCACCTGTTTTATCAAAACTACGTATGCTCGTTTGTGGTTCTAGAAGTATTTCCGGATAGAGAACTCTCATTTCCTGCGAAAAATATTCATCGTCACTCATATATGGCGGGTTAGAAATAATGAGTTCGGGCTTTGTTATAAACTCTTTCAACCAAAAAAATGACTCCTTAATCTTTATAAAATCAATCTCTACCTTGTTTTTTTTGGCATTCATTTGGGCAAGAGATAAAGCATTTACAGAAACATCAGTTGCTTGAATAGAAAGGTCTGGAAAAAACTTTTTTAAAGAAATAGCAATAATCCCTGATCCGGTCCCAAGGTCGACGCAGCTTGTGATTCTTTTTTTTGAGATAAATAACGCAGCTAATTGTATGAGCCTAATAGTATGAGAGTGGGGAACGAGCACACTTTTATTAACAAAAAATGAATTATCAAAAAAAGTTCTTAGAAATTTTTGTTGTTCATTTTACAAGTCAATTATGAATTGTGTTCTTTCTTCCTGCAAAGACATTCAAAAACTATTGTATAATAGTTTGCTATGAATTTTAACGAAAAACATTCGCCTGTGAAAAGAGCTCAAGAACACCTTGATCTTGCCGGAGAAGTATATCTCAAGCAGATAAACGGCATTGATTCATCTCATTTGGCAAAATATATTGAAGAACTTGAGAGAATGAAAAAACATTTTTCTCCAAATCCTACTATCGTCTCAGTTGGTATTGGAAATGGCATTGAGCTTCTTGCCCTCATGCATCATTTTCAGAACAAAGTTAATAGAGGACGGGTTCTAGGATTAGATTTATCTACTGCCGCTCTCAAATTTGCTGAACAGACAATGAGAAAATTGGGTGTCTCTCCAGAACTCCTACAAGGAAGCGCTACATCAGTTCCACTTAGAAATGAAAGCATTGATGGATACGTACTTTCAGCGATATTACATGAAATATTCAGTTATGTCCCTGATGGGGAAAACGCATTGAGACTCGCTATTGTTGAAAGCCTTCGAGTTCTAAAACCTGAAGGCAGAGTGTACATCAAAGACTTTGCTACTACCAATGATCCTGATTCACCAATAACACTTGAATTAAAAACTGATTACGCCAGAGAATTCTACAAACTCTTTGCAAAACATTACAGAAAATTTGAAAGCTGGGGATATGATGGTGTTAGAGATATGGCTGGAAATATTCAATCAACGCCAAATTTTCCTCAAACATTGAATTCTGATGGAACTGTAACCCTTTCCTGTGGTCTTGCCTCAGAGTTTCTCATGCACTTGAGAAATGCGTTTAATGATACGCTTAAAGGTGGGTTAACACTGGATGAAATTGGGATACGATCTTGGAAGGAAATTAACGAGCAATACCATCCGTCTATTGAAAATAAAATTCTTTCACCAAATGACTATGTCTGTTTCATCGAAGATATCTTCAATCTTTTTCCAGAAAGAAAATTTGAAGTAATTGAAAAAGAAGTTGTTAGCAGACCTGATAATGAAAAGGAGCTCGGCATTCATGTTGGCATCACTCATAATCCTTCAAATCATACAATCAGCGATTTAACAGGAAAAATGTTTATAGTTATTAAGGCGGAATGAAAAAAAAATTCTTTAGAACCAACGTCGCTGGCCTGCTCTTTAATGAGAGTGGAAAAGTGCTGCTTTGCCAAAGATCAAGAAGCAAACGTTTCCTGCCTGAACTCTGGCACGTACCTGGTGGCAGGGTAGAGGAGGATGAATCCTTTGAGCAAGCAATTACTCGCGAATTTTCTGAAGAGCTTTCTCTTAGCGTACAAAAAACCACTCGGCTCAACACCACGTTTATCTACCAAGATGAACAAGAATCCTGCACCAGATTTCTTTTGGTGGAGGCAACTGGCAAGCCCAGGCTCAATGATGAAAATCAGGCTTTGCGGTTTCTTTCCGAGGAGGATATTCCCAACTATATTCAGGATCGTTCGCTTGAGCCCACGCTCCAAGCCATTGCGGAGGCACGCCGTTACCGGGAGAAGTTGGCGAGTATAATACTCCCATGAAGACCTGGCAAAAATTGCGAGACAACCCCGAACAGTGGCAGCGCTACCAGCAGCGCGCCCAAGTCATTCAAGCTATTCGTGAGTTTTTCTGGCAAGAGGCGTTCTTGGAAGTGGAAACGCCGCAACTCGTTGCCCTGCCAAGTATGGAACCCTACCTAGAAGTTTTCGAAACGACTCTTCTGGACGACCGACGAGAACAGTATCGTGCTTTTCTCACCAGTAGTCCCGAGTTTGCTATGAAAAAACTCTTGGCAGCCGGAGCGCAAAATATCTTTCAAATCTGCAAAAGCTATCGCAATCAGGAGGGCTGGAGCTCACGCCATAATCCGGAATTCACGATCTTGGAATGGTACCGCACCAATGCCGGATACACCCAAATCATGAAGGATTGCGAGAATCTTTTTGCCTTTATTGCCAACAAAATCCAGTTTCCCAAAGAGGTTATGGATTTCTCTGTGCCTTGGGAGCGCCTTTCGGTTGCCCAAAGTTTTGCCCAATATGCCCAAATCGATACTCCAACCATGCTCGATCCCGCTGCTCTCAAAAAAACGGCCCAGGAAAAAGGCTATCGCATAGAAGCAGAAACTACTTGGGAGGAAGTTTTTAACCAAATTTTCCTCAATGAAATTGAGCCAAACCTGGGCGGAAAGGGCAGACCAACGATTCTCTTTGATTATCCAGCGGCGATGGCGGCGCTTTCCAAGCGCCGCCCCGACGACCCCCGTTTTGCCGAAAGATTTGAGTTCTATATCAACGGCCTCGAAATGGGTAATGCCTTTAGTGAGCTCACCGATCCCGAGGAGCAACAGCGTCGCCTCCAAGCTGACCGCAAAGAAAAAGAGCAACTTGGACGCACCCTCTTTGATATCGATGAGGATTTTTTAGATGCCCTGCACTCAGGAATGCCAGAAACGGGCGGCATTGCCGTGGGAGTCGATCGACTGTGCATGGTTTTCCTCCAAGTTCCGACCATCCAAGACACCCTCCTCTTTCCTGCCACACAAATGTGGGAACAGAAGTAGCGCGTCGTCATTTTTCCCTCGCCAAGCCAGTGGTACAATACCAAAGTTCTACAAAAGCGTAACGCAAGGCACAAAACAAGGAAACTATGGCATATACCAACGGTGGCAACGTCAAAAAAGGCATGTTTATTCTGCACAATGGCACGCCGCATCAGGTCACTTCGGCCGATTTTGTCAGTCCTGGTAAGGGTTCCGCTTTTACTCGCAGCAAACTGCGCAGCCTTCGCACCGGCAATGTCATGGATTTTACCTTTAAGACCACCGAAAAAGTAGAAATCGCCGATATTGAATCCGTAGAAATGCAGTACCTCTATTTTGATGGCAGCAACTACGCGTTCATGAATCCTCGAACCTATGAGCAGATCGAAGTTTCCAAAGAACTCGTTGGGGATTATTCCCAGTGGCTCAAAGAAGAGATGATTGTTTACGTTCAGCTCTTTAATGAAACACCTATTGGTATTTTCCCACCCAAAAAAGTCACGGTTCAGGTAACCGAGTCTGAGGACGCGGTCGCAGGCGACCGCGCCAATGCCCCCAAGAAACCGGCGACCGTAGAAACCGGTGCCACCGTGATGGTTCCTCTTTTTGTGAAAGCAGGCGACATGATTATCGTAGACACCGAAACCGGAGCCTACGTTTCCCGCGCTAACGGCTAAAAACGCCGCGAATGAATTTCCCCGCAGTAGAACCGCGGAGAGAACAAGTTTTACACTTTTTCGGTGACTTTGTACTCGATATACTTACCGAGCATAAGGCGCGTGTGCGCGTCCAAACCGGGAAGGGCAGAGAAAAAGAATCCAATGACCGGCAGTAAAAGAAACTCGAGCGGCCCCAGAAGTCGTCGAAAAATGGAGGATCCCTCAGGACGTGGCGGGCGAGCCTGCGCGTCAATAATAAAGATGACCAATAGAGAGATCAGTGAAATCGTCATGATGGCCGAAGAAACCTGCGGCAACGTTTTCCCCATGACCGTACGCGAAAACTCAGGATTGAGCAGTGGCGGCAAGAGAGCCCCAATAGTGATGGCAAACCAGTTAACCGGCCAGAGGAAGTGATCTTCCACGAGCTTAATAACACGCAAGGATTTATCCACAAAGGGAATATTTTTTGCCAGAATATACTGACGAATAATATAGGCATCGTCGGACACACCCCAAGCCCAGCGCTTGACCTGCTCATACTGGTTCATCATAGAAGGCCAGAAACCATGCGACTCGGCGGCATCGGCAAAAATGGGCAGAAAAATAGGATCAACTTCCAGATCACCTTCCTTAATAAAGTAAATCTTAAAGAAGAGGCGATAGTCCTCGGGGATGACGTCGGTATCCCAGTAGCCAATCTCGTGGACGAGCTTGAGAGAAATACTATAGGAAGAGAAGTTGATAAGACGGTCTTTGCGCATGAGAATAAACATTTGTGTGACCGAAAAAATTGAAGCCAAAACTCGAATAGGAGCCGGAACACGCCAGATATTGTTGTAAAAACGGATTGAACCCTGCCAAATGCGGTTGTAACGCTTGGGGCTCGTGAGAAATTCGTAGGAAAGGGCCGTAAAATACTGGTGGTGGAAAATAACGTCGGCGTCCTCTGAGCTAATCGTCACATAATTGATATCCACACCCTGCTCATCGATGAGATGCTTCTTGGCCTGCTTGGCACCCCAAGAGGTATTGGAAGATTTTCCCTTTACTTCACCCTCAATATCTGGATGGTGGGTACACCAGAGATTACCAAAGCGCTTGCCATATTCTTCCTTCAGGATTTTGGCTTTTTCCTTGGCTGGCTCACCCTCACGCTCCTCAAAGGAAATCATGACGTGCAACCGCTCATGCGGAAAGGTCTGCTGCAAGAGGCCTTCTAGGGTCCGTCGAAGAGTCGTTACCGGTTCCTTGTACGTAGGAATAATAATGATATGATGCATTTTTTTGAAGTCTGGGAGAGCAGAGGCGTCCTTGAGCCAGTCGTGCTTCTCCGAAGCTCGAATGCGGTAATGGGCCACCAAAGAAAGCGCCGCCATCGTGAGAGAGCGATACAACCAGTAAACAGAAAACGTGAGGACATAATAGGCTACTGCCACCGGCATCACGAATGAGCCCCAAAAAGGGAAGAGAATGAGCGACCACGAAACAAATCCGGGAAGAATTTCTAACGCCCGCTGCGTGCGGACAGGATGGCGGCGAACGTAGTTACGAATCATACCTCTATTTTACCATTTTTGGCCTGGCTTTACTGCTTGGCCAGCTCATTATCTTGTAACCAACTGGCGGTTTGGGCAATCATCCATGGCTCGCACATCTTGCCTCGATACCCTTGCGGAGGCAAAAAGGGGACATCTGTCTCAAGCAAGCGGCGGTTTTCTGGTGTGATCTGCCAAATATCTCGCAGTGGCTGCGCGTTGGGATACGTCACGTTGCCCGCAAAGCTCACGTAGGCGCCAAGTGCCAAAGCCTGCTCAACATAGGCCAGAGGACCAGAACTGCAATGGAGAATAAAAGGTTGTTCCAGCTGAGCTTTTTGCACCAGTGAGAGAACCTCCCAGTAAGCCGATTGGCTTTGTGGATCGCTCGAAAGATCTTTATCCCTCACGTGCAAACTGACCAAAAGGTTGTATCGGCGGGCCAGATCAATCAGGGCGGAGCAGAGATCTTTTTGCGCCGCGCGTACGCGCGGCGCCCCCTCGCCCTCCAATCGGAAAAAATCGAGTCCAATCTCCCCAATTCCAAGAATCTTGGGAACAGCTTGCGTGCGGTCTTTTACAATCATCTCTTCCAGAGCAGCAATCACCTCAGCAATTTTCTCTGGATTTTCTGCCCAAGAAGCGTCAACTTCTCCTGGGTGAATCCCCACAAGCGACCACAAATGTTCTTCCTGCTGCGCAATCTGCCAACCCAGACGAGAGCTTTCTACCGTCGTGCCTGGAATCCAGGCTGCTCTCACACCCGCCTCTTGGGCTCGCTGCCAGTGCGATTGCCAATCATCGGCAATGGGAGAGAGATTGAGATGACAGTGTGTATCAACAATACCCACACCGGGACGAAAAACTGCCTGAGAAATATTCATACCTTAGCCTTTCAACTTGGGGAAAAGAGGGGAGAGCGGAACAATGCTCGGCGCGCTAAACGCTGCAAAAAGAACTTCCGCTACGCCTGGGAGGAAAGGACGCAGATTCCAGGCCACTTCACGCAACTTGGCAACATACTCCGCAATAAGGGGCGCAGCGGCATCTGGTTCTAAAGCCCAAGGAGTCTCCACGGCAATCTGTTTCTCAAGCTGCGCAACCTCCGCCATGACGCTACTGAGGGCCGCACGGATATCGAGCTCATACTCCAGAGCCGCGGCCACACCAGGCAGCCACTGTGGCGGCACAAGATTTTCCTCTTGCGTAAAGCCAATGTTTGCGGCCATCTTGGCCACTCGGCTGGCCGTGTTCCCCAGAGAGTTGGCCAGTTCGGCGTTGTAGACTTCCAGAAATCGTGTCTCGGAGTAATCGCCATCATCTTGGGTGGGCACCTCTTTGAGCAAGTAATAGCGCACGGGATCCACCCCATATTTTTCCACAAGCGCAAAGGGATCGACCACATTGCCGAGACTTTTACTCATCTTTTGGCCATTACTGGTGAGAAAGCCGTGGGTGAGGATCTTTTTAGGCAAAGGAAGGCGAGCCGAAAGCAGCATGGCAATCCAATAAATGGCATGAAAGCGCAAAATATCTTTGCCAATAACATGAATATCGGCAGGCCATAAACGCTCCCAGAGAGACTCATCTTCTTGACCAAAACCCAAGCCCGTCATGTAAATATTGAGGGCATCAAACCAAACATACATTACCTGGTTGTCATCACCAGGCACAGGAACACCAATGCCCCGCGCACGCTCGATACTGCGTGAAACCGAGAAATCATTGAGACCCTGATCAATAAAATTGAGAATCTCTTTTTTACGAAAAGAGGGCACAATAGCCACGGCATCGGAGGCAATGAGATCGTGCAGTTGCTCCTGGTAGCGGCTCAGGCGGAAAAAGAAGTTTTCTTCTTCTACCTTTTCTGGCGCCTTGAGGTGATTGGGGCACAATCCATCTTCATTGAGCTCCTCGGGAGTGTAGTAGGCCTCACAGCCAACGCAGTACAGTCCGGAGTAGGTTTTTTTGTAGAGATCGCCGGATGCATCACAGAGCTGCCAAAACTTTTGAACACCGGGCCAATGCAAAGTGCGATCCGATCCTCGCTGAAAAATATCGGCCTGAACATTGAGGAGCGTACAAAAATCACGGAAATACTGAGAATATTTATCCAAAAATTCCTGAACCGGCAGGCCTTCTTTTTCGGCTGTTTGCACATTTTTGAGGGCATTTTCGTCGGCGCCAGTGAGCAGGCGGGTTTCTTTGCCAGAGAGTCGGTGGAAGCGAGCCAGGGCATCGGTCTGCACAAACTCCAAGGCGTGTCCCACATGTGGACGGCCATTAACATAAGGAATTGCGGTAGTGATATAAAACTTGCTCATTGAGGCCTTAGTTTACCACGATGAGTTCAGGATTTCTGGCGTTTAAACCACTGAAATCGAGAGATTTCTTTCTCCAGTGCCGCCGCCAATTTAACCAGTGCAGGATTTTCTTCCATCTGCTTGGCCACTTGTGCCACGGTTGCAGCCGAAACTTTGAGCTCTTTTTGAATCTCCAAGTACGATTTTTCTGCCAGGAGCAACTGGGCAATCCGCAAACGTCGCTCCACGTACAAACGTTCTTTTTCGGTGAGAACCTGGGCCAGAGAATCGAACAGACTGGGCGGCTTCTGCCTGGAAAGAATGACAGAGAAGGCTTTAAGAAGAGGAAACTCACTTTTCATATGAGAAGTGAGTGTACCACAAACTAGCGCTATTTCATTTGTTTCTCATGCCAAAAGATGGCAAGAGCACCGCTTAATGCATAGAGAAGCACAAAGGTAGGAAATGATTGGATACGTGGTGATTGGTATTCTTGGAAGATGCTCGTAGCACGAGTTTTTTGCCCCTCACTCAATGACTGGTCATTTTGGACATTCCTGATGCTGAGACTTGTTTACACCTGAAACAAAAGCAGTATCCCCAGAACAAGAAACGGAAGTTGTCCACTAACGAGAAGTATTTTTTCTTTTCCTGATGCTTTTTTCACGTATTGAAGTGCAAAAAAGATGGCTATTGTTTGTGTCAAAAACATGAACAAATAAACCGATGTCATCGTCTGATAATGAAAGGTATACAACAAAAAATTTGCCATACTTAACAAGATGAAAAAGAGTATTACAAAGAAAAAATAGATCGAGAAAAATCGAAGCCCAAGAATGATATTTTGCTTGATGTGTTTTCTCATAATGATATTTCATAATCTAACACTAGATTTACCCTAAGATATAATACATCCATGATAAAGGGATAAAGGTATATCCTAGAAGCCTCAACACACCTGTGCTTTTAGGGCTTTTGCAAAGTTTTGTTCCGGTTTTGATTGTCTACCTTATTTTTGCAACCCAACTTTCTTTGAGCAGCGCACAGTCTTTATCGCCATATTGGCAGGATCTTATAATTTATGGCCCAGTGCTCTTTCTTGTTACATTAGCTGCTCCAGTAGAAGCCTTCCCGTTTTTGGTACAGCTTATCTGTCAGTGTGTATTGCTCGAGCATTCTTTATAAAAAAGTATACATTATCCTTTTTTCTTGAAAATATTCTCTGGACGGCAATAGGATTGTTTTTTGTTGGGCTTGCAGATATTTTTTCTTATTTCATCATGCTTGTTGTAGTTTCTACTGCGGGTTAGTAACAGTAGAATCTGTTTCAAGCATAATTTCTGAAAGGAAAAAGCTGTGTTCTCCGGTTTTTGTAGTAAAAAAACCATCAACTTGGACAGGTTGATCGAGAAATGGATCCAGATCATTGCAAGAACCACTTACTTTCACTGCATTACCAATGAAATCTGATTCTTGAGGAATGCGATGAGCCTCTTGACGATTAATTTGTTCAAGAAAATAATTATCGCCATGCTTGCTTAAGCGATACGTGCTCTGGGGATCTGCGAGAGATACGAGTGGCGAACTTGAAGGCAGATTGTTGAAGAAAATACTCAAAAGAAAAAGGATAATGAAAAGTTCTCCTGTTGCCAAAAAAACCAAAAGCGATATTTTTTTCATATTTATGATTTTATCAGACTTCCCGTTATTAGCGGGAAGTCTGATATTGGAATTTCTAGCACTTATAATCGACTCGCCATGAGCTTTTCATGGAAAATCGATACTTTGTATCAAAGGGGTTTGGCCATCCTAATTCTGTTCCCATACCCAACACCCAGGATGTATCGATCCCTGCCTGCCACTGGTTGCGATCTGTATTCAGTCCTTCAAGCAAGATAACATTTGGGCCTACGTATTCATTTCGATAGTAGAAATAATACTCATCTTGGTTGAGATTACCAAGATTTGTGTCTCTATCGAAAAAAACCTGCCATGCAGGGTTTTTGTTGTCCCAATCGAAAGAGAAAACTTGAACATCAACAGGGCTGGCAGAGCACCATTTTTCAGCTTGATTTGACCCGCTGGAGCTATTAGTCTCCCACCGTTCCACCCAGGGGTCATTTGAGGTACCGGTAGCGGTCCAGCCGTTGCCGTCCACTTCTACCCATCCGTAACCGTCACTGCAAGCAGTGTTGGTTACGATAAACGCTGTACTTCCCGGGATACTACCAGTACGTCGGTAGCCGGTGCCCGGTCCGGAACGTTTGTTGTTAGGATCACCTGGGGTGATCCGTACGGAGTCTCCTTCTGAGAACGGCATATAACAGCTTGTGGACGAGTTTCCACTGCTCCCCGAGCTACTAGATCCGGAGCTGGATCCGCTTCCAGAATTGGAGCTATTGCTCCCACTGGAAGAATTGTTAGAACCAGAAGGCTGTTGAGACTGTGGACGTCCCTGAGGGGACGAGGCACAAAACCAGGAATAGGCGTCACTGACGTTTCTTAGTCCCGCATAGGGATGAGATCCCCCACTGGAGAAACGGCAAACAGCATCCACTTCAATCGCTCGGGCGTAACTGCCATCATGGTTCGTGCAGAACCATGAGTACGCGTCGCCTGAATAGTTGGCACCAGAGTGCCCAATATTTGTACACCAACCCCAGACGTCCATGCCTCCGTTATAAAACGCGGAGGAATTGGAACTGCTGCTTGAGTTGTTGGATCCGGAGCTGGAGTTGCTACTCCCGCCAGGACCAGAATTCGCTTCGCTGCTCGAGGTGTTCCCCGAGCGAGCCTCAATCGTTACGGTAGAACAGCGGCGTTCTGCCGCTAGCCAGGAGGAATTGTTCCCCCCAGCTACTGCAAAACAGACCAAACCTCGACCAGGAGTGAACTCCTCAGTCTTGAGGGTCTCGCTTTGCTCTGGCGCACCAATTTCGGCCTTAACTTGGCCGAAGACTTCGAACCGAACGGCGCGAACGCCGTCAGCACAACGACCACGTCCAAAAAGCTGGACATGGGTCCCTTGGGCATACACTGCGTAACTGGGAGACATACTAAATGTCTCGATCGAACAATCAGGATTGTCAAAATCCTGACCCACGACTGTGCCGCCACAAAGGGTTAGGACAGCTAGAACAACAAAAACAGCGAAAAGACGCATTGCTTTGCTCCTTGAGCTAGATATTCACGATCCCTCTCCATAAAAGAAAAACTATCGGTGGGCTTCCCACCATGTTTCTCTCAATTGCAATGAGGTTTGGGACTTATACTCTTACATAAGTATTTTTGCAAGACATCTCCATCCATTTGACCCTCACCCTGCCAATCTGCCATACTGACCCCGCTTATGGAAGCCACCGTTTTCCTCATCCTTCTGATCAATCTTCTGGCGTTGGCCGGACTTGGTCTCTTTGTTTTTTGGACACTCCAGAAGCACCTCCCTCGTCAAGGTGGGGAAGAGCAGAAGCAGATGGTACGAGGGCTCGTGAATGAAGTTTTTGGGGAGGTTTCTGGCAAGGTAGCCACCCAGAGCAAACTCATTCTGCAGGGGGAAAAAGAAACTATTTCGGCCGATCTGCGCAACAAGCACGCTGCCATAGAAAAGCTGGTGGATGAACTGCGTCACGAAATGCAGGGCCGCCAGCGCGATCTCCATGTGAGCGAAGAGAAACGCTCTGCCCAGTTTGCACAGCTATCAGAAAGTATCAAACAGCAACAAGAGATAACAAAAGAGCTCAAAGAGAATACGGCACAGCTCAAGAACGTCCTCGCGAATAACCAAACTCGAGGGCAGTGGGGTGAGCGCATTCTCGACGAACTTCTGCTCTCTGGTGGCCTAGTGGAGGGATATCACTATGCCAAACAGATACCTTTGGGATCAGAAAGCATCAAACCTGACATAACCCTCCTATTACCCAATCAACGAAAAGTAGCGGTCGATGCGAAGTTTCCCTATTCTGCCATGCAAAAAATGGCCGAAGAAACAACCAAAGAAGGAAAGCTGGCGGCACGCAAGCAGTTTGTGGTAGACGTCAAAGAAAAGGTCAATCAGATCGTGAAGCGTGGGTATATTAATCCCGAGCAGGGGACGCTGGACTACGCCATCCTCTTTGTGCCCAACGAAATCCTTTTTTCGTATATTAACCAGACCGCTCCCGAAGTGATTGATTATGCGCTCGAGAAACACGTCATGATTGTCTCTCCGTTTACCTTCCTGATCGTGGCTCGCACCATTATGGAAAGCTACCGCAACTTTATGATGGAGAATCATTTACGCGATATTGTCCGTCATATAGGCGAATTTGTAGAAGAGTGGGGGAGATTTGAAAATGAGTTTGGCAAGTTTGATGAATCGCTCAGTAAGCTGCGGAAAAATTATGACCAGATTGTTACCACTCGGTATAAACAAATGAACATGCGCCTGGGACGGATCGAAAAGTTTCGCCTCGGACAAAGTGAGGGTGGGGCGGCGGCTACGCCGCCGCCTCCGCTTCCAATTCTTGACTCAAGCGATCCAGCGTAAACGCCACTTTGCGTTTCATAATACGCTCAATATCCACGTCCAGCTCAATCGCCAATAAGAGAAGCGAGCCAAAAACATCGGCCAACTCGTCTTCCAGGTGAATTTCTTCAAAAGCATCAATCTTTGCTTGCCGCTGCAATCCCATTTTAGTGAGAATTTCGTTGGAAAGTTCGCCCATTTCTTCGCTGAGCTTGAGGACACGGGCAGAGAGGCGTTCGTTATCGGACTCAATCGGCCACTGCGCATTAAGCATGAGGTGAATATCGCGATAATCCTGCAAAAGTTCCTGAATGGTCATCTTAGACATAAGGGAGCTATTGTAACACTGCTGCGTTATACTGGGCGCAATGAAGATCATCCTCTCGGGAGAAGACACGAGCAAACTCTTTGGACGCGAAATGGCACTCCTGCGAACGGCCAGAGAAGAGGGCAAAACCGTCCGTTCTTTAGACGCCAGCAAGCAAAAAGAGCCAGAACTGCTTGAGGCTTTGGGAATACAGGGAATGTTTACCGCTTCGCAAGTCTGGCATCTCAAAGGCTGGGAAAAACTGCGCTCGCCCAAACTCCAAACCAATCTGCTGGAACTCCTGGAAAGCACGGCCGATGATGTCATCCTCACCATCCCCACAGAACCCAGCGCTGCCCAGAAGAAGAAGCTCCCTGGAACCTGGAAACATGAGCGATTTCCCTTACCCGCCGCTGTTTTTTCTTTTTTAGAGTCCTTAAAGGTTAAACCCTATAACCAGGTACACACCCTCCTGCAGCAGTCGCTAGGGGCAGGCAGCGAGTGGGGGCTCCATTTTTTGCTGAGTCGACAGCTGCGCTACCTCCTCCAAGCCAAAGTAGGGGCGCCCATTGCCGGACCACCATTTCTGGCCAATAAAATTCGTTCACAGTCACGGCACTTTAGCCAAGAAGAGCTCCTCATGGCCCTAGACTTCTTGTTCCAATTAGAGGCCGATTTCAAACAAGGAAAAAAGAAAATAGCCTGGAGCGCCTCAATTGACATTCTCCTTGGCAGACTTTACTATGATGCCCACTGAGGAGGGGGCAACCTATGATCAATCCCAAAATCTTTAAAGAGTACGATATTCGTGCTGAGATGGGGAAAGAACTTGATGAGGAGGGCGCTCGCAGAATTGCTCGCGCCTTTGTCGCACAGTTCCAGCCAACCACCGTGGGCGTCGGCCATGACATGCGCGTCACGGGTGAAATGGTCAGTCGAGCCGTCATCGAAGAGCTCTCGGCCATGGGAGTGAATGTCCTGGATATTGGTCTTGTTTCTACGGATGCATCGTACTATGTTGCGGGAAAGATGGATGTCGATTACGTTATCCAAATTACTGCTTCGCACAACCCCCCTCGCTACAACGGTTTCAAGATTACCAAGCGTGGTGGCGAGGCCATCGACGGCGAAACGGGTATTTATCCCATTCGCGATTTGGCTCTGTCTCAAGAAGCGTGGCCAAACGCCCCAACTCCTGGCAGCGTAACCGTTATTCCTGGAATCATGGAAAAATTTGTGGAGTATGCCGTTTCGCTCATCGATACCAGCAAAATCAAGCCGCTCAACATTTTGGTCGATGCGGGGAATGGTATGGCTGGAATGATTATTCCTCTCGTTGAGAAGCACTTGCCCATTAAGGTAACGCCCATGTACTTTGAGCTCGATGGCAATTTCCCTAATCACCTGGCTAATCCGCTCATCGAAGACGGACAAAAAGCGGCCCGTGAAGCACTGCAATCGGGAAAATATGATCTGGGCGCACTCTTTGACGGCGACGGCGACCGCATGTTCCTCATGGACGAAAATGGTGAGTTCATTTCTGGAACCATTACCACTGCCATCGTTTCCAAGCAAATTTTGAGCAAAAACCCCAACGAGACCCTTCTTTACAACGCCATTTGTGGCCGAGTAGTAAAAGAAGTGATCGAAGCAAATGGGGGAACAGCCATCCGCGTACGGGTTGGACACTCGCCTATTAAAAGAAAACTACGTGAGCATAATGCCATTTTTGCCGGAGAACACTCTGGTCATTACTTCTTCCGCGAGTACTTTGGCGCTGACTCTGGTTTGGTAGCCTTTTTGTTCGCGCTTGAGTATCTCTCTCAGGCCAATAAACCCGCTTCTCAGGTAGTATCCGAGTTCGATACCTATCCTGCCAGTGGTGAGATCAACTTCTCGGTTGAGGATAAAGATGGCGCCATGAAAGGTCTGGAAGAGCAGTTCAAATCTACTGCCCAGAGTATCGACTGGCTCGATGGCATCTCTATCTGGTTCCCAGACTGGTGGTGCAATGTCCGCCCGTCCAACACGCAGCCAGTTCTGCGCCTGAACGTAGAAGCAGACACCGCTGCAACACTCCAACAACGCACCGATGAGTTGGTGAGTTATATCGAGTCACTGGGTGGCGTCCGGAGCTTTGAGTAAAGAAAGGAAATATGTCATCTCTTTTAGATTCCTTAACCGAGATTCAAGCCCTCGATAAGAAAAATGTGTATGGTTCGGTGCTGGCGCTGGCGGACCAAATCGAAGACGCGTGGGAACAGGTTTCCCAACTGGAAATCTCCGTCGACCAAGCTCGAGTCCGCAATATTGTTGTGGCGGCCATGGGCGGATCCGCTCTTGGGCCAGATGTCATTAAGCGAGCACTCAAGGCCGAGCTGCACCTGCCGCTCGAGGTGGTCAACGACTACGCTTTGCCTGGATACGTGGATGAGCATTCTTTGGTCATTCTGAGTAGCTACTCAGGCACAACCGAAGAAACGCTCGCCGCCATGGAAGAAGCACAGTCCCGCGGTGCCCAGATGATGGTCATTACTACGGGTGGTGGTTTGAGCGCATTTATGCAAGAGCACAAAGTACCTGGTTATATTATCGACGCCAAGCATAATCCCTCGGGACAACCCCGCATGGCTATTGGCTACTCGGTATTTGGTATTATTGCGCTCCTCACTCGGGCAGGTCTGCTCAAGCTCACCGAAACAGAAATCAATAGTGTCATTGCAACCGTAAGACGAACCACTCGCGAACTCACCGTTGAGGTTGAGCAAGAAAAAAATGGTGCCAAACAAATGGCCTTCCATATGCTTGCGCGTATTCCTGTTCTCATTGCGGCCGAACACCTCGAGGGAGCCGTTCACGTTTTCCAGAACCAACTCAATGAGAACGCCAAAACCTACGCCGAGTATCGCATTCTTCCTGAGCTGAACCATCACCTCATGGAGGGGCTGCGTTTTCCAGAGGGCAACGATAAGAACCTGTTTTTTGTACTGCTCAACTCGAGTCTCTACAATAAACGAACCCAGAAGCGCGTAGAAATCACCCAGACGGTTCTTGAGAATGCTGGCTTTGATACGATCGACCTGCAGATTGAGAGTGGCAGCCGTTTGGAACAGGCTTTTGAGGTGATTGCCTTTGGCGCCTTCACCAATTTCTATCTGGCTATGCTGGAAGGAATCGATCCTGCACCTATCGAGACGGTTGATTTCTTTAAGGAACAGCTCGGAAAGTAGAGCAGGGGAGTCGTGTCTCAATCTTTGCAGTGGCACACGAGTAAACTCTTCCTTTGTGATGATCTTGAGGTTGGCCAGGCGCGCGCAGCGCGCCTGGCCAACCGAACTCTCGACAACGATCCTTATATCCTCGTCATTCGTCCAGATGAGAGCAGTCTCAAAATCGAACAAATCCGTGAGTTGCAAACGGAGCTCGGAACCAATCCACCTCCAGGTGTGACTCGGCTCGTCTTTCTCGGCCCAGCCCACAAAATCACCGATAGCGCCCAACAAGCCCTCCTCAAACTCCTAGAAGAACCACCCGCACAAACCGAGATCTCCCTTTTTGCCAGATCAGAAAGTGATGTTCTGGAGACGATCCGCTCACGCTGTGTGATTGTGGATCTCCGGCAACCAGAGGATAGCGCTCGCTCAAAATCTGCCTTTTTGGTTCCCCTGAGCCAAGCCAAAAATCTCCAAGAAAAAGTGCTCTTGCTTGGCCAAGTACCCACGCAGCGGGAAGAAGCCAAATCTTTCATCCTCGAGGAACTCCGTGCTTGCCAAAACGAACCGCCTTCTCAGCAACTCACCCAACTCCAAACCACAGCCTTAAACGTCTTGGAAGCCCTGTCCTCGAACGTTACTCCGGCACTCTGTGTCGATCAGTTTCTTATGGAATGATGAATAATTTTGCATAAAAATACTTATTCAGTAGCAAAAAAATCATTTTTTTGTATAATAACATCTGTTTGCGTAGCCAGGAGGATAAGACTCCTTCGCTCCGCAAATGAAAGCACCTGAACATATCATGAAATAACGGAGGATGGCATGAAAAAGCTTTTCGTTTTTGTTCTCACTGTTGTGATGTTGGCACTCCTGCCAGTTGCTGCTGTCGTATCGAATGAAGAGCCTCGTTTGTGCACCCAAGCAGATCTGGATTTCGAAGTTACTCTAGATTATGTCTATGAGTACTTCGCGCTCAGTACAGATGTCATTGTGCTTAAATGGGGCACAATCGTTATTGGAGGCTCGGTCGTTATAGACGCCGAGTACCAAGATGGTGCTGGATCGATCTCGGTCGTGAGCGGGGTAATCCCTATCTCAAACTGCGAAGGATTCGAAAGACCACCAAACTGGACCTGCACAACAAACATCTCTGCGGTGCATGTTGATCAACTTGTTGCCGAGGGGTCTATCCTCATCACGTGGCTCAGCTATGATGAATGGGTCGAAACGCTCGGCCCCATTAAAGCGGAGCATAATGAAACGACGCTCCACCTGCTTTATGTGGAATATGTTGCCAAAATGGCTGGCGTGCAGACAGAAAAAACAACGCACTGCATACCACCCACCGCCTCTTCAAATACTCATTGGGAACCAACGGCAAAAGAAATATTCACTTGGGAACTGGTCAACAGTGACCTCAACAACACCTCAATTGAATACTTCTGGGTAGATCCTGTTGGTGGAATAAGCCCCACAAACCAAAACGGGCGACACTTTTGGGCAGGAATCTCAATGATTC
>CAYWTN010000010.1:25348-41572 GCA_964460975.1 uncultured Pseudomonadales bacterium
TTCCTGCCCAAGGATATCCTCCAAACAATGGATATGGCGTATGGCATACAAATGACCCTGACAATCCGGAAGTTTTGGTTTGGGGACGGTTCATTATCATGGCAGATGGAATCGTTATCCAAGACGTAGTGATTGCTGCCTGCGAAGGCATCTGCGAAGCCCAATCATATTGGGTCCGAGGTGATGAAAGTAACCAATCACCACGGATTGGCACACCGTTCCGTGCCTGGCAATAACGCTCCACCTGTTTCACTGATTTTGTTCACCCGCCGGATGCAGCAACTGCATCCGGCTTTCCTTTGCGTAAAAAATCATAAAATAATGCGTATTATCAATAAAATATTTTTCCTCATTGCTCTTGCCTGGTGCCTGGCTTGCAAATGGCAGGAAAATCGAGTAAAGTGAAGCTCTTCTAATATGGCAAAACAGGCTCCACACCCACACGAATACTCCGGTAGAGACATCCGCGTTTTGGAAGGCTTAGAGCCGGTTCGCAAACGCCCTGGAATGTACATCGGTTCTACAGACAGCCGCGGTCTCCATCACTGTGTCAAGGAAATTGTTGATAACTCTGTAGACGAGGGTATCGTTGGTTACGCCAATCAGATTTCGCTTTACCTGCGCAAGGATGGTTACGTCACCGTTACCGATAATGGACGCGGTATTCCTACCGATATTCAGCCCTCAACAGGCATCAGCGCCCTCGAAATTGCCATGACAAAACTCCACGCTGGTGGAAAGTTCGACGAAATGGCTTATCAGGCCTCAGGTGGACTGCACGGTGTGGGTGCCTCAGCGGTGAACGCCTTGTCGACACACATGCAGGTAGTGGTGAAACGAAACGACACCTACTTCTACCAGGAATACCATATTGGAACTCCGGTTGCTTCTGTGCAAGAGATCTCTCAGGAACGCGTTCTCGAGCTCTTTCCAACCGAGGCTCCAGATTTTGTGGCCTACCAGAGCGGAACATTGAGCAGTTTCACTCCAGACGGCTCCATTTTTTCTACCACCAAATATAACGCCAGACTCCTGCACGATTTCCTGCGCGAACGCGCCTACCTCATGGCTGGCCTGTACTTTAGACTCTTCAACGAAGAAGAAAGCACTCGCAACGACTTCTACTTTGAGGGCGGTATTCGCTCCATGGTGAAGCACATGAACCAGCACAAAAAGCAGATCCATCCCGTTATTTACATGGATGGTGAGTACAAAGCAGAAAAGTTTAAGGTGGCGGTAGAAGTGGCCATGCAGTACAACGACACGTACACCGAAAACGTGGAAATGTTTGCCAACACCATCAAGACTCCCGATGGTGGTACCCACCTCACTGGTTTCCGCATGGCGCTCAATAAATCTATTAAGGACTACGCCACCAAAAATGGCCTCATTAAGGATGATAAAGAATCCTTCACTGCCGAAGATCTGCGCGAAGGTCTTACCGCGGTGATTTTTGTGAAGATGCCATCCGATGACTTGCAGTTCGAAAGCCAGACCAAAGCCAAGCTCAATAACAGCGAGGCGCAGTCTGCAGTTTATGCGGTTGTCAAAGAAAAAATGGATGTCTATTTTGAAGAGCATCCAGCCGATGCCAAAGCGCTCATTGAAAAAATCATGCTGGCCGCCCGCGCGCGCCTTGCGGCGCGCGCCGCCAAAGACGCCGTCATCCGAAAGGGTGCCCTGGAAGGAATGTCTCTCCCTGGAAAATTGGCAGACTGCCAGAGCCGCAACCCAGAAGAATCTGAGATCTACATCGTTGAGGGTGACTCCGCCGGTGGAAGCGCCAAGCAGGGTCGTGATCGCCGCACACAGGCTGTCTTCCCGTTGCGCGGAAAAATCCTCAACACTGAGCGCGCGCGCCTCGATAAAATCATCGATTTCGAAGAACTCAAGAACCTTATCATCGCTTTGGGAACGGGCGTAGGTGATACTTTCGACGCCTCTAAACTGCGCTACCACCGCATCATTCTCATGAATGACGCCGACGTAGACGGAGAACACATTACCACTTTGGCACTCACCTTTTTCTTCCGTCACCTCCCAGAGGTAATCATGGGTGGTTACCTCTATATTGCCATGCCACCACTTTTCAAGATCTGGAACAAGAAGCGCGAACTCTACGCTTTTAGTGAAAAGGAGCGTGACGAAAAAGCCGCTGGCCTCAAAAAGGAAAGTCCCAGCCTTACCATCAGCATTCAACGCTACAAAGGTCTTGGTGAAATGAATCCTGAGCAACTCTGGGAAACCACCATGCGTCCTGAGTCTCGTGTGCTCAAGCAGGTCATGATCGAAGATACCGCCAAAGCCGACGCCATTTTCACAACGCTCATGGGATCGTTTGTGCCGCCACGCAAGAAGTTTATCCAGACGCACGCCAAACTTGCTACACTTGATGTGTAAAGGAGTCTTGTGTCCAGAAATTACGAGCAGCCTCAGAAACCTCCATCCGACAAACCAGAGTTCTCTGATCAGGATACTTCTTGGACAACCGCAACCAAAGATGAACCTCGTCCTTTTTCCCAGCTTCTCGCCGAGTTAAGAACCGCAATGGAAGCGCAATCACAACCCGAAAAGAAAAAGCCTTCAGAGGAAAACCAAAACACAAGCCAAGAGAAGCAGCGGCTCGAATTTTTCCTTTCCCTCAAAAAAACTCTCGCAACAGGGAACCTTTCAACCTTTCCTCAACAGATCCAGGAAATCAGACAAGAAATCGCAGAAATACAAACAAAGGCTCGAGAGGAACAAACACCCATTGACGCCCTTTTTATCGTTGCCCTCCAAGAAATCAAAGGCGATTTTGCAAAGAAACAACTGCAAGCGCTCATCGAGGCAATGCCAAGCTCCCCAGAAACACAACTTGACGAGCAAAAACTCAGTCAGGATGTTGAAGAATTACGAAACAATATATCCGCTGGTATAGAAGCCGATAAACAGCTACAGCATGCCTGTTTTGCGGTTCTGGAGGAAGCACTTGGAATCAATCTTCGCAATCAGACGAGCTCACCAGAGTCTAATGAGCTCACCCATGAAATTTTTAAAGGAATTGAAGACTGGCTCAAAAAGCATCCAGAGTGGATCAATGAAAAAGAGATGATCCAAGCAAATTATTTCCGTATCCAACTAGAAAAGGCCGCCCAAACCCTCCAGAATTATCCTGTTGTTCAAGCTGAAACCAAAGATTTGTACAACGAGAGCAAAAGAAAGAACCTTCTCCAGCGGCTACCGCTTCAATTCAATAACGAACTTTTGCAAATCATTCTCTTTTCTGAAAGGGACTCTCATCAGGTAATCTGGGAGTTCCTCACAAGGCCAGATGTGGCACTCCTTTTAGCCGAGGCTCATACTCAGTCGCTCGAAGCACACTGGGGACAAATAAAGAGGATGAATCAAGGAGATGTCAAGCAAGGAGATGAAGAGAAGAATGACTTTTTTGCAAAACAACGAGAGCTCCTCCAGAAAAAACTTCGAGAGCAAAGTGATACCTCAATGGCAGCAATTCTCCTTGGCCAACTTGGCATAGACACCCAATTCCTGCACCAGGCGCTTGAGGCCAGAGCAAAGAACAACAATATTCCCTTCCAAGAACTGCCTCAAGCAGCCGTTGCCCTTTGGGGTGAAGGGGGAGAGCAGTGGTGGAAAGAGCTGCAAGAGCAGGAAAGCAACCAGAAATTCCTTGAGCCACTCATCCTGGCTCAGCCGCTCTTAAACGATCAAGAGCGAATCATCGACCTCCCAATGGTGTCATACCGAACTGCCAGTGAGAAGCAGATCTTTGCTATGGCTATGAGCCTCAAGCATGGGCTCGACACGGCAAACAAATTTCTCAAACCCATTCCGCCTGTTCCCTCGGGGGACGAAGAAGGATATACTTAACCTCTCGAGTAACCAGATACAGAAGACGCAAAACGAAGAAGAAAGGATGTCATGAACATCGACCCACAAAAAATGCTTGTCCACATCGAAATTCCTGAAGGATCCAACATCAAGTTTGAAGTAGATGAGGAGACCGGTTTTATTATGGTCGATCGCCTCATGCCAACCATGATGAGCTACCCAGAAAACTATGGCCTTATCCCCCACACTAAGGGCAAGGATGGCGATGCTCTTGATGTTCTGGTTTTCACTTCGGTGCCCTTGGCTGCTAATACCTACATCAAGTGTCGACTCATTGGCATGCTCGAAATGGAAGACGAAGAAGGTATCGACCACAAACTTCTGGCCGTTCCTCTGGAGAAAATCGACTTCATCTGTGGCAAATGGCAAACCCTGGACGACGTTCCAGCGCACCGCCTCGATCGCATGAAGCATTTCTTTGAGCACTACAAGGATCTCGAAAAAGGGAAGTGGGTCAAGCTCAACGGCTTCCATGACTACGATGCAGCCCTCAAAGTACTCCAAGAAGGCCAGCAGTAAGCACAAGAAATCGGTAAGGGGAAATCATGGCATTCGAGAAAGATTTTACAAAGAAAAATTCTGGTGAAAGCGTTGAAAACAACGAAGAGATTGTCGTGCAACCTGCCGAGGCTACCGTGGAAGTTGCCGAAGCACAAGCTATTACCGCCGGCGTTGATGACCACACACCACTCCAAGACTTTGATGGCGATTCTTTCTCCAATGATCAGGGCGAGAAGTATGAACTCGTCAAAACCGATCATGGACTCATTCTCAAAAAACCGATCGTCGACGAAATGCGCAAGTCCTACCTGGACTATGCTATGAGTGTCATTGTTTCTCGCGCGCTGCCAGACGTGCGTGACGGTCTCAAACCCGTGCACCGCCGTATCCTCTTTGCCATGCACGAAATGGGTATTCGCTGGAATACCAAGTACAAGAAATCCGCCACGGTGGTTGGTGAAGTGCTCGGTAAGTATCACCCGCATGGTGATACCGCCGTTTACGACGCCATGGTGCGTTTGGCGCAGGACTTTTCCATGCGCTATATGCTCATCGATGGCCAAGGAAACTTTGGTTCTGTCGACGGCGACTCTCCTGCTGCCATGCGTTACACCGAAGTTCGCATGGCCAAAATTGCCGAAGAGCTTCTGGCTGACATTGACCAAAATACCGTTGCTTTTGGTGACAACTACGACGGCTCAAAGAGAGAACCACTGGTCCTGCCAGCTCGACTGCCCAACCTCTTGCTCATGGGTGCCGAAGGTATTGCCGTGGGTATGGCCACCAAAATCCCTCCACACAACCTCAAAGAAGTAGCGGATGCTCTCGAAACCGTTATCGAAAAAGGTATCATCGAACCTGTCACCGCTGGCGAAGGGGTAGAGGAGAACGTTGATCTTGCCGAGATGGATCCACGCCTTTTGGCCGGTGTTTTTGACACCGAGGCTTCTATCGATGACATTTTGGAACACATCCAAGGCCCCGACTTCCCAACGGGCGGCTACATTTATGACTGGGCAGCCATTCGTGATGCCTACGTTACTGGGCGTGGTCGCATCACCATGCGTGCCAAAGCCGAAATTGTGGAAACCAAAAAAGGCGGCTTCCAGATTCTCGTAACCGAGCTTCCATACCAGGTAAACAAAGCCAAGCTCATCATGAAGATTGCTTCTTTGGTGCGCAACAAGAAGATCGAAGGCATTTCCAACCTGCGCGATGAGTCCGATCGCATCGGCATGACCATTGCCATCGACATCAAAAAAGGCGCACGACCCAAGGCTGTTCTCAACAACCTTTTCAAGTACACCGAACTCCAAGGCAACTTCCCCATGAACATGGTTGCCCTCAATAGCGATGGCACGCCACAGCTCATGAACATTCGCCGAGTGCTCGTTGAGTACATGCTGCACCGCCAGCTAGTAACTGTCCGCCGTTTCCAAAATGAACTCAAGGGTCTGCGTGAACGCGCCCATATTTTGGAAGGTCTGCTTATTGCTCAAGCCAATATTGACGAAGTTATCAAGATTATTCGCTCATCCAAAGATACTGAGATTGCCCGCACCCAGCTCATGGAACGCTTCAAGCTCACAGAGCGCCAAGCCGTAGCCATCCTCGACATGCAGCTTCGCCGCCTGGCTGCTCTTGAACGCCTCAAGCTGGAAGATGAGTACAAGCAAATCCAGAAGAGAATCGAAGAAATCACCGTTATTCTCACCAACCCAAAGAAAATTTTGGGAGTGATCCGCAAAGAAGTCAAAGAACTCTCACAGACCTATGGTGACGAGCGCCGATCCGTTCTGGTTCGTGGCAAAGTGGGAGAGATCAACGAAGAAGACCTCATCCCCAATGAGCCCAACATCGTTACTTACACCGAATCTGGATATATCAAGCGCATGAAGCCCGATGCCTATCGAGTTCAGCGTCGCGGCGGTAAGGGTGTGGTTGGCATGACCACCAAAGAAGACGATCCCATCCGTGAAATTATCAGTGCTAACACGCACGACACACTGCTGCTCTTTACCAATACGGGCCGCGTCTTTTCTACTCGAGTCTATGAACTGCCAGAGGGCTCTCGCCAGGCAAAGGGAACAGCACTGGTAAACGTCATCAACCTCGAAGACGGGGAGAGTATCCAAAATATCCTCACCATCTCGGCCGAGGAGAAAAAGGGTGAAGGCTACATTGTTTTCTCTACCAAGCTTGGAAAAGTAAAGAAAACGCCGATTAGCGATTTCCGCAATATTCGCTCCAACGGTATCATTGCCATCACGCTCAAAAAGGGTGACACCGTTGTCTTCACTCGAGTCACCGAAGGCAAAGATCACATGATGCTCGTTACCAGAGAAGGAAAATCCATCCGCTTCACTGAGGAAGAGATTAAGTCCAGCGCCCGCGACACTCAAGGTGTTCAAGGTATCACGCTCAAGGGAGAAGATTATGTGGTGGGCGGACAATCCTTCCCGGCACAACTCACCCCGCCAGCCGATAAGCGACTCAAGCACTATCTGCATCTGCTCATCGTAACAGAGCTAGGTATGGGCAAGCGAACCGACCTCACGGAATATCCTGTGCAAAAGAGAGCAGGGCAGGGCGTCAAAGTCTCTGAGCTCTCGAGCAAAACTGGGAAAATCTCCGCGGCTCTCATCGTGACACAAGAACACGAAGATCTCATGCTCACCACGAACGAAGCCCAGGTGATCAAGCTGCCAATTCGCAACGTACCGGTTCTCAAGCGACCAACGCAAGGTGTCATCCTCATGCGCATGCCCAAGAGTGACCGTGTGGCCGCTGCCACCGCCACAATGAAAGACCTAGACAACCCCGATTCTGGTGAAGAAGACCAGGCATCTCAAGAAGAATAGTCGTTCATAGCTGCCAAAATATATTGCTCTCGGCCACTCGCCATGCTAAGGTGGAGAAGGAGAGAGGAGGTTGGCCTATGCAGCTAACACCACGACACAAACGAGCCAGTGCCGAGGGGGAACCCGTCACTCAAGAAAGACTTCATTTGTCTTCTCGAGAAACGAACGACCCCATCGAGAAAGAGGTTCGCTCTTGCCGTGAATCTCTCACCCGAGTTGCCAGCCATGAAAGTACTGATCGAACGCTCGAGGCTGACGCCAGAGAAATTGTCCGCGCCTGGAAACGTGCCCAAGCCTTATTGGAACTCTATCGCCCTGTTGATTGGTCACTTTCTGGTATTGCCAACCGTATTGCTGTCGGCCTAGCCGGGTTAGGATTGGCACAAGTGCTCACGGAAGAACAGTCCCAAGAAATTCACTCCATGCTTTCTGAGCATAAGCATATGATCGAGTTTCGCTTGGAACGCTTCCTTGATCTCCTTTCTGAGGATCATGACGAAGATCTTGCTGATGAGGTTCTCGTTGTGCGATCACAACTGAGACCTTTCTACGCAAGCATCATTTCTTACGATCAATTTCGTCGGTAAGAAATAGGGAAGGTTTTTGTGGGGGCGGTCAGGACAATTTGTCCTGACCGCCCCCATCCTCTCCATTATTATGAAACTGCTCGTGCACGCGCCGAAGTTCTGGCTTGGTAACGTGCGTGTAAATCTGCGTTGTAGCCAAGTTCTTGTGCCCTAAAAGCTCCTGAACATCGCGCAAACCAGCCCCATTACGAAGCAAATCGGTAGCAAACGAATGACGAATGCCGTGCGGCGTAATCTTTATAGGAAGAGCGGCCATCCGTCGATACTTCTCCACACTGCGTTGAACAGAACGCGCCGTGAGGCGCATTTTTTCGCCATTATCCGAAGGGTCAATACCACGCGCATGACGGATAAAAACCGACGGAAAGCTGTCTGTACGCGCCGAGAGGTAGCGCTCCAGCCACTCAGCTGCCCGAGCAGAAAGAAAAACCACACGAGGCTTGCGCCCTTTTCCGAGAACGCCAAATTCTCTGCGAGCGGTGTCAACCTGATCACGATCCAAAGATACCAACTCCGAAACGCGTAGTCCTGTAGAGAACAGCACCTCCAAAATCGTACGGTCACGCAAACCCTGCATTGTTTGAATATCTGGTTGTGAAAAAAGACGCTGCACCTGATCCGTCCCCAGGAAATGCATCTGGGGAGGCTCTACCTTAGGCAAATCGATCTTTTCGGGCGGTAAAACCGTGACGTCCATCTTGATAAGCCACTTGAGAAACGAACGCAAAGCAATGATGTAGTAGGCTTGTGTTCGCGTCGAAAGCACGTCGCCTGATGGAGTGGTCAAGCGTGCCAACATGAGACGATACTTTTTAATGGCATAGAGGTCGAGATCTTGAATACGTTTAAGACCATAGGAAGCCGCCCATGTCGCAAAACGTGAAAGGTACAGTTGGTAGTCTCGAATCGTGAGGGGAGAGAGGTTTCGCTCCACCTCAAGGTGCTCGAGGTACTCGGTTATCTGGCTGGTAAGGGTTTTCTGGCTGATGTTAGCACTCATATACTTTAATTGCTAGGTGATAAAAAACACCCTTTTTGCCTATTTATACGTCTTTTATACGTGAGATTTTCTCAAACAGAAGTGCTCAAAAAGCCCACTTCACAGAAATCTCAAACTCGAGAGAAAAAGGGGAGAGCAGGACATCTTGTCTCCCCTTCACCCATGAGTCACTCGCTCCATGAGAGCGATTCTTGAGCAGAAGAACACCTTTCATTCTGCGACAAGATCGTCTTTGTGTCAAGATGATGAGAAAATACGATCATTCTGCGACGTTCTTAAAAAAAACAAAATTGTATAGCGGATCTTTAAAAGCAATGTGCGACATATAAAGAAGCATTGCTCATCCTGACAACACTAACCAACCATAAAACAATCTCAGCTGCTGAGTCATGGCAACATACGCTCACACTTCAAACTCCAAGGTAAAAAAGTAAAAAAGAGAGCCGATCACACACTCCTTCCTGACAAAAAGCATCCATTCTCAAGCGCTAGCCTGGAACAATCATATTTTCTGAAGGCCCTCCAGGGGTCGAGGCTCTAAGATGCCCAAAATAGGCTTTTTTATACAAAAGCGATACATTATGCATGTAAAGACGGTGCTCAATCTGCCTAATGAGGATATTTGAAAGAAAAACGTTCGGGTTTTTCTCCATTTTGAAAAAAACTTTTTGCTCAGCCAGTCGGTGGAGAAGAGCGGCCAAAATATCCAAAGAATTGCAGAGAAAAAACAATAGCGCAGACATTATGATGACAAGCAAACCGCGAGAGAAGCCCTTCTCCGCGTAGATGTTGCATGTCGCACAATATACATTTTGCGACTAGATATCAGGAGATTCGGGTTGAAACAAAAAATATGCAGGCACCTATTCTGGAAGAGAATACCGTCCAAAAGTAACAATGAATTACGTAGAATTACCTCTTTCATGGGGAATTAATGTGAATTTTGCACACAATCTTAGCACTCCTCCCAAAAGCTGCTAAAACCCCTCTCGAGGCTTTCCTTATAAGCAGCTTCGGGTTTTGTATGCTTTCCCTCTTTCTTTCCCACAAACGATATATTTATTCTTGCAAACTCGGCCTCCACCTCAGACTCAAGTTATCCACATTTTAGATCAAAAAACCCGCTCTAACTATATCAATAAATATCACGTGATCCCGCTCTTTCGGGTTTGTTTCGTTTTCACGCGTGAAAATACAACGTCCCTTTTTTTATAATAATTATTATATTATGGGACGTTATAACAACTTACCTTCCCCTTCTCTCTTCTCTACTGCCACAAAAAAATCCAGGCATACTAGCCTGGACAAAGATAGCATTATTTCCACGGTAAAAGGATAAAAAAGACGATAACCACACTCGTAAATACACCAAGATACTCTCTGAGCGTGTTGGTAAACAGCCTTTGTTCGAGCGATGACTGCCCTAGCCCCAAAAGCGCGTACATGGCCGTCATGAGGAAAAGTGAAGATGGCCAGAGCTTGCCTGGGAAAAACGAAAGTGCCATAGCCAAAAAACCGAGTGATGAGGCCGTTCGGATGGTGAGTGCCAGCACTTCTCCACTCAAGCGCTTCTCGAGTCGGATCGACCAGAAAAACGAGAAACTCAACAAAAAGGCTATCGCCGCGCACGCTAGACCATTCCAAATGAATAAGAGTCCTAAGGAAAAAACCGTGTTAAAGGCGAGCAGCGCAGCAATAAGACAAAACAGAAACAGAACCGCCTGAGCCGCTCGCAAAAGCTGAATAGTGCGCACTTTAGCAATAGTAAAGATGTTCCCAGCCAAGAAAAGTGCATACATGCCCAGTCCAAAGAGCGCCAAAATACCGATCCGAGCGACCCAACTGCTGGGCAGGAGAAAATAGAATGACGAAACCGAGAGTGCATACAATGCAGGCAGTGGAACAATGGTGAGCCACTCAATACCATCGAGGTTCTCAAACAGAGACCAAGCGGCCAAAACATAGGCAATGAGGGCAAAAATAAGGAGTGAAAGCGGCCTCCACTCAAGCGGAGTATACTGCACAAGCATGAGCAAGACAGAAAGAATAATTGATGCAAGAACAAATTTCTCTCTTCTCCTCATAAATCACTCCCGTCTTCACCTTCTGATTCCAAGCTGGCCGTGGTGAAAACCTCTTCAACATCATCATCATCCTCCAAAAGTGCGATCAATTCTTGGAGCTGAAGAGTGTCTTCTCCGCTCAGTTGTGTGGTCATTGTTGGAACAAAACTGCCATCCCCCTGGCGGGAAAACATAAAGGTAGCCGACCCAGGTCCACCTAAAGAACCTCCGTTACGGGAAAAAATGAAGCGAATATTGGCGGCGGTGCGCTGGACATTATCGGTGGCTGCGAGCACAAGCAACGCCGCCCCACCTGGCCCATATCCCTCATACAGCATCTCTTGGATACTTTCACCAGACTCCCCTTTTCCGAGCGCGCGGTCAATGGCACGAGCAATGTTCTCCTTGGGCATACTCACCGCGCGCGCCTTCTCAAGCGCCAGTCGCAAATGCGGATTGGTATCGGGATTTCCATCGTTGGTTTTTTTTACGGCTGTACGAATCATCTTGGCGACAAGAAAGAAATCTCGAGACTTTTTCTTGTCTTGAGCGCCTTTTCTATTCTTAATGTTCGTCCATTTATTATGTCCAGCCATATGTGTTCTAGGTGTGTGCCTGTGCGTATGATATCATTCGGAGAACAACGTTATGAACACACTTCTTGTCCTACAAAACCGCGCTATAAAATCTGCTCAAGAGGAGCGCTGGGAAGACGCTCAGCAGCTCAATTTAGAGATTCTCGAACAAGATCCCAATAATATTGGCGCACTGAATCGTCTCGGTTTTTCCTATCTCCAGTCGGCACAGAATGACAAAGCCAAAGATGTTTACGAACGTGTTCTCTCTCTCGATAAAGCCAATGCGGTGGCCAAAAAATATCTTGAGGTCATTAAAAAGAAGCAACCCGTTAAGCTCCCCAAAGCTCTTAAGCACAATGAATACATTGATGAACCAGGAAAAACTCGTTCTGTCACACTCACAAGACTGGCAGGCAGCGATGTTATCCAAGAGATGAGTATTGGCAGCAACTGCACCCTGGACGCTACCAAAAGCCGCATCAGCGTAAAAGCTGACGGCGTGTACATTGGCAGCCTTCCAGACGATCTTGCGAGCCGCATTCGCCCGCTCATCGAGGCTGGTACCGAGTACAGTGCCAAGGTTCAATCACTCAAAAATAACAGCGTTACCCTTTTCATCCGTGAAATTCGCCGAGGAAAAGGCGTTGAGCATATTGCTTCTTTCCCAGTGGATAGCCTCAATATCTTGGCTATTGACCACTCAGAGATTGCACGAGATGAGGAAGATCCTGTCTATACGGCCGAAACCGAAGGTGACGAAGGCAACCAAGCACTCGACTCCAGCGATCTCGATGACGCGCTCGACAGCGACCAATTCCCCGAGTTTACGGACGACGAAGAGTAAAACTCCCCTCCTGGTTTTTCCCTATAACAAGCACTATATCGGCGCGGGCTCGTTGTGCTACTTCTGTATTTTCCTCCACTGTAGCTTGCGGATAGAGCTCTTTGAGGCGTGAGACTGCCCAAGCAATTTCACTCTTCTCTTCCCTCGTTTGCGATAGAACAATTTTTGTGTTCTCTTGTGGGTCAATGGTATCAATATTGCGCACAGCATAGCCTACAATCCGCAACATACGTGCCACGCGGTTGGCTTCGCCTTGTATTTGGGAACCATTCTGAACCACCACGGCAATGCCACTTTGACGAATCTGCTCATCCTGAATCTTCTTCTCTGCCCAGGACTCATAGGCCAGCGTGCGCAGCCGCCCTTCTGCATCAACCCAATCCTCTGTTTTGGCCAGCTCTACCTGATAGCTAGGCACCGAACGAACCAACCGCCACCAGGTCCAGCGATCCCAATAGGAAAGAGTGGTATTCACCCTGTTGAGAATCCCTTGCCAGGCTAAACCACGTACTCCAGCATCGCTTTTGATCTCCGACTCATGTGTCCAGAAAATTCCATCGATCACCACACCATACTCTCGCGACAGTGACTGCTCCAAAAACTCCCAATCAAGCCCCTCGAGAAGGGTTAAACCCGCCAGAGCATCGGTTTGGTAGGCACCATAGCGAGCAATCGCGGTAACCACGTACTGTTTTTCTGGCAGTGGCAGAATATGGATGTCGGACTGAATGGGGTCGGCTACCACCAACGTGAGACGCTGCCGAACACCTTGCTCCTGCTCATGGACAACCAATACCGCTCGCTGCCCTCGTTGCTCCCATTCCCGCTGACGATACAACAGAAAAACAACAAGAAACAAACTCACGAGCACGGTAAAAAAGAAACTTTGCCACAAGGTTAAACCTTTCTCATGGCCACGAGAAGGACGTCGCGCAAAAGCTGGCAGGCGGGCGCCAATATTCATAGAGACACAATAGACTGACGAAGCTGTTCGGTCAAACGAACCATCACGCGCACATTGTGCAACGTGGCAAGCCGATAGTAACTGAGCTCCTCATAACGTGCCAAATGGTGCAAATATGCCCGGGTATACCCATGCGAACAGGTATAGCAATCACAACCTGGCAAAATCACTTCTGTGTCCTCGGAAAAACGCGCATTTCCAATGGGCAGACGCCCCTTAGAAAACTCACTTTCCCAGTGCCATCCTTGAGCATCTTCAACCAGTTTTCCATGATAGAGCGCGCCATTACGAGCCAGTCTAGTTGGGCCAACGCAGTCGAACATATCGAACCCTGCCTGAACCGCATCTATAAGATTCTGCGGATCACGCCCCAAACCCATGGCATAACGAGGCTTTTGGGCAGGCAAAAGATCGCGCACCCAAGACATCACCTCGACCGTTCCCGCCATGTTGTAACCAATTGTTTCACCACCAAGCGCGAGCCCATCGAAAGGCAACTGCGCAAACATCTGAGCCGCTTCCTGCCTGAGCTCTCGGTGCATTGCTCCCTGGATAATGCCAAAGAGCGCCTGGTAGTGGCCTTGCTCACTCTTTCTGTTGGCAGCTTCCCAAGACTGCAAACAACGAAGCGCCCAGCGGTGTGTGCGATCAAGAGACGTCCGCCCGTAATCGAGAGTGGCATCGTCTGGCATACACTCATCGAAAGCCATAATGATATCGGCGCCCAAGTGCTGCTGAATCTCCAGAGAAAGCTCTGGGGTAAACATGTGTCGGGAGCCATCAAGATGAGACGTAAACTCTACTCCTTCTTCCGTAAGTTTGGCTGGTTTGAGTGGAGATTCTTGCGCGCCTTTTTGCCGCAACTGTTCACCCAGGCTAAAAACCTGGAAACCACCGCTATCGGTCAACATTGGCCGGTCATACTGCATAAAACGGTGTAACCCACCCAAACGAGCAATCCGCTTATGTCCTGGTCGCAGATACAAATGGTATGTATTGGAAAGAACCACTTGCGGATTGATGGCCTGAATATCCTCAGTTGAGAGCGTTTTAATGGAAGCTCGCGTGCCCACTGCCATAAACATAGGTGTGAGAGCCGTGCCATGAGCGGTCTGCATAACACCAGCACGGGCATGCCCCTTTTGCGCCTCGAGGGTAAATGAAAAAATTTTATTGCTATCCACCCACGAATTGTACCAGAGAGTGCTATACTCGGCCTGTCATGAAACGGCAACAATTCTTTTACGAACTTCCCGACGAGCGGATTGCTCAGACACCGGTTGAGCCTCGCGATCACAGCAAACTCCTGGTCTTTGATCGCCAAACTGGGCAGCACCAAGATGCTCATTTCTATGATCTTCCTCGTTTTCTACGCGCAGGAGACGTGCTGGTTCGCAACGTAACCCGAGTGCTCCCCGTGCGCCTGTTTGGCACCAAAACCACAGGCGGCAAGGTGGAAGTCTTACTCATCAAGCGCCTTTCCCAGCAACCAGAGAGCGAAACTTGGACGGCCCTCAGCCGACCAGGGCTCAAAGAGGAACAAATAGTGAAGATTGGACCCATTACGATTACCTGCCAAGAAAAAGAAGGCTATTCCCGCAAGGTGCTTGTCACTCCTGGTGGCGCGGATCTTTTATCTGCCCTCAATGCGCATGGTGAACTCCCTACTCCACCCTACATCGAAAAGTTTGTGGGTAATCCGGAACGCTACCAAACTATTTACTCTCAAGACGCTGGATCGGCGGCGGCACCAACTGCAGGACTCCATTTCACGAAAGAACTGCTCGATAAACTCGAAAAAATGGGTGTCATCATTGCCGACCTCACGCTCCATGTGGGACTAGGAACTTTCTTGCCCGTCAAGGAAGATGATGTTTCCGCCCATCACATGCACAGTGAGTGGTTTTCCCTTTCGGGGGAAACGGCAGAAATCCTTAACCTTGCGCAGCAAGAAAACCGACGTATCATTGCGGTAGGCACTACTTCGATGCGAGCTTTAGAGGCGGCGGCACAGTATTTCTCCTTTCCTGAGCATCCTCTCAAAGAAATACAACAAGATACGAACATTTTCATCACTCCACCCTACTCTTTTCGCGTGTGCAAAGGGATAATAACAAATTTTCACCTCCCAGAATCCACGCTGCTCATGCTCATCAGTGCCTTCTGTACCACACCACAAAACACTGAAGTTTTCTCCGACTTCCTCCAAACTCAGATTGGGCATGCCTATCAGCACGCCATCGAAAAAGAATACCGTTTCTTTAGCTTTGGTGATGCCATGCTCATCCTGTAAGGTTAGACCCTAGCCTCAAGAAGCGTGAGCACCTGAGCAAGATCTGACGGCAAAGGCGCGGTGACGGTCTGAGCCTCACCCGTCACGGGATGAACAAAACGCAGGCTCAGCGCATGCAAGAACTGGCGAGGACACCACTGCGCATCAAAAAAAGAACGTTTGGGCGTGTTATAGCGATAATCGCCTACGATCGGATTTCCTAAAAATCGAAGATGGACGCGGATCTGATGTGTACGGCCGGTTTTTGGCTGAAGCGTAACAAGGGAAAAACCCTGATACTGCATTATTTTCTTCTCAAGCTCTTTGAGCGAAATCTCTTCTTTCCAAACAGCCTGCAATCGAGGCAAAACAAAACCTTTATACTCCTGTGCCACATGGAAGAGTGTCCTGCTCTCTCGCCCACCCTCACTCACAATAAAACGCGTTCTCGTTTCTGGATCGCGCAAAATAGGGGCATCAACCACTCCCACACTGGCGGGAAGTTTTCCGTGTGCAAGCGCTTGGTAGGTCTTGCTTACTTGTCGCTGCTTAAATTGTTCCAAAAGAACATCCATTATTTCTGGCGACTTTCCCACAAGCAAAACACCGCTCGTGTCACGATCCAGGCGATGGGCCATTCCTGCTCTCTCCGCAAATGTT
>CAYWTN010000011.1:0-37795 GCA_964460975.1 uncultured Pseudomonadales bacterium
CTTTTGAGAAACATCCAGAAGCCCTTTGGGTGAGTGGCGGTTATAATGTGGTAGATGAAAAGAATGCCCCTCGTGAAGGAATAATTACGATGTATAAGGCGGCGCAGCGCGTTGCGCTGCGCCGCCTGCCTTTCCTCCAACCATTCGTTTTAGGCATCAATAACCCCATTATTCAACCCAGCACTTTCTGGCGCCGCGAGTTGCATGAGAAAATCGGTAGTTTTTCGGTGGATAGACGTTACACCATGGATTACGAGTTTTGGCTCAAAGCGCTCAAGTTTGGTCCAGTCTTCCTGCTGCCAGAAGTTTTGTCAGCATTTCGCGTGCATTCGCAGTCAAAAGGTGGGAGTGCCTACCGCAAACAAATGGCCGAGCAGCTGGATACCGCGCATAGATGCGGTGTTCCTCTGCCGCTTCTCGCACTGCAAAAACTGCATAACTGGCTCATTATTGCTGTTTACAGCGTAATACGTTAAAACCTAGATGCCGCCAAAACCTGGTCGGTCATTCATATTGCCAGAACTCGATTCTCCTTCTTCAGAAGAAGAGTCAGCCGAGGCACCAGAAAACTCACCAGTAGCGCTAAAACCATCGTACTCAACTCGAGGAATAATTCCCATTACTTCTACAGGGAGATATCGGAAAAAGGCCCGTCCAACAATGGCCTCTTTACCTACTGGTCCCCAAACTCGGGAGTCGGAAGAGTACGGGCGGTTGTCACCAATAACCATATACTCGTTGTCGCCAAGGAAAACTTCACGACCACCAGCCGTGTACTCTCCAGCACGTGTGTAGTTTTCTGGTGGGATGTACGGTTCGGGAAGTTTCTGCCCATTCACCCAAATCGCATTGTCCTTTACCGCAAAAGTGTCGCCAGGGAGGCCAAGAACGCGCTTAATAAAGTCACAGCCTGTACCTTTGGGACAACCGGAGGCTTCTGGTGCGTGAAAAACAACGACATCACCGCGACGAATGGTGCCATGCTTATTGGCAGGCCCATACGAGACTTTATCGGTGAGGACATACTCGCCGCTGGCAAAAGTTGGTTCCATAGACTGACCATTTACCTGATGCGGCTGCATGAAAAAGAGATAGATCACGAGAAAAATTGAGAGCGCGACCACGACGGTTTCAACCACATCAAGAAAGAACCCGCTCAAAGAACGAAACGAAAACATTCTTTCATTATTACGCGTCTTGCTCGGTTTTGCCAGTGCTACAATGTGGGCATGCGCGTTCAGGCTATTGCTACTCCAATTATTCAAAAAAATGACGATCTGTGGGCTATTCTTGATGCCACTCTGCCTCAAGATATTCCCGAGCGCACTGTCTTAGCCATTACTTCCAAAGTGCTTAGCTTTGCCGAAGGCAACTTAGTACCAGCGCAGGGCGTGAATAAGCATGATCTTGTCCGTCAAACGGCGGAGTGGTACACCGAACCCCATTCCTCCAAGTACAACATGATGCTGGCCATTAAGCATCATCACCTCTTTGTGAATGCAGGGATCGATGCCTCTAATGCCGACGGTCACTTTATTCTTTGGCCTGAGGATTTACAGGGATGGGCCAATGATATTTGGCACTGGCTGCGTGAGCACCGTCATTTAAAAGAAGTGGGAGTAATCGTTACCGATAGTAAAACGACGCCGCTTTTTTGGGGCGTTACGGGTGCGGCGCTTTCTCACAGCGGATTTTTGGCGCTTTCACGCAAGATTGATCAGCCTGATCTTTTTGGCCGCCCTATGGAAATGACACAAGTGAATGTTGCTCAGGCCTTGGCTGCGGCGGCTGTGTACGAAATGGGAGAAACCAATGAGTGCACGCCTATAGCTTTAGTCAGCGAGATTCGGGATATTACCTTTCAGGATCGTCCGCCAAGTGAACAAGAGTTAGCAGATCTGGTGATCGAAATGGAAGATGATGTTTACGCTCCTATTTTGCAGTCCGCCCCCTGGAAGCCTGGACAGAATAAGGCTTGATATTTTTTGCCTCTCTATTACAATAAATACACAAAACGATGACAGAGAATCCGAGTACGATTTGTCGCGGTAACGAGAGAGTGAGCGGTTGCTGAAAGCTCACCTAGCGTCAAAAAGGAAATACACCTCTCGAGTTTTGTCCTGAATGAGCGGAGTTTTCTCCGGAAGCAAGGTGGTACCGCGTGGATGTTCCCCGCCCTTGTTGCTAAAGCAACGGGTGGGTTTTTTTTGACCTACCCAACAGGAGGAAAGATGCAAAACGAAGTGCAATCACAGCTGCCAGAAATACTCACTCGAGGAGTAGATCAGGTTTTACCAAGTGCTGTTGGGCTGAATAAGCTCATGGCTGAAAAGAAAATCCGCCTCTACCTGGGAATTGATCCCACGGGAAACCAATTACACCTTGGCCACGCGGTGGTTTTGCGCAAGCTTCAGCAGTTTGCCGAAGCAGGCCATGAAGTGATTTTGCTTATCGGTAACGGTACAGTGAAGATTGGCGATCCAACGGGCCGGGACAAGACGCGACCAGTGCTCACCGATGAGGATATTGAGTCCAACTTTGTAACCTGGAGAGATCAAGCCAGTAAAATTTTAGATTTTGGTAAAATTACTCTTCGGAAAAATGGCGACTGGCTTGATGCCATGACCTTCCCACAAGTGGTAAAACTGATGTCTCACGCCACTGTGCAGCAGCTTATGGAACGAGATATGTTCCAGGAGCGACTCAAGAATAATCTTCCCATTTTTGCGCACGAGATGATGTACCCACTTTTGCAGGGGTATGACTCGGTGGTTATGGATGTTGATTTGGAGCTTGGCGGCAATGATCAGCTTTTTAACATGATGGTTGGACGGCAGCTGCAGCACGAAATGAATGGCCGCGAAAAATTCGTCCTCACGGTGCCACTCCTGGTTGGCAGCGATGGGCGAAAAATGGGAAAGTCTTTTGGCAACTTTATTTCCCTTACCGAAACGCCTGAGAATATGTTTGGCAAGTTGATGTCTGTGGTTGATGAAGTTATTCCTGATTACCTCCGCTTGCTTTCCAACTTTTCTCTAGCAGAAATCGAAGAGATGGAGGCAAAGCTGCAAACGGGTGAGCTTCACCCCATGGAAGCCAAAAAGCTCTTGGCCTTGGATATTACTGCTCAGTATCATAGCGTTGAGGCGGCGCAGGCGGCGCAGGAGCATTTCCAAAAAACGGTACAGAATCAGGAAATTCCTGAAGATCTTCCTCTGATCCAGGTTTCGGGTGAGCTTTCTACTCTGGATCTTGTTATGGGCACAGGAGCATTTTCATCACGTTCTGAGGCACGACGTCTCATCGAACAAGGTGGCGTTGAGCTGGCTGGCCAAAAGCTGCTCGATCCCTTTTCTTTGATTACTGCTCAAAGCGGACAAGTGCTCAGAGCTGGAAAACGCCGCTGGTTCCGAGTAGAGTAGAGGAATGTCGCCACTATTTTTTTGGAAGAGGGAAAAGGAATCAGGAAAATCACATGAGAGTCTTGAGGGCTCTTCGCAACAGGTACTTCTTCACGGACCAATCAGTGAAAAGGAGTATAGGAGAACTTTTCCAACGAGCGAGGTAAAAGCAGCGATTCTTGGTGGATCTCCTCGCCCTGATGTCAAATCAGGCGAGCAAAATTTTCCCACCGATTTTACCAAGTGGCGAGAGTATCGAGAAAAAATGGATTCAGCTCATGAAATTGTTGTTTGTGGGCATCATGATGGACTTGGCGACACGGTACATCATATTCGCTATGCACGCGCTTTTGCGCATACTTATCCAGATAAAAATATTTATTTTTTGACACGAAATCCGGAAATATTTCGAGAGGAAGATCTTCCACAAAATCTCAAACTACGGAAAACTTCTCCAAGTGAAGAACTTATTGCCGATGTAAATGAAACGTCAAGTAAAACAGTCCTCTTTAATCCATCCCTCTATCAACCTATTATTCGCAAGCAATTCGGGGGGAAAGATTCTCAGTTTGTTTTCGCGGAAACGCAAACCGGTAAAGAAGGAAGAGATCTTTTTTCGGCTTGGAGTTATACGGTTTCTAAAGTCGATGATGAACAAAATCATGATCTGAGACGCTTTGTACAGAAAAGTAAAAAGAAAATTCATGAATATTTTACGTATACAGCACACCAAATTATTGATCAAACTACTAAGTTACGATATCTTTTTGATCTTTCTATTCCTGAGGATTTTGATATTGTTCCCGTTCGCATTGAGGAAAATATTCATCCAGGATCAAAAAGCGATGTTCTTATCTTTTGCGATGCTGCCGAAGGTAATGGGACAAAACTTCTTGAAGCGCAGTCTTGGGCAGAGCTTATTTTTGATCTCCTTGATAAAAATATGGATAATCTTCGCATAAAGATTGTTCGAGGGCGTACTCATCCAGATTTTCCTGAAGAAATCTTGAGGAGAATTGCTGATATGGTAAAAAAGAATGGTAAGACCGACTTCCCTCGTCTTGCGAAAATTATTGACACTCTGAGGGATAATATAGTTGATGCTGATATTCCAGAGATCATGCAGGAGATTGACGGAACTCGGTTAGTCATAACTCTAGATACAGGCTTGGGTCATATTGCTAATGAGCAGATTCGTAAGCGTAACCATTTAGGCTTACGTTCAGCACAAATTTTATCTCTGGTTGGTTTAGGCCCATTCAATCCTCTTTTTTACAGACTGGATCAGGGAAAAACGCTGGTGAGTTCAGACCAAGCTCAGGATATCTCTACGAAAGCTATTGCTTCTTTGGCCTTGGAGAGTCTTAAAGTATGAGTCTTCATATTGCTTACAACACCCTTTTTCTTGTACCCAACGAGGTTGGTGGGACGGAGTACTACACCCGTTCTTTGCTCGCTTCCCTCGAGAAGGTTAAACCTTTGCCAAGTGTTCTTTTTTGCAACAGGGAGAACGCTCAAACTTTTTCACTCACGAGCGCTGCTTGGAGAAAAGTAATCTGTGGCGTTTCAGCCAAATGGCGCTGGCAACGATTGCTGTACGAGCAGCTCGTTTTGCCATGGAAAGTGTGGCGCGCTGACGCTCATGTGATTCATTCCTTTGGATATATTGGTCCGTTTTTGGCGCCAGCGCGAAAAGTCATTACGGTGCACGATGCCAATTGGCGGGATTTTCCGGAGGATCAGGGATTTTTGGCGCGCGCGGTAACGCGCGCGCTCATGGCTGCTTCCTTATATTCGGCCGACTTTATTGTGACTGATTCCGCCTTTTCCCTTAGCAGACTCCAACACTTCTATCCGCAGTATGGAAGAAAAATGCGAGTAATCGAACCAGGCCTTGATGAGCAGTTTCTCCAGCTCTTGCAGGAACCTCAGTCTTTACCTACATTTGTAAAGAAACCATTTTTCTTGTGCGTGAGCGCGATGTACCCTCACAAAAATGTATCGTATCTTCTTGAACTTTGGCCTGAACTCAAAAAATCCCACCCCGATGCTTCACTCATAATCGTTGGAAAAAATGGTCGATTGGCAAAAGAGATTTACGCTCAATCAGAAAAAATACAAGGTATTATTGTGTTGCCAAAAGTCTCTCTTACACATCTGGTTTCGCTCTATCAGAATTGCTTATCCTTCTTCTTTCCAAGCAGCTACGAAGGGTTCGGTTTTCCCGTGTATGAAGCACTGGCGGCTGGCTCGACAGTTTTTGTTGGCGAGAAAACTTGTTACAGAGAATCTGCGCAAAAAGAGGTTTTTGCTTTTTCCTTTGATCCTCAGAAAGATGCCAGGGCAGTAAGCGAAAAATCTCAGCGACGACAGCCCAAAATACTCACCCAAAGTTACGATCAATCAGCGAGAAAACTTTTAGATCTTTACTCCGAGTAGGGTAATTCTGATCAACGGCGGATGGCGAGGATATTTTGAAACTCAAATATTTCTTGATAAAGAGGATTATATTCAGTAATTTCTAACAGACCATCTTGGTAAATTCTGTAAAGTCGATAGTTGGGAGTGAGAAGATCAAAGAAATCTTTGAACTGAACACCAGCAAAAGCATGCATAGAATTAAATTCGAATTGGATGAACGGGATGTCTGTCAACGAATCTCCTAGGCCCTGCAGGACAAAGAAATCGTAGCCCTCAACGTCAATTTTGAGGAAATCTGGGGCGAGTGAGTGTTCCTTAAAAAAGGACTGGAGTTCAATTTGTTGTATTTTGTGAGAAATACTTTTTTGATTTTTTGATAAAGCTTCGTTTTGTGTAGTGGCATGATGCGTGTTTTCTTCATTTTTATCCCAGAGTGTCACGGTTCCGTTTTGCTTTCCAACAGCCAGATTATGACAAATGACATTTTTTTGGCGAGAAAATTTCTTTTGAAGCTGAGAAAAAGAAGCGGGCATTGGTTCAAAAAGATGTGCCTGCAGACCTGAGCCAAAGAGTCTGAGGAGTATATCCGTATGGGCGCTGGTTGCTCCAGCGCCCACATCCACAAAAACAAAATCTCTCTGAGCATCATCATTTTTTGTGTTCTGAGCAATATATTCCAGAATCCATTTTTCGCCGCTCACAGAAAGGTTTTCGTAGTTGCCAATACCCATCATTCGATGCGCAATATGCTGTAGAATGAGTCCAAGTGGGAAAAAAATCTTTCTTCCAAAAACAATGCCGATTAAAAAAAGAACGTGATGTTTCATAGCTCATCACATTATAGCCAGGAATTATCAATATGAATACGCCTCTACTTTTACTCATTTATAATCGTCCCGATCATGTTGAAGAAGCATTACGTTCTTTGCGTAAAATTCGTCCCAAAAAACTTTTTATTGCTGGAGATGGCCCAAAATCGCCTGAAGATGCGGTGGGTGTTGATTCGGCAAGAAATTGTCTTAAAAACATTGATTGGCCCTGTTCTGTACAAACGCTTTTTCGTGACAAAAATTTGGGATGTCAGCAAGGTGTTTCTCAAGCGATCACTTGGTTTTTTTCTCAAGTGGAGAGTGGCATTATTTTGGAAGATGATTGTCTCGTCGATTCCTCCTTTTTTTCTTTTGCGAGTGAGCTTCTTGAAAAATACAAAGATGACTCACGTACTTCTCTCATTAGTGCGGTCAATTTCCAGGGGAAAACACCCATCTCCGAAAGCTATTTTCTGAGCGAGTACTCCAATATTTGGGGTTGGGCGAGTTGGGCAAACCGTTGGCAGAGCTATGATTCATTTGCTAAAAATGGACAGAAAGTTTTAGATAAACCAGAAGTTCAAGCAATGCTTCGAGAGAAAAAGATTCCAGAAGCTTTTATAAAAAATGTGCAACGTGCATTAAGTGGGGAGCTCGATAGCTGGGCTTATATTTGGAGTATGACCAATATTCTTGAGCGACGATTTTCTATTGTTCCAAAATACAATCTTGTCCATAATGCTGGTTTTGGCAAAAACTCAACGCATACGAAGATAAAAACAGCCGACGCCTATCTTGAGGCACATTCCCTGGGAAAGGTTAAACCTTCAGCCATGCCTACTATTCGTCCAGACTATGAGAAGCTTAACAGGAGAAAGCATCAGAGAGTGTTTGCTCTTCTTTCAATCATTCTGACCATCATTAAGCAAAGTAAGTTTATAAAGATTGCACGATCCTAAGCAGCCTTCAAAAATTTGGCTACTCCTGAATGATTCTTGTATTTGTCTAAAATCTCTTTGCAGTGATTCTGAGTTTCCGAGCCCAGCGTTTGTGAGATATACTTTTTCACCACTTTCTATAAGTGAAGTGTAATGAGAGATAAGATCATCATAGTTTGCTTTTCCCCAGGTATTGGTAGCAGAGATATGAGATCTCGCAAAATCTTGTTGTAAAGAAAGAGGGAGCAGCGCAAAATCTGTTTGTGCAAAGAAATCATAGTGATAAGGGATAAGAGCAGAAATAAGATGAGGGTTTTCTCCTCGTGCCTGGAAAAAGGCATCATGTTCTTGAATCGCAATGAGGATCCAAGGATCCTTTTGATACTTTATGTTGAGCGCAATCTGTAAACGAAAGTTTTGATATTGAGAGAGAAGTACACTCAGAATAAGCAGAGATGATACGAAAAAATGAAGAGTATTCTCAGGAATAAAAGTCAATTTTCTTGTAATGATTTGTGACATTTTGTAAACAAAATACACTGAGAAAAAGATGATTATGGGAAGTTCAGTAATAATATAACGAATATCGAATGCTGCAAAAGTGCTCATGAAGAGTGTTTGTAGAAGCAAAAGAAAGATCAGTGAAAGAGAAAATAAACGTGTCTTTTTATTCCAAACTGACCAGATCCAACCCAAGAATGCTGAAGTTCCAAGAGTAAAGGAAGTTAAGGCGTGATGATCCCACAAGAATGTCCCGGGAACCCCGAAAAGTACTTTCATGTAGTGCGGGAAGTGTTGGAGAAAAAAAGACAGTGAAAAGAAATCTCCACCAGTGCCCTGAGCCTGTAAAACTTCTGAAGGCCTTTGAAGAAGCCAGTCATTCATCCCTGGAATAAGTGATGAAATTTGCCAGATAAATTGGAGGACAATATTGGTAGACGTATAGAGTTGTTGCCAGGTGAGGAAGAAAAAGGTGGCAAATAAGCCTGCCCAAACATAAATGCCATAGAATTCTTTCGGTGATTTTTCATGAAAAAGATGAAGCAAAAAACTGATGCCATAGGCTAGCGTGAGTGGAGCTGCGGCAAATTTTGTTGCATACAGACTGACGGCTAAGAAAGCTGCTAACGCGACTCGCCGTTGCGTTTTTGGAGCAAAAAGAAGCCACATTGCCCAGGAAAAGAGAAAAAGGAGCAATGATTCACTCATCGCTAGGGTGGGAATCCAACGAATAAAGTGGTTGGTGAGATAGAGAAAAACAGCAAGGATGGAAAGAAATGAACTTCTTGTTGTAAAAAAAACTGTTTTGGCAAGAAAAACCCCTGATCCAGCAATGAGCGCTACATTCACAATATAGAACCAACGAGGATCATCCTGAAAGAGAAAAATTGGAGACAGAAAAATGGCGTAGAGGGGCGGCACCGCAGGTGCCGCCTCAGCCCCCTCTTCTCTCCATAGAATAGGTCCTTTTCCTTCGGTAATGCTACGCGCAGGAACGAGGTAATGGAATGTATCCGGAAAAGGCTCAAGATTGCCCATGAGTGTTCTTTGAGATAAAAATGGTCGAGCATAGAGAAGTGAAATAAAAAGCACAACAGCCAGTGCCATGAAAAAAGCGAGATGTTTTTGCAAGAGAGGGAACAGGCGCAACATACTTGCCAAGCATACTATATCTAACCTGCGTTAGAATAGCGTTACATGTTTGTTTTTTTGCAGCGATGGATTGGCTGGATTTTTTTACTTCTCTTTCTCATTTTCTTTTTTCCAAAATGGTACGTCTATACCTACACCAAGATTTGGGAAATGCGCCAAATGATGGGGAAACCATGGGAGTCTCAACTTGTTCGCTTGCATCCAGCCGATCAGATGGGACAGCTTTTTGCGCTACGATCTCATCTCGAACAAGGATTTGTGGGGCAAGAAATATCACTTGTCTTCCCTCGTGAGAGATCATTAGGTCTCAGCCAAAATCCCGCTATAGTTCGAGCTATTCTTCATAGTGATTTATTCACGCTTCGTTATGTGAATGAAGAAACAGAAAAGAGTGAACCATGTTTTCTTCTCTTGAGCGCTGAGCAGATTTCTCATTCAGCGTTTTCGCAAAACACATGCCAGATTTGGAGTATGCAGTGACGTTGCTTTTTTGTTTGCTTCTTATGAGTGTTGGTTATGGGATCATTCGTTTTGTATTTGGATGGCGTCAGGTTCGTTTCTTTCTGTATTTTCCTGCTGGATTAGCAGCAAGTGGAGTGATCACGACGACACTTTGGCTAGCCGGTTTTTCCTTTTTCTCTGTTGGAGTGGTTTTACAGGCTTTTGGCTGGACACTGCTTCCGCTTCTTGTGAGTGATATTTGGCTCCGTACAAGAAAAAAATGGCAAAAATATGGAAGTGATTTTTCTGCACACTTAGAAACACTACAAAATACCTTATTGAGTTTTTGGCAGGTTCCTTGGATTTTTCTTGCTGCCTTCACATTTTTCTCTCTGCTCATTTACACATTGTGGTCATGGAGCGTTCTTCCCATTCATTGGGATAATCTCACGCTCTACAACTATCGAGCCGAGCAGATGGTTTCTGGCTGGCATATTGAGGAGTTTCAGATTGAAACACAAAGATCGGATTTTCTACAGGTTTATGATTGGTCACATCCTTTTTTTGCATCGAGCGTTTTGGGTCTCTCAAAAATATTTGGGGTAGAGAATCCATCCTTTATTCCCTGGGCACTCATGATCAGTGTCCTTGCTCATGCTGCAGTAACTTGGCAGTCGTGGCGATCAAGAATACTCTTTGCGTCCATTCTTTTTTTGATTCCAACATCGCTGAGCAACTTCATTGAAGGTTACGCTGTGATATATGCCGTTGGTTTCTGGTTGCATTTTTTTCTGTATACACTCAGAAAGCCAAATCTCAGCTGGTCTGGCAGTGCCTTTCTTGCCCTTCTGGCGAGTGCAGCGATACAAAGCAGAAGTGCGGAACCGTATTGGATACTCATCTTTTCCTGGCTTTTTTGGCACTACCGAGCACAATGGAAGCGATTACTTCCTTTTCTTGTTGGAGTTATAGCAATACATGCTTACTGGATGCGTCTTGCTTATGTCAGCAAAGTACAAGTACTGCTTCTCGCCGAAAAGGCTGACCCTGTGGCTAGAGTATACGTGCAAGGATGGCAGACGTGGCCTTGGGAGGTCATCCCTGGAACGCTCTTGAGTTTCATTTTAAGTCCAAGTATTGTTGTTTCTCTCGTTGCTTGCTTGTTGGTAGCAGGCTTATGGCTTAGGAAAAAAAGGCTTTCTGATTGGCTTTTTTCTGTCACAATCTTGTTATTTTTTGCATTGATAATGCTGCTTGCTGGCATGATTGTTTTTGCTCTTGGAAACCCGGTTGCGTGGCAAGATATTCGTCTTGCATTGCCGAGATCGAGTCTCTTCCTTCTTTCTCTTACAGCCATAATTCTTGCCGAGATGATCGCAAAAAAGGACTGATCTTTCTCAGTATCGTATAATCAAAACAATGCAGATAGCCGTTGTTATTCCTGGACTCAATGAAGAAAAATACCTGCAAACGGTACTCACAAAAGTTGCCAAATACCAATTGCCAGTTATTTTTGTTGATGACGGTTCCAACGACAAAACCGTTTATATAGCAAAAAAGCACGCAACACATGTCCTTGTTCATGAAGTGAATGTGGGGAAAGGCGCAGCACTCAAGACCGGTTGCGAGTACGCGTTTGAGTTTCTTCAAATGGATGCCGTAATCTTTATGGATAGCGATGACCAACATGATCCTCGTGAGCTTCCGCATTTTTGCCAGGAATTAGAATCTGGTTCGCCAATGGTTTATGGTGTACGTCAAATGGGCAATGAAACGCCCTGGTTGCGTTCAACTGGAAACAAGATGGCATCGTGGTGGATGAAGCTACTTTTTGGAGCCTATGTTCCAGATATTCCGTCCGGGTATAAGGCACTCACCCGAGAAACGTATCAAAGTATAGAATGGAAAAGTAACGGTTATGAAGTGGAAGCAGAAATAGCCGCGCGTGCCGCTCAAGCAGGGATACCTTTTTCCGTTTTGCCAATAGAGAGTATTTATCATGATACCGATAAAGGTATGACTTTCCTCGATGCTATACGGGTGGCCGCTTTTTTGATACAGTTACGGATAGGATGATGACCTGGATTCAAATACTACTCGTGTTTTTTGGTCTCTTTATGATGTATGTGGCTCGTATACATTTCAAAAAGGATCAAATTACCCGCTTAGAACTTGGTGTATGGTGGGCAATGTGGCTTGCATTTATTTTTGTGAATATTTTGCCGGAAAGTCTCAAGACACTCGCTCAGGGTTTACACGTGGCTCGAGTTTTTGATCTCCTCGTCATCTTGGCGCTCATGATTCTGACGGTTGTTATGGTTCTTAATAGATTTGCCCTCCGCAAGATGGAACAGCGTTTTGAAGACCTTGTTCGTAGCCGGACGCTCAAAGAAGCCTCACGAGGAAAAGAGTGATGGCAGAGGAACGTTCACTGGCTGGGAAGGTCATAGTCGTCACCGGTGGGTCTGGTTTTTTGGGTTCGCACATAGTTGAAGCCCTTGCGAGACATCAGCCTCAAGAGATTCGAGTTCCTCGATCGCAAGAATATGACCTTCGAGATCCTCTCGCTGCTCAGCAAGTCGTGCAGGGGTCAGATATCGTTATTCATTTGGCAGCGAATGTTGGTGGGATTGGCTATAACTTAGAGAATCCAGCAACCCTTTTCTACGACAATCTGCTTATGGGGGTTCATACTCTTCATGAGTCGTACAAGGCTGGTGTAGAAAAATTTGTGGGTGTGGGTACTATTTGTGAATATCCAAAATTTGCACCCGTTCCGTTTAAGGAAGATGATCTTTGGAACGGCTACCCAGAGGAAACCAATGCACCGTATGGTCTGGCCAAAAAAATGCTGCTTGTCCAAGCTCAAGCCTACCAAAAGCAGTATGGTTTCCCAGCAATTCACCTTTTACCTGTTAATCTCTATGGGCCAGGGGATAATTTCGATCCAGAAAGTTCACACGTCATTCCGGCCTTGATTCGTCGTTTTTGTGAGGCAAAAGAGCAGCGTTCTCCCGAAGTTGTTGTCTGGGGAACAGGCAAGGCCACGCGTGAATTTCTCTTTGTGCGGGATGCTGCTCAGGCCATTCTTCTGGCTGTTCAAAAATATGATGGAAATGAACCCGTGAATATTGGTTCCAGTTTTGAGATCTCTATTGCCGAGTTAGCGTCGCTTGTTGCCCAACTCGTTGGGTATGATGGGAAAATACTCTTTGATGCCAGTAAACCAGATGGGCAGCCTCGCCGTAAGCTTGATGTTTCTCGGGCCAGAGAGCAGTTTGGTTTTGTTTCGAAGACGTCTTTCCGCGAGGGTTTGCGAGAAACCGTGGAGTGGTATCAATCTTCCCGTACAATGAAAGCATGATTGAGTCGATTCTCAGTTTTTTTGTAGTGCTTCTTTTGGATGCCTTAGGGTTTTCTGCCAGTGCGTTAGCTTTGGTTGAAGATGGATTGTGGGGTGCGGGGAGGCCTGTGGCCTCCCCGCACCCCATCCAAGAACCCTTTCTTGCTACGAGCAGTGCAGAATTTGTTCGAGTCGTGGATGGAGACACCATTCGCTTCCGCTTTGATGGCAAAGACCAGAGCGTTCGTATTATTGGGCTCGACACCCCAGAAACCAAAGATCCAAGAAAGGAAGTTGAGTGTTTTGGCCAAGAGGCGAGCGATTTTGCAGAAGCATTTTTTTCTCAAGAAAACACTCATCTAGAGCTGTACATTGACCAAAGCCAGAGCGAGCGAGATAAATATGATCGGCCTCTTCGATATGTTTCGGTAAATGGTCAGGATTATGGAGAAGCGGCCATCCGTGGTGGATTTGGCCACGAGTATACCTACCAAACGCCTCACAGTAAGCAAGCGGCCTATCGCTCGGCTCAGGAGGAAGCAAAGCAGAGTGAGCGCGGGTTATGGTCGCCAGATGCTTGTCCGAGCAAAAATACGCTATGATGAGCCTATGAAGTTTCTCTCACAAATTTGGCATGCTACGCAGCGCTCAGAAGCACTTCGACAGTCCGCCATACTTATCATAGGAACTTCTCTTACTGGTGTGATTATGGCAGGCGCGATGATTTTGGCCTCACGCGCGCTGGGTCCAGAAAAATTTGGTGTCTTTTCGGTAAGTATTGCTATTATGGGCCTTCTCTCTAAAGGTCTGGATTTGGGACTCAACCAGCTCATTCCTCGTCTGCTCAATAAATGGTATCGACATCCAGAAAAGGCTCAAGAATTCCTCGGACACGTTCTTCTTTGGAAGTTGCGACTCATTAGTGTCACGATCGTGCTGGGACTTGCGCTGATGCCATTCATTATGAGCTTCTTTTCGTATCCGCATCAGGATATGGTTTTGTGGTCGCTTTTTGGTGCCCTTGCCATGGGAATGTATGAGTATGTCTATCTGGTACTCACGGCACAGCATAAGTTTTTCCAAGCCAGTTTGATGAGCTTAGGCCAAGCCGTTCTCAAAGCTTTGGGTTTTTCGCTTATTTTTCTGCTCGGTCTTTCCTCGCTCAATGGTATCGCGTTTTTTTATTACGGCGCACCTCTTTTGGGTGCGGGGGTTTTTGCTTGGATGGAAAGGCGAGGCATGTGGGCACAGCCTAAAGCAGCAGGGCAAGAGGTACAAAATGAAATTCAGCTTTTTCTCTGGCATGCCATGATTGGAACTCTGGCAATGACGCTTATTGCCAATCTTGATCTCCTCTTAGTGCAGCGTTATCTCAATGTTTTTGAAACCGGACTTTATGCTGGAGCGAGCCGGATTGCTGCTTTCATTAGTTTTGCAACCAGTTCTGTTGGAGGCGTTCTCAATAATCGTGTTTCGCGATATCACGATAGGGAAACGCTCCAGAGGTACTTGCTGAAATCGAGTGCACTTATTGCCTTGGCTGTTCTGGGTTTCCTGATCTACTTGCCACTGGCCAAACTTTCTCTGCTCTGGACTATCGGTCCGGAGTATCTGGGTGGCTTATCGGCTCTTATTATTTTGGTGCTCAATGCGTTCCTTTCGTTCGCTATTGTGCCGTTCATTTCCTTCTTTTACTCGGTGGATCATCCGCGGTATTTTTCCTTTGGCGGAATTTTGCAAGTAACCATTATTCTCTTTGGTAATGTTTTCTTTCTGCCTGAGTATGGCATCACAGCGGCCGCCTGGACAAAAGTTGCAGCCACAAGCGCTTTTGGACTCTACACCGCCGTTTATGTTTGGTATGCGTTGAAGAAGGTGAGGAGTAACAATGTTTGTTAGTAAGATTCAGAAATGATTTTGAATAATCGTTTTCCAATTGTTCTCCCAATCATCCTTTGAGAATTTTTTACTCACCATCTCAGCATTTCGTCCCAATTCTTTCCTTAATTCATTTTTCTCAACAAGAAGACAAAGCGCTTCAAAAAGGTCATTAGTATGAGGATTTATCAAGAGACCATTAAATTTATTAATTATTAGGTTCGGTAGTCCTCCTATATTTGTAGCAATAACTGCGTTTCCACTTGACATAGCTTCCAAACATGAAAGTGATGTGCCTTCTGAATACAGAGTTGGAATTACGACGATGTTTGAAGACTTATAGACTTTATCCATCTGGTCTTGTTCGATTAAATGATGCTTTATCCTTTTAGGATATTGCGAAATTAGAGAACTGAGGTGTCTTTTTATATCTTCATCGTGAATGAATCCAACGAATTCAATATCAACGTGTTTATATTTGTCAAGAATCTTTGGTAACAGCGGGGCAAATAACCAATATCCTCTTTCTTTACATAATCTTCTCGGATACGTTATTTTTATCCTAGACCTTCCTAATAATTGAGGATTTGAATGAAAAGATTGATTGTCAACATAATTGGGCAAGTAGTACATTTGTGTACCCAATGATGAAGGGAAAGCTGATCTCAAATATGAAATGGTATTTGTATCAACAGAAACTAATGAATCAAAGTCATAAAGATTTTTCTTTAAAGTCAAATTATTTGTATCTGTCCCTGGAGCATCCCAAGTAACACCATGAGATACTAACAGAGAAGGGTGATGTTTTTTCTTTTTTCCACCCCAGTAGTGATACCCTGAATAAATTGCAATCCTAGGCGATGATAACATGCTAATAACATCAAAAAAGTCTTCTATAGAAGATGGAACACCTATAATTATTAATTCACCAAAATTCTTCATCCATATTTCACCATCAGGAGTTCCGCACTGAAAGAGTATCGTTTGCATCTTTAAAGAAGACAAAACTTTAGAAAGATCAGTACAATATCTTTCTGCACCCCCATTGAAACATTCTTTTCCACTCTTATCAAAAAATTGCAACTGAAAGATGTACGCAGAATTTTTAGGATAAAATTTATGCTTCCGAATAATAGCTTCTAAGGATCGGGTAATTCTTTGATTCTTTCTTTCTCTATCCTTCTTATTTATTAAGTAATTATTGAGTCTTTTTGCACTAAAAATTAAATGATATTTTGATACATGTATACTATTTCTGACATGTTGTGGAATCACTGTTCTAACAATTTTTTTTACAAAATCAGCAATCTTCATACATTCCTTATTATAAATGTTCTTTTAATCTTGTATGGTTGAACGTAACAATGATGAAGAAATATGTTTTGTGTATGGAAAATATACTATTCTTACACCAACAAGATTGAATTCTTTCTCGTATTTAATCCATCTTTCATGATTTTTCCAGTCATCACCAACAAACATAAGATCAAAAGATAGTTTCTTCCATGCATCCATTTTGTTCATTGATTCCTGAGGAACAACCTCATCAACAAACCTGATTGCTTTTACAATTTCAATCCTCTCATTAAATGGAATTATCGGTGTTTTGTTTTTGTACTGAGCTAATTCGTCAGTACTGACGCCAACAATAAGGTAGTCACAATGTTCTTTTGCTTTTTTTAGTATGTTTAAATGACCAATATGAAAAAGATCAAAGACGCCAGTTGTATATCCTATTATTTTTTTCATACAAATATCTTTTTTATTTTTCTTAGATGAATAACCATAAGGTTCATTAAATCTTTAAGTTTTCTTTTTGTAGATGTCCTCGATAATTCAACAGAGTGATTCTCATGATTGCTATATTCTTCTTGATTATTTTTTACTAAAACAACATGCTCTTTTAATTTCACTTCTTGTATAAAATACCTTCGTAATTTGAATTCATCTTCAAAAAGATTATCATCTAAATATCTTTCAACAACGTTCAAATAGCTTTTTAAAGCATTTTTATGCGAGATAGGAAAATACTCAGACTTAAAAGCTCTTTGTTTCTCCCTTATAATCCCACTCATTCCCAATTTAATGACATTTTTTAGTTTCATCGGATCATCAGTATAGGGAAGTGTTCCATTATTTATTAGCTGTTGCTGGAGTGATTCAATCCCATAGAACATATTGGACATTGATTCCGAAAAAACTACAACAGGAACAGACAAATAGAGTGCGTCAAAGATTGAACCAGAATTGTCAGACACAACCACATCTGTTTTTTGTAATAATTCAGATAATGGTTGTGACGAATCGTGATATTCATCTGCTATCTTCTTCAGTTTGCTATTATTTCTCTTTTCATTGTGCAAGAATTGAGTTCCATGATGTGCTTTTATAATCACATGATAGGTGCTTTTTAAGTCTTGTATTGCAGATGATATTTTTTCAATCGAATTAAGTTGACCATATGTAGGCAGGTAAAGGAGAACAGGCTTATTCTTTGCTTTTTTCCTTCTAAAAGAGACATGCTTTAAACTTCCAACTATATGCGTTTGGGAATAAACATTCAGAAGTTTTGCTTCGTAGGTACTATGACAAAGGATGGCATCATATCCAAAGTTCCATTTATATTCATAAACAGGGAATGGTTTGGCAGATATAATGCTGTACTTAAATTTTATTTTGTATTGATATGATATTTCCATTATGTCGGGATAGGCTTCAAATAAAATTTTGTATACTTTATTATTAGCTTTTCTTTTTGGAAAATATCCCTCCTTTTTTATAAAATTAAAACAATGATCATACATTTCTGAATAGCCATCTGAGTTAGTAATCTTAGGAATAAAAATATCAACATGGTTTTTTTTTGATAATTCATCAATCAATACTCGAACGGAATCGAATTGTACAACATTCTGAATAATGAAGGCTATCTCATGTTTCATGAAGAATTATTTCGTCAATAATTTTTTGAGCGCTTTTACCATCACCAAAGGGGTTTTTCCAGTTCTTTTTATTTAAAAGCATTTCTTTTGCCCCGAGTAGTATTTTATCGATATCAGTCCCAACAAGTATTGATGCTCCGACCTCAATTGTTTCTGGTCTTTCGGTCGTTTCACGCAAAGTCAACGATGGAGTATGTAAAATGCAGGCTTCTTCCTGCACGCCACCAGAGTCTGTCAGAACTAATGAAGCATGTTTAATAAGCGACAACATTTCTAAATATCCGACTGGATTTATCAATTTTAATCTCTCTTCATCATATGAAATCGAAAAGCGAGAAATGGATTCTTTTGTTCTTGGATGAACAGGAAATACAATCTTTTTGTTATAAAGATAAGAAATGTCATGTGCTGCTTTGATAATATTTTGGAGATGAGTTTTTGAATCGACATTGCTTGGCCTATGTGTTGTTAACAAAATGTAATTACTAAAAACAGTATCAACCTCATTGGCATATTTAATATTTTCGTAAACAGCATCAACTATTGTATTTCCCACAATCTTAATCTTTTGTTCATCAATACCTTCATTTTTTAAAATGAAAGCCTGTTTATCTGTAGGAGCAAACAATAAATCTGATAGGTGATCGGTAACAATACGATTTATTTCTTCAGGCATCTCTCGGTCAAAACTACGTAATCCAGCCTCTACATGAGCGATTTTAATGGGCAACTTACTTGCTGCTAAAGCTCCAGATAATACTGAGTTTGTATCACCTTGAACTATGAGCCAGTCTGGCTTATCACTTATCAATATTTTTTCGATTGAGAGCAATTGCTTTGCAGTCATGCTCCCATGACTTTTCTCTCTGATATGTAAATTGTATTGAGGTGGATGCAATTTTAACTCATGAAAAAAAATACTATCCATATTTGATGAATAATGTTGGTTTGTATGAATAATAGTAAAGTCAATATGTCGGTTGATACATTCTCTTATTATTGGGGAGAGTTTCACTATTTCTGGTCTTGTTCCTAGAACAATGGCTATTTTCATTTTAAGTTATTTCCTTTAGAAATTTGCTACCTATTAATTTCCAATCTCTTGTTTTTGCTACTTTTATACGTTCAAGAACCATTTTATTATCGTTTTCTGCAAGAGCCTTGTCTAGGTTTTTCAGGAAATCATTATGATTATGACTATAGTAACAGATTGATTTGAATGGAAGCAATGAAGGTATTCCTGTCGTTACAACGGCCTTGCCCATACTAATATATTCATAAAATTTAATGGGATCGGTCGCACTTATGAGATTACTTGAATGGAATGGTATGAGACATACTTTAAAAGTATTCAATATTTGTGGAATATCATTATATGGTACTTCACCTAGTGTAAAGAGATTTCGATACATATTACATAAATCAGTGAGTTTCTTATTATTTACCTTCCCTACAAAAACAAGTTTTTTATGAGGATACTTTATAAGAATCTGTTGAATTAATTCAACATCAAGCCATTCTTCTATGGCACCTATGTATCCGATTGTTTCCATAGAAATTTTATTTTTATCTATCGCCTTATTAAAAAGAGAGAAATCAGTGCCATTTGGAATAATGGTTGATGTATGTGCTTTTGAGGCAAGATAAAAAGAAGAGGCAATTGTTTTACATGAGGAAAATAATTTCTTTTCAAAATGCAGCATATTTATATTAGAGATCTTGAAAGAGCTATGATCATCAAAACAATCATATATTTTATGGGAAGTCATTTCATGGAAAGAAAACTGCGCCCAAAATGGATGGTGATAAATAAAAATACAGGATGCCAAGCGCAGTTTATTAATGAAAATAAAGTTAAAAAATGATCTTTCAATTACATTCTTTCCAAAACTTCCAACTATATCTGTATAGATAAAATATGACCAAAAGGATGAAAGTGTGAATTCATAAATATTATTATCAATCTTCTTGATAATGAATGGAGGGTTAATAAAATTTTTCGTTGTAATAAATTCGTTGTTTACATAAAATACTGTATGTTTTTGTGCTAAGTATCTTGCAATTTTTTGTGGTCTCTGATCACGAAACGAATAAGAAATAGCGCTAAAAATAAAAATAATCCTTCCTTTTTTATTGAACTTAAAGTCATCGGCAATCACACTAGAAGAAATGTTCCTAAAGAAAAAAATGAATAACGACTTTACTTTCTTTCTTAGTTGGATTGGCACTAATGATCTAAAACTCATAATTAATCTAACAGTGAAATTCCATCCTTAGTTTCACCAAAAAAAACCATTTTTCCTTTATTCATAACTATGACTTTTTGACACTGACGAGCAATCATTTTTAGGTCGTGAGAAACAATAATAAGAGTTGCCCCATTCGAAACAATATCATTAATTTTTTTTAGACATTTTTCCTGGAACTTAGTGTCTCCTACCGCTAATATCTCATCAACTAACAAAATATCTGGCTCAGTGTGGACAGCAACAGCAAATGCAAGCCTAAGATACATGCCAGAACTGTAATGTTTTACCGGTTGATCAATGAAATCCCATAGTTCTGCGAAATCAACAATTTCCTCAAACTTTTTCTTTATGTACTCTCGTTTCATCCCCAAGATTATGCCATTAAGATAAACATTTTCTCTTCCTGTGAGTTCGGGATGAAATCCCGCGCCAAGCTCTATTAATGGTGCGATCTTTCCGTTAACCATAATATTTCCTTTTGTGGGAACACTCACTCCAGCAACTAACTTAAGCATCGTTGATTTTCCTGAACCATTCGATCCAATAATGCCTATTGTTTCTCCTTTTTTAATACTGAATGAAATATTTTTCAGAGCCCAAAACTCTTTACTCTTTGAACTCCTCTGCAATAACGTCTGAAGGAGTTCTTTAAAAGTCCTTTCTTGACGTAATCTATACAATTTTGAAACGTTCTCAAAAGAAACTACATTCTTTAATGAAGATATTTCAGACAACATCTGCAAATCCACCCTCCATTTTTTTGAATAAATATCTAGCTAAGAAAAATATAAAAAGTGTTATACATAGAGATAAAAGGATATCACTTACATCATTTAAGTTTTGATCAAACAATATCCATCTATATGAATTAATAATAACTGCCATAGGATTGAGTGAAAAGATCCAATGATATTCAATAGGAAACATCCCTATGGGGTATATAACCGGAGTCATATACATCCAGATAAGGATAATAAGGTTCAGAACATACTGAATATCTCTGTAAAAAAGGTTAAATGCTGCTAGTAATAATGACAGAGCATAAGTAAAAAGCGATTGGAAAATAAATAGTGGAATTATAAAAAGAATCCTCAATGAGACAGCTTGTTGATAGGCAATCATGAACAAAATAAATACGATCGAAGAAAGAAAGAAATCGAACATTTTAGATAGAATGCTACTTTGCACAAAAATCACTCTTGGAAAATAAATCTTTGTTAATAAACCAGCATTACCCACTAAAGAGTTTGTGCTAGAAACGAGTGATGCTGAAAAAAGTGTCCAGGGCAAAAGGCCGGCATAGAGAAAAAGTGGATAAGGAATATTCAGATTATCAACACGGAGTATTTTCGAAAAAACAAAAGACATAACAAGCATTTGAAGCAAAGGATTGAGTATAACCCATGCATAACCTAGTACCGATTGTTTATATCTTTGTTTAATTTCTCTTTTTGTGAGCTCTATCAACAACTCTCGATAGTATATTACCGCGGCCATAAAGAAGATTGTAGCATGTACAAACTCAATCAGATGCTCCACAAGTATTTGTGCGTATTTTGCAGGTTCATTGGGTTGAGGGACTTACAAAACACGCCAAAAAGGGTGCTGGAAGCGTCTCACCTCAAGTTGTTTCTCCTCGTGGGGAAGTTGAGTCTCTTGGGGTGCATGTCGATATGAGAGGCAGGGCAGAAACACTCAAAAACAATAATGCAACTAAGTTGCGAAATACTTTTAATGCTGCTGCAGTGCTTCTCACGCGGCCAGCTTTAGAAAAAGTCGGACTTTTTGATGAGAAGTTTGGCTCATACCTCGAAGACATCGACTTGGGCTGGCGAATGACACGCGCTGGCTTCACTCATGAAGTTGCCCCAGAGGTCATCATTACGCACCTCAAGCACCAAACCTCGGCCCGTTTCCCCACAAAAAAAGCCTGGCTCGATCTCAAAAATTGGTGGCTTGTACTTATCAAAAACCTCACCCTTTGGCAGTGGCTGCGCTTTTTCCCAAGCATCATGATTGAGCGTATGCGAAACCTTTCTGGGTTTTTGAAAACTTTGCCAAATAGTATATAGTGGTCAAGTGATTGGTTTCCTGCATTTCTTGTTTACCTCATCTGTCTTTTTATTCACCAGCTTACTGGCACTTTTTGAAGTTATCTTTTATCCAGGCATCATAAACCGCTACTTTGGAATTCCACTACCTATCTTTGTCTTTTTTACTTGCTGCCTTCTTTTTTTTCTTGGCTTGTTTGTAAAGCTTCCTTATTTTAAGCAGCAAAGCACTCTTATCCTCTCGAAATTCTGCTTTATTATTTTACTAACAAACGCCATAGTTCTTTTTGCTACCACGGTAATAGAAACTCTCACGCACACCAATTATATCTTTTCAACCTTCCATTTTAATCACCATGCTCTTCTTTATAACATCTGGCTTTTAGCAACATATATCTTTTTTATTCAGGCTAGAAATCTTTTTCAGGATTCAAAAGAAATAAAGAAGTGGGGAATCTTTTTCTCGATCCTTGTTGTAAGTACAGTGATACAAGTATTCTTTCGCCCACTCGACATTTATGCATTCCTCAGTGACGAAGATGGTTTTTATGAATGGATGCAGTTTGGCGCGTATGCATTCTCTGGTCTTATTTTTTTGATTTCGGCAATAAAAGCAAAAGGGGGAGGATATCTTCGAGGAATGTTTTTCTTTATTGGTTTTCTTTTTTTCCTCATAGCTTTCGAGGAGATATCTTGGTTCCAAAGAGTCACAAATCATGAAATAGCACTTCTCCAAGAATCAAATCTCAAAAATGAAACGAACATTCACAATAATTCGATCATTCAGAGCTTTCTCTATCCGGCTTATGTTGCCGTTGGGGTATACGCCATTCTCTCAGATAGAATCCGCCTATTATTTTTTTCCAGGCTTTCTTGGATGAAGTATTTTACGCCGCCGGTTTCTTTTTTTCTCTTCTTTCTCCCACTCGTTTTGGTTTACACGAGCGCACTCGGATTAGATGGTTACCGTATTTATCAAGAAGAATCTGCTGAACTGCTTCTTTCACTTGGCTGTCTTTTCTTTGCAGGATATGTGCACGCTTCGCTCATTGAAAAAGTGGCTGATACTGGACTCGGACCAGTGACCTCTCGAATGTGAATCGAACGCTCTAACCAACTGAGCTAATCAGCCAACGAAGCTATTTTATCATTTCCTACCTTGAGAGACGCACGCAAATTTTCCAAAACGGTAGCCACTTCCTCGGTAGAGTTGGAGAGCACAAGCGCTGTTCGGTAATCGGAAGCATTGGGAAAACCTTTTATATACCAAGCTAAGTGCTTGCGCATCGGCATAAAACCATGATCATGTTCTTGAGCATCGAAGATGCGGCAATGTTCGAGCACTGTTGAGAAAATCTCATCGCTGGTTGGCTCAGGAGGAAGGGATTCTTGATTACGGCGCGCCACCATTGCACGCAGTGCCCAGGGGTTGCCGTTGGTGGCGCGCCCGATGAGCGCTCCATCAACACCCGTCTGCTCCACTCGAGAAAAAAGAGTGTCGGCATCGAGAATATCGCCATTGCCAAGAATAAGGGTTTCTGTCTGGTGAGTAAGCTCTGCAGCTTTGCCAATCTCATCCCAATCGGCCTGTCCTGAGTAGAGCTGCTTGAGTGTTCTCCCATGCAAAGAAATGGCGGCTGGTTCCATCTCAAGGAGAGTTGGGATCCATTCCTCTACAACCGATTTGTCATAACCAATACGAGTTTTTACGGACAATGGAATGAGGCGTCGTTGTTTGTATTCTTCTGGCAGTGCCGAGTGCAAACGCAAAATCTCGTCTTTCATAGCCTGCTTCACTGGCAGTTTTTGCAAATCATAACCGTCGTACCAATCCTGAATACCACGCTGACAAGCAGCTATGAGCTCCTGGGCAAGCTTGGGAGTAAGGATAAGCGCTGCCCCGGAGCCGCTTTGACTCACATTCTTGGCTGGACAGCCCATATTAATATCTAAGCCATCAAAACCAAGCGCGCAAACCATGAGGGCTGTTACATAAAATGCTTCCGGTTCGTTCCCAAAAATCTGTGCCACAATTGGTCGCTGTGATTCATCGTAAGTGAAATCACGCAGCAGCTTGATAGCATTGCGGGCCAGACCACTGGCGGCCGTAAACTCGGTAATGACCACATCCGGCCGTCCATACTTTTTGGTAATGAACCGAAACGGCTGGTCTGTCACTCCATCCATAGGGCTCAAGCCGATGATAGGTTTTGGAAGTTGCTCCCAGAATCCTCTGTGCATAAGGGGGCCATTATACCTTTTTTCTCATGCTAAGGGAACTTTTCTCTTGCCATCCAAGAAATCTGTTCTAAAAGCACCTGATACTCAGTTACTGTAAGCCAGTTGTGCTTCCATCCTTGCGTCAAAAGCCAATGCTCACTTTTCTCCCAAGCAAGGGTTTTTTCCGAACTAACTATTTCCAAAAGATCTTGCTGCCAACGATCAATAAGCCTCTGAATATGTGGTGACGCAATGACAGGGATAAAATTTCCTTCCTGCTCGGGAAGATCTGGGAGCAGCAGCCCTTCCTCACTCATCAGAAAATCTATAACGACTCCCTCGGGCTTATCAATAGCTACGGAGGGTGAAAAGTGTTGCATTTCACCAGTAGGACTGTACGAAAATATCGTGAGTGGCACCGATTGTTGAGCGCTTGTCTGAACATGAAGAGATACCTTTTGCCAATCAAGCTTGGGCCAGTCAAGTAACTGCAGAGTCTCGCCACCTTCCTTTAACGAAGGTAAGAAGAGGTGAGTGCCACGGATAACCGTATCATTCTCATCAAAAAGCTGAATTTGGGCATCAAGAGGAGCAATAAGAGTAACAGCACTGAGATCAGTCTGGCTTGGGACAAAAAGCCGAGCACTCAAAAATGTGTTTTTGTAATCTCTCAGTGATTCTAAGGGAAAGAGAGGATCATGAATCGCAAAGTCTTGCTCCCCAGGGCCCGTTTGGTGGGCGGCCACGAAGTGGCCGCCCATATCTAATATCACCGGTTTTCCAGAAAGAATCATTTCTCTCAACCACGGAAGTTTCTCCCGCGGAGATGCATAGAGGAATTCAAGTTTCGTGCTTCCATTCTTTTGCGCTAATTGAGCTGCCAGTCGTGTCAAGGCGCGCCAATTGAGATGACCTTCACCAAAATACCCATCACTTTGTTCAAGTAACCAGTCATTGAGTGAATCAGGCCAAAGAGGCTCACCGTTTGGAAGTTCTTGTATTCCATAGCCATGCAGCACCATAACAGCGGAGGTAAGCGCGCATCCCCACCGCGACAGGGTTGCTTGTGAAGGAGCCCAGAGATTCGCTCGATCATAGACCTCATTTTTCCAGAGAGGATCATTTTGTTTTATGAGTGGGGTTGTAGTACCAACAACATCGCCAAGATTTTCTACTATAAAATGGGAAAAAACGCTGCGAGAGCTTCGTACCGCGCCTACAGCAGCGCGCAGCCCAACCCAAGCCGGAGGCAAATCTGGAGTGCTGGCAGGCTCAATGACCGTCATAACTGGCATCTCATCTTGCCAGATCCGTGTCACTTTGGAAGAAAGATCATGCTCTATCTTGTAACGATGCTTTGATCGCGGTTCAAGTCTCAAGCGAGTAGAAACGCTATAAACAGGAACACCACCAACGATCTTTTCATATTCCAAACGGTCATGTATAAAGTGCAAGTTGGTAAAGTTGTGTCGATCCTTCCAAAGTATGAGGAGATTATGATCATGCCCTGGTGTATCAATTTCTAGGGTGACACTCAAAGCAAATCGACGCAATCCAAAGTACTTTTCGTCTTTGGGAAGCAACACGGTTTGGCAGGGGAGACTTTCTCGGATATCAATGAGAAACGCCTCATCATGCTCCTGCCACGAAACTGGCCCCTCTCGCTGCAGGCAGGGTTTTTCTGGATCATCAAAGCGTGCGTTTTCGGCAACCTGCCAATCATTGAGGCTGAGTGGGATAGCATTTCCGAATCCTTGTACAGTTTTTGCACAAAAATGAAAACCCAAAAACAGAAACAAGCAAGTAAAGAAGAAAATTCCATGCCTCATGGACTTCAATCTAGCAACAAAAAGCAACAGAAAAAGAACAAAGCGTTATACTAGGAGAAGTGAAAATACCCTCTCTTGCTGTTATTGCCACCATTAAAAATGATCCGATCGGGTTACATATGCTTCTCAAAGATCTGAGTAAACAGACCTTGCTACCTCAAGAAATCATTTTGGTTTTTGCGGGAGAAGATCTCGTGAGCACTGAGCACATAAAATCCTTTGAGCAACTTCCCATTCAAAGGTTTAACCTTAGCCAAGAAGCTACCCGGTCCCAGGCAAGAAATCATGGGGTAGAGAAGTCTCAAAGCCAGGTCATAGCTTTCACCGATGCTGGCTGTCGGCTTGATCCCGACTGGCTCAAAGAACTCATCAAGCCATTTTCCTCAGAAGAAACCTTTCTGGTCTCTGGATTAACCCAAGGAAAAGCCTCGTCATCCTGGGAAGAAGCGCAAATTCCATACGTTTTACCGCAAGAAGACAATATTTCAGATTCACCGCTTCCTGCAACACGCAATATGGCAATTTTACGATCAACGTTCTTGCAATTTGGCGGCTTCACGGACACGCTCAACTTTGCCGAAGACTACGCCTTTTCTCACCAACTCAAAGAAAGTGGCATTCACTCTGTGTTCGCACCAAAAGCGCTCGTCACCTGGCAACCAAGAAAGAACATCAGGGATTTTTTCCGCATGATGCTCATGCTCACGGCCGGTACCATTCAAGCTGATCTTTGGCTCTGGGAACACACTAGCATGTGGTTTCGCTATATCGCCCTTTTTCTTCTATTTTTTTACTCCAAAAACTTTCTTGGAACCACTTTTACTTTTTTTCTTATCTTGGTTTTTTACTCAAGCTATCTTTTCCTGCGTCTGCAAAAATTCCCGAAACTTTCTCTTCCGGCAAAGGCCTGGTTCCTCGTACTCAGTCCTATTTGCGATCTTGCCATATTGAGTGGAACGATTCTTGGTCTTGTCTGGAGACTCCAAGCAGAGGAAAATAGCAAAAGATGAACGCCTTTCTCTCTCGCCAGTGGTCTCGACCGGTTATCCGTGGCCTTTCCATGATGGCGCTCATGCGCTACTCAACCAAGGGATTCTCGCTTGTCCGTTTGGCAATTATCGCCCAGTTTCTCCCTCCATCAGCTCTGGGCGCTTTTACATTGGCCTTACTCATCATTTCTATCACCGAAATTTTCACCGAAACAGGTATCAATATCTTTTTACTCAAAAGTCCAAAAAAACTTGACCAATACATCCACACCGCTTGGGGTGTTTCGCTTATACGCGGTCTTTTGATAAGCCTTTTTATTATTGGAGCAACTCCCTTTTTAGCAAGTTTCTACCAGGATACTTCTTTACAGACATACTTCCTTTTTGCTGCTTTCATTCCCTTTGTGCGCGGACTCATCAATCCTGCCATCATCGAGTACCAGCAAAACCTTGCCTTTGAAAAGGAATCGCTCCTGCGTATTTTCCTGCAAATGCTCGATATGATTACTGGACTCATTTTCGCTTTTGTTTGGAAAAGTGCTCTCGGACTCCTTGGTGGAGTGCTCGTGGCAGCAATCGTGGAAGTCGGACTCAGTTTCTTTCTTTTCTCACGTCGCCCCAACCTCAAGCTTTTTCAACCCAAACTCGTTCTTTCTCTCTACAAAGAAACACGAACCATTATTGCCAATGGTATCGTCACTTTCCTCACTACCAATCTGGATTCATTTATTATTGGTCGAGTGTTGGGCCTCACTGGTCTTGGGCTGTATCAGGCTGGCTATAAACTGGCGAGCGCAACCACCACCGATTTTGGGTCACTGGTTGGTCAGACGCTTTATCCCCTGTATGCCAAGCTTCATAACGAAGGAAAACCTGTTTCGCCCCTTCTTGCCAAAAGTTCTGTTCTTATGATCGTCCTTTTTGCGATTATGGCACTGCCCATGCTTGTTTTCACTGATAGCCTGGTTCGACTGATTCTCCAAAAGGATGAATGGCTTGCCATTATTCCTCTCATTCGTGTTCTTTTCCTGGCGGGGGTGCTCAAAAGCTTTGTCATGAGTTGGAATCCTTTATCTATTCTTGCTCAAAATCTCTCACATTTTGTCTTTATGAATATTCTTTCCAGCCTCATCCTCAGTTTGGGAATACTTTTTCTTGCACCGCAATGGGGCATAACGGGAGCGGGTTTAGCAGTCTTTTTTGCCGCCGCTTTTGTACAACCTTACGCTTGGTTTGTACTGCAAGAGGCCAAGAAAAGACTGGATAACACATGAGCCAACCCTATTCCGTCATCATCGTCGATTATTTAGCAACTCAAAGCGCGCAGCGCCTCAAAAGCCAGATCCTTTCTTTTCAGCCAAGTACAGATGTTCAAATTATTGATGCACACAAACATAAACTTGGCTATGGCGCTGCGCTCAATAAAGGCATGCATAATGCTCAGTATGATTTTGTCGTCTGCATGAACCCAGACATTACTCTCAAAAATGATGCTCTAGCAATGATTGTTGAGCAGCTTCGCAATGATTCTCGCATTGGAATGTGTGGTCCACAGATCAGTAATGAAAAAGGCGAAGTCCAAATAACCTGCAGTAGGATTCCAACAGCCTGGCAAGCTCTTTTTTTCTGGAGTTGGCTTGTAAAAATAGGGAAGAGTTCATGGAACAACTGGTACCGTTTAGACGGCTTTGATCACCTTTACTCTCGAGAAGTTCCTGCTCTCAGCGGCGCATGTTTTGCTGTCCGCAAGTCTGATTGGCAGAATCTAGGGGGAGCAGACGAGAATCTTTTTCTCTATTTTGAAGAATTTGATTTTGCGTTGCGTTATCAAAAACAAGGCCTCTCTTTATTTTTCTTGAGTGAAGCAAAAATTACTCATTTTGGCCAAGAATCGACCACAAAGATACAAGCGGTAAACAAGCATTTTCAACGCTCCAGACGCTACTGGTTACAAAAGCACTTTTCACTCTCTGGAAAAATCGCTGCCACTTGGCTTGAGTTTTGGGAAGGGAAGTATGCGCGCTAGTCTTGCCTTGGTTATTCTCACGAAAAATCAATATGAATTAGCAAAAAAAATCATACTTCAATGCCAGGATTTTTTTGATCACATCTATATCCTCGATGACAACTCAAGCGATGAGATCTTGTCTTTAGCTAATGAAAACATCGCTGTGTTCCAACATAATCTTTCTCATTCTTTTGCCGATCATCGCAACTGGATCCTCCAAAAAGTGAATGAAGATTGGAGTTTTTTTCTCGATGCTGATGAGATGCCTACAAAATCACTTCTCAAAGAAATTCGGGAGGCGATAATTAAACCCCAATGCTATGCTTTCCAGGTACAACGACTTGATTCATATCAAGGGAAAACACTTCACTTTGGAGAAGTGGGAAATATTTGGCTTACTCGACTGGGAAAAACCAAAGAAGGTCGGTGGCAGAGAGCTGTCCACGAAGAATGGATTTTTACTCACGAATCATTGGGAAGATTGAACGGAAAATTGATTCATCACCCACACAAAGATATCACTTCTTTCTTGGCCAAGCTCAACGCCTATGCCAAAATGGAGCAGCCCGAGCGGAACGGGAGAAGAACAAGGATAATCCTTCTTGAGATGCTTACCTTTCCGCCTGCCAAGTTTATTCAAAACTTTTTCCTGCGTCAGGGTTTTCGCGATGGAAGAGCAGGGCTCGTTTATGCCCTTCTCATGTCTTATTATTCACTCATAAAACGAGTATTTTGGTATGAAGACACCACAAAATAATCTTACACTCTTCCTCTTTTACGGAACGCTCTTAGCTTCACTCTTTGGCCAGTTTGCTCGTTTTTCGTCGCCGGTTGGACTGGTGAGTTTACACGAGATCTTCATGTTGGCTTTTTGTGTTTTGGTTTGGCCGCTCTTTCTCAGCAGAAAAACACTACGCTGGAACTTCCTTCTTGCTTTTATTGTATGGATTGTACTGAGCACTATCATTGCATCCTGGCAAACCAGGAGTTTGGCCCTTTTGATAAACGGATTGGCCTACGCTGGAAGGTTAAACCTCTATCTAGGCTTTGCACTCTCTTTGAGGAAGTTGCTTCAGAAAAAAGCTTTGCAAAGCGCTCAAGTGTTTTCTGCTCTCTACGCTTGGCTCACTCTGCTAGCAATTATGGGAATTGGCCAGTACCTCCTCCTTCCAGACACAAGGATTTTCTTTTTCTTGGGCTGGGATGATCACCTGAGTCGTGCTTTTGCCACACTTTTTGATCCCGGCTACTTTGGCCTCCTTATGGTTTTCGGGGTAATCCTTAGCCTGGAGAAGCAAAGAATGCAAGCGAGTATAACTAATGCCGCATCACTGGCAGTTTTTCTCATATCCGTTGCCATTTCCTATTCTCGCGCATCCTATCTTGCTCTCATCGTTGGAATCATTGCTTATGCCGTTTTGTCCCAAACACGCCGCGTCCTCCTTGTCTTGCCACTCTTTATTATGTCGCTTGTTCTCCTGCCAAAAGACGGCGGCGGAGCAGGCCAAAATCTTTTGCGCACCCAGACCGTGGAGATGCGCACAGAGGTTGCACAGATTCATACAAAAAATCTTCAAACGTGGGAAATGATTGCTGGTCGCGGATGGTACTACGAAAAAGTCTCGAATCTCCATGCTCAGACACTTGGCCAAGGCAAAAACACACCTCAAAGACAGAACTCAGCTGGCGTTGATAATGCCTTTTTACACGTCTTTTTGTCATCGGGAGTAATCGGTATTGTGCTTTTTCTTACCGCTCTCGTGCAACTGTATTGCCGCAGCACCACAATGTACGGAAAAGCCTTTTTCCTCGCTGTCCTTGCTCACAGCTTCTTCTCGTTAGGCCTTTTTTATCCCTGGACGATGCTCTTACTAGCGATTACCTTCTTTTTGGGTGAAGAGCCAAGTTCCCACCAAAAGGCAAAAAATTCCGAGTGAAGAGAAAACGAGGAGATCAAGCCACCAAGGCTGAGCCACAACGAGCAAACGCTCCGGTCTTCCAAAATACAACCAGTGGCGCATCAGCTCTACGCCGTAGTAAATGGGATTGAGTGTTTTTAGCAAATTGAGGAACCACGGCAAATTTTGAACAGGAGTAAACGCTCCACTCAAAAACATGAGCGGAAACATAAAAAAAGGGAAAATCCGCTGAGCATTCTCTGGGGTGTTTACTCGGCTAGCTACCAAAATACCAAAACTCCCACCAACAAATCCCGCCAGTGCCAGAAGTGGTAGCGCCAAAATCAGGCGGATAAGAGAAAAACTCACACCAAGTAAAAAGCCAATGACGAGAATGCCGCCAATTTGGGCCACGCCAACCATCATTTCCCCAAGAATCTTACCTAGAACAATAGAAAGTCGGCGTGCAGGAGAGACAAAGATACTCATGGAAAAATCTTTTTCACGATCGGCGATAAGAGAAACGATGCCCATAAAGCTGCTCTGAAACACCGATTGCAAGAGCAGGCCAGAAAAAACGTAATCAATGTAGCTAAAGCCAAGGGCGTTACGCCCAATGCCGGAATCAAGTGTCGTGGCAAAAATAGCCAGAAACACCATTGGAAAAACGAGTGTAGAAAGTAAACGGCCACGATCACGCAAAAACTTGAGCAGATCCCGCTGGGCTAATCCAAGCGATTCAAAAAGGAGAGCTTTCATGTCTGGCTTTCTATATTCTTTCCGGTGTAGTGGAGGAAAACATCATCTAAAGAAGGCTCCTTCATAATAATCTGTGAGAGCGGCGTTTGTATGCTCCTCAGCACTGTTTGCGATTCTTCCGTGGCGAGCGGTAAAAAGAACGCTCCCTGTTTGTCTCGAGTGAACGTTCGATTGAGTTTTTCTAGTTCCGCTGCAAGCGCTTTTGGTTTTTCTGTCTGCAAAAGCAAGTACTGTTTTCCCAGCGACGCTTTGAGAGCTTTGGGTGTATCGAGAATAACAATTTTACCCTGATCAATAATCGCGATTCGATCACAAATTTCCGCCTCCTCAAGGTACTGCGTTGTCAGGAAAAGCGTAAACTTCTTTTGCTCATGCAGGGTTTTGAGATACTCCCAGACGGCCCGCCTGCTTTGCGGGTCAAGCCCGGTTGTTGGCTCATCAAGGAAAAGAAACTCTGGAACGTGGAGCAGAGCCTTAGCAATATCGGCTCGGCGCTTGAGCCCGCCACTCAGTGTCTTTACCAGTTCATCACGACGATCACTTAGACCAAAAATGTTAAGCATTTCCTCCACGCGCTCTTGGTAAAAGGCAGAGGTATCGGAAAAACGCAGAGCCGGATGAGTAAGGCCATATAAAACGGCATGGAAACGAAAGTTTTCTTCTATAGTAAGATTTTTGTCTAAGCTGGCATTCTGAAAAACCACTCCCACCCGCCGCCGCACCTCTTGAGATTGACGAACGGTATCAAAACCAACCACATTGACCGAGCCAGAAGTAGGGAAGAGTGTTGTGGCAAAGAGCTGCACTGCCGTACTCTTACCAGCGCCATTGGGGCCAAGGAATCCAAAAATCTCGCCCTGCTTGACCGTAAGATTGAGGTTATGCACCGCATCCACACTCGCCCCTGGGTAGCGTTTTGTCAGCTCATTTGCTTGGAGACCAGTTTTCATAAAGGTAAAGTGAGACCGGTGGGGATCGAACCCACGACACAGAGCTTAAAAGGCTCCTGCTCTGCCCCTGAGCTACGGTCTCGCGGCAAGAGGTATATTGTATCACCCAGCTGGGGTAAAATGGAATTATGAATACCACCTCTCCACTTGCTAGCCTGCTGCGTCCGCAAAGTTTGGGTGAGTTTGTTGGTCAGGAGCAATTGGTGGGCGCGGATGGACCCATCCGCGCCCTCATCGAACAGCAAAAAATCCTCTCCATGATTTTCTGGGGGCCACCTGGGGTTGGAAAAACCACGTTGGCTCGCATCTTGGCCAAAGAAAGTCAACGCTCATTCTTTGAGCTTTCTGCCGTGAGCGCTGGAAAGGCAGATATTCGTGCGGTCATCGATGGCGCCACCGCACCACAAGGCCAGCTAGGACAAGACATGCGTGCGCCGGTGCTGTTTCTGGACGAGATCCACCGCTTTAACAAAGCTCAGCAGGATTACCTTCTTCCACATGTCGAAAATGGGACAATTATCCTCATTGGGGCTACCACAGAAAACCCATCCTTTGAAGTCATCCCTGCCTTACTCTCTCGCTTGCGGGTTTTTGTTTTTGAAGAACTCACGCACGAAGATTTAGCAAACCTTGTGCAAAAAGCAGCGACACAATTGGGTACAACCGTCACCGATGAGGCCACAAAATTTGCCATTTTTCAAGCCAATGGAGATGCCCGTCAGATTCTCACCTTTTTGGAACATACCTTTCAGACTTTTGGTTCCCTGGAACTTGAGGCACTCAAAAAAGTGGGCACACGCTTCTTGCGCTACGACACGCATGGAGAAGAACACTACAACACGATTAGCGCTTTCATTAAAAGCATGCGAGCCGGACAAGCCGATGCCGCCATGTACTACTTGGCTCGTATGATTGCTTCGGGTGAAGATCCGGTCTTCATTGCCCGGCGAATGATTATTTTTGCTTCAGAGGACGTGGGGCTAGCGCAACCTACCGCCCTTGTTGTAGCGAACGCCGTTTTTGATGCCGTGAGAAATATCGGACTCCCTGAGGCGCGCATCAATCTCGCTCACGGCGTTGCCTACTTGGCAAACTGCAAAAAAGACCGTCGAGCATATGACGCTATTGGGAAGGCACAAGCAGATGTTCAGAGATACGGAAATCTGCCCATCCCCAAAAAACTTCGCAACGCGCCAACCAAACTCATGGAGGAAATTGGTTACGGCAAGAACTACACAATGTATGATGACGAGTCATACCTTCCAGAGAAAATTCAGAATCATGCGTATCTCACACCATCTGTGATAGAGTAGTGCTATGAAGAAATCCTCACTCTTTCTCACGCTCCTCATTGCCTCCTTCGTTTTGGCGGGCTGCACGAAAAAAAGTGATACCGACCGTGCATTGGAGTCGCTCTCAAATTCAGAAACACAACAGAAAGAAAGTACTATGGACAACACCATTACCGAACTCCAAATCGAAGACACCGTGGTTGGAACGGGCAAAGAGGCCACGACTGGCGCTCAAGTCACTGTTCACTACAAAGGAACTTTCTTGGATGGTAAGGTTTTTGACACCTCCCTCCAACCTGGTCGTGATCCTTTCACCTTCCAGCTTGGTGCTGGCATGGTGATTGAAGGCTGGGACGTTGGTGTAGCAGGAATGAAGGAAGGCGGCAAACGCACCCTCACCATCCCGAGTGACATGGCTTACGGACCTTACGGAGCTGGCCCTATTGGACCAAACACGCCACTCTTGTTTGAAGTTGAACTGCTCGAAGTGAAGTAATTTTGATCTATGCCTGGCATTTCCAAGCTCCACGCTCGCCAAATCCTCGATTCCCGTGGCAATCCTACTATAGAAGTCGATCTCACTCTCTCTGATGGCTCGTTTGGCCGAGCTGCCGTGCCAAGTGGTGCCAGCACTGGCTCCCGAGAGGCCCTCGAGCGTCGTGACGGCGGCACTGCTTACCTAGGTAAAGCAGTGACGGCTGCGGTAGAGAGCGTTAATGGCGAGATCTCGCAAGCACTCCAGGCCAAGGTTAAACCTTCTCAGGAAGAACTCGATGCTTTTCTCTGCGAACTAGACGGTACGGCCAACAAAGAACGACTCGGTGCCAATGCCATTTTGGGTGTTTCCCTTGCTTTTGCTGTAGCCAAAGCGCAGAGTGATAAACAACCTTTATACGCTTCCATTGCCAATCTCTTTGGTGTTCAGCCAAGTTTACCGCGCCCCATGCTCAATATCATGAATGGCGGCGCGCATGCCAACTGGAGCACAGATATCCAAGAGTATATGATTCTTCCTCTGGGAGATGAGCCTTACTCGGAAAAACTTCGCAAGGCTGTGGAAGTCTTTCATTACCTCGGAAAACTTCTCGCTGCCAAAGGATTTTCTACCAATGTAGGCAACGAGGGCGGATACGCACCAGCCGTGTCTTCCAATGAACAAGCGTTTGATCTCATTCTGGAAGCCATTGCCAAAGCTGGCTATACAGCCGGAACGAGCGGTGACTTCATGCTTGGAATCGATGCCGCCGCTAGTGAGTTTTACCGCGACGGTCTCTATCACCTCAAGCGTGATAACTCTCAGAAAACCTCTCAAGAAATGCAAGACTGGATTGTTTCGCTCACGCAGAAGTATCCACTTCTTTCTATTGAGGACGGACTGGCCGAAAGCGATTGGGACGGCTGGCAAAAACTCACCGCCAGAATTGGAAAAACTCATCAAATAGTAGGAGACGACTTGCTCGTTACCAACCCTCTCTATGTAAAGCAAGCGGTAGAACAGAAGAGTTGTAACGCCCTGCTGGTAAAGCTCAACCAAATTGGCACGCTCACCGAAACGCTTCAAGCCATGAAACTCGCTCAAGATGCTGGTTGGAATAATGTTCCCTCGCACCGCAGTGGTGAAACCGAAGACGTTTTCTTATCGCATTTGGCTGTGGGAACAGCGGCTGGCCAGATCAAGACAGGGGCACCTTCTCGCAGCGACCGCACCGCTAAGTTCAATGAGCTCCTGCGTATAGAAGAAACACTGCTCTAAAAGAATAGAAAGGGAAGCATGGCTTTTCTCGTTGTGATTCGACACGGAATATCTGAATATAACAAGCAAAAACGCTTTACTGGCTTCACCGATGTGTCCATTAGCGAAGAAGGAAGAGAACAAGCCAGAAAAGTTGGTCGTACGCTCAAGGAGAAGGGTTTAACCTTCCAGGGGGTATATGCCTCTTGGCTTAAGCGATCTTGGGAAACGCTCGATATTGTCCTCCCCGAGCTTGGAGCGACACACCTTCCCATCATTAAGCATCCTTTCCTTAACGAACGTCATTATGGCGATCTCCAAGGGCGAAAGCACGAAGACATGGCCGCTGAGTTTGGAGAAAAACAAGTGCAGATCTGGCGCCGCAGCTATGCAACTCGTCCGCCAAATGGTGAATCGCTCTCAGATGTTGTGGTACGAACAGGCTTTTATCTCCAAAATGAGATCTTGCCGAGAGTGTTTGCTGGCGAAAACATCCTTGTTTGCGCGCACGGAAACTCCAATCGATCCATACTCAAGCAGCTCCAAAATATCTCGGATGAAGAAATTGTGGGCAAAGAAATTGCCTACGACGAACCTATTATTTTTGAGATCCGTTCAGCGAGTGAGATCGAGCGCTTGATGTAGGCGAGCGAGTGTTCGCTCTTTTCCAAGTACCTCGATGGTCTCAAAAAGGGGTGGCGTAGCTGTTTGGCCAGTCACTGAGACACGAACCATCATGAAGTACTGAGACTTTTTCCAGGCATGGGTTTCTTGGGCGGCGCGCAGCGCCGCCTCGATCCCCGCCGTTTCCCAGGCAGAGAGGCCGGAAAGAGCCTCGATTGTTTCGCTCAGCTGTGAGGAAACCGTAGCAGCGTCAGATTTTTTGAGAACCAGTGCAGCATCCAGAGTCACATCACGGTAGAAGAAACTGGTCAGCGACTCAAACTCATCCAGACGGACCAATCGCTCAAAGATGAGCGGAAGCAAAGAAGGAACAAGTTCTGAGGGACAGTCACTCGGCAAGAAAGGCAACAAGCGCGCCTGCACTTCATCGAGCGAAAGCACCTCACGAATATATTTTCCATTCATCCAGTTGAGCTTATTGAGATCAAAAACCGGACCCGTTTTCTGCATGCGGTCCAAAGTAAAATCCTGAACAAAGTCCTGGAGACTCAAAAACTCTTTGCCATCGGGATGTGACCAACCAAGGTGCATGAGGAAATTCAGGAGCGCTTCTGGCAGATACCCCTTTTGCTGGTAACCCACAACCGAAACATCATTTTTGCGCTTAGAGAGCTTACTATGATCCTCATTACGCAAAAGCGGCATGTGCGCAAATTCCGGCGCATCCCAGCCAAACATTTGGTAAAGCAAGATATGCTTGGGCGTTGAGCTAATCCATTCCTCACCGCGCATAACATGGGTAATCTCCATAAGATGATCATCAACAACAACGGCCAGGTGATAGGTAGGATAGCCGTCGGACTTGAGCAAAACCTGATCATCAATCTGAGCATGATCGATCTCAACCTCGCCACGAATAAGGTCATTCCAGCGTGTTTTCCCCTCGGGAACGCGCATGCGAACCACATAATTTTCGCCAGCTGCAATCCGCTCTTGGGCTTTCTCAAGAGGGTAGTCACGGTAACGGCCGTCGTACTTAGGGGGCAGTCCCGCTCGCTGCTGTTCTTCGCGCATTTCCTTGAGCTCTTCTGGAGTAGCAAAACAGTAATAAGCATGACCAGCAGCAATAAGCTGTTCAACATAAGGTTTATAAATCTCAAGGCGCTCACTCTGGCGATACGGTGCAAAAGGACCACCAACCGTAACGCTCTCATCAGGAACGATTCCTGCCCAAGCGAGGGCATCCAAAACAACCTGCTCCGCCCCTTCAACAAGACGTGTACGATCCGTATCTTCACTACGAACAATAAACTGCCCGCCGCGTTGCTTGGCAAAGGCATAGTTGAAAAGCGCCATGTAGAGCGTTCC
>CAYWTN010000012.1:0-26717 GCA_964460975.1 uncultured Pseudomonadales bacterium
GCCACTATCCTACCATCTTGAGGCGCATCTGGCGAAGGGGCGCATTTTCTGGCATAATAGAAGGTTCTGGAGGCGTCGCATAGTGGCCAATTGCACGGGATTGCTAATCCCGACCGGATTTTCTGGTTCGTGAGTTCGAATCTCACCGCCTCCGCATATGGCTCATCGCCGCAAAAAAGGGACTCTTCGCCAAAGTGCTTCGGCGGGAGGATGAGAACTCACCAAGCGTAGCGAGGAAAAAATGTTCGCTGCTCAAGTTGAGGGCGAGGCAAAACTCCACAAAGGAAAAGAGATCTTACGAGCTAAAACCTGAGCGTACTGGGAGCGAAAGGAGAGAGCGAGCAGTGAATCTCACCGCCTCCGCATATGGCTCATCGCCACAAAAAAGGGACTCTTCGCCAAAATGCTTCGGCGGGAGGATGAGGACTCACCGAGCTCAGCGAGGAAAAATACTGTACACTTTTAAGGAGAAATTATGAGGATCCGCGTAAACTTAAGCGGTAAGCCCTCAAGAAGGAGCCCAAATGGGTAGTGAACAACGACAAAACCATGAGCCTGCGTCTATGGAAACAATGATGGCTTATGGGAAAATCGATGCCAGATAGTACTCCAGAAGAAATCGAAAGATCTCTCAGGGGAAAAATTGAACAACTGGTTCCTGCCGGATCTGTTGCTGAGATTATCAAAGATCTGAGATCATAAAATTCATTACGATATTAATGTGGAATGTCCCTCCTTACAAAATAAGGAGGGATTTTCTTTTGTATATAAAAGTCGAAAAGACTTCTGTGGAAAACGGATCAAGATACAGGGTTTCTAAGCAATAAATTCCTTCCTCCGCACCACAGAAGAATTCAGCCAGTCTTCATCGATGGTGAGATCGGAGCCAAAACTATTGGAAAGATAAAAATGAGGAACAGAAAAGCAATTATCGATGTTGGTTAATGTGCTGGAGTAGTAGGTGGGCCAATCCGAAATATCGGCAGGGAGTGAGAACTCGGAGAGGCTGGCGGCCGCAAGGTTGGCAATCTTTCCAATATCGCTTTCTAACATGCCTCCACACCAAAGTTGCACCCCGTGTTGTTGGGCAAGTGCATTGATTTTTTGCACTTCAAACATACTGCCCACTCTTGCCGGTTTCACGTTAATGATTTGGCACGCACCGATCTCGAGTGCTTTTCGCGCATCCTCGGCTGAACAAATACTTTCATCAAGACAGATGGGTGTTTCTATTTCTTTGGCCAATGTTGCATGATCAATGATGTCGTCATATGCCAATGGCTGCTCAATCATGGAAAGACCAAACTCATCGAGCTTTTTGAGTTGTGGAATATCTACCAATGTGTAGGATGAATTGGCATCGGCCATAAGCTGGCAATCAGGAAAGTGCGAACGAACAGCTTTGAGTACCTCATAGTCCCATCCAGGTTGGATTTTGAGTTTCACGCGCCGATAACCAAGTTCTCTTTTTTCCTCAACAACGCGCAGTGTCTTTTCTATGCTGGGCTGCTTCCCAATACTCACGCCACTTTCAATCTGTCTTTGCACACCACCAATGAGTTGATGGTAAGCAGTATTTTTTTCTTTGGCTTCAATCATCCAGAGCGCCGTTTCCACACCAAACTTCGAGATATTGTTTCTGCGAAAGGGCTTGCTCCTGTCCCGAAACGGTTGTGCTGAAGAGTTCGTGTTGTGGACAAGTGGGAGAAGGTAATCACTCATAAAATGCCAGCTTCCCTCAAGCCACTCTTCCAAATACAGAGGTTCTCTCAGTTGGGCTGCCTCACCCCAGCCAACCGTGCCTTGCTCTGTTTCGAGTCGGACAAGAAGCGTATGGCGATCCTTAATTGTTCCAAAACCTGTTTGAAATGGAGTATGGAGCGGCAGCGCAACTTGGAGAAGTTCAGAGCGAATAATTTTGCTTCTAAGCATGTTTGCCTTTCTGCATATTCTGGAGAAAAAGGCGCAAACCCTGGTAAAACTGAAGTGTGGAGTCTACATCCAGCCACTCGGTTTCCATGTGAATATCTCCCCCGATAGGCTTCATCATGAGAATAGGAATTCCCAAAGAAGCGAAGTGCCGCGCATCACTTGAGCCATAATTCTGCTCAATTTGAATGGTTTGCCCACAAGTAATCTCGAGTGCTTCTAAAAACTTTTGCACGATAGGAATCGTTGTATCTACTTTTGTTGGTAAACCGCACGACAGTGTTTCAATGCCGCTTTGAGGGTCAACAGAGTCAACAATATCCCTGAGGGTCTTGAGGATATTTTCAAAAGTTTCCGTTTCGGGGTAGCGAAAATCGATGGTCAAACGAACACGGTTACAAACTTGATTTGTTGAAATTCCGCCCTGAATAATGCCAAAATTTACGGTAGTATTCCAGTTTTCTTTTTGGTTGTTTTTGCCAAAGACTTTGTCAATTTCTCCAATGATTCGTGACATTTTAGTAATAGCATTGTCTCCCTGCCAGGTTCGAGAGGCATGGGCAGAAACGCCAAATGTGGTGAGGGCAAACTGAGCAACGCCTTTTGAAGCACGGACAAACTTGAGATTATCTCCGCCGTCTGGAACGATCAGCAATTTTGGCTGCCAGTGGTACTCGTCTGCCAAAAAAGCGGCACCTTCAAAACCGCCAACTTCTTCATCAGTGGTAATGGCGAGGCAAAAGGAAAGAGGAGATTTTTCCTCAATCAGCTCATTGAGAAGGGAAATGCCGATAGGAAGAGAGAATTTCATATCGCTCACACCACGCCCAAACACTTTTTCTTTCTTTCGTTGCAGGGTGAAAAGCGCGTCCGATGCAGCGACGACATCTCCATGCACTAAGTAGCCAATATCAGGTTGATTGGTCTCAATGTTTGAGGCCAAGAAGATTTCCGCTTTGCCATTGTGTATTCTTTGCAGGTGCGCTTTGGGATGAATGAGCGACTGAACATAGTCCAAAGCCTCGCCGTTTGTTTTTTGATCGCCGGGAAGCGTCTTGAACGCCACCAGCTTGCTGAGTTGCTCAACAAAGATTTGTTTATCTATCATTGTTTCCTTTCTTATTGAGAATGGCAAAAAAATCATGTCTAAACTGATCATCTTTGATGCCAACCACAACTTCTACATTAGTATTTTTTTTCATGTAGCTCCTTTGCTCGCACACACACATGCCAAAGGTATGTTCGCCATTGGTTTCGATGAGAATATCCATGGGTTTTAATGTGAATGCCTCCGGGTTGATGAGAAAGTATGCCGCTAAAGCATCGTAAACAAGAATGCCCTTTGTACCTTCATTAACGCTTAATCCTGCCAGAAAGTGCTCCATCATAGGAAGGAGAATATCTTTGAGCTGTGGATTTTGGAGCTGCCTAAAGTCATCAACTTGCAAGACCACCTCATTACAGGCGTCAAGTGGAACCAAAATTTTTGGTATTTCGGAGCGGAAGACAATATCGGCAGCGTCGGGATCTACAAAAAAGTTAAATTCGGCTACTCGATTTTTATTTCCGGGAACATTTATTGCTCCCCCCATCATGACAAGCTGTTTTACGTTCTTGGCAAATTGTTGATCCATTTCTATGGCTCTCGCTACATTGCTCAGCGGTCCGAGTGCCAGAATGGTAACTTCTTTGGGGTGAGCGAGAACTGCTTCCACAAGTTTTGTTGGGGCATTTTCCGTGAGAGAAAAAGGTGTTTTTGTTGTATCAAAACCAGCCATTCCAGATTCTCCATGGACCACCGCTGTAACGAGTGGTCTTCTGATAGGCTCAGGCAAGCCGGAGTAAAGAGGTATATCTGCTTCCATCACATCCAAAATTGCTTGCGCATTTCTGGTGACTTTCTGGATAGGAGTATTTCCCGCTACCGTTGTGATTGCTAAGATATCAAAGCGATCGCATAGAACCGTCATGAGGATAGCGAGGGCATCATCGTGCCCTGGGTCGGTATCGATGATGAGTTTTGGTTTGAGAGTATTCATAGAATTCCTTCTTTTTTGAGTTTTTGTAAGGCAGAGAGCACATCTGGCGCGATGAAGTCTGCTTCAGTTTTTGCCCGCTTCGCGATTCGGAGCGTTTTCATGCCAATGGATTTTGCTGGGAGAATATCGGTTGCTTCCTGATCACCAATAGCCAGAATGTGATGAGGCTTGAGGTCCCAAAATCTTGATACCTGCAGAAAGGCCTCTGACTGAGGTTTTCTCACATCGTGATCTCCTGTGAAAATGGCATCGCCAAAGAAATTATGCAATCCAAGACGAGTGATCGCTCTATCGGCCCAGATTTTTGGTGCGGCAGTGAGTACGGCAGCTGGCACGCTCAGCTCACTGAGTCCTTGGACAAGCGCTTGGTTTGGTGCAACAAAGGTGTGTGCAGGGACATCCCAAGTAAAGGAAAAGTACTCATTGCGGCTTATCCCAAATTCTTTTTCTACCGCCAAACTTACCTCACCGTTATATTTCTGATGAAGGTTATGAAACAAGGATTCTGCTTCGGCTTGAGATATTTGGCACTTTTCTTCAAAAAAGCGGACACAATTGGCGAGAACCGTCTTCCCAAAAGCTGATGTTCTAAAGCTGCTTTCTTCCTTGTCGTCAAATGAGTAGAGTGTGCCATCCATATCAAAAAGTATGGCTCGGATATCTGTCATATATTTCCTTTCTGCAAGAGTCTATTTATTTGAATGAGAAGCGAGAATACTTCATCAATCCGAACATTCCACTTTTCTGGCCTCAACAGGTGATTTTGCTGAATGATGCTGGGGAGGAGTTGTGGATTGCGGACAAACCAGCCCTCACCAATCTCATTTTGAGCTATGAATCGCCCTTGCTTTTGTTGATCAAGGAGATCATCCGCTGTGAGGAATTGTGGAAAAAGTTTGCTCTGTATTTTGTTGTCTTGTAAAAATGCGTTGAGCATTTGCTCCGATTTTGACAATCCAATCAATCGCAGTACTTCTTTTACTATTTCCAAATGGTCTTCAATTTGCTGTTGATTGACCATATCGAAGAAGTGCCACCCGTCATCCCGTGGGGTGTGCATTTCCATGCCAGCTACAATATGTGATCCGCTTTTGCGAATCCTCTTTAGAGCTCCATCAGCACTCCCGAGTTTCCCACTGTTGGCGATAAGAAATCCATGTGTAAAAGAAATGTTTCTCTGAGGAAGCGCTTTTTTTATGACCTTCTCAACCAGCAGGGAAGTGCTGCCAGAAAACGATGTATCGTCTAGAACCAGAACATGAGATGTATCAATATTTTCCAAAGATGCCTGTATTTCTTCACAGGAGTGGCTTAAAAGATGTCCACTCGTTGGCAGATCAGTACCCAATGCCTGCCGAATTCTACTCAGAGAAAAATGCTTCCATTGGGGAATATTTGAGAGTTGCGGTAACATATGAGTAAGTTTTCCTCTTGTAAGATCAATAACGAATGTTGGTGGATTCTCGTGAGTGAGTCTTTCAAGATTTTTTTGTAGTTGCGGAAGATTCTGACTTGGTTCAATAAAGCCAGTGGGCAAAGATCGGATTTGCAACAACATGAAGAAATTCGCTGATGGAATCACGTGCTTCTTGTTGATCTTCTTTTTTGAGCTCGAAGTCAATTTCTTCTGCCATCCAAAAAATATTTTTCTGCTGTTCTGGCATACTGCCCTTTCTCAAATACAAAAAAACCTCCCGGGTGGGAGGTGAATCATGTATTCTTGTTTTTTATTTTTTACTGCACAAGAAACAAACACCTCCCGATGGGGCTAAAATACCAAGCATGGTACAGGTTATTTGTGTGCATTGAGGCAATTGTAGCACATTACTTTTCACCAAGTTTCCGAAAGCGTGGAACTTCTTTTCCATCAACGAGGACATTTTCGGTGAACATGGCGAGTGGACGAACCCAGAGACTCGAGAGAGCGTTGTCATAAAGGGTGACGTAGACCACCAGATCTTCTTTGGTTTCACTGTGCTTGGCTACGCCCAGAACCAGATACTTGCCGCCTTTGTAATGCTGATAGGTGCCTGTTTGGAAGTGTGCCATATTATCCTTTCATCTTTGAGCTTTTGACAATTTCCCCCTCAGAAACCACAGGAAAGAAATCAAAAATGCCTCTTTGCAAACTGAGATGGAAGTCGGCCTCAGGAAAGTGTTCATTGGTTGGGTCAAGAAAACTTTTTTGGAGCCACTCATGCTCAGATAACGCGCTTTTTACTTCTTTTTCCGTGCGAGTTGTTTTTCCAAGAAGGCTGTCTCGCAGATACTCCGCAAAGAGCTGATCTTCTGGTGCGTACATTGGTACGAGAGTGATATTTCTTTTTGAGAAATTTTGCAGATGGCGAATGATTGCTTGGCCTGTCACAAAACTCCCAAAGATAACGTGCTGCGCATTCTTGGCATTCACGAGACCTTGCGTCCCAGCTGAACTGCGATGAATAACCCTTTTACCAGTAAGGTTTTTCCTGAGGAGAATCTCACTGGGTGAGTTTCCTATATCAAAATCGGGAATGCGGATGCCCTGATCTTCGCCAACCAAAAGAACGTCTGGATCCTGTTGTTTGTGAGCCAGCGCTTCTTCAACAGTGGCAACGGGGGTAATAGAGCGGACACCCGCATGAAGCAGATACGCAGAGACGGTGGCGGCGCGCAAAACATCGATGATGACCGCAATGTCTCGAGCTTGTTGTGCGCCTTCAATGCCCTCGATGATTTGAATGTGCATGACTTCATTTTACTCCATCGAGAAGATTCCAGATAGAACTTTTGGAAAGCTCCCAAGAAAACCGGCTGAGAGTGAGAAGAACGTCATGAGTGAAGAAACCTGTATGGAAAGATTCGGCATCTATGATTCCCAGAACATTTTTATCATGATCCAGAATAGGTAAACAAAACTCACTCTTAACAGCGGTATCACATTCGTAGTATGGCCCAGTATATTGGGAAAGATCCTGAAAATACACTGCTTTGCCTGAAAGCCCAACGGTGGCGTTGTTGCTTGTGGCTGCGAATGCTTTTGTGAGCGGAAATTCTGCGCGACTGATGCGTCCGTGATAGGCCATCTTGACTAGTACTTCTTGTCCATCAGGGTTCTCCCGCTTCTGGTACACGCCAAGCCAATCAACGCCGGTTGTGTGTTGGACTTCATCCACACAACGTTGAAGCCAAGAAAGCGCCTTGGCTTGAGGGGTGTTTTCCAGGTTTTTACTTGTAACCTTGAGAATGGTCGCAAGATGATATGGCTCTGCGGCCTGCTCTTCAATGATGCTGCAGCTGCCATCGGGACTCAGTTTCGGTACGGGATAGGAAAAGAGTTGATTTGCCTCTAGAGGAGAGGGTTGAGAAGTTTTTGAGAGAGGAGGAAGCAGTCGTTTTCTTTTCCCTGGATTTTGTCCTTGTGAGGCAAGCTCTGGGAGTCCAATTGACTGCACGTATGTGGTGAACATAGCATCCTTCCATTTCTGGTTGGGTGGAGCACCAGCGCCAAAGGCAGGTTGCTGGATGGATCAGCGAGCCAAATCTCTCCCCATCACTCTTTATTACTTTTGTTGAGTACCCATTATAGCAGAATAGGGGCCATCACGATCTTCGGGTTGTCCTTTCTTTTTTTTCTGCCTATACTCTTTCTAGAAACGAAAACGTGACCGCAAATCAATGCTTAGGAAATCAATTCTACTAGCCAAAAAAAGATGGATGCCCAATCTAAAGGGCATCCAGTTTTTCTTGCTTTTTGTTTCTTTATTAGCAGCTTTTTCACTCACTTTTGCTCTTCCTGGCCGCGCTGCCACAGGGAACGTCACTGGAATTTTTTTGGACCTCTCAGACCAGCCCTTGGCTGACAAAACGATTACTTTGCTGCTCAATGATCAAAACATGGGTTCGGTGGAGACGGACGAGAATGGTGAGTTTGCTTTTACCGATATCACATACTCCGCCGATGATCTCGTAACCATCTTTGTTGAGGGAGAGACAGAAAAAGCTGTGCATCTTCTCAAGTTGGATTCCAGTGTGTCTGATGGGGACCTCAATCTTGACTTACGCCAAAGGCAAGCAACCCTGCGCAGCCAGAGTGAGGGTAATCCTCTCTCCTATACCGACATGGTAAATGCCCTAGGGATTGGGGCTATTGATTTTTCCGACGTGCAGAGCCTATTTGTCCCAAATTCTGTGTCAGAAGGTGAAGGCATTATAGTGCAGGGCAATTTACTTGTTGAAAATCCTATTGTGCTTGAGCATATCTCCTTTGTTTCTGGTCCAACGCAGACTTTTGAGGCCATTTCTTTGGGAGAGTCTGAGTTTGACATTTATCAACAAGGCGCCAGCCTTACTTTTCAAGGGGAAGTTATTCTTCCAAAGGTTCGTTTCTTTGTACGCGCAGGGAGCGTGTCTTTTTCCGATAACGCTCAATTCAAGAGGCTTGAATTTGTTTCCTCATCAAGTTTTACTGCACCAAGTGTTCTCATACTCGAACAGCTGCTCCTCCATCCTGGGAGCACTTTCCATGCTAATGGAGGAACAGTCCTTTTTGAGGGAGAAGAACTGTCACTCGAACAGGCCTTTTCTGGTGGAACAGCAAATTTCCATAATCTGACGATTCTGAATAATCAAACTCATGGTTATCCTTTAGATTTCGTTTTCCCAACGGATTTTACTATCAATATTCATGGCCAATTTTCGGCTCAAGGTGGCGACACTGATAACCTTCTTACTTTTCAGTCTGATGATGATGGGATTCCTTTTACCCTGTCATTCGGTGAGGAAGCAACAATTGGTGTGCTTGAATACTTGCAGGTAAAAGATGCAGCAATTGAGCTCCACGAAGATAGTTCCATTGAGCTGCCTCTCAACCCTCAGGGCTCAGTAAATGCTGGCAATAGTAATGACTGGTTTGGCCTCACCCTCAGTAAAGAGCAAGATGGCATGGAAAACGGCAGTGAGGCTCGTTTCTTAGTAACGGCTGGCGGTGCAAATGGCACCGGTGCCCCGATAGAAATCGGTTACTCGTTTACCGATGACACCGCTATCCAAGGAAACGATTTTGTGTCTGATACCACCTCAGTTATGCTTTTAGATGGAGAAAGCGAAGTATACATTGAAGTACCCATTGTTGATGATTCCCTGGTTGAGGGAACAGAGCGTTTCTTTGTTCAACTTGACTTTGCCGATCATTACACCGTTAACACCGAGAGTGTTGCCGCAGACATCATAGATAATGATACTCCTGGAATTGTTGTTGATCCTTCATCTCTTACCATTGATGAAGATGGTGGTGAAGGTCAGATTTTGATTCACCTTACCACGCAGCCTACCGGTTCCGTAACGATTTCTGCTTCCTCAAATGACACTGGTGAGGCTACGGTTTCACCCTCATCGCTCACGTTTACTGACGAGAACTGGGATGAGGACCAGATTATCACGGTAACAGGTGTCAATGACTGGGCCATTCGCAACGATTCGGCTCAGATTACGATTGCTTTTTCTGGTGGGCCTATTGAGTGGAATGCTGTTCCCTCAGAAACCGTTTTTGTTGAGCTCACCGATGACGACGTTGCTGGTGTGAGTGTTTCGCCAACCCAGATTCAGACAATAGAGGGCGGCTCGGCGGAAAATTACTCAGTGGTCTTGCTTTCTCAGCCCTCAGCGAACGTAACGATTGACATCTCCCCAGACAGTCTCAGCTCCGTTACTCCAGCTCAGCTCATCTTTACTGCTGGCAACTGGGATACTCCACAACCAGTGAGCGTCGAGGCAGTAGATAATGATCGAGTTTCTGGTGAAGCCGTATCGACGATTGAGCATGCCATTAACGCAAGTCTTACATTTGATAATGACTACTTAGATTTAGAAGATATCGAATTGGTTGAAAACATGATCACCGATGATGATGAGCCTGCAATGGTTGTTTCGCCCTCATCTCTTACAATTGATGAAGACGGTGGGACGGATATATTCTCCGTACGTCTCTCGGGAGAACCAACAGGGAACGTCGTGATCACCGTTAGCTCGGATGACACTTCAGAGGCCACTGTTTCACCCGCCACGCTCACTTTTACTTCTGGCAACTGGGATCAGGATCAGAGTGTTACCGTCACTGCCGTGGATGACGATATTGTTCGAGATGACAGTGCCAGCATAATCCTGTCTGTTGATGACGCTCAGTCTCCGGCTCTTTGGGAAGACACTCCTGATGTATCGGTTGCTGTTACGATCACTGATGATGACTCTGCCGAAATTCTTGTGAGCCCAACGAGCATCTCTACCAACGAAGGTGGAAGTGCCGCAACGTATGTGATTCGCTCCTCTACAGAGCCGTCGGGTAATGTGGTGATCTCTGTGAGCAGTGACGCACAGTCGTCAGTTTCTCTTTCACAAGTTACGCTCACCAGTAGCAACTGGGAAGATGGCGTGGAAGTTTCCGTAACCGCTGTTGATGATGATTTTGTGGAGAGTGCTACTCATTTATCAACCATTTCTCATGCGGTGAATAATGGTTTAACTGCAGATAATGCCTTTTACAGCCTGGCTATTCCTTCTGTGACCAATACGATTACCGATAATGATTCTTCAGGTTTGGTAATAAATCCCACTTCCTTGACAATTGACGAGGGTGATTCGGGTAGCTTCACGGTTCGGTTAGCCGCGCGTCCGCAAAATGATGTTGTTTTGAGCTTGGCTTCGAGTGATGATAACGTGGTTGAGGTCTCGCCAAGTTCGGTGACTTTCACCTCAAACAATTGGTCCAGTGATCAGACGGTTACTCTGTCTGCTCCAGAGAATAGTGGTTTTGGTGATGGCTCTGCAACGATCACGATTGCTGTGGACGACGACCAATCGGATGCTCAGTGGCACGATTTGGCCAGTGAAAGTGTGTCTGTGACCGTTACCGACAATGATGTCCCCGAACCAACGCCAACCCCAACACCGATTCCATCTCCATCTCCTAAGCCTTCACCACAGCCAAGTGGCTCAGCTGGATCGAGTGAGGGAAGCGCCTCAGGAAATTCCTCAGCCCACAAAGAAGCCGTTTGTACTGCCGCGCAACCAGGTGGTGTTCCCGATCTCTTCCAAATAACGATGACCAATAACCAAGCGCAACTTTTCTTTGCTCCCGTCTCACAGCCAGTCACTCGATACGTGGTTCGCTACGGTACCAAAGCTGGTGAGATGCAGTTTGCCTCTGAGTTCTCGGCAGAGGATTCTTCTGGCGTAGTCTCTGCCCAGATTGGTGCTTTGGCCAACAATATGCAGTATTTCTTTAGTGTTCGCGCTATGAATGATTGTTCACCTGGCGAGTGGGGAAATGAGCTTTCTGCCCGCACGGGCGCCTCTCAGGCTTCTTTCCACAGAGATGGGTCTTCCTCAGGTTCATTAGGTTTGTTGATGTCGGAAGCCGATGATGTTCCTTCACTGCAACGCGAGCCAGATTCGGCCGTAGATCAAGAACCGAGTGAGAATCAAGCGGGGGCGGAATCGTCCCCAACCGAGAGTGAGTGGTCACCTATCGAGGGGAACGATTCCGCCCTGAGTAATCCAGGATTCTTTAAACGTTTATGGATGGCGATTCAATCTTTGTTTACAGGTAAGGAGTAAAGTATGGGCAGATCTTTTGGCGAAAAATTTTTTTTCTCAAAGAGTTTCAGAAGAGAGAAGCAGACTTCAAAGGAACAGGAACTTCCTGAAAAGTTACCAGAGGGTTACGTTGCTATTCAAGAGCCCACATTTGATGGAGACCCTAAGAATTTTTTTTACAAAACAATAGAACCTTTAGTTTCTGATTATGAGTATGAGGGTATTCCTCACAGATTTATTTATTTTAGTGCTAAAGATATAGTGGAAGATATGAAAGTGATCCATGCAAAAGAGGGGAGTGGTTTAAAGAAAAAAGACATTGTTTGGAATCATCTTCTTCAATTAGCTCGTATTAAGAGGTCTGTAGAAAATGGAATTAATCCTCCAGAAGTAAAAGACCTTCTTACCAATATTGCTAAAACTGGTGGAGATTATGTTTTTGCTCATTGTCATGGGAATGGACTGCAAAGATACAGTCAAATTGTTGTGAAGAATGCCGAAGGTCTTTTTGTGGGAATTCCTCTAAGTGTTTTTTTGAAATCCATGAGGAGTTATGTTAAAGAACATAACTGTAAAGCTATTTTTATTACAGCTTGTAGTGAAGATGATGTCGAAGATATTGATGTGAATATTATTGATGTTCCTGTTTTGCTTTACAAATCAACAAATGAATTTAGTGGTGCCAAAATGCAAGTGTATATGCCAAAAAATTCCTAGCTTTTTCGTGCTTTTTTCAGTACAATACCCTCATGGCATTTCTTCTTTTCCTTATAATCCTTCTCGTTATTGTGATCGCTCAGGGTCTGTTTGTGGTTCAGCAGCAGACCGTGGCTATCATCGAGACGCTCGGAAAGTTCACTGGCATTGCCCATCCAGGTCTTCATTTTAAGATTCCTTTTGTGCAGCGGGTAGCTGGACGGCTCAGCTTGCGTGTGCAGCAGCTTAACGTCAAAGCCGAGACCAAAACGAAGGACAACGTTTTTGTGCATGTGCTCGTTTCGGTGCAGTACATGGTGCGCGAAGAGAATATTTATGAGTCTTTCTACCGATTGCAGGATCCCGTCACTCAGATAAACTCCTATGTTTTTGATGTGGTTCGGGCCCGTGTTCCCTCGATTACGCTCGACGATCTTTTCCTCAAAAAGGATGATATCGCTATTGCCGTAAAGGAAGAGCTGAGCGAAACCATGGGCAGCTTTGGTTTTAATATCGTGAACGTTTTGGTGACGGATATTGAGCCGGATCAAAAGGTCAAAGAGGCCATGAATGAGATCAACGCGGCTGAGCGCATGCGTGTGGTGGCTTCTGAAAAGGGTGAGGCCGAGCGCATTCTCAAAGTGAAGTCTGCGCAGGCAGACGCCGAGGCAAAAGCTCTTCAAGGAAAAGGTATTGCCGATCAACGCATGGCTATTATTGAGGGTCTCAGTCTTTCGGTCGATGGTTTCCAAAGCCGAATCAGCGGCTCGACGGCTCAAGAGATTATGAACTTGGTTTTGCTCACTCAATACCTGGACACGCTCAAAGAGATTGGTCAAAATTCTCAGACGAATACGATTCTTTTGCCTCACGGCCCTGGTGCGGTGAGTGATTTGGCCACGCAGATTCAGCAGGCCATTATCGTGGGCAATGAGACCACGAACAAAAAAGCAGCGCGTTAGCGTTTTTTTGGCTAGGCGATACTTTCGATTCGATAGGTTTTCTCTCCTGCTGGGCTTTGCGCAACGCAAATATCTCCCATCTTTTTGCCAACTATGGCTTGCCCCAGTGGACTCTCCAGCGATATCTTCCCCTGCATGGGATCTGATTCATACTGGCTCACCAGAGTAAGGTCTAACCTTGGCCTGGGGTTGTGAGGGGTTACCTCAAGCAGGATTACCCTGGCACCAAACTCGGTAATACTGTGAGAAGTGCTCGCAATCGGTTCACCGTTTTCGATAAAGAACTTGAGTTCGCGCAGGCGGCGGCCAATTCTTCCGAGTTCAAACTTGGCATATTTGTAGGCACCGTTTTCACTCAAGTCACCCATTTCTCTGGCAATTTTGAGACGCTCCATGACAGCCTTCCGCTCCGTTTGAAGAGCAGACTGCTCATCAAGGAAAGCTTGGTACTTGGCAGGCGTAAAGGGAATGGAAGGAATGTTTTGTGTCATCATTGTGTGCTATTCTCTCAGGTATGGCCTGGTTTGTGTATATGCTGGAGTGTGGAGACGGTTCACTGTATACCGGTTGCGCGGTGGATGTTCTCGCTCGCTTGGAAAAGCATAAGAGTGGAAAAGGCGCTAAGTACACGCGTTCACGCCTGCCTGTTCGGCTTTTGTATAAAGAAGAGGTTCCCGACCGTTCGGCGGCGCTCAAGAGAGAACACGCTCTCAAACAACTGAGTGTCGCTCAAAAACGAAACCTGATAGGATAGAAGTATGACCGCATCCAGTTACGAACCCTTTACCAATGCCCCAGAGACGGCCATGCCAAAGTCCTGGCCGCCGAAGAAAGTGACTCTTACCAAGGCCACGCTTTTTTCTTTGGGAATTGTGGCCGGATTTGTAGCGGGTTGGCTTTTTGGTCGCTACAGCGCTGGTTTGTCGCTCAAGCCCACTCCCTCGCCAGCGCCAATAGAAGTCCTCCCGCAAGACTCGCCTATGCCGATTATTATCACTCCGCCAGAACAAACGGAACCTGATTTCCCGCCTGGTGGTGGAATGGTAGCTTGTACGATGGAAGCCAAGATCTGTCCCGATGGCTCTTCGGTTGGCCGTCAAGGGCCCAACTGTGAGTTTGCGCCATGCCCTGGAGAGGGTGCCGGCGGATCCGGTGTTTCTTCATCGGGTGAAACGGTTGTCCTTCCAGCGGCGCCAGCCGTTCTTCTGGCTCCTGGCGAGCCTATGACGACGCCAGCTCAGCCTCCCACTATTTCCCCGTAATGAGGACGGCAAAACCACTATTGGCCGCGGCGCAGGCCTTTGGATACTCCTGGCTTTGAATAAGTGCTTGGTGCCCTAGACTTTGATCCCAGCCCCACTCAACCGTCTGGACGGCTGTTTGGTAGCCAGCCGCAATGTTTTCGTTGATGGCACTCCATCCAGGATTTCTCTCAAAGAATTCTTCTGAGCGGCGAGAAAAGCCGTCATGATTATCCAGTTTTCCTAGTTCGAGCAGCTCGTTGACGCGAATGCTGGCAACAGTGCAGAGCTCATTGGATTGTTCAAAGGAAAAAAGGCTATGAGCGCGACGGTAATTTTGTACCGCTTGCCAGAGATCTTGGCCGGTGAAGGTTGGTCGGGTGGGCGCGCCGCCCTCGGTACGAGGTTGCGGCGCGCGCGTACTAAAGCTGCTCGAAAGCACAATCGCCGCCAGTGTTCCGTTCGTCTTTTCTAAGGTGGCGCTGCGTGTGGCAATGCCAAGCAGTGTGGTTTGACTGTTGAGGAGCGCGCTGCTGCTGGCAAGCTGTTCTGGAATGTTTGGTGCGGTACCAATGGAGGGAGCAAAAAGAATAATGACTTCGGCATTCTTTGGCGGTGTAGGAATGAGTGCTTGCAGAAGTTCCGCCATGTTTTGCGGTACGGCCAGTGAAGCATTCTCCTCTGCTTCAAGAGCGATCAGTCTGGCCAGTTTATTGAGAGTGGTGTCCTCAGTAAGTGGGCGAAGTCCACCCTCAAGTCGCTGTGTTTGGATAGCATGAAGGATTTCACTATTGTGCAGCTCAATGAGCTGTGCTTTGTCTTCGATTTCCTGTGAAGATCCATTTATAGTGGGGCGGCTGCTCGGCAAAAACGAGAACGGTTGCGATGAGCCGTGCAGCCGCCCCTGCCATTGCTGACGCCAGGTTGTCATTTGTGGCGAAAAACCGATCGCCCAAATACAGAGCGAGCCAAAAACCAGAATAACCACTATCTGCCGAAGCCTCGTGGGAATACGCGGTAGCCTTTTCTTTGGTCGGGGCAGGAATGTTCCAAAACTCATTGTTTCCAACCGTTCATTGCCGTTTGCAATGCACGATTCGAGAGGATGAGAGATGGTTGATACGGACGAGCAGCGGTTGCATTAAATGCTTGGAGGCTACTGGCCTGAAGTTCTTGCGGATCAATACCCAAAGTTTGAGCAATCTCTTGTGCGAGCGTGAGATCGGTATAGACCTTTTCTGTAGTGGTATGGAAAATTCCTGATGGCTGGGTTTGTATGGCCCAATCAATGACTTCGGCAAACCATTCGAGTGGGGTGAGGGTAAAGAAATGGTCATCAAAGAAGGGTCCTCGCTTGCCATTTTTGAGAGCTTCGGCAGTTTTGTGCCAAATATCCTTTTTTGGAAATTCATTGATGCTATAAGGAAAATTAATACGCAACAAAGTTGCGTTACTCAAAATCTCCTGCACAACACTTTCAGCCTCCGTCTTGGTAATACTGTACCAATCGGTTGGATTTACGGGATCGGTTTCTGTGTACGGATCAGATTTTTGGCCGTCAAAAACATAACCCGTTGAGAGATGAATAAGGTGTTTATTGTACTGCGCGCAGACTTCGGCGATGTTTTGCGTACCCACCACATTTACCTGCCAGCAAGAACCCTCTTTATCTCCATATTGTTCTTGGGCGGCATTCACGTCCGTGAATGCCGCCAAATGCAACACACACGAAGCGCTCGAAACACGAACGCGCTCCTCAATACTGGTTTTGTCGAGGATATTTACTCCCTCAGAAAGGTCAAGATTGATAAAGGTATACTTGTCATCGAGCAGTCGGCGCAAGTGTGAACCTACCAGGCCGCTCAGCCCCGTTCCCAGGATTTCGGGTTTTTGCGAATGTGTCATGCCTGATTCCTGTACTGCTTTTCGTAGTAATCCTGGTATTCGCCAGATTTAATGCTTTTCCACCAAGCTTCATTTTCCTCGTACCAACGAATCGTTTCTTCCAGTCCTTCTCGTAGTTCTACTTGAGGCTCCCAACCGAGCTCACGGTTGATTTTCCTCCAGTCCACGGCGTAGCGTCGGTCGTGTCCGGGACGATCGGTAACAAACTCCATTTCTGATTCGTCTTTCCCCATGATATCCAAGATCATTTTTACGACTTCCAGATTAGAAATATCACCGCGCATTCCACCAACACAGTAGGTTTCACCCACTTTTCCATGCAAAAGTACTGCCTCAATGGCTCGACAGTGATCATTCACATGCAGCCAGTCTCGAACGTTCAAGCCGTCACCATAGACGGGAACTTTTTTGCCTTCCAGAAGGTTGGTGATAACGAGAGGGAAGAGCTTTTCGGGAAAATGGAATGGTCCATAGTTATTGGAACAGTTGGTAATGGTGAAAGCCACTCCGTAGGTTTCTCCGTAAGCTCGCACGAGATGATCCGATCCTGCTTTGGAAGCCGAGTAAGGGCTTCTTGGATCGTAGGGTGTGTGTTCGTTAAATTTTTCTTGTGTGTTCAAGTCCAGGGAACCAAAAACTTCATCGGTAGAAATATGGTGGAAACGGATTCCGTGTTTTCTGGCTGCTTCGAGTAAAACTTGGGTTCCCATGACGTTGGTCGTGAGGAAGCTTTGCGGATCATGAATGGAGCGATCAACGTGGGTCTCGGCGGCAAAATGGACAATAATATTGGCGCCCTGCACGGCTTTTTCTACATCTTCTGGATTGCGAATATCCCCATGAATAAACGTATAATTGGGATTATTTTCTACTTCGGCCAAGTTCGACAAATTTCCTGCATAGGTGAGCAGATCGAGGTTCACAACGCTATCATCTTTGTGATTTTTCATCCAATGGCGGATAAAGTTGGAGCCAATAAAGCCAGCTCCTCCAGTAACGACTAAGCGCATGTGTTCCTTCCTTTTACTCGGTGACGACGACGGTCTTGGTATTACTTTTATCACCTTTTGAGAGAATAAGCGACGACTCACGCAGCTTGAGAAAGCTCGCCAACAGCCGTAGCATGGTTTTGTTGGCTTTACCTTTGCGCGAGGATTGGGTAACGTATACTTGAAAGGTATCCTGGCCAAGATCGCGAACGTCCTCGCGTGCGCTGTCTGGAACGACGGTAACAGTGAGTATTCGCATACGGGCATTATAAAGTACGAAGGGGAATTGTGGCAGCGCAGACAAAAAATGAGCATGTGCCGAATGTATCGGTAGTGATTGTGTCGTATAACACGGCCAGTTTGACGTCTAAGGCGGTTGAAGCCGTTTTGGCCAGTACGGGTGTGCGTTGCCAGGTCTCTGTGGTGGACAATGCTTCAACCGATCGCACCGTTTCTGTTTTGCGCAAGAAGTTCCAGCTCAAGGAATCCAAAAAAATGGCTGCGGCGATGCGTGATTGTGCTTCCAGGCCAACACAAACGGAGCTTTTCCCAGGTGTTGATACCGATTGGGAGCAGATAGAGAATGTTTTGTGGGCAACGCACGGAGATCATGAGGTATCACTTTTGTTGTCTCGTGAAAATCTCGGTTTTGGGCGTGCCAATAATGTCGTGGCTGCGGCCGCAGGTGCCGATTTTGTTCTTTTCCTCAACTCCGATGCTTTTGTTGAATCAGATTCTCTTGTTCGGCTGACGAGTGTTTTTTCTTCCAACATGGACCAAACAGCGGTGCTCGCTCGTACAAAAAATAAGCTCGATAATCCTGGGATTGTGGCGGCTCAACTCTACAATTCTGATGGTTCGGTGCAACGTCAGGGTGGGGCGCTCCCAACTTTTTCTAATTTGCTACGCTGGATTTTTTTCCTCGATGATCTTCCTTTTTTTGCTCAACTTTTTCCGTCTTACCAGCACCATGAAGGGGACATGCGTAAGATTCAGAACCAAAAAGTCATGAAAGTGGGCTGGGTTGGCGGTACAGCGATGATGATTTCCCAGCCATGTCTCGATGAGCTGGGTGGGTTTGATCCAAACATTTTTATGTATGCCGAAGACATTGATCTCTGCTGGCGCGCAGAGCGTCGCCATTGGGATTGTGCCATTGCGGTGGCCGGTCAGGTTATTCATCAGGGATCGGCAAGTTCGGATAAGAAAAATGCTATTCATGGGGAGATTTCTGGCCTGCTGTATTTGTGGAAAAAGAACCACTCTCCAGCCGAACAGCGAGTGCTTCAAATCACTCTGCGGATTGGCCTCTCCTTGCGCGTCATGATCTTTGGTATACTGGGGCAGTATGGCCGGCAGAGAATTTATAAAGAAGCTTTGGCACTGGTTTGATACCTCCTTCCTTTTGTGGGCGGTGGGTTTTCTCGTTGTTTTTATTCCGTTGTATCCTAAGATCCCACTGGGCGATATACTTCCTGGTTATATTGTCCGTTTCCGTCTGGAAGATATTTTTATTGGACTCATCTTTGCCTGGTGGTGTCTTCAAGTTTTGCGTCAAAAAATAGCTTGGCGCACGCCGCTTACCTTTTTTATTTTGGCGTATTTAGTGACTGGTTTGCTTTCCAATGTTTTGGGTGTTGTGCTCACCAAAACGATCCCAGCGCAAATGCTGCATATTGGTAAGTCGATGCTGCATTGGTTCCGGCATATTGAGTATTTTTCTCTTTTCTTCATTGCGTATTCGGCGGTGAAAAATAAGGCCGATGCTTTTAAGCTCTTGCTGCTCTCTGCAATCACCGTTATTGGTGTGGTGATCTATGGGTATGGTCAGAAATACATGTATTGGCCGGTTTACTCAACCATGAATCGTGAGTTTAGTAAGGGAATTCGTCTGTATTTGGGAGAGTTCGCCCGTGTTCAGTCTACTTTTGCTGGTCACTATGATTTGGGTGGATATTTGGTCATTTTACTGCCAGTGGTTTTGGCACTGTACTTTGCTATGTATCAGACCAAAGATGCTTGGCAACGTCTCAGTGTGCGCGATAAATGGATCAACCGTCTCGCTCGCTGGACGTTCTTCTCTGCTTGGATTGGTGGCCTTTGGATTTTGGCTCTCTCTGCCTCACGAACTTCCTTTTTGGCCTATCTCTTAGCAGCGGGGATTGTGGTGCTTTTCTTTATGTTTATTCGTGGTTTGGCTTGGGGATTCACTCGTGGTCCAGCAATCTTGGTTGTGAGTATTTTTATGATGGTATTTGTAGGAGACCTCACGACACGTTTTGCCCAAGTGATTGATCAAAACAAGTATCCTCGTGTTCACTTGGCGTATCATACGGTAAATGATTTGGCCAAGAATCCGCAAAAACTTAATCCATTTTATAAAGAAGCACAGAAGCCTTCCGGTGCCATGGACGTATCGGAACTTGAGAAGCAGCTCAATGAACAAGGACTGACGGTGAGTGACACGACGCCGCAAACCACTCGTCCCCAAGATGTTTACACCAATGTCCCAGAAGAAGAATACGATCTGAATGATCCGAATGCTACTTTGGCAGGGCAGCTGGTTCAAGTGGGCGATAAGCTCGTGAAGGAGCGCACCTACTCGGATTGTGCCTTGGAGAGGAGTTTATCTCTTTGTATTCGCTTCGAAACGTTGTGGCCGCAAGCTATTCAGGGCTTTTGGCGCAATCCGTTGTTTGGATCTGGGTATGCTACGCTCAACAAAACGAGTGTTGGCCAATTCACAGAGGCCGAAAGCACCGATAACAACTTCCTGCGCACTTTGGGAGAAAACGGTTTGCTTGGCTTTGTCTTTTACTACGGTTTGAGTGGTCTGGTAGTTTGGTATGCCTTCCTGGCTTTCCGCCGCTCCGATGATATCTTTATTCGTGCCCTGGCTGCCTCAATTGTGGCTGGTACCGCTGGCCTCTTACTCAATGCAACATACATAGACATTTTTGTGGCTTCCAAGGTGGCCTATACTTTCTGGATGCTGCAGGGAATTGCTCTGGCTGTCTTTGTAAAAGAAGGTCTGGTTGCTCCACGCTTTGCTTTTGAGCGTCAAGAAAAAGAACAGCAGACAAGCACTTTGGCGAGTCTTTTGGCTCAATCGGAACAGAAAGTACAGCAGAAAAGTGAAGGTGTTTCGTCTCCTTATCTTTCCACCAAAAAGAAGAAACAAAAGAGCATGAAAACCAAGAAGCGTGTGGCACGAGGATAATGTGAATGGTCTGCGCGCCTTTTTAGGAAAAGCGGCTTTTTGGGAAGGTGCTTTTCTCGCATTTTTGTTCGTTGCCGCGCTCGCTTTGCGCCTCTATAAACTCCATGAGCCTCTTGCCGATTGGCATTCTTTTCGCCAAGCCGATACTGCCTCGGTTACCCGAGAGTATGTGAAGCATGGCATCGATATTTTGCGCCCACAGTATCATGATCTTTCTAATATTCAGTCTGGTGAGGATAATCTTGAAGGATGGCGAATGGTTGAGTTTCCTGTGGTTAATGCGGCGGTAGCCACGGCGTTGCGCGCGGCGCCAAGTTGGAATGAAGTGGTTGTTAGTCGAGTTTTTTCTGTTGGCGCTTCTCTTTTTTCGTTGATTGCTTTTTGGTTTGTAGTGCGGAGTGTTTTTGGTCGGGCGCTGGCCTTGGCCAGCGCCTCCGTCTTTGCCTTGATGCCGTATGCGGTTTTCTACTCTCGAGTCATTCTCCCTGAGCCGTTTTTGGTGCTCTTTTTGCTCCTCACTCTGGCTTTCCTTGTCCTGTGGTCTCGCTGGGCGCCTCGGCTTCGCCTCGGAGCCCCCGATCTCTTCCTCATTTTGGCCGCAGTGACTTGGTCATTGGCATTACTCCTCAAGCCGATGGCCCTTTTTTATGCTCCAATTTTCCTAGCAGTAGTTTGGCACTGGCGGCGTTTTTCTTTGCTCGACCTCATTCGTTTAGGGCTTCTTTTTTGTTTGGGATTGATCCCACTCTGGTTGTGGCGTGACTGGATCACACACTTTCCAAGCGGTATCCCAGCGAGTGATTGGCTGTTTAATAGCAATAATATTCGTTTGCGCCCAGCTTGGTGGCGTTGGCTTTTTGCTGATCGTTTGGGTCGCCTGATGCTCGGTCATTGGGGAACAGCCTTTTTTGCTCTTGGTGGTTTGGCCGCTCTTTGGCAATTTACTTGGCCCAAAATGGGAAAGAACCACTTTCATAACTTGAAGCGGTTTTTTGTGTCGCTCGAAAGACTTTTTCAGCAAGAGGGAATGGTGCTTTTTGGCCTGGTAAGTTTTTTCTCATATCTCATCATTATTGCCACCGGTAATGTGCAACACGACTACTATCAAGCCATGTTGGTACCCATTATTTCGCTGGTGGTAGCTCGTGGGGTTGTGTGGCTTTGGCGCTTTGCTCCGAGTCTTTGGCATAAGTGTGTAACCTTCCTCACGCTGGGTGCTATTGCGGGATTGAGCTGGTACTTTGCTTTTTATGAGGTAAAAGGGTGGTATCAGATTAATAATCCGGCAATTGTTTCAGCTGGTGAGGCGGTACAGCGGTTGACACCAGAGAATGCACTCATTATTGCCCCCTATTTTGGTGATACGAGTTTTCTTTATCAGACATCACGCCGCGGTTGGCCGATCGGTTTTGAGATTGATGACAAGATTGCCAAGGGTGCACAGTTTTATGTCACGACCTCACAAGATGACGAGGCAAATATGCTCATGCGTCAGTATGTTGTGCTCGAACAGACGCCAGAGTACATTTTGATTGATCTTCAGCAGCCACTACCTGCTACAGGAAGCGCACTAAAGAGATAAGTTTTATGCGAATTTTCATGCTCACTCCATACCTTCCTTACCCGCTCGTGAGTGGCGGTCAGGTGCGAACGTATAACTTGCTCAAACACCTTTCTCGAAAACATGAGGTAACACTTTTTGCGCTTATCAAAGACGAAAGCGAGAGAGAACACATTGAGCATCTCAAAAAATACTGTCACAAAGTTGAAGTTTTTAAACGAACTTCCTGGCCATGGCATCCTCGCAACATTCTTATGGCAGCGCTCACAGCCTATCCTTTTGTTGTGACTCGTAATATGGTTCTTTCGCTGCGTTCTGCTATTCAAAAGGAACTTGGTCGTGAATCATATGATCTTATTCATGTAGAAACTTTCTATATGATGCCCAATATTCCTACAACAAAAGTCCCCACTATTTTGGTGGAGCAGACGATTGAACATTTAGGGTACGAGAGTTTTGCCAGGGGAATTGCTCGTCGTTTTCCTTTCCTTCGGCCATTTTTGTCTCTGGATATTGCCAAAATAAAGTATTGGGAAAAGAAGTATTGGCATTCCTGTGAACACCTCATTACGGTTTCGGAGGATGACAAGAAATACATTCAAGAAACGCAGCCAGATATTCAAAAAATTGATGTTGTCTCTAATGGTGTTGATATGGAGTACTTCAGCAAAGTGAAGCGTCGTTTTTCTGAGAATCCAACGATTCTTTTTGTTGGGACATTTAACTGGCTTCCAAATATAGAAGCGGTAGAGTATCTCGTGGATAAAGTTTGGCCGCTTATTCGCAAAGATCTTCCTCAAGCTTGTTTGCGTATTGTTGGCTCTGCTCCTACAAAGAAAATTCTTTCGTATGCAAAGAAAGATGCAAACATTGTGGTAACCGGGCGTGTACCCGATATTCGTGATGAGTACTCTCAAGCCAACGTTTTAGTAGCTCCTGTTTTTAGCGGGAAAGGCACTCGTTATAAGGTATTAGAGGCCATGGCAACAGAAACAGCTGTTGTTGGAACAGGGATCGCTCTCGAGGGTATAGGGGCTCAATCGGATGAGGATTTTTTGGAAGGCAATGACGAAAGAGAACTCGCTGATCAAACTATTCGAGTGCTCAAAGATATAGCTTTGCAAAAAAGATTAGGCCAATCTGGACGGAGCTTTGTTTCACAGCACTATAGTTGGGACACAATTGCTCAAGAACTCCTTCAAATTTATGAAAAAACCGCAAGATAAGCCAGCGATTTCTGTCATACTCGTGAACTACAAGGGTTGGAGTTGGCTCGAGAAGTGTTTACAGAGTTTTTCTTTGGTAGAAGATCGCAAAGAGCTTGAAGTTATTCTTATAGATAATGGCTCACATGACGGATCGGCACAAAAAGTCGCACAACATTTCCCTTGGGTACACGTTCGTGAATTACCGGAAAATCTGGGTTTTGCTGGCGGGAACAATGTTGGTATCCAGATGGCTCGTGCCGATTTTGTGATGCTCCTCAATACCGATACAGAGTTTACCAAAAAGGTACATTTACAAGATCTGCTCCGAGAGTTTTCTCATGAGCAGGCTGCGGTGGTCACTCCTCAAGTTTTGCTGAGCTCTGGTGAGCTGGATCATGCTTGTCATCGGGGGTTTCCTACTCCTTGGAATGCTTTTTGTTACTTTTCGGGTTTGGCAAAAATGTTCCCAAAGGTTCCCTTTTTTGCTGGCTATTTGCAAACGTGGAAAGATCTGCAAACAGTGCATGAAATTGATGCCTGCTCGGGTGCCGCTATGGTTGTACGAATGGAAGCAATACGCCAGGTTGGGATGCTCGATGAATCATTTTTTATGTACGCTGAGGATATTGATTGGTGCTATCGATTCGTAGAGGCCGGTTGGAAAGTAATCTACGACCCACGAGTGCAGATTATTCATCATAAGCATAAATCAGGTTTGGCCAATAAAAAATCCTGGGAAATTAAGGAAAAAACGACGGCAGCCTTCTTTGACACCATGAAACAATTCTTCAAAAAACACTACGCCCATCGCTATCCGCGTCTGGTGCTGCTGGTTATTTTTGGGGCAATTGATACAATGAAAAAGAGAAGAATTGCCCAAGAAAGGAAGAGATATGATTTCTCGAGAACTTCGATTTAAGCTGCGAGTAGAGCAGACTGCTATGATGACGGCATTGTTGGAGAGTTTGGCGGTTTCGCTGTTCTCTATTTTGACAGCCGCACTTTTGCCACAACTGTTGCTGCAGTTCATGATCCGAGATGGTGAGTATCCTCTCACACAGCCTGTGGTTTTGACCTATCTGCCACATTTCTGTTATGCCATTGTGCTCTTTTCGTTTGTGGCTGCCATTTTGGGAAATTTCTCCCGTGCTCGTCGCATCCGACAATACAAGCAAGAGCTCGAACTTTTGGCTTTGACTGGTGAAGATGGTTGTGAAGACTGCCTGCACACTGAGAATGCTGATGAGGAAGAAGTTGCTGTCTTGAGTGTTGAGACTATGGAAGAGCCAGTAAAGAAAACTCGTGCTGCTCGAAAATCTACGGTGAGTAAAACAAAGAAAACCACCAAGCGTTCAAAGAACTAAAACCAGGAGCAACGGTGACGAAAACTTCACCACTGCGACTTGGATTTGATGCCCGTATGGCTGGGCCCAGCCATACGGGCATCGGTCGTTATAGCCAGGAGTTGTTGCTTCATTTTTTGCGAGAAAAACAACTTGGAAAGAAAACCATCAAATGGGTGGTTTTTGTTGATTCTCAAGCCGATCTTTCATGGCTTGATATACGTGAATTTCCTGGTGTGGAGTTTCGCCGCGTGCAGATTCCGCATTATGGATGGAAGGAGCAAACACTTTGGGTTCGTGAGCTTTTGGAAGCAAAACTGGATTTGCTCTATGTTCCGCATTTTAACGTTCCTCTTTTGTATCCTGGAAGGTACATACTTACTTTGCATGACCTTTTATGGCATACCCAAAATGATGCTCATGCGACTACTTTGCCACCGTGGCAACATGCGCTCAAGCGTCTTGCCTATAAAGTGGTGAGCGAACAGGCTGTTCGAAGAGCTCAAGCGGTGATTGTCCCAAGCCAAGTTGTGGCTGCCGATGTGGCTCAACTCATTGGCCGAAAAGAAAGCGTCTATGTTTTGCCAGAGGGTATTCCAGAACTCTATAAAAAACAGCCACTTCAAGTTGGAAAAGTGGAGGAGAAGTACTGTGTGTATACAGGAAATCTTTATCCACATAAGAATTTTACAACGATCTTGCGTGCCCTGCAGCTCGACCCAAGTATGAAGCTCAAAGTTGTTGGTGCCCGTTCTGTTTTTTTGGAAAAGATGCGCACGGCAGCTCATGAAATGGGTGTAGATGCACAAATTTCTTGGCTTGGTTTTGTGGATGACGCTGATCTTATTCGTCTTTATCAAGGTTCTTTGGCATTGATTCAACCGTCTTTGTCGGAGGGGTTTGGATTGCCTGGACTTGAGGCGCTCGCTGTTGGTACCCCGATTATTGTTTCTGAAATACCGATTTTTCGTGAAGTGTACGGAAAGCATGCGCACTACTTTCCAGCCCTTTCGTCCGAAGATCTCAAGAATACCTGGAGTGTCTTAGCCGTAGATCCGCCAAGTAAAGCACAACGCCAGGAATACCAAAAATATGCTCATTCTTTTGATTGGCAAAAAACGGCCAATGAGGCTTTAGCAATTTTTGAACGTCACCTTTCTGCCTAAGGAAGACCAAATATGGAAAAGAAAAAAGTTGCTCTTGTGTATGATCGCGTAAACTCCCAAGGAGGAGCAGAAAAGATTTTACAGGAGCTTCATGCACTTTATCCAGAGGCGCCACTTTTCACTTCAGTGTACGAAAGTGCTTCTGCACCCTGGGCAAGAGGTTGGGATATCCGCCCCTCTTTTTTACAGCACGTTCCTTTTTTTCGTACTCGCCACCAGCTCCTTGGTTGGCTTATGCCGTTCGTTTTTGAGGCAAAAGATTTGCGTGAGTTTGACCTCATTATTTCGGTAACGTCTGAGTTTGCCAAGGCAGTAATTACCCAACCACACCAGAAACATATTTGTTACTTGCTCACGCCAACGCGCTATTTATGGTCCCACTCACAGCAAGCGCGAACAACGATTCCCTCTTTTTTGCGTCCCTTGGCCGATAAGGCTTTTGCTCTTTTGCGTGCGTACGACAAAGTTGTGGCTCAGAGGCCAGATGCCCTCATCAGTATTTCTGGACTGGTTGCTCAGCGAGCCAAAGAGTATTACGGCAGAGAATCGCATGTTTTTTCTCCGCCATTTTCTGCGCTCCCTGCAGAAAAGGAACCAGAAGAAATACCTCCATTTCCTGAATTTGTTCTTACCTGGGGACGTTTGGTGGCCTATAAGCAGTTCGATCGCGTTGTTGACGCCGCTATCCGCCTGCAACTTCCTTTGGTAATTATTGGTGATGGGCCTGAGCGCGCGCGCCTTGCGGCGCGCGCCCACAACCACCCCATCCATTTTGCTGGCTACCAAGATGAGGCTCAATTGGCTTGGTTTTTGGGTCGAGCCAGAGTGGCGGTTTTTCCACAGATTGAGGATTTTGGCATCGCTCCGCTGGAAGCTTGGCTGCACG
>CAYWTN010000012.1:26727-32870 GCA_964460975.1 uncultured Pseudomonadales bacterium
CTTGTGCAGCGATCTTCGGGCTCGTCTGAGCTGCTCAAAGATGAAAAAAATGTTCATTTTCTTGATGGTGAAAACAGTGAAAATCTTGAATTACTCCTTAAGAAAGTATGGGAATCTCCCAGAGAGCGTCTTGACATTCCTCCTCGCGCACGACAATATGCAGGTGAGCGCTGGCGCCGTGATTGGTCCAGCTTGGTCGAGAGGGTCTAACCTTGGCCAGGAGATGAGAAGAAACCGAAAAGGAAGGGGCTATGAGCTCAACCAACATAGATCATGCATACGCGGTCGTTTTGGCCGGTGGAAGTGGAACCCGTTTGTGGCCAACTTCTCGTGATAACACTCCTAAGCAATTTCTCAAGTTAGGTGGCGATCGCACCATGTTGCAAACAACGATCGATCGTATTCTGCCGCTTATCCCTTGGGAGCGCGTGATTGTGGTGACGAATGCTGCCTATACAGAGGAAGTTCGTTCCCAGTTGCCAGAAATTGCTCCAGAGAACATCATTGCCGAACCAGCCAAGCGTGATACCGCTTTGGCCATGGCTCTTGGCGCACTGGTTGCCCAAGCTCGTGATCCAGAAGCGATTGTTGTCAATATTGCCTCAGACGCTGTGCTCAAAGATCCAGAAGAATATCGTTCTGTTATTCAAACAGCAGTGGATATTGCTGCCGAAAAACAGTATCTGCTCACCGTGGGAATTACCCCCACGTCTCCTAATATCAATTTTGGCTATATTCAAGCTGGAAAGAAGATTTCAGAACGCAGTGGACGAGATGTCTTCTTGGCCGATAGTTTTAAGGAAAAACCAGATCTCACCACCGCTCAGCAGTTTTTGGCTGCGGGAAATTACTACTGGAATGCCAACATGTATACCTGGCATGCCCAGACCATTCTCGAAGCATTTGCCCGCTATATGCCAGAGCTTGAGTCAACGCTCAATCGTATTGCGGAGTCCATAAATACCGAGAGCTTTGCTGAAGTATTGGCCAGCGAGTACGAAAGTGCCCCTAAGGTAGCGATCGACGTAGCCATTTCGGAAAAAGTAGACAACCTCCTTCTCCTGGAAGGAAATTTTGGCTGGGACGATGTCGGTCTGTGGAGTACGGTTTTTGAGCTGGGAGAGAAAGACGAAAACGGTTCTGTCGTCGTCCGAGACGACCAGGATGCTTCACCTGTTTTGGCAATCGATTCGAAGAATAATCTCATTGGAACCAGTGGTCGTTTGGTTTCGCTCATTGGGGTGGAAGATCTCGTAGTGATCGACAGCAAAGACGTGGTTCTTGTCGTGCCTCGTTCGCGAGCCTCAGAAGTGAAGAAGATTGTTGAGAACCTCAAAGAACAAGGACTGAACCAGTATCTGTAAAAGCGTATGACATACGAACAACAAAAGCGATTTCTCGATATTCTGGTAGCACTCATTTTGCTTATCGGTTTCTTACCATTTTGGATTATCGTCCCCGTGCTTATCTTCTTTGATTCCGGCTGGCCAGTGATTTTTTCACATACTCGTGTGGGGAAAGGTGGCAAGCCCGTCAAAATTTTTAAGTTCCGTTCGATGGTTCGAGATGCCGATGCCATTTTGCACCAAAAGGATAAAAAGCTCCTTGCCAAGTTTAAGGCGGGTGACTGGAAGCTGGAGAACGATCCTCGTATCACTCGTCTGGGGAAAGTTCTGCGCGCGCTCACGATCGATGAATTTCCTCAACTGCTCAATGTTTTGCGTGGCGAAATGAGTATGGTAGGGCCGCGTGCCTACGTAAAAAAAGAACTTGATGAGCAGTCCAAACGCTACCCAGAAACCCGTGAGCTTATTACTGATATTCTCAGTGTGAAGCCAGGCATAACCGGCCCCTGGCAAGTCTCGGGAAGAAACGATATTCCTTTTGTTCAAAGAGCAAAAATGGATGCCGCCTACTCTAGACAACGATCCATATGGAATGATATCCTCATACTCACTCGTACGCCGCGCGCCATGATTTCTCGTTGGTAGCCACTACGAACAACTCTGGAGAATATATGTCCGAAAACGCTCATAATCAGTTTCTCGATGCCTGGAAGAAGTCTTCTGCTCAGGATGGTGAAGCCCTGTCTTCAGAAGAAGTTATGATTCCATCTCAAAAAAAACACGTTGGCAAGAAGCCTTTCTATAAAAAACGACCGTTTTGGATTGGACTCAGTGTTGTCGTTCTCCTTCTCGCCGGTATCTCTGGCGCGGCTGCTTTTGTTGGCTATGGTGTGTATACCCAAGCTCAGGAAGTCAAAGCAGATATGATGCAAGCCAGTGTGACTGGTCGAGCTGCTTATGCCGCCCTCAAAACGCAGGATCTCGTTGAGGCCAAACACCAATTGCAAGAGACACAGAATCACATCACTACCGCCGAGCAAAAGTTCCAGGAGCTGGCCTGGTCTGGCAGTCTTCCCATTGCGAAGAAATACTACGAAGATGGTACTTCTGGATTTACGGCTGCTCATGCCGGTATTCGAGCTGGCCTCAAGGTTGTGGAGGCTGTTGAGCCTCATGCCGATGTGCTTGGTTTTTCTGGTGAAGGATCGTTCTCTGGGGGAACAACCGAAGATCGCATTGGCCTCATCCTCAAGACACTTTCCGAGATTACTCCTGTTCTGGATTCGGTTGCCGATGAAATGGCTATTGTAGAAGAAAACTTGGCAAAGATTGATCCTCAGGATTATCCTGAAGAATTCCAGGGTTACCGTGTTCGCGAAATGATCACCCAAGGCAACACCCTTGCTGATGCGGCAAATACCGCCCTCACCGACGCTCGTCCAGTGCTGGAGCGATTGCCAGAAGTAGCTGGTGCCGAGGGTCGCAAGAAGTATCTCGTGCTCTTCCAGAACGATAATGAGCTGCGCCCAACGGGTGGTTTCCTCACTGCCTATGCCGTGATTTTTGTAGAAAATGGGAAAATTACCGCCGAAAAGTCTGACGATATCTACGAATTAGATAAGAAGTTTGCCAACAAGCCAGCTATCCCTGAGGAGCTCGGACGTTTCCTCGTGAGTGAAAAGCGTTGGAATCTGCGTGACATGAATATTGATCCCAATTTTGAGAACTCCATGAAGACCTTCCATGAGTACTACCAAAAAGTACCAGGTGAACCACAAAACATTGACGGTATTATTGCCGTGGACACCAACATTCTTGAGCATATTGTGAGTATCCTTGGACCAATCGAAGTCCCTGGCTATGGTACGTTCTCAAGTGAGACCGCGGCTATTTGTGACTGTCCACAGATTATTTATGCTCTGTCGGAAATCATTGATCGGCCAACTCCCTATATTCGCGAAAACCGCAAGGGTATTTTGGCGCCAATGATGCAGTCAATTATCCAAAAGACCTACGCAACCTCTCGAGATAAGTGGCCAAAGTTGGCAGAGCTCCTCTGGCAAGGGATTGAGGGACGTCACGTGCAGTTCTACTTTATGGACCCAGAACTCCAAGCTGCCGCCAAGACGATCAACGCCACGGGTGAGATTCCTCGCTTACCTCAAGATGGCTCGGATTTCTTAGCAGTGGTAGACGCCAACCTCGCTGGTGCCAAGTCGAACCTCTTTATTGATGCCACTGGTATTCAGAAGATCAAGAGTATCGAGAACGGTCGCCTTACCAAAGAAGTTGAGCTCACCTATGTGAACGATCACGCGCCTTCCAACTGTAACTTGGAGGCTGGTCAGCTTTGTCTCAACGGCCTGCTCAATAACTGGGCTCGCTGGTATGTTCCCAAAGGGACGCAGCTTATCGACGTTTTGGGACTCGAACCAGGCTACAAGCTCGATACCTCCCATGCCGAGTACGACATTATCGAGGGCATCTTCCGTCTTGCCCCAAAGAGCCAAGTGAAGGTTCGTATTAGCTACTCAGTGCCTTACACCTGGGAAAAGGGGTACAAGGGGACTATGCAGAAGCAGGGTGGTGTAGGAACAGTTCCTTACATCTTCCAGACGCCTTGGGGTGAAGAAGAAGTTGAGCTCAACAAGGATCTCGTTGTTACGATCGGGCAGTGATGTCTCGTCAAAGCGCTACCTTGCCGGCCATTGTTCTCAAGTCGAGCGCGTACCGTGATGCCGACAGGCGAGTAACGCTGCTTACTCCAGGTTATGGCCGAGTGGTTGTATTGGCCAAGGGAGCGCGCAAGCTCACTTCTCAGCGTCGTAGTGCGCTTATTCCTGGAACGCTTATTAAATGTGCCTGGACCCAGTTGGGTGAGACGCGTATTCTCACAGAGGCCACTGTTCGTCAGTCGGTGGGAGAAGTTTCGTACTCGCTTGAGCGCCTGCGAGATATTTCCAGCGTTTTGGAAGTGCTGTATCACTCATCTTTGGAAGAGCTCGAACAGGCAGATTTTTTTGCTCAGGCAGAGTCTTTGGTGGCGTATGTTACCACCTCCCCAGAGTACCAACGACGAGCTGTTCAGCAGGTTTTACTCACGCTCATGGAATCTCAGGGCATTGTGAGTGCGCCAGAAGAAGGGACACAATCAGTCTCGAGCGTTTTTGAATCGGTCTTTGGCCGCAAGTTACGCAGCTTTGCCTTTTTGAGCGTGCAGGGTTCATAGGGTTGGCGTATTTGCCAAAAACATTTCTCTGGGATGCAACCATCATCTGATAAAATCGTACGAATATGAATCAGAAATGTAGAATCATTATTAGTAATCTTCTTTTTCTTACATGTCTTCCGCTTGTGTTTTTTCTATTTTTTGCGCTCGTTGACGTGATTTTCCCTTGGGCTGACATACCGATTATTCGAGAAATAAACAGTGTGAATGCCATGCTCACTCTGTACATTATTGCTCCAATCTTTTTACTCACAAAGAACTTTCTCCTCAGCGCCGTAGTTATGCTAGGTATTCTTTCCACCGTAGCCTGGCATTTACGTCGGCGATTGTGAAACATGTTGGCTTTTGTGCTACAATAACCCCGTTGCGTGGACGCAGAAGAGTACAAAAAAGTTCGGGTACAGAGAGCTTCTTCATCGGTTGAGAGAGAAGTCAAAGGACATTTTGGAAAGGCACTGCTGAGTAACAAACGGAAACGAAAAGTTGGCTTAGAGTGTTTCTAAGCAAGCCGGGTGGAACCGCGACGCTGTATGCGCCGTCCCAGCAGAAAAGCTGAGGGCGGTTTTTTGTATCGCCTAGAAAGGTATCCATGGAAAACGTGATGGACAAAGTTGTTGCTTTGTGTAAACGCCGTGGCTTTGTTTTTCCTTCGAGTGAAATCTACGGAGGCTTGGCCAATGCGTACGAATACGGCCCAACGGGCGTCGAGCTCAAGAAAAATATCATGGATGCGTGGTGGAAGCAGTTTGTTCGCCGTCGCCCAGATATGGTAGGTTTGGATAGCTCTATTCTCCTGCATCCCAAGGTCTGGGAAGCTTCTGGCCATGTAGCGAGTTTCTCCGATGCGCTTATCGATTGTCGTAGCTGCCAGAATCGCACGCGTGCCGACCACCTTATTGAAGATTTTTTCCAAGCCAAAGGAGAAGAAATGGCGGTAGAGGGAAAGACCGAAGCCGAGTTTGACGCGCTTATTATCCAAAACAAGATTCCTTGCCCTCGTTGTGGTGAGTTTGCCTGGACCAGTGTGCGAAGGTTTAACCTTCTCTTTGAAACCAACATTGGTATTGTGCCGGAGTCGCAGTCAAAGGCCTATTTGCGGGGAGAGACGGCGCAGGGTATTTTTGTTTCTTTCAAGAACATTTTGGATAGCACTCGCGTGAAGCTTCCGTTTGGTGTGGGTCAGTTGGGAAAGAGTTTTCGCAACGAGATCACCCTGGGGAACTTCATTTTTCGTACTATGGAGTTTGAACAGGGCGAAATTGAGTACTTCTTTGACCCAGAAGCCACTGCTTGGGAGCCACTTTTTGAGAATTGGAAAGAACAAATGTGGCAGTTTGCCACCCAAACATTGGGTATTGATGCGCAGAAACTTCGTTGGCGCGCTCACACCGATGAAGAGCGCAGTTTTTATAGCACTCGCACCGAAGATCTGGAGTACCAGTTTCCTTTTGGCTTTAAGGAGCTTTGGGGATTGGCGTATCGAGGTAACTACGATCTCACTCAGCATCAGAAGCTCTCTGGACAGAGTTTGGAGGTGGTTGATAGCGCCACTGGTCGCAAGTTTTTGC
>CAYWTN010000013.1:0-28603 GCA_964460975.1 uncultured Pseudomonadales bacterium
TTTTAGGGATGAATCCGCTGGGAAGGCGCTCAGGAATGTTGTCATAGCCATAGAGACGCAAAACCTCTTCAACGAGATCGGCCTCTTGTTCGAGATCCGTCCGCCAGTAAGGGATAGTTACTCTCAAAGTTTCTTCTTCCTCGATGGTGCTGGAGATCTCTTCTTGCGCGAGCAATGCTTGCATCTCTTCTGCCCTCAGCGATACCCCGCCCAAACGCTCAACTGCCGCGGCGCGAAGACTGATAGTTTTTTCTGAGATTGGTCGTGGATAGGCGTCTACTCCATCGAGAACCTTTGCTTGAGCCAGGGAGATGAGGAGCTCGATGGCGCGGTTGAGCGCGAGATCTGTTCCCTCTGGATGGAGGAATTTTTCGAGGCGTGTTGAGGCCTCTGTGCGCAATGTGTGACGAAGTGCCGTTCGGCGAATGCTGGCTTGATTATAAGTAGCAGCTTCCAGGATGATTTGTGTGGTCTGTGCCGAAACACCGCTGTTTTCACCGCCAATGATGCCGGCTATGGTCACCACGCCTTGGTCATCGGCAATGATGAGGTCATCGGCTTGGAAGGAAATGTTTCTGCCTCCCAGGACCGTCAAGGATTCTCCTGGCTTGGCGAGACGGATGGTGAGATTGTGATTCTTGAGTTGATCGGCATCAAAGGCGTGCATGGGCATACCCAACTCGATCATGACGTAGTTCGTGATATCGATAACATTATTAATGCTTTTCATGCCATAGGCTTCGAGGCGATTCTTGAGCCAATCCGGCGATGGGCCAACCTGAACACTGAGGCGAACGGTTTGGAAGCGGTAGCAGAGCGCCTCATTTTGAATAGAAACGCTGTACTCTCCTGCGGGCGCATCAACGCTTGGCGTTTTTTGCAGCGGGTTTTTGAGAGGAACTTTGAGAACAGCCGCGACTTCTCGAGCGACTCCAACGAGTGAAAGGCAGTCGGATCGATTCTGACGGACTTCCAGATCATAAACTAGATCACCGGCCACATCCTTAGCTGGACCGTCTTGCATGTGTCCCACTGCGGTGAGTCGACGCATCACCTCTTCTTGAGAGACATCAATCTTTACGTACTCGTTGAGCCAAGACCATGGAACTTTCATTGCTGCTCCTCATAAACCAGTTCACCATTATAGAGTTTGCGAATATCCGTGATGCCATACTTGAGCATGACCATGCGATCGAGGCCCATTCCAAAGGCAAAGCCAGACCAAGATTCGGGATCGATTCCACAGGCACGCAGAGCATTGGGATGAACCATTCCCGCACCCAAGACCTCGATCCAGCCACGGTGCTTACACACGGCACAGCCGGCTCCTTGGCAGAACGTGCATTGGATATCCAGTCCGGCCCCAGGCTCCACTTGTGGATAGTACTTGCAGCGGAAGCGGGTTTTCACCTCTTCGCCATAGAGGAATCGGACAAAAGCATTGAGCGTTCCTTTGAGTTCGGCGAGACTCAGGTTTTTGTCGATGACGAGTCCTTCGTACTGGTAGAACATCGAGTTATTGGTCATGTTGGAAGTTTCGTTACGGTAGACTTTTCCTGGGACAACAATTCGTAGCGGAAGTTCTTCTGCCGTCATGGCGCGTGTCTCCACGCTAGAGGTATGGGTGCGCAAAAGGAGATCTGGTTCTCGAATATACAGGGTATCTGCTAATTCTCTGGCGGGGTGATCCTTGGGGAGGTTGAGTTTTTCGAAGTTAAACTCATTGGTCTCAATTTCTGGACCTTCGTAGACGCTATAACCTTGTGAGCGGAACCAACCATTAATGGAGCGAAGCGTTTCTGTAGTTGGATGCAGGTGCCCGATGGTGGGGCGCTCGCCCGGGAGAGAGGTATCTACCGTATTTTCCCAGGTTGCTTGATTGGCGTGAGAGAGGGATTCGAGTTTCTGGGCGAGCGCCCCCCGAATCTCATTCATCACTTGATTGAGCTTTTTACCAGTGGCGGCTTTTTCTTCTGGGGACAAAGTTTTGAGTGTGTGAGAAATAGCGGTAATCTGTCCACTGCGACCCAAAAAACCAACCCGAACCTGCTCGAGTTCTTGCGAATTCTTGGCTACAGACAACGCGGCCAGAGCCTGTTCCTGTAAGCTGTCTAGGTGTTGGATTGACATGTCCACAAGTTTAGCACAAAGCTAGCCAATTTCAGGGAGCGTTGGTGGCGGTTCAGGAACATTTTTCTTTCCTTCTTCCTCTTCCAAGTTAGTGTCCTCTTTTTCCTCAATTTCATCGAGAAAATCGAAGGTATTTTGAGAAAAAACGTAAAAAGCTTCTTGATTTTTAAACCAATTTTGTACACTACTTTTCAATTTTTGTAGAGATTCGGTGATTTCATCATGATCTTTTCCCTCAGAACCTTTTCCTAAAAGTATTCGAAAGACAGGGTTTCTTTTTGGCGTCTCATTGAGCATTATCTGCAATTTTTCATCTATGAGTACAATAACATTATTCTCTTCTAATGGTGCGTTGTTATAGACATTATTGAGCATTTCTTCGATTATTTTGAGAAATTCCTGGGTGTCTTGAACCACTTTTTTCATTTTGCCATCTTTATACTTATTGTCGAGCTGAGTCAGGAGATCCAACGCCTCTTGGAAGGCTACTAAGGCATGTTGGACGTCGCTATGGGATTTTTCTTGCAATATATTCAGCTGGTTGTGGAGAAAATCAGAAAATTGAAAAAGAGTATCTTGAATCATTTTGGAAATTGATTCGGTTGTAAGATGTGTCGTGATATCTTTGAGTGCGATGATAAGGAAAAGGACATTCCCTCGGAACTCATCTTGGGAAAAATCTTCTTCTGGTTGTCGTATCAAATGATCAAAAAAATCTAAAACTTCTCTCAATGTAGGTGTTTTCTCTAATGAGTTATCGTCTTTCAGCTCAGTAAACGTTTTCTCAATAAGAATGCTGTCTATGAGGATTTCTGAATACTCTTCGGCAAGATCTGGTTGGTATCTTTTGAATGTTTCGTAATCTTCCTTTGTAGCTGCCTCATCGAGAAGAATTTCCGGGAACATACGCCTTTGCTCCTCTGCCGAAGGGAGAGAGGATTCTAGACGGAAAGCGTCTCCTGTAAGAGAAATTCTTAACTTGTGTATAAATGAAGCAATATCTGCAATGATGTCGTCATAAGATGAAAGGTAGAGTTGTCTTTCCTCAATGCTTTGCCCACGAAGATCTTGTTGCGCGAGTTTATTTTTTTCTTCCAAGAGTCGTTCTCGAATCCTGACTAATGAAAGTATGTCATGACGAATCTCTTCGATAGCAGAGATCTGCTCATGTGTTGTACTATCACGATAATCAATTTTACTGAGCAGGGACTCGTGCTGAGATACTGTTTTCTGGAGAGTGTTCCAATTTCTAAACAGTTCTCCAAAGTCATTTTCGAATTTTCTCAGAGAGTTTTCTGGAGAAAGTCCCTTTGAAACACTTTCTTTTTTACGATCTAGCAAAAAATAAGGTAATGGTGCTTCAGAACTATTGGTTGACATTTGACACTCATTCTATCGCATTTTTTGCATCAGTGTAAGGATGAGCGCTTTCGGTTGCGGTGAGGTTCTGGGCAATAAAATCTTGGAGCTCTTCCCACTCACCTTCTCCAGCATGAGGCAGCAATACGTACTGACCATTCCTTGATCGGCCAGATCTGAGAACATTTTTGTCTGTGATGGCTAGGCTTTTGATGGCAAAAGTGCTGTATTCGTCACGTTTTTGCAGGAGGTCGAGAGCATCGGTCAAACTGAGGTTAGTTTCTACTTTTCCAATGAGATCCGCCGCGAATTGTGGGAGTTTTGGCAAGAATTGCAGCGTGAGGAGTTTATCTTTGAGCGCTATGAGTACACGCTTTTGCCTCTCGGATCGTCCAAAATCATTTCCATCTTGGGCGCTGTGGCGTGAACGAGCAAATTTGAGGGCGGTCGAGCCGTCCATGTGCTGTGTTCCTTTATCAAAGTGCAAATGTTCATACCGGCAGCCAAAGAGTTTTTCCGCTTGCTCAGCAGAAGCGGTAGCGTTGATGGCTTCAAGTGTTTCCTCAGAATATTCACAGGTATCGTCCTCTTTCCCAGAGATGGGATACAGATAGTCATCAAAGGTTTTTTCCACTTCTACGTTGAGCCCACCCACGAGATCGACGGTAGAAATGAACGTGGCAAAATTGACTGCCACATAGCCATCAATTTGAAGATTGGTAATTTGGCTTATAACTTGAGTCGCAAGCGTTCCTCCCCCTCTCGCTCCAGAAAACTCTGCTGGCTTGTTGCGGTAGTTCTTGTCGTCGCTGCCAATGTGATAAGCGGCGTTGAGCTTCCACCAGCTCGGCGGTTCACTTATGGGCAACGGAATCCAGAGATCACGAGGAAGCGAAATGAGCGTCACGGTTTTCTGTTCTGGGCGGATGGCAGCGATCATGATTGTGTCCGTGAGTTTACCGCCAGCGTGCCCTCCTCCACCGTAACCAAGGAGAAGGAAGTTGCGTTCTGTTCGTGGTGGTTGCGGGGACGGTTCGAGTGAGATGTTCTCTGGATTGGGCGCGGACGGCTCTGTGAACTGAGTGGCCATTACCATGGCCACAAGGAAGGCCGCACCCGCCACCAGCCCCAGAAGCGCACCCAAAACTACTTTTCCCTGAGAAAGGTTAAACCCTTGTTTCACACATAAACTATATCAGGAAAAACGTGCCCACCGCTCCCAAAATAAAGAGGAAGATTCCTACAATGAGCACCACAAACCAAGCATTGCTGGAGGGGATTCGAGCTGGTTGTACCTGGGAAAGTGAGGGTGAGTCCACCGTTGGCGGTGTGGGAATGGTCGGGGCTGCTTGTTGCGGATCAAATGGTGGTGAGAAAGTATCCATGTATTCAGTATATACTGTAATTCACACATGGATTCAATGATCATTCAGCTTGCCTTTTTCTTTGCTTCCTTTGCTCTTATTTGGTTTGGAGCTGGTTTTTTGATCGATACCATAACGGTTTTAGCCCAAAGGATTAAGATTCCTCCCTTTACTCTTTCCTTCTTTGTGCTGGGCATTCTTACCTCTTTGCCAGAGACAACGATTGGGGCCTTTTCGGCGGCGGCTGATACACCAGAGATGTTTGTAGGAAACTTCTTGGGAGGAAGCATTGTGCTGCTTCTTTTTGTGATCCCTCTTTTGGCGATTTTGGGCAATGGCGTGAAAAATCCGCGACACGTTTCTCGTCGGAGTTTGTTACTCATTCTTTCTGTTATTGTGGCCCCTTCCCTCTTCGTTGCCGATCAAAACATTACCCCAACAGAGGCGGTTATCTTCCTCTTTCTCTATCTCATTCTTTTTGGATATTTTGCCTTTGAGCAGTCCATGTTCGAAAAACTTGTGGCCAATGTGCGATCCAGGCAGAAACTTCCAGCTAATCTTGTCCTCAACCTCATCGGCGGTGCCTTGATGCTCTGTTTTGGTGGGTACCAGATTGTGCAGTCTACCAACTACTTTGCCAGCGCCCTGTCGATCTCTCCGTTTTTTGTGAGTCTCATTGCCGTTTCTTTTGGAACAAACATTCCAGAAATTGCCCTCATTGTTCGCTCAATCAAGAAGAATAAGAAGGATGTTGCTCTGGCCGATTATCTTGGCTCGGCGGCAGCCAACGTTCCCCTACTCGGTTTCTTTACGCTTGTGAGTGGCGGAACGATTCACATTCCCAACCACGTTGTGCAGCGAGTGGTTTTTACCGTACTCGGAATTCTGCTTTTCTTCCGTTTTTCTGCGACCCAAAAAACTATTTCACGGTTTGAAGGGTTTGCCCTGCTGGGTCTCTATATGGTATTTGTGGTCGTTGAGACCTACGTGGCCCTTTTTCTGACGTAATTTTAGGTGAGCACAATCTCTTCATTCATCTGAGGGAGGTAAACATCTTGGATACCAAGTTGCGTGCGGATTTCTTGTGCCAAGACTTCTCGGGCAGGATCTTCTCCGTGGGTGAGCACAACCGACTTTACGCCCTCTATTGCTTGCAGCCATGAGAGAAGCTGCGCTTGATCGGCATGAGAACTCATGGATCGCATGGTGGTGACGGTGGCATTTACGGGAATGGTTTCATCGTTAATAACTACTTTTTTGGCTCCCTCAGAAAGTTCACGCCCCAGGGTTTCTTCGCCCTGATAGCCAACAATAAGGAGTCTGTTTTGCGGGTGAGGGAGGCAGCGCGCTGCATGGCCAACAATGCGACCGCCTGTCATCATACCGCCGCCAGCAATAATGACTTTGGCGCCACTATACTCGGCGATGGCTTGACTATGCTCACGCTTGCGGCTCACCTTGAGCCCTGGGAACTCAAAAGCGCCTGTTGTTTTTTCGTCGTTTTGGATATGTTCATTGAGAAAATCGACATAGCCCAAGTAGACTTCGGTGGCTTTGAGCGCCATGGGGCTATCCAGGAAAACAGGCGTTGAGGAGCGAATCTTCCCTGTTTTTTTGAGGTGCATGATAATGTGCAAAAGCTCTTGGGTTTTCTCGAGTGAAAACGCTGGGATGAGCAGTGATCCACCAGATTCCTCTACGGCTAAAATTTCGGAGAGAATGGTATCCCGTGGTTCGTCTTGTGGGTGAAGGCGGTTGCCATAGGTTGATTCCATGACGACGACGTCTGCTTTCTCAATGAGTTCTGTTTCTTCGACCAAATAAGAAGGAGAATTGCCTAAATCACCGCTAAAAACAATAGTTTTATGCTGCGACTGTGATTTGGTATCAGTGATCTCAATACTGGCGGAACCGAGAATATGACCAGCATCATAGAACGTAACGAGAAAATCACCAATTTGCGTTGGCGTGCGGTACTCCATATCGCGGAATCGAGAAACCGTTACCATGGCGAGTTTGTCGTCGTAGAGAACTTCTTTCTGTTCAAGTTTGGCAATTTTGGCCGAATCGAGCAGCGAAATCTCGGCAAGCTCTCGTGAGGGTGCCGTCATCCAGATCTTGCCGGTAAATCCGTGGGATAAAAGGATAGGTAATCGGCCACAGTGATCCAAATGAGCATGAGTAAGGATCGCGGCGTGGAGTTGGCTGCAATCGTACGCAAAAGGCTGGTAGTTGAGTGCTTCAATATCTGGGAGACCTTGGAACATGCCGAGATCGATAAGAATGGACTGTCCAGAATCGGAAGTGAGAACGTAGCTTGACCCGGTTACGGTACCTGCGGCACCCAAAAAAGTAATTTTCACCTTTTCAGTATACCAGTCGTTATTCTCGAGGTTGTGGCGCAAAGACCATTATCCCGCTATCGGTTTTGAGCGAGAGGAAAAGCTTCCCTTCCTGGTATTGGTAAGACACTCCCTGAGAAAGCGCCTGGAAGAATGCCGTTTCTTGGGAGTCTTGGCAAAACTTTTTGGTAGAAGCAATGGGGGAAAAACTCACCGCTGAGCTTCCGGTAATCTCATAGTTGGTTCGGCCGTTGTTGCAATCGGTGCTTATGAAGAGTTGACCGTTTTCTTCAAACTGCAGAGAGAAAACTCCCGTTTCCTGAGGCTGAGACTGAGTATCATTGGAGTACTCGGTTTTTTCCCATACCCACTTGTTGGCAAGAAGTGGATCGATTTTTTGGAGCGTGAGACCATTTTCTCCCCAGCTGCCTTGGCTATCTGCCTGGAGCTTGAGCGTGGGGGGATTTCCTTCATCCGAGGAAAAAGTCATAGCGTACTCGCCGCCAGCGGTGAGATCCACTTGGAGTGAGTTCTCTGTTCCGCGCTGCCAAGTTCCCTGAGCACGAAATGGCTCTTCGTCATTGCGGTAGTCTTGGGTAAAGGAAACATCATGGCTGGCAAAGAGCTGCAGTGTAATGATCCTTCCAGGTGAATCAGCGGCAGGCAAAAAGGTTCGGTAGGTACCAACGGCGGTATCAAGAGATTGCTCTGAGGGAATATTTGTCTTCTGGCGACTTACTTTCCAACCAATCAAGGCGGTACTGACAACAATGACAGCCAAACAAATGGAAAGGATTTTCTGATTTCCCCCCAGAAGAGATTTCTTTTTTGCTGTTTTCCGCATTTTGTCCTTCCCTCTTTTAGTCGCCGTGAAGATACACCACGGCTCCCAGAATCGTTCCATCTTTTTTGTACGGCACAATAATCTCTGCTTCGGAGTAAAGATCATTGAGGTAGGTCATCCTTAGACCCTCAACGTTCGCTTGAAGACCCATGAGCCGTTCTTTTTTTCCTAAAAGTAGCTGGGCGACCCTTTTTTCTTTTCTCGTTATGAGTGGGCTGTCTTTTCTTTCTCCAGAAAAGAAGAGCTTTGTGATCTGTGTTTGTTCTTTATTGAGAGCAATGAAGTAGAAAGGTTCGTCTGATCGCAAAGAGATTGAGGAAAAATAATTGGGTTTCTGCACCGTAGACGAGAGAGTTGCGGTAGAAAGTGTGAGGGCATCGAACTGGGATCGCGCTTGCTGCGTACACTCTGTTTCTGAGAGAGTGCAGTCGTCTGATGCAGTGAGAATTTCCTCAAAGACGGTATCAAAGAAAGCAGGATTCCCCTGCATGAGATCCTGCATTTGGGCACTGCGAAAGGCATGCACCTCGCTCCCACTCTGCCAGAGTTTCCAGGTGACAAAAACGATGCCGAGGAAAATTATTCCAGCGAGAAAAACAGAGATAGCCAGAAAAGCGCCTGTGAGCTGCTTTTTTGTTTTGGGCATGTTTTCTAGTGTACCACCATCCCGTAACAGGTTTATACTCCAAGGTATATGCGATCATTTTCCTCGCGTTTCTCGCGCCAACCAGATCAAGAACAAAGTTATAGTCAGGAATTTGACCAGAGGTTGAAAAAGCTCCTTGTTGAGCAACGTTGGGAGAATTTGAAGAGTCTGGAATTTGGAAAGTTGCAGGCAGTCGTTCTTTTTGGTTCGCTTTCCAACAGAGATCCTAAGATGCGACAAGACGGTGAGCAACTGGAAAGTGACGCCGATATTTTGCTTTTCTACGATACTCGATCAGATAAACCTTTGAATCGCTCCAAAAAGTACTCAGATAATAGACACTATGAAGATGCTGAACGATTTTCCAAGCGTATTTCTGAGGCGGATGTCTTTATTTGGAACATGGCGACGGTTCGTTTGTTGCATGATAAATCTCTTACTGCCCTTGCCAGTGAGTATGAAAAGCTCCTGAAGCATTTGAATGAGCCACAAGATCCTTACAGCCTTCCCGTGAGTCGTGAACGGAAGATCGAAGTGGCAATGAGCGAAGTCCAGAGAAAGTATTCTGTTCTTCCGCAACTTCTTCTTGGAGGTGAGGTTTTGCAGGGCGAGATCCCGAGCGAAGCCCGGGATCTCGCCCAAGAAGTCTACAATGTTTATCACGAAGTCCTCAAGAAAATGCATGATTTGCGTGCTCAGCCGCCACGTGCTTGAAATTTTTTTTGGGTGCCGCTAGGTTTCGGGGATGATTTCTCGAACATCACTGCCTGGCTCATAGATGATGAGATCGTCGCTATTCATGCTCCAGAAGTTTTGCACGGGATCTAAGATGCGCCAGGTTTCCAGAACCTCTTCGCTGCTTGTGAAAAGAGTGTGATCGGATCCCAAGCCGCTAAAGAGCACTTGCTCGTATGCTTCAGGGAAAAGCGCGTAGTGGTCTTTGAAAGCAAACTGGAGTGAGTGCGGACTCACGGTGTGTTGGTACCCAGGACGTTTGGCCCAAATATGCATCTCGATACCTTCGTTGGGCTGCAGGTGCAGGATGAGCTCGTTGGCCTCATAGCCCTCTTCCTTTTTGAAAAGAATGCGTATCTGTGTACTTTTTTCGCGAAGCGCTTTGCCGGTGGTGAGCGTGATGGGGACGCCTTTCCAACGAGGGTCGGATGATTCGAGCGTGAGGGAGACGAAGGTTTCCACCAGGCTGCCAGGATTATTGACCGACTGAGCATAGCCAGCATACTGCCCTCTTTTTACCATTTGAGGGATGGGGAGATTGTCCGGAATGCTGAGCGCTCGGAGGGCCTGGAGTCGGCGCTGCGGGATCTCGTGGAGCGCGTTGGCTCGCGGAGACTCCATAAGCGTGAGTGCGGCAAGTTGGAGAAGGTGACTCTGCACGAGATCCCGCAGCGCCCCCGTCTGTTCATAAAAAGCGGTTCGACCTTGGATGTCGATACTTTCGCTGGCGATAATTTCAATTTTCTCGATGTGTTTGTTATTCCATGCCTGTTTGAAAAGCGAGTTTTGTTCACGAAAGACCACAATATTTTGTGCCGTTTCTTTGGCTAAGTAGTGATCGATGCGGTAAACCTGTTCGGGAGAAAAGTAACGATCGATATCCTGCACGAGTTCCTGAGCGCTGATGAGATCCACTCCAAAAGGTTTTTCCAAAAGGAGTTTGGTCTGAGGCATGTGGGCAAGGCCACTCTGTCCGAGCCGCTCGATGATTGGTTGGGCCACGGTAGGAGGAATGGAAAGGTAGAACAGCCGCTGAGCTGGTGTCCCAAATTCTTCTTCAATAGCCAGGAGTCTCTCGTGCAGTTTTTGATACTCATCGAGATCGGTGAGATTGAGGGTGAGAAGCTCTGTATGTTCCGCCAAGAAGGTTAAACCTTCATCAGGGAGAGATGCACCCTCCTGGCGGGTGATTCCAACCAGCCGAAAATGATCGGTAAAGGCGCCTGTTTTGGCAATTTGCTCAAGCGCTGGGAGAAGTTTTCTGCGTGAAAGATCCCCCGTAATACCAATAATAATGAGAATCGTTGGAGCGATAGTCGGCGTCATAGCGGCAGTATAGCAATGTTTTGCCAGAGTATTTTGCCAAGTTTGTGCCAAAATAGAGTCAAGATGTCTGATTCCGTTTTGGTTCATTCTGGATTTTCGCTGCGGTTCTACAACACGTTTGGCGTGGATGTTTCTGCTCGGCTTTTTGCTTCGGTGCAGAACGTGGAGGAGCTGCGTCAAGTTTTGGCCAACTACCCCTCTGAACCCATTTGGTACTTGGGTGGTGGCAGCAACCTTTTGCTCACTAAAGATCTGGACGCCCTGGTCATTCACCTCAACTTACTCGGGAGAGAAAAGGTGTATGAGGATGAGCGTGTGGTTCGTATCCGGGTGGGCGCCGGTGAGCGCTGGCATGATCTCGTGTCCTTTTGTGTGGAGCAAGATTTGGGTGGGATTGAGAACCTTGCTCTGATTCCTGGAAATGTCGGTTCGGCTCCGGTGCAAAATATTGGTGCTTATGGCCGTGAGCTCAAGGATGCTTTTTGGGAGTGTGAAGTTTTGGATCGAACAACGGGTGAGGTGCGGATTTTCACTCAAGACGACTGTGATTTTGGCTACCGTTCTTCTGTTTTCAAAAAGTCGCCCCGGGGACAGTTGGCCATTGTTTCGGTCACGCTGCAGCTTACCAAACAACCACATGTTCTCTCACTCGAGTACGGGGCCCTCCGCTCTGAGCTAGAGAATCAAGGTGTAACTCACCCAATGATTCAAGATGTTTTTGCGGCGGTGGTGGCTATCCGCTCATCCAAGTTGCCAGACCCTGCTGTATTAGGCAATAGTGGCAGCTTCTTTAAAAATCCTGTTCTACAAAAGGAAGCATTCCTTGCTTTTTCCGAGCAGCATCCAGAAGCCCCCTTTTTTGCCCAAGAGGATGGCAGTTATAAAGTTCCCGCTGGCTGGTTGATTGATCAAGCCGGTTTGCGTGGAGCGAGAATGGGAAATGTTGGGACTTATGAGAAACAAGCACTCGTTATTGTGAATTATGGCGGCGCCTCTGGCTCCCAAATATGGGAGTTTGCCCAGTTTATTCAACAAACAGTTTTTGAGAAGTTTGGCATCCAGCTGGAACCAGAAGTTCTGGTGCTATAAATCATTTTGCAACTCAGTTGCTTTATACCCACGGACCTCAATACAAGTGATCAGTGCCTTGATATTTGTTGTTTCTGGATCGTACTCTACCGTCGTTGTTCCACGAGCGTAGGAAGTGGTTGCCGAAAGGACTCCAGGAAGTTCTTCTAAGTTGCCATCAATGGTAAGTCCACAGCTCACGCAGTGCATGCCATCGAGAGAAAAGGTTGCAACACTGCCCTTTTTTCTTTCGTCTTTCTTTTTTTTCCAGAATGTAAACATACTTTGTTTTCCCTTCTTAGAGTGCTTCGATCACGCCAGTGTACATACCCATGGAGCAAGAAAAGGCATATTTTCCTGGTTTTGGTGGTGTGAAATGGAATGTTTTGGAATCGGTTGCTTCGAGAAAAGTGGAGATATCAAAATCGCGCATCACAAAGGCCAGAGCGCAAGAGTAGGTATCTTGGCTTTCTACCGTGAGCGCAACGGGAACGCCCGCTCTCACTCGAACATAACGAGGAGAATATCCCTGGTTGAGAGCTCGAATCGTGACAGACTGTTGTCCCTCTATGGTTGGGGTAATGTTGAGTACTTTGTCTTCTATCCTTCTCTCTGAGAAAAAATAGGTGATGGAATCGATCGTTTTCTGTAGAGTTATGGGGGCATTGAGAACGGTGAGGACACCATTAGCACTGTACAGAGCAAGGAGGATGAGAATGATGGCAGCTGTTTTGTTGAGAGTGCGGTTCCATTTTTCTCCCAGCGTAGTAGCGGCAATACCAAGCACAGAAAAAAGTGGAATTGTTCCCAGAACAAATGCGGCCATAATCATTGCACCTTGCCAAGGATTACCAGAGTTAATGGCTATAAACTCCACAGCTTGAGTGACGCCGCAAGGAATAAATACGGTGAGTAATCCGAGCAGAACCGGAGTCCAGGCTGATCTTTGTTTACTCGTGGAACGGACCAATTTTTGCCAAGACTTTGGTGCCTGAAAGGTAAAAAAACGAAAAGCAGGATGCATGTTGAGCAGGTTCATGGCCGTGACAAACATAAATACTGCCACGAGTGATTGGATGAAGAGCCGCGCGCCAAGACTCATGGTGAGCGCGGATCCAAGCAGTCCTAGAAAAAATCCGAGCACGGTGTGAGAAAGAAGTTTTGCGCTCAAAAAAAGAAAAAGTGGCTTCCAGTTTTTTTGCCAAGAAAGGTTTTTTTCATGAGTTTCTGAGGTTTTGCTTTTAGGCTGAACGATAGCGCTTGCCAAAAGCCCACCTTGCAGAGCCATACAAGAAATACCACCCGTGGTGAGTCCGATGAGAAAAATAACTGATAAATCCATAACTTCTCTTCTCTCTTATGTTTGGGTCATGTTTTTTGTTTTGAGTCGCAGGGCATTGCCAACAACGCTCAAGCTCGAGAAAGCCATCGCTGCTCCTGCCATCATGGGCTGCAAAATAGTGCCAGTGAAAGGATACAGCGCTCCCATGGCAACGGGAATGAGGAGGACATTGTAGAAAAAGGCCCAAAAGAGATTCTCGCGAATATTTCTCATAGTGGCCCGTGAAAGAGTGAGAGCCTGAGGAATACGTGAGAGGTTGGGGTGCAAAAGGGTAACACCAGCCGTCTCGATAGCCGCATCGGTTCCTGTTCCAAGAGCAATGCTGACGTCGGCACTGGCTAAGGCTGGAGCATCATTAATACCATCGCCCACCATAGCAACAACTTTGTATTGTTGGCGAATGTTTTGGATAAGGTCTTTCTTCTCTCCTGGGAGCACTTCGGCATGCATTTCTGTAATGCCCAGTTTTTTGGCAACCGCTTGCACCGTTTGTTGGTTGTCCCCGCTCACAATAATAGGGGTGATTTTTTCCTTCTTGAGGGTGGAAATGGTTTTTTCTGCTGTCTCTCTGATGGGATCAAAAAGTGCATAGGAAGCCACATGCTTTCCTGCCCGAGCAACGTGAACAACGGAGTAGGCTTGTTCTCGCCACTCTTGTGTTTTTTGGAGGAGTGCAGGATGGAGGGTAATACCCTGGGAAGTGAGGAATGTCTGGCTACCAATGAGGACGGTTTCTTTTTTGAGTGATGCCGAGAGGCCCTTTCCAGCATGGTCGGAAAAATCTGTGATAGAGAGTGGTTCTTTTGCGGGTGCGGTAAACGTGGTAAGCGCACTGGCCAGCGGGTGATTGGAGAGCGACTCGATGGCATGAACAACGGCATCAAGAGTTTTTTGCTCCGATTGATGCGCGTATGCCGCGGCTTGGACTTGCGGCTGACCCAGAGTGAGCGTTCCTGTTTTGTCGAAGACAATGGCGCGGAGAGTATGGGCAATTTCGAGTGTTTGTGCATCTTTAATGAGGATTCCCATCTTGGCCCCACGACCAATGCCAACCATGAGCGAAGTTGGTGTGGCAAGACCAAGAGCGCAGGGGCAGGCAATGATGAGAACATTCATCATATTCACGAGGGCGAAAAGAAACTTCGGTTCTGGGCCAAGCCAATACCAGCCAACAAACGTCACTGCGGCGAGAGCGATGACGACGGGAACAAAAAATGCGGCAATGGTATCCACAAATGCCTGGATATGTGGCCGAGATCCCTGTGCTTGTTGGACAAGACGGATAATATTGGCCAACATGGTTTCGTCCCCAACTTTTTCTGCCCGAATCTCGATAGCGCCAGCTTGATTGAGCGTGGAACCAATGACGGTATCTCCCATTTTTTTGGCAACGGGGAGGCTTTCGCCGGTGATCATACTTTCGTTAATAGTGGTGCTACCTTTCAAAACGCTTCCATCCACGGGAACTTTTTCGCCAGGTTTTACGAGGAGAATATCTTGTGGGCGGATCGTTTCGAGGGCAACTTGCACCCACTCCCCTTTTTGTTTGAGCCAGGCAGTTTTGGCTTGTAACTGGAGAAGCTCTTTAATGGACTGTGTTGTTTTGGCTTTGGCACGAAGTTCCAAGTATTTACCCAGGAGAATAAAGGTAATGATCACGGCGGATGTCTCAAAATAGAGGTGGACGGTCAAACCTTGTTGTTCCATCCATGATTGGAAGAGAACCGAAAAAACAGAAAAAAAGTACGCGGTCGACGTGCCAAGCACAACCAGTGTGTCCATGGTGGCTGTGAAGTTTTTGAGGCTCGACCAAGCGCCAAGATAGAACCGCTTCCCTACCCAGAACTGGACAGGTGTCGCCAGCAGCCAAAGCAGCCAGGGATTATGAAAAATTTTGGGATGGTTCGGGATCATACCCACCATGAGAATGGCGGAAAGAAAAATGCTCACCATGAGTTTTTTTTGCAGCGAACTCAGTTCTTTGGCTCTCTCCTTCTCCGCAACATCGAGTGAGTTTTTTGTAGAGATATGAGCTTTGTAGCCCGCTTCTTCTACAGCCTTAGCAAGCCGATTTTCATTCAGGGTATTCTCTTGAAAGGTTACCGTGGCCTGTTCATTGGCGTAGTTGACAAGTGCCTCTTCTACGCCCGGCTCTTTTTGCAGCTTTTTTTGGATATTAACAGCACAGCTTGCACAGTGCATGCCAGAAATATGAAAAGAAAGGGTGTTTTTAGACATACTGCTCCGGTTTTTTTAGAAACGCGGCCAAGCAACCACTGGCACAGAAAAAATACTCTTTCCCTTCATGCTGCGTATGGAATCCGGCTGTTTTGGGGGAAATACGCATGGCGCAAACCGGATCCGAAACCAAAGGAATGAGATCTTGCAAAGGGAGCGAAAGGGCTGGAGCTAAAGAAGTATTTTGGTACTGCTCAACAAGAACTTGGCGCAGAAGATCCGAAGATTGAATAATTTTTGGATCACAGAGTTTGTAGTAGATTTGTTTCCCTTCCCTCCGGCAGCAAACAATGTGTGTGTCTCGCAAAACGGTGAGATGTTGGCTGATATTGGCCTGAGGAAGATCGAGCATGGTGTGGATTTGGGAGACCGAAAGCTCTTGATCGCGCAAAAGATGGACAATCTCCAGGCGTTTTGGGTGCGCCAGGGCTTTGAGAAAGTTGGCATGGAGATGAAAGATCTCTGGATACATATTCACATATTAGAATATGTTTTTTCTTGTGTCAAGATGATGTGCTACCATGAAAGGATGGCAAAAACCTCGATTTCTCAAGAATGGCTTTCTTTACAAAACATTTTGGCAGCCGCGTTTTTGTTTTTTGTGACGGTGTTTTCTCTGCTGTTCTGGAAGGCCACCAGTGGTACACGGTTGGCAGGAGAAAATAATCGCTTTGCTTCTCATGGTGTTTCGTTCCTTCTGCCAGATGAGCTGGGAACGGTGAGCGCGCAGCTTGTGGCAGTCGAGCCTTTTCTTGAGCCACAACCAGGTGGATCTGGGAATCCGGCTTTTTTGCGATTCGATTTTTTGCCCTCATCTTATGATCAGTTCTTCCCACCTTTTGGTAAGTACCTTCTTGTCTATCCCACGGCAGAGTACGAAGCATTTTTAGAAGCCAATAGTTTTGGCGAGTCATGGCGCGCTCCTGCTCTGCGAAGAGTTCTTGATGAGGCAGCGCAAAGCGAGTCTGGTGTGGTTCTCCCTCGAGATATTCCTGTAGCTCCTGTGCCCACGGCCTCTAACGTTTTTGTGAGTCAAGGAAAGGTGCTGCATTTTGATGGGGGATCTGGGGTTCGGTTCCTCACCGCTTATGCGCATGATGCCAACCCTGTGAGTAATGAGGATTTGCTCTACTCTTTCCAGGGATTAACGGATGATGGCAAACACTGGATTTCTCTTTTCTATCCTGTGCAGTCCCCTCTTTTGCCCGGAACTGACGCTGAGATTCTGGAAGCAGTTGGGTATGAGCAGTTTTCGAGTGATTTTGAGGTGTATGTAAAAGGTGTGGAAGAGATGGTGGGCGCCCAGGCGGGTGAGACTTTCTCACCGAGCCTAGGCGCCCTCGATTCACTTATTGAGTCTTTGCGACTCGAAGAGCTATCACTGCGCTGATGACTCCGATTGTTTTTTTCTGAGGCCAGCTATAGCTGTTGATAATTCCTTCTTTTCTTTTTCGGATAGATCTTTTTTTGCTTCTGCTGCTGCTTTGAGAATTTTCAAGACTTTATAGAGCGGTGCGTCTCCATCATCTGAGTAGTTTGTAACATACCTATCAATTACCTGTTTATCTTCTGGAGGTAATTGCATGTATGTTCTGACCATTTGGTCAGGCTGAGACATCTTATTCAAGATCTCGCTCAGTTCTTTCCCGACCTGAAGTTTTTTTTGTGCATTTATGATTTTTTTGTGTTCTTCTGTTTCTCTAAAACTATTTGGATGATTGGGAGATGTTCCTTCTGACATAAAAAATTCCTCATTTCTCTTTGGAACGAGTATATCGATTCTTTTTTCTGAACGCTAGGCTTAGAGGGAGCAGTGTTCTTTTGTCCATTCTCCATTTTGGATTCGGACGAGTGAAAAAACGGTTGCGGGGAGATGGATTTTTTGGCTGAGGTCTCGAGCGAGGGATCGGATGTAGGTGCGTCGAGAGACGGTGGCGGTGATGGTGGCGCGGGGCAGCTGCGCTGCCCCGCGCCAAGCCTGTAACGTACTCCTCCACTGCTCCAAAACTTCTTGTTGCCGAAAATTTCCTTCCACCAAAGCAATAGTCTGAACACAATGCTGCCAAAGCTCCTCGGGTGTAATGGTGTCCATTTCTCGAAGTTCGAGTGAATGGATAGTGATTTCATTGTTTTTGAGAGGGAACTCGAGGCCATTCTTTGCCAGATCAAAAGCCGACTTCCCGCCCACCCTCTGTGAAGAAAAAGGATGTTGTTCTTGTGTCTGTTTGCCAAGAAAATTAGGGAAGCTGTCGGTCAACATGACTCGGATTTGCGTGAGCTCTGGGAGATTTGGCTGCACCACAATCTGCTTGCCGAGCAGATCTGCGCTATCTGTTTCCACGCCAAAGATGAGAGAAAACTCATAAATTTTTTTTGTATCGGCTAACTCAGCTTTTTTCCACCGATCCTCACCGGTGAGCACAACCACAACACCCTCAGCCATGGGATCAAGGGTACCCGTATGCGTGGTCTTCTCTCCCCTGTCTTCGCCAATTTTTTGGGCAAGCCTGTGAGTTGAGGTGCCAAGGGGTTTCCAAACGGGGATGATCATAGTTTCTTCATAACATGCCAAGGTGTAGTGAGCAGTTTTTGGATTTTGGGATCTTGGGATGAAACAGTGTAGAGTTTTTCATCCAGTTGAGAGAGAAGCTTTGTGGCCTCCTCTGCAAAATTCCTGGCATCTTGCTCCATGGGTGATTCCGTAACAACTTGGTATGCAGTTTTTTGATTGAGTGATTGGTAATTTCCAAGCAATGCTCCTGTCGTGAATGAGAGCAAGGCAACAATATCGAGCAGTGTTGCTTCGCGTCCCGATAAATGGATATGACCCATATTAATGATAGCGATGAGACAACTGGTAAGTACCCAAACTTGGTAAGGATGTACACCGTATTTTTCAATAAAATCCTCTTTCTCCCTGGCATTGATGGCTTTTTGTACCAAGTCCTTAATTTCCATAACAAATTCCTCTGGCATTTCTTCATACTGCTGAATATGTCTTGCTTCGTGGAGAGGGGTATCAATTTGCTCCTTCTGGAGTGCTTGAAGAAAAAGGCGGAGCACAAATGCTTGTCGACGTTCTTTTGGCACTTCGAGAATGCTTCCGTCTTTCTTGTGGATTTTTCCTTGGAGATATTCCAGCATTCTAGGGGTGGTTTTTAGAGGGAATGGCTTTGTCAACGACTCATCTTGTATTTGTTTTTGAACAGAGCGGAGAATTTTTCCATACTCAAGTGGGTACAAGAAAAGGGATTGATCTGCGACATCTACCTCTGCCGCGGCGGTTGATGCCAAGTCTGTTGGTAGTCGGCTGCCACAGATCGAGATTTTGTAGTGAGCAATGACTTTATCGGGGATACCAAGCATATGCAAAATGTAGGAAAAAAGTTTTGCATGGAAATGGATCTGGTATTCCCCTTCTGGTGTAGAGAAAACCCGAGGGTTTTCTACCTGCACAATAGGGCCAGAATAGTTTTTATAATCTTTGAGCATTTCCGCATCGATTTTTGGTAATGAATTGTAGGTGTTTTCTTTTGTTGCCATATTTCCCCTTTTTGTTTGCCGGAATCGTTCCTGCCTTACATCACTTCGAGAGGAATCGACCTGGGTCGATTCCTCTCGAGATAGCGATGGGGCGGAACGATTCCGAAAATTCATTCATACGGCTGTTCCCAACCAATTTCAAAGTATCCGTTTGGCGCAAAATTATTTTGGTGAATGAGCTGGAGTGCGTCGCGTACATAATCAATGGCATCCTCTGGGAGTTTTCCTAGATGATGCCAGCAAAGCTCGCTGCACTTTTGGGGCTCTTGGTTTTCTATCTCTCCTTGCCACTGGTCGACCACAAAATAAAAATCAAGCATTTCTCTGCTCGTTGAGTAACGTTCAAAAATGCCAACAAGTTTGAGGTTATGAGGTGTAAGTTGGATGCCAATTTCTTCCTGTGCCTCGCGGATGGCTGCTTGCGTGAGCGACTCATGTTCTTCTTTGTGTCCAGAAGGGAGACCCAAGAGTCCGTCTCGATGGCCGGTGTTGTTTCGTCGCTGCATGAGTAAAGAATTTCCCCTTTTAACAATGAGAAAAACCGCGGTGGCGAGTGTGAATCGGGAGACTGGTGATGACTGGCCTGGCATGGAAGCCATTATACCGTTTGAGACAAAAAGTCTTGCACTTCCTGAGCGTTGGTTTTTGGGTTGGCTTTTTCCCAGACGGCTACAATTTTCCCGTCTGGATTGATGATGAACGTTGAACGGGATGTTCCCATATATTTTTTGCCCATGAATGATCGTTCGCCCCAAACACCAAAAGCATCCATGAGTTTATGATCGGGATCTGACCAAAGTGGGAAAGAAAGTTCATATTTTTCTGTAAATTTTTGATGTGAGGTAGAAGAATCTTTACTCACGCCAATAACGACTGCCCCCAACTTCTCGATTTGTTCTGCCTGATCACGAAAGGCGCAGGCTTGGGTCGTACAGCCCGGCGTATTGTCTTTGGGATAGAAGTACAGCACGATGTGTTTACCGGGATTCTCCATCATTACTTGAGAGAGTGAGACTTCTCTCCCTTGTGCGTCGTGTAGCGTGAGAGCAAGCGGTGCCTTTTGTCCAATGGTGAGCATAGATCCATTCTAGAGGAAGAGTCCTATTTTCTTTTTTGCAAAATTCCTTGTATGGATGGGCTGAGAGCCTTGTCTTTGCGATGAATGCAGCCAATCCAACAGCAAGGTCGACGCATGCCCTCTTTGAGTTCGCTACAAGTTCTCTGAATATGATCCAGTCGTGTTTGGGGTTTTTTTACCGAGATCGTCCAACAGATCCATTCATTGCGAGCAAGTGGAGTGAGGTCATTCCAAAGGGAGAGTGCTTGTGTATCGGCAAGAAGAGCTGATCGCAAATCGGCAGGAACGGTATGTGCTACTCCACCAGAGACAGTCATGATTTTTGCAGTATAGCAGAATAATTATTATGAAGAATGGAGGCTATTTGCTTGTTTGCGAGTAATGAGCATGCCACTTTGCGGTTGGTTGCCAGAGAGAAGAGTATCTATGCCAGAAAGGTCACTGAGAGAGCCAATCCACATCTGAGGGAAAAGCGACATGAGGGTAAGTTTTTGGATTGCTGAGTCTTGAATGGATTGCAAAACATTCTCTTCTTCTCCAGGAATTCCTTGATACTGCTTGAGAATAGGGAGTAATCGAATATCAAGATTTTGCTCAGTAAGATTGGGCAGGAGTGAGAGAAAAAGGAGGGTCGTTTCTAGACCGCTGGCTTGAAGTTGTTCGGTAACAGTAGCGGCTGCCTCATCAGGTTCCTCACCCACCTTGAGGCTGCCTACAATAAATGCTGGTACTTCAGGATCAACAATGTATGACATAGACTCGGGCGCATGTCGAGGCGTGTCGACGTAGATAGGGAGTCCTTTTTTATTGAGAAGAATAGACAGATCGGAAGCAAAATGCTGCCGAGAATGGTATAGATACTGATCCTGAGCATGCTGTGTTGGTGCGGCAAGTGTTTGGATCATGAGGGGTGCAAAATTTCCGCAGCCAAGAATAATTTTTTTGTAATTGCTGCCATGCTTGCCAAAAAGAAAGGAAAGGAGCTCTAACAAACTGGATTCGGTTTGGTCACCACTTTGGGCAAATGATTTTGGTTCGGTGAGATGAATGAAGAGTGCTTTGTTTTTTTCGTTCATGAAGAGTGCAACAGTTTTTCTTTGAGTATTTCTGTTTGCGACTGAATTATAGCAAGAAATTTCCTACTTGTACGAGGAAATGATGAAAAAGGTCGTTCTCGAAAAATATGAAGATAGGATTCGAGTAGAGGGATCCAAAATGTCTTCATCCAAGAGGCATTTTTGTCATTTATGCATATGACGGAATTTTTTACGTTACTGGTAATATCGGCCAGCTTAATGAGTGCTGATTCTTCTTCAACGGTCTTGAGGTGCTCAAGGTATTGCGAAAAATCGCTATCCCCTTGCCTATTGGTGAGGTGCTCTATTTTAGTAAGCACCGCCGTGCCCCATTTTTTTTGTAGGATTTTTTGATCAATCTTGGTGTCTTCCAGAACGTCATGTGCCAGAGCAGCGCGCCAGAGATCCTGAAGGTTCACAACAAGAGAAGACTCCCTTTCTTGTTTGAGGACGAGGAGGAGAGTTTGAGCCGTATCTATGGCGTGGTCTATGGAGAGTCGCTCTGTGGCGTCTTTTTTTCCATCGAACGCGTCACGAATGAAGGCAATATCTTGAGTTTCATTCATACATTATCGAAGAAGAAGCGTCTTGCCATCCTGCACTTTATGATCATAGTACGCCTGAAAGGTTTCCCAGCTTGTATTCATAGCACCGTAATATTCTTTGCGATCGGTATGAACCGGAAGATAGGTATTGAAGTGGAGGCCAACAAGCATAGAGAGTGCCCTTCCCACTCTTCCGCATCCATCTGCGAGCGGATGAATGTTGCGGTCAAATTCGTATTCGATCCACGCGAGGAGCTCAGAAGTTTCAGCACCCTGGGTACGTATATTGGTAATTTTTTCTGTGAGCTGAGTGAAGAAGCTTTCCATTTCTTTGGGAAGATCTTCATGTGGCACTTTTCTGCCATAGGGTACGTCCCAAGTTCGAAAGGCCAAAGGATTGCCTGAGGTGATGTCGTTATTAATGATCTTGGCTATTTCTTCCCAAATAATAATGAGCGTGTTGATTTGTGAGAGATCCCGAAGTGATGAATGTAGGAGGTATCTAAGAAGTTCTTCATTATTTTTTTCTACGGTGGTTTGGATCTCTGCAGTGCTTCGGTTTGTTCCTTCCTTTTGTGCACTCACAGAAGTGTCTACCTTTCCACTTGCTGTGCGGCTGAGAGCCTGGGTGTTTTGTCGAAGGATATGAGCAACTTGGTCTGGGGTGTAAACATCGCGGTTTTGCAGTGAAACCTTGCTTTTCTCGTAACTTACAAAAGTTATTCCTTCTGGAAGAAGTTCGGTGAGTGATCGGGGTTCCTCACCCATATCTGACTCAATCCAGTACTCCCCGCTCTCGCCATGATTCAACCAAGCGGGTGCTCCATTGGTGAGAGTGATAGGAGTAGCTCTTTTTTTGAGTACTTGAGTGTTGCTGTTACCAACCATTTGTGAAGCAATAGTGAGCAGCTCAATCATTTGTTGAGGATTTTTGGGCTTAAGTTCTATTCTGAGGCACTCTTTGACACCAGGAAATGGTTGATCTTTAAGCATTGGTATTTTGATACCCATGCGAGGAATGCCATTTTTTACACGTATGCGAACCCTACCAGATGTGTCATAAATATCGAGGCACTCGGTTGTAAAGGAAAATCTTTCTGGTTGCGTTACAACCACTACAATGCGCTGTTCTCTTTCTATCTCAAACTCAAAACCAATGAGGTCTGGTGCTGTGGGTTTTTCTTGACGAAAAGCTGTTTCTTTTGTTTGTTGTTGAAGGGTGCGAAGAAGTTCCATAGTGTCTACAGATCGAGTCATAGAGAGCACTCCAAAGAAAAAGGTTTTTGGGAATCGATCCTAACGGAACGATGGAAACAAAAAAACACTTCCTTCTTTGTTACAGCAAGAAAATGTTTTGTATGCATCTAAAAGACTATTATAGCATTGACTTATGCTTGGCTGGGATCGAAATTGGCATTCATCCAAATGGCTTCGAGGATATTTCCATCTGGATCGGTAACCTCTCGTGAGAACATCATCTCTTCTGGCATTTGTGGTCCAGATTGGTAAAAATCGCCACCATTTTCTTTGGCTGTTTGCGCAAACTTTTCAACTGCCTCTTTGGAGTCCAGTGTGAGTGCGATGAGTGCGCCTGCCGTAGTGTGGGCGTCAATCACCGATTGATGCTTGAGGAAAGTTTGAAAATACGTCTTGGTAAGAATCATAAAAACAATGTGTTCCGACCATTGCATACAGCTGGCGTTGTCATCAGAGAACATGGGGTTTTTGGTAAAGCCAAGTGCTTCGTAAAACTCCGTCGATTTTTTCAAGTTACTCACGGGGAGATTGATAAAAACTTGCTTCATGCGGTCAGTCTATCATATGCAGAATAGCAGTATCGCGAGGCACGATGTATTCTTTGCCTTCAAGAGTGTTTGGTTGAGAACTTTGTATGCGTTCTCTTGCCTCTTTGAGTGGTATCCAGTGCAACTCAAAGCCAGCGGCTTTTTCTTCGTCGGTAAAATCTGGTACTCCTACAGAGCTGGTTGCGCGTGCCAAGAAACACACGGAAACTTGTTTGAGCTGGCAAAACTTTCTGTACTCAATGATTTGTCCAAGTGTTTTGGTAATCTCCACGTGGCAGCCAATTTCTTCACAGCATTCTCGATCGAGAGCTTGTTCAAAAGATTCCTTCTCTTCCCTGCCGCCACCAGGAAGTTTGTAGTATCCCTCGGCGGAAACGTGAAGGAGCGCGATATTTTCTTGTTCATCGAAGACAACCGCTCGCGCTGCTTCTCGAAGAGGATAAGACTCACCTTGTTGTGGAGTGACTTGTTCTGGATTCAGGGTGAGGAGTGTTTTCATACAGAAACCGAAAGCAAATAAAGTGCTACTTGTTGATTGAGAAGATGTTCTTCTTCTAATTCTGACTCAGATTTTTCTGCTGCAGGCTTATTTTCAGAGAATCGTATTTGAAGTTCGCCGTTTCTTTCTTTTACTTGCCACTTCCAACGCAAGCCAGCCACTCGTTCTAAATCCCACAACAGCGATCCAGTATGGAAGGTGCGAAGAATGCTTTCAGGATTTTCTGTGAGGAGGGCGTGAACAAATGGATACTCTTCATCAGATGATTGGATGCTTCGATTTTTTTCTTCCGAATAAATAATTCGAGAAGCAAGGCGGAGCACTTCATTGATGTGTTCGAGCTGAATATCTTTACGTTTCATACATCAGATCATTCCTGCTATGAGCAGAATCCAAACTATAGCAGTAAATCCAGCAAAGATCCCGAGGGTTTGTGCAAAGGCATTGAGGGCTAATGTTCTTTTGCCTTCGAGCAAAAGCAGGAGTGGATAGTAGAAGAAAAAGTAGGCCATCACCGCTGTCGAAAGCGTGAGCAGAGAGAGGAAGGCTACTGGCGCAAAGGCGGTGTCTGGCTTACTCCCTTGTGTTTGCCCAACAAAATGAAGGAGCGAAACAACCAAAGCGATGTAAGCGCTCGCCCCAATGGCGTTGAGAACGGGTTTTTTCATCATGGTTGTAGTATAAACCACTATTTTACTTCCTCATTTATGTATGTTATAATTCCTATAGGTTGTTTGGGGGCAAGACGTTAAGCTGTCTTGTTTTCGAGCAATTTGATCGTTCACATTATTTTAATTCTTGGAGTCAGCTATGTCAGAGAATCGTGATCTGGTTATTGAGTTTATAAAGGAAAATCCGGGAATTCCCCGGGTTAAACTTGAGTCGCTTTTTGACTCGAAGGTGGTTGGCAGTGTCCGGAGAACGATCAGCATGATGCTGAGCGATCGGTACGGCTCACTCATCGAAAAAGATGGGGGTCTTTATCTCCCCTCGCCTAAAGAAGAAAAGTCAAAGCCCGATGTTAAACCCCAGATTGGGGTGCACTTATTTCAACCAGTCTTTGAGGAAACAATCGATGTTCCTCAACTGGCGAAAGGAAGAAACCTTCTGGTTCTTTTCCAAATTGAAGAAATGATAAAAGACGTAAAAAGGATTGGCGTTTCAAATGTAATTCAGGCGGGAAGTATAATTTGGCTTCCTCCTGGAAGAACTTCTTTGCGCGTCAAAATTGGCCAAGGGCCAGTTGACTCTTCATCAGAAAGGGTCAATGTGAACTACCTCTGCTTGGTTGTTCCTTCAAAAGCAGGTGGTTGGAAAGTTAAGTACTTCCAGGCGCCGGAAGGAGAGAAATTCGTTCTCTCCTGGGATGAATAATAATATGTGAAAAAAACCCACCAAAAGGTGGGTTTTTTGTGCCACAATATATGTATGAAAGAGTTGCTGTTTTCGATTGTTATTCATGCCTCTAAAGAGCATGTTTGGAAAACGCTCTGGCAGAGTGAAACGTTCACGCAGTGGGCAAGTGTTATCGATCCAGAAACGTATATGAAGGGTGATTTGGTTGCCGGCCAAGAAGTACAGTTTCTTTCTGGTGAGAACGGGTATGGTGTAACGAGTTTGGTGGAAAAGGTCATTCCTGGGGAGTTTCTTTTGCTTCGCCATCGTGAGGATACGCAAAAAGCAGGGACTCAAAATCGTGAAGATCAGTGGACGGGTGGTGAAGAGCGCTATGAACTTGTGGAGAAAGATGGAAGCACGACGCTCACGGTTCGTTTTGGTGTGCCCCCAGAACTTGAAGAGTATTTTCTTACTACTTACCCCAAAGCATTAGAGACACTCCGCTCCCTTGTCGAAAAAACGTAATAAATGTTTACTTCACTTTGGAAAAGTTTGCCGAGAGTTTGGTGTATGCGCGTGAACGGAAGGCCATAACGGTTGCAGCGAGTCCAATGGCGCCTGCTAGTAAAAATACCAGAGCGATACCGCGGCCATCACCCGTTCCAAACCAGTTTCCAATAAGGTTCGCTCCTCTCCCACCCTCTTGCATGGTTGGGATGAAAAAATATTGGGCAATTGGTCCAACGGCAAAGGCGGTGAGCGGGGCGGCCGAGCTCTCGATGCTTTGGGCAAAGCCGAACACTCTATCTACTGCTTCATTTTCTCCCACATTGAGGCGCTGGAGTGTTGCCCTGAGATCAGACAAAGCTGCATCAAGATTTTTCTTGGGTTCTTGGTCATGATGAGTAAGACGTTCTGGCATACGCCTTCATATTATGATAACAATATGGAGTGGAGCGAATAATCTAATCTTTTGAGGTGGAAAACTCCTCTGGATGCCGCTGTTTTGCCGAATTCCCATAAATATTATTTCCTTACATAGAGTAGTATGCATTTTAATGTTATTTTGTGTCGAGCAACCATATCATTGTGAAGAGAATCTGAATGCTAAAATACTATGATCCCCCGCGTGGATTTACGACTCGCCGATCTCTGGATCCTCATGAGGGCTCTTATGCACTAGGCAACGCTTCGCTAGCCGTCGCGAACAGATGGTTCTCTCCCCAGCAGGAAAAACTGCACAAAAAAATCCGGTAGGAACCAGATTGTTTTATGCAGGCTCCCCCGCAACAGACCAAATGAAGATCTATTTTATTTAGCTTTTTGTTTATGTGCCTTATAGATTGCCCAAATGGCTAATGTATCTCCTGCTGTGATATCTTCATTTGCAATCATTGCATCTATTTCTTCTTCGCTAAACCAATTTATTGTCATTCCTTGCTCTGATTCTTCTATTGCTCGTTCAGCTTTATGGAGTTTTGTCGCTACATGAACCCATGATATTTCGGAAATACGTCGACGATAAATGTGATGATAGCTTAATGTCTCCCAGCTATCTGCCGTATATCAACCTTCCTCTAACAATTCTCGCTTTGCGGCCTGTTCATGAGTTTTGGAAAGGCGTGGAAGATTATTGATTTTTCACTGCTTCAAGTGCCTCAAAAATATTATTTACATCTTCGTGTGGTATTTTTTTTACGCTCATCCAAAGATGCAAGAGCCTTTTAGTTTCTACAAAGTCTATGTTTGTGGGAGCTATTTTGGTATGTTGTATTAAACCAAATTTTGAACCGAGCATGAGAATATTCTTTTTCTGATACGGCTTAAAAGCGTGCAAATCAGTCTGAATACTCATCCCTGTATCTAACTGGAATACCAGCTTGCTCGGATCGAATGCAATCGCTAATAAATTTGGTTCTTCGCTGTGTGCTACTAAGTCGGTATTTCTAAACCGTAACACGAGGTTACAAGGAAATTCTTCAAATTCTGGTGGATTTCCTCTAAAGTGTGGCTTTCTAAAAAATGAAATACGTTCAGGGAGTTGGTAGAAACCGAATTTGAGAATTGATATCAAGTCTGATCTGTATACATTGATAAAATCGTTTGGAGACGTATTTTCTTGCAAGTCTGCGAGCGGCATTGAGGCTTCCGAAATGACAGCGGCATAGCCAATCACTTTTCCTTGGGAAGAAAAAACCTCTCTTACAACAACAGGATTACGTTGAGACACGACAGTACTGAAATCGGTGACACGAGGGGACTGATAGAGGTAGTCGAGGAGCAAAACAGGAAGATCCTTCTTCATGTTTTCTATGGCAACGAGTTCTCTTGGAGCTCCATTCAGAAGTTGAGACAGTACCTCCCCATCATCTTTTTCTCCAAAAACACGTATATCTACATCGGTTTTTAATTTCCCCTTACTCGTTAAACGTTCTCCCATGCCAAAATCTTACCACTTTATTATGTTGGGGAGAATTAGATGGGATGTTGCTTGACATAATTAGCTTATTCCACAACTACACAACCTCCTGCGGGACTGACTCTGCCAAGTGTACGAGGAGCTCGTATAAGGAAAAAGATTTAAAGAAAAAACCGAAAATTCAGGGAATGGTGAAATAGGCAAATAGCGCTCAAATGGATCAACGTCACCCAAGTCACAATAAACACATTTCCCAGTCTCACTTATTTGCTTTATTTCAGCTTTAATTTTGTGCCGGCCTTTGGTGGTGTACTACCATACAGTGATCTCGATGGCTTGGCTCCCCCGCGTGGATTTACGACTTGCCTATCTTTAGATTCTAATGAGGGCTCGCATGCACTAGGCAACGCTTCGCTAGCCGTCGCGAACGCGTGATCCGATCTGTCAGCAGAAAAGTTGATAAAAAAAATTCCGGGTTTAGAATTTTTTTTATCAAGCTCCCCGCCATCATAGAAGTTAGGAACTGCTTTCTTTAGCAGCTTTTTCATGTAGTAGTTTAAGTATTTGATCAGTTACTTCAAGTAATTGGTTAAAATCAGCCTTCACTGCCTTCACAGCATCAAACATACCCTTACCCTTTTTTGTATTAACAACTACAAGATTCTCTGATATCAAACTCATGTCTTGCTGGTTATATACGGGAGACATGAATAGTGGTTCTCTATGAGCTGCAGGATGTCTCTTATCTGAAAGGTTAATGAACCAGTCTTTTACTTGATTTTCATTTAAATAGTCAGCAAGAATTACATTGTTTTGTTTCAATTTCTTTAGATATGTCTTATTAGCAAAAGTGACCCGACCCCAATAAACTAGACAAAAAGTTAGGTAAAATAGGAGTCTAGGAAG
>CAYWTN010000014.1:0-27209 GCA_964460975.1 uncultured Pseudomonadales bacterium
TAATCTAACAGTATGGCCGACGTTCAAGACTCACAACAATCTATCCCTCAAGTACCTCCTGTGGGTGCAGACCCCGTTTCTCCACCATCTGTAGCGCCGTTAGCAGATCCCCTAAGCACAACGGTATCAGTGCCGCAAGAAACTCCATCGGTGGTTGTTGCTGAATTGCCACTTATTTCGGTTCAGGGTAATCCTGAGCCAGAGCCTTCTCAAGATGCCTTGCCCGAGGCCACGGATCCCATAGAGCCTGTCCCTGCGCCAGAAATGCCAGTCGATATTCAAGACGTTCCTGTCGCGCCCCCAACCGATCCACTTGCTGTTCAAACTGATCCAACAGAATCGGAAGAAACACCTTCAGCGGCTGGCGGCGATGCTCCTGCGAGTGATTCTGAACGGTCGCCGCTCGATATTCTTGAGGAAATCCTGGCTGGTGCCAATGCAGAGCAGGATCTCAAGAACAAGGAAGAGGAAGAGAAGGCTCGAAAAGAGGCAGAAGAGAAAGCCGTTTTTGAGGCCAAAAAAGCGCAGTTTGCCCAGGAGACAGAGTCAAAGATGGCAGGGGTGCATACCGCTTTGCAAGAAGCCGCAACGCTTCGTGAAAATGTTGACGCGCAGCTTGGTGAACCGGACTCCAAGAATGCTGGCAAACTTGATGATGAGTTCGCTATCAACCAACTTACCCATGATACGATACAGACAACAGAATAGCTATTATAGGTATCAAAATATATCAAAAATTATAAAATAGTATGAAAATATATAATACATTATCAAGAGAGATAGAAACTGTTCACAAGATATCAGATGAGAAAAATTTTGGAGTGTATGCCTGTGGTCCAACAGTCTACGACTTTGCTCATATTGGGCATATGCGTAAATACACAATGGATGATGTCCTTTTACGGACGCTGCGCAATGCGGGGTTTTCGGTAAAGCATGTCATGAATATCACCGATGTTGGGCATCTTGTTTCTGATGGTGACACAGGCGAAGACAAAATGGAAAAAGGTGCTCGTAAAGCGGGAAAAACCGTTTGGGAAGTAGCCAAGTTTTTTGAGGACGATTTCTGGTCCAAAATTGATCGAATGGGCCTCATTCGTGCCGATATTGCTCCGCGAGCAACAGAACACATCGCCGAACAGATTGCGCAAATTGCTCAGTTAGAAACAAAAGGGTTTACCTATGAAATTCCTGGCGATGGCATCTACTTTGATACCGCCAAAGATCCACATTACGGAGAGTTGGCTCGGCTCAAGAAGGAAGATCTTTTGGAGGGCGCACGCATTGGTGTCGTCCAAGGGAAGCGCGCGCCCACAGACTTTGCTCTCTGGAAGTTTTCTCCCCAGGGTGAAAAGCGCCAAATGGAATGGGACTCTCCCTGGGGAGTCGGCTTTCCTGGTTGGCACATCGAGTGTTCGGCTATGGGTATGAAGTATCTGGGCGATCAGTTCGATATTCACACGGGTGGGATCGATCATATCCCTGTGCACCATACCAACGAGATTGCTCAGGCAGAAAATGCGAGTGGCAAAAGACCTTTTGTAAAGATTTGGGTTCATCATAACTTTTTGCGAGTGGATGGAAAGAAGATGAGCAAGTCGCTCGAGAATTTTTATACGCTCGATGACGTAGAAGCACGCGGTATTTCTCCGATGGCGCTCAAATTGCTCTTTTTGCAGTCACACTACCGCGATGAGCTCAATTTTACCTGGGAGAGTCTGGCTGGTGCGCAAAAGGGTTGGGAAAAGCTTGGTCGAAAGATAGCCCTTCTTCTCCAGGAAGCTGGTTTGGAAAGTTTTGCCGCAATCCCAGAATGGGAACCAGAACGCGCTTCTCAAGATGAACAGCAAGTTCTGGCACAATTCGTGGGCTACATGGAAGATGATCTCAAAACCGCTCAGGCTCTAGCCGTGTTTTGGAAAACGCTCAAGGGAGCAACGCCCCAAATGTTGCCGCTGCTCAAGCACATGATGCAGTATTTTGGTCTAGAGGCCTAACGTTTATACGGCATTTCTTCTGCCAGATAAAAGCCAGTAGCGGAACCGGGATGTTTGGCCACTTGTTCTGGAGTGCCAGAGGTTACTACCGAGCCGCCGTTGTGGCCGCCGCCTGGTCCCATATCGATGACCCAGTCCGCATTTTTAATGACGTCCAGGTTGTGTTCAATCATGATGACTGAGTTGCCTTGTTGGATGAGCTGATCGAGAACATCAAGGAGTTTTCGCGTGTCTTCAAAGTGGAGTCCTGTGGTTGGCTCGTCAAGCAGATAGAGCGTGTGTTGCGTGGTGTAGGACGAGAGCTCACGAGCCAGTTTGACGCGTTGCGCCTCACCGCCAGATAATGTCGGGGCTGGTTGCCCAAGCTTCATGTATCCCAGACCGACGTCAGCCAAAGTCTGAATCTTGGTTTGGATCTTTTTGTAGTGGTTAAAGAAGCCCAATGATTCCTGGATCGTCATGTTGAGAACTTCGGCAATATTTTTGTCGTGATAGCGAACTTCGAGCGTTTCTTTGTTATAGCGAGTGCCGTGACAAACTTCACAATCAACATAGACATCTGGCAAAAACTGCATTTCGATTTTTACCTGTCCTTCTCCCTGACAAGCCTCACAGCGCCCCCCCTTCACGTTAAAGGAGAATCGACCTGGCCCGTAACCGCGCTCTTTGGCATCGGCTGTTTCGGCAAATACCTGGCGGATGAGGTCAAAGATTTTGGTGTAGGTGGCTGGGTTGGAGCGTGGCGTGCGGCCAATAGGACTCTGATCAATAAGTGCAAGGCGCTTGATGTTCTCTACGCCAGAAATTCCTGAGATGGCGCCAGGCTGGTCGCTGGTAACACGATCCATCTGGAGCAGGAGGTTCTGGTACAGCGTGTCGTAGAGAAGGGTGGATTTTCCGGAACCAGAGAGACCCGTAATAGCCACCATCTGGTGCAGCGGAAACTCAACCGTAATATTCTTGAGGTTATGAGCACTCGCGCCTCGAACGATGAGGGATTTGTTCTTCTGGTCTGGCTTGAGGCGGCGTTTTTCGAGCCAAATGTCCAGTTTGCGAGACAGGTACTTCCCGGTGAGGGATTTTTTGTTCTTTTGCAGTTCTTCGGGGCTGCCTTCGGCGGTAACTAAGCCACCCTCAACACCAGCAAGCGGGCCAAAATCGAAGATACGATCACTCGCCAACATGACATCACGATCATGCTCCACAACGACAACAGTATTGCCCAGATCCCGCAACGAGCGCAGGGTAGCAATGAGACGATGGTTATCCTGTTGGTGCAGACCAATGGTGGGCTCATCGAGCACGTAGAGCACGCCAGAGAGACCCGTGCCAATCTGCGAGGCCAAACGAATACGCTGAGCCTCACCACCAGCCAGTGTGCCGGCTTCTCGTGAAAGCGTGAGATAGCTCAAGCCAACCGAGACGAGGAAGTTGAGTCGCGCGGAGATTTCTTTGGCGATGGGCGCGAGCACTTGGCGCTCGCGCTCAGAAAGCTTGTCAGCATCGGCCAAAAGTTGCTCCATCCACTCCAGAGAGTCTTGGATGCTGAGGTCGGTAAGAGTGGCAATGGAAAGCCCATCGATCGTGACGGACAAACTTTCTGGGCGAAGGCGGTGTCCATTACAGGAGGGGCAGATGGATTTCTGCATGAATTTTTCGATTTCTTGACGAATGTAGTCTGAGCTTGATTCACGGTAGCGCCTCTCTAAGTTCGGCAAGAAACCCTCAAAGGATTCTTGGATCATGGTGGAGCGGCCAAAGCGGTTTTCGCCCACGACGGTATAGAGTTTTTTGCTTCCGTGCAGCAGTTCTTCTTGGATTTCAGGTGAGAGATTCTGCCAAGGTTGCTTCCAGTCTCCGCCATTTTCTTCGATGATGGTACGAGCCAGTCGGGCAAACCAAGTGTCATTCTCGAGCATGCGTGCAAAGGGAATAATCGCTCCTTCCGAGAGCGTGAGAGATGGCGCAACAACACGGCTTTCTTCTATAGAGAGAATAGAACCGAGTCCATTACACTGCGGACAAGCACCGTGAGGCGTGTTGAAGGAAAACATGCGTGGCTCGATCTCTGGTACCGGTTGTCCAGTGGAGGGATAGACGCGCTTTTCGGTGAACTCAACGATTTCCAGATTTTGTGGTTTTTCTGGGAAGGTGAGATCACTGTCATGGACGTAAGCAATATTGACCCAACCGTCCGAAAGACCAAGGGATTGTTCGATGTCGGCTACGATGCGAGAGCGCAGTTGACGGCGTTCTTGCTCATCACGGAGCTGAACTTTGCTCACCACGACTCGGTCGATAACGGCCTCGATAGTGTGTTTGTTGTTTTTGAAGAGAGAAATTTCTTCGCTAAGGCTAAAAATACTGCCATCGATTCGTACAGAGCCATAACCTTTTTGGCGCAAGTTGGCAAAAAGTGACTGGAACTCTCCTTTGCGCTCCTTTACAATGGGTGCCAGGATGAGGAATCGAACGGGTGTGCCGAGGGTTCTTTTCTCGAGTTCGTCAAAGAGATTGTCAACGATTTGATCGAGTGAAAATGGTTCCACTTCTTCACCTGTGACGGGATCGTGTGGACGCCCAATACGCGCAAAAAGGAGACGCAAATAATCATAAATTTCGGTGATGGTGCCCACGGTAGAACGAGGGTTGTGGGAAGTGGTTTTCTGATCGATAGAAATAGCGGGTGAAAGGCCAGAAATACTCTCCACTTTTGGCTTTTGCATGAGGCCCAAAAACTGCCGAGCATAGGCGGAAAGGGATTCCACGTAGCGGCGTTGACCTTCCGCATAGATGGTATCGAACGCAAAAGAGCTTTTTCCAGATCCAGAAAGACCTGTAACGACCACAAGCTGATTTTTGGGGATATCAACATCAATGTTTTTAAGATTGTGTTCTTGTGCGCCTCGGACGCGGATGTAGTCAGACATGAGAACACTGCATTATACGGTGAATTTGTCACTTTGTCACCTCTGGAAGGTTAAACCTTTTGTCTAGGCAACCAGATCCCACTCTTTGAGTTTTTCGGCATCGCCAGATTGGATTTTGAAGAGACTCGCGTAGAGGCCATCCTTCTTGAGGAGTTCCTCATGCGTTCCTTCTTCGAAGACCTTTTTCTCTTTGAGAACAACAATTTTGTCGGCCCGGGCAATAGTAGAAAGGCGGTGAGCGATAACAATAGCCGTTCGGCCCTTGAGCAGCTTGCGGAGGGCTTCTTGAATATACATTTCGGATTCAGAATCGAGGGCGCTCGTTGCTTCGTCGAGAAGGATTATCCTGGGGTTGCGGAGAATGGTTCGGGCAATAGAAAGGCGCTGACGCTGACCACCCGAGAGTTTGACACCACGATCCCCGATCTCGGTTTGCAGCCCGAGAGGCAGTCGGCGGATGAATTCATCAGCATAGGCGGCCTTGCAGGCCGCCCACATCTCATCTTCGGTGGCGTCTGGCTTGGCATAACGGAGGTTTTCGGCAATGGTATCCGCAAAGAGATAGGCATCTTGGCTCACCAGCCCCATTGTGGAGCGCAAATCGCGTTGCTTGTAAGATCTTACGTCAACGCCATCAAGGAGAACGCGCCCTTGTTGAGGATCAAAAAAGCGCATCACAAGTTGCGCCACGGTGGTTTTCCCAGAACCAGATGGACCAACAAGAGCGGTGGTTTTTCCACCTTCGGCCACAAAACTGAGGTTTTCAAAAACTTCCTGTGGGCCAATATTTTCTTGTTTTTCTTCGTCGTCGGCATCGGTGAGCGGCGGAGCATTATGGTAGATGAACGAGACATCCTCGAGCGTGACCTCGCCTTTGAGCGTATCAGCATTCAGTTTTTTTGGTTTGGCTGGATCGGTAACATCAGGTTTTACATCAATAATGCGGAAAAAATCTTTGGCGCCAATGCCAGCGCGCTTTACTTCCCAGAAAATCCAGTTAAGCTGCCAAAGAGGTTGTCGGATGAGCTGGACGAGACTGATGAGAAGAACCATCGTTCCAATACTCAGATTGCCGAGATAGGTTTGCCAAACAATATAGGCGTATGTACCCCAGTTCCAAGTTTCGAGGAAAAGATCGCCAGAAAAGGCTTTATTGGTATTCATTTCCATGGTTTTTCGTAGTCTGTGCCATTCACGGAAAAAGGTTTGAATACGATCGATCTCAAAATTCTCGGCGCGGAAAGCCTTCACGAGCTGCATAGAACTGAGCACTTCCCAAAAGTGGTTGTACTGATTATCGTAGAGCTTATACTCCTGTCTCTCTAAAACGCTATTTTTCTGGAATCGCCAGCGGTTGATGAAAACATAGGGGATGAAGGCCAGAACAACTCCCGCGCCAATCTTCCAGTCATAGCTCATGACGATAATAAAAGAAATGAGAGCGGTAGAAAAACTCGGCAAAAAATGCATGCCTGAGTTATTGACGATTTGGATGAGTCTATTCACCCCACGATCGAGTTTGCTCATCGTTTTTCCGGCGGCTTGGTCATTAAAAAACCCAAGCGAAAGCGTCATAAGGTGTTCAAAACCCGTTTGTTTGAGGTGCGATTCAAAGCGGACAGCAAACATGTTGGTGAGGTACCAAGTTACGCGATTGAGCGAAGAAGCCAAGAGTTTTACCGCAAAAAGCGCCACAAGGAGAAGCATAATGTCTTCCCAGACAACAGATTCTCCCTGCGTGAGGGTATCCATAATCCTTTTGGTTACAAATGGCTCTGCCTGATTGAGACCCGCCATAAGCGCGATCAGCACAGCAATCGAGACAAGGGTAAGCCAGTAAGGACGGGCATAGCCCGCAATGCGACGAAACATAGTTTCTTTTTGGTTTTTCACTGCCAGTTGGCAATGAGAGTATGAGCAGGTATGTATAGAGATACACTTCAGAAATGACTAATGTTGCGGGACAAGGAATCGAACCTAGTCTGCGAGATTATGAGCCTCACGTGCAACCGTACACTATCCCGCGCGACGGTTTGATCGAAGATTCATTGTATCAAGCTTTTGGTTTTTTGGCAAATAGCCTACAAAGAGACAGTGGAATCTTCCATTTGCGTGAGCACTTGCCACCAAGCTCCCAGCCCCCAAAGAACAGCCAAGAGAGAAGCAACCCAGCCCAGCAGTGGTGCTGAGGTAGCCAGTGAGAGTACTCCCAGGCCAGCAACAAGTTGCCATTTTTGGGATTGTGCCGGAAGTATTTTTTGGCCGATCCAGAGAGGAAGAAAGATCCAAGCTGTGCTGGATAAGGCAATAAGTGTGGCAAGAATGGATAGTGAAAGAGGAGTGCCAAAAACGAAAATGATAAAAAGGAAGGCAGTAATGAGCCCGAGAACGAGTACTGTTATGCCGTCAAAGAATGTACGCACGGGATGCTGAGTGAGGACGAGAGAACCTTGTTTGAGAAGCATCGGAGCAAAGTACCAAATTGCTCCCAAAAGCATCCCCTGCCAGAGGAAGGCAAACATGAATGTTGTGAGGACATGAGTGAATTGGTCTGTGGCGGACTGTTGTGGTTTTTCTGCTGCTGTTTCTTGTGTGAGGTTTTTTGATCCCATGACGGAGAAATCTGGCGACTCGGTTATTTCTGCCGCATTTACCCTGGCATTGCCTTGCACTTTTCCAAACAAAAGTGCTTGTGAGGTCCCTGCCCAAAGATCATTGAGTACGGTACCGCGGTGTTCAAAACGACTTCCAGCAACCATGAGTGTTCCACTCAGACTCGCTGTGGGAAGCGTTCGGATTTCGGCACCGGCGGCGACGACATTGCCGCCAACGGCGTTTTCTAAAAAGACGGAGCCGCCTGCTACATAAATGTCTCCAGTCACAACGCCTCGAACGCGAACAGAGCCTCCAGCAACTACGAGATCGCCAGCAACATCCCCGAGAATTTCCACTTCACCTCCAGCGGCAAAAACGGTTCCAGGAACATTTTCTTGCAGAATAATCGTTTCTTCCAAAAGAAAGGTTGGACGGGCAATGGCTTGAGTAGCTTCCACACTTTGTGCCTGAACAGGGCTGGGAGAGAAACAGAGGGTAAGGAGGAAAAACGAAAAAAGTGAGAAAAAGAAGCGGCGCATAGGGTTAGACTAGAGTTCTTCGCGGAGTTTTTCAAGAGCTTTCTTTTGCGTGCGGCTCACCTTTTTGGGAACATCAATGATGAGCCGAATGTAGAGATCCCCGCGCCCACCACCTCGAACAGACGGCACGCCTTCGCCACGGAGTCGCATGAGCGTATGGCTTTCGGTTCCGGCTCGAACCTTAATTTTGAGTTGGCCAGAGAGTGTTTCGATTTCTCTTGTGCCACCAAGAACGGCTGTGACAAAATCTATGCGCTCGTCAACAAAAAGATCCATTCCATCACGTTTGTAGCGCTGGCTCTCGCTCACGCTGACCACGACATCATACTCTTGGAAGCGAATGCGGTTCCCATCATCAATCCCAGCCGGAATTTTGATGGTCGTTTTTTTGCCATCAATGGTGACGGTTTTTTCGACACCTTTTATCGCTTCTTCAAACGTTATGCTGATGCCATAGCGAGGTTTTCGCGGCCCACCAAAGCCACCGCCAAAGAACTGTTCAAAAATATCGAAAGGATCCCCATTCCCAAAAGGATTGGCACCGCCAGATTGGTAGGTGTAGCTAAACGGCCCACCAAAACCGCCACCAAACGGATTGCCGCCCATACCACCAGCAGCACCATCAAAGGCGGCGTGACCATATTGGTCGTAAGTAGCTCGTTTTTTCTCATCACTGAGTACCTCATATGCTTCGTTCATTTCTTTGAACTTGGCTTCGGCGTCTGGCTCTTTGTTGCGATCGGGATGATACTGCATGGCCAGCTTGCGGTACGCTTTTTTAATCTCGTCCTTTGTTGCGGTGCGAGACAATCCTAAGATCTCGTAGTAATCACGCTTGCTGGCCATGGCTGGTACTCTTGTTTTCTTTATTCTTCGACTACTTCGCCCTCTTGAACGTCGCCGTCCTTTTTACTGGAACTTTTTTCCTCTGTTCCAGGAGTGGCAGTTGCTTGATCTTTTTGCATCACCTCACCAATCTTTTGAGCACTGGCAAAGGTTTCTTCCACGGCTTTATCGATGGTTTCTTTATCAGCATTGGGATCGGCGGCAAGTTCTTCCAGTTTCTTCACTTGCTCTTCGATATTGGTGCGATCGGCTTCTTCGAGCTTGTCTCCATAATCTTTGAGTTGCTTGGAAATTTCGGCGGCCACGCTCTGGGCATGGTTGCGAGCCTCAACGCCCTCACGCTTGCGCTTGTCTTCTTCGGCATATTTTTCTGCCTCGGCACGCATCTTTTCAACCTCTTCTTCCGAAAGATTGGTAGCATTTTGAATCGTGATTTTCTGCTCTTTGCCTGTGTTTTTGTCCTTGGCACCAACGTGGAGAATACCGTTGCTGTCGATGTCGAAAGTTACCTCAATTTGGGGTGTTCCTCGCATCGCAGGAGGAATGCCATCCAGAATGAAGCGACCGAGCGCCTTGTTATCGGCAGCCATTTCACGCTCACCTTGCAAAACATGGATCTCAACTTGGGTCTGGTTATCGGCTGCCGTAGAGAAAACTTGAGACTTACTCGTTGGGATGGTTGTGTTGCGAGGAATAAGCGCCGTGCGCACGCCACCGAGGGTTTCGAGACCAAGGGTGAGCGGTGTAACGTCGAGAAGAACCACATCATTCACATCGCCAGCAATCACACCACCTTGAATAGCGGCGCCCAAAGCGACAACTTCATCAGGGTTCACACTCTTGTTTGGCTTCTTGCCAAAGAATTTTTCTACTTCTTCCACAATCTTAGGCATACGGGTCATACCACCCACGAGCACAACTTCGTTAATTTCATTGGCACTGTGTCCAGAATCTTTGAGGGCCTGCTTGACTGGCTCAAAGGTGCGCTTCACTAAATCAGAAACGAGTTCTTCCAGTTTGGAGCGGGTAAGAGTGACGGTAAGGTGCAACGGACCATCGGCCCCTTGAGTGATGAATGGCTGGTTGATTTCGGTTTCGAGCGCGCTGGAGAGTTCGATTTTCGCTTTTTCGGCGGCATCACGAATGCGCTGAAGTGCCTGACGATCCTTAGAAAGGTCAACGCCATTTTCCTTTTTGAATTCGGCAATAATCCAATCAATGACTACTCCGTCGAAGTCATTTCCGCCAAGGAAAGTGTCTCCGTTGGTGGATTTCACTTCAAAGACGCCATCACCGATTTCGAGAATGGAGATATCGAAGGTACCACCGCCTAAGTCGTAGACCGCAATAAGCTCGTTATTTTTCTTGTCGAGACCATAAGCCAAAGAAGCAGCGGTTGGTTCGTTGATGATGCGCTCAACCTTGAGACCGGCAATTTCACCAGCCTGTTTGGTGGCTTGGCGTTGGGCATCGTCGAAGTATGCGGGGACGGTAATTACTGCGCGATCAACCGTTTCACCCAGGAACGCCTCAGCATCGGCTTTGGCTTTTTGCAAAATCTTGGCGGAAATTTCCTGAGGAGTATACTCTTTTCCATCAACAGAAACGACAGCAATGCTATCTTTACCTTTTTGAATATCGTAGGCAACGTGCTTTTGCACCTCTTTGACTTCGGCATCACCAAAACGGCTGCCCATGAGGCGTTTCACGGACTGCACCGTGTTTTTTGGATTGAGCACCATCTGGCGCTTGGCAGCGTCACCAACCAAGCTCTTTACTGGTTCTACTATAGAAGGGAAGGTGTTTCGTCCTTCGGCGGTTGGGATGACAACGGCTTTTCCACCTTGCATCACCGCAACGGCGGAGTTTGTTGTTCCAAGATCGATTCCAATAATTTTACTCATATATTCTCCTTTTTCTCTTATTTTTCTTCTCCAGCGCCAACAACCACTTGGGCATGGCGCAAGACTTTTCCATTAAAATGATAGCCAGCGAGCTGTTCTTGCAGCACCTGGTCTTTGGGGCCGGACGTGGCTTCTACAGCCTCCATGGTTTCGGCATCGAAAGACTTTCCCACACACTCCATTTTTTGGAGGCCATGACTTTCTAGGACTCGCTCTATTTCACCCACGATCATTTTGAGTGAAGGATCGGGAAAATGTGTTTGGGCCATTTGCAGATGATCCAAACTGGGAAGCAGGTCACTTACTAAATCACCGCCTGCTACCTGAAGCCACTGGCGTTTTTCTTCCTGAGCGCGCTTCACCACATTTTGGTAGTCAGCGAGAACTCGACGGTGCGCTTCTTCTTTTTCTTGAAGAGCCTCCTCAAGTTGTGTGATCTTCTCGACCAACACGAGCTCTTCTGTCTGTTTTTGTTGATTTTTCATATTCTCCTTAACCCATGAGCTCGCTCAAAAGCGAGCGGAAGTACTTCATCATAGGAATAATGTAGGCGTAGTCAAGACGAGCTGGGCCAATGACTCCAATATAGTAGTCACCACCAGGGGATTGAATGCGAGTAAAGACAAAACTCACCTGAGCCAGGTAAACATTGCCCAGATCCTCACCAAAAACCACATGAACGGGTTCATCGCCACGGGCAAACTCAAAAATTTCTTGCATGGAGCGGGATTCTTCAATGAGTGTGAGCACGGTTCGCGCTACATCTATATTGGCAAATTCTGGGAAGGCTAAAATGTGCGAATAACCAGCGGTGTAGAGCCGTCCATCTTCTTGCGAATACACCAATCCAATACCGCGGGATCGCTCGGCCATGACTCGGGCCGATTCACGAAAGAGCTCGCCAACTTGGTTGCGATTCGACCAAATACGTTCTTTGACGGAGACTTCATCGGCCACCGAAAGGTCTTTTTCACGCATGAGTTCACGCACATAAAAACGAATAGCCAGGGCCGTGGGAATACGTCCAGCACTCGAGTGCGGTTTTTGTAGGTAGCCTTGGCGGGCAAGGTAGACCATCTCGTTGCGGATCGTGGCAGGAGAGACCCCGAAGTTAAATTTCTTGTCGATCGTGTCAGAACCAACAGGCTCGGCCGTCTCCATGTATTTCTCCACCACGGCGCGTAAAATTTGGATTTGTCGTCCAGTAAGGTCAACCATAATTGGCAATATACAACGTTGATTGCTAATGTGCAAGCCCTACTTGCCCTGCCTGATAAGTTCCAGTATTCTGAATCTTGTATGGCCCGCATGTCCGCAAGAGTAAAGCTTATTTTGCAACTTCTTCCAGTCTTGTTTATTGCCTTAGCTGGTATTTATGGAGCATCGCAGTTGCAGGTTGTTCGCGAGTTTTTGGCAGGCGCCAGTGGTGAACCAGCCGATATTGTGATCGATAACTCTCTTTCTCTTGGCCCAGTCCGTAAGCCATGGCGCAATATGGCTCAAGGTGGCGAAATGCACGATTGGCGCATCGCTCCTATTAAGGGAAAGGTGGCGGCCCTTACTCCAGAGTACATTCGTCTCGATCACATTTATTCTTTCTACGATATTGTTCAGAAAGATGGAGAAACCTTGCGTTTCGATTTCTCCAAGCTCGATCCTCTTGTTGACGACATCATTTCTGTTGGTGCTAAACCGTATATTTCGCTCTCTTATATGCCCACCACAGTGGCTCAGAATGGGGAAATTATTGATCTGCCGCAAAAGTGGGAGTATTGGCAAGAAATTGTTCGAGCAACGATTCAACATTATAGTGGTACCAAACGCATTTCTGGAGTTGTTTACGAAGTTTGGAACGAGCCAGATCTTTTTGGTGGCTTTAAGACGTATGGCGATAAAAACTACCTCACGCTCTATACCTATGCAGCTCGTGGTCAGGCTCAGGTGCGAGGGGCACAGCCTTATAAGTTTGGTGGACCAGCGATTACGGCACTTTATAAGAACTGGTTTGATCGCTTGGTGCAGCATGCACAAGCCAATAATCTTCGACTCGATTTTTTCTCTTGGCATCGTTACAACACCGATGTTGATGTCTTCAAAAAGGATTACGCCGATGCGGTTGCCTGGCGGGCTCAGTACCCTGAGTATGCCAATTTGGAACTGCACGTAACGGAGTATGGCCATGATAGTCGTAATCACGCGGGTTATGACAATAATATGGGAGCGGCGCACACGGCGGCCACGAGCATTGAGATGGTTGGTAAGGTTGATCGCGGCTTTGTTTTCGAGATTGAAGACGGAAAAGATCCAGAAGGCAAGGAAAAATGGGGCCGTTGGGGTGTGCTCACTCACCACGACTTTGGTGCCAATATTAAGCCCCGTTATCTTGCGCTTCGACTTATGAATCGTATTGAGGGCGAGCAACTTTCTCTCAACGGAAATGGTTATTGGGTCAAGGCATTATCTACTCGCAATGGTAATGCTCTCGAGATTCTCATGACAAACTATGATGTTCGGGGATCTCACACCGAGAATGTGCCTATTCATATCAAAAACGTCCCAGGTGGAAATTATCTTCTTGAAATTACCGACTTAAATGGGAGCTCACGTAAAGTTCCGGTTGCTACGGAAGCGGAATCGAATGAGATTCGTACCAATGTGTTTATGGGTGCCAACACCGTGATTCTGGTTCGCGTCTTGCCTCAGGATGGGCAGATTTTGAATGCCAATCCTGACGGCATCGGCCCTGCCGATGCCTTGAGGCGCGCCACAGGCGCGCCCGAGGCGCCTTCGGCGCCTAACGCACCGAGCGGTCCAGCTGATTTGCTTCAACAGCAGCGATAGCTTTTTGCTTCTTGATCCAGTCTTTGGCAAACGCAAGATCTTGCTCAACAATTTGGGTGGTAACTTCTAAAGCCAGTTCTGGGGAAAGTTCCCTATCCGTTCTTAGTCGGTTCCAGCGAGCAGCGAGTGTCTGGTTATAATTTTGGGGTTCTGTAACATCTTTTCGAGAGGATTTTGGTGTGTTGAGAAGTTTGGTAGAACTGCCAATAGTAACAAGAAGTACGAAGAAGAGATGCGACATGCGGTCCCCATGATAAAGGGGAGAACGTGATTTCTCTAAATGAGATTTTGGGTATGCGTCTACCAAACCGTTTGTCTCCAGCGATTCGTAGGCAAGAGCCTGCATCGATTGATGGTCAGCATGCTTGAGGACGAACTGAAGGGACTCTGTGTCCAGACCTTTTTGATAAAGGAGTTGTTTGAGAAAATTTTGCATTGCCTGACTCGCTGATTCTCCGCTTGTATCGGCCTCACGGAATGCTTGGTTGAGTTCGCGCAGAAGCATATCTTCAAAATGTTTTGGATGTGAGCAACCAGGAAATGAGAGTACAAAATAGTTATACTCTGGCTGGAGTTGAAGTGATCCAATAATGTAATTGCCAATTTCTTGCGAGCGAGATTCAAGGTTTGGGCGCTTTTCTTCCTGGCCGCTGCGATTTTCTGGACGATGTGTTTTTGTCATAGATAAGGTTTTGGATTCTATCACAGAATGATTGTGCCGAAAATGTGAGAGAGGTTCCTCGAATTTTCTGGGGGGACCAGTTTTTTTCTAGCGTCTTTTTTGCAGCCTGTATCCAGTCTTTCGTATGGAAAGAAGGTACATGTTCTCCATTGATTCCAGCCTGAATGGTATAGCGTGGTTCGCCAGAAAAATGGGCAAGGACAGGGGTTCCAGCTGCGAGGGCTTCGATAGGAACGATTCCAAAATCTTCGTCTTCGGCTGGGAAGATGAGGAGGCGCGCGCGGCGGTAGAGCTGCGTGAGTTCTTCATCCGAGGCAGAACCCAAGAAAGTAATATCTCCCCCCGCCGCGCGCGCCCGCAGTCCTTCCAACATTGGCCCTGTTCCCACTACCTTGAGAGGGAGTCCCAGAGCTTTGGCGAGATCAATAGCAATCTCTGGGTGTTTGCTGGCCACAAGTCGCCCAGCGTAGAGCAAGTACTCGCGCTCTTTCCAAGGGATGAGCTTTTTGTCTGCTAGTCTATCTACGAGAGTAACGGGAGGCGGGACAACAATGGCATCCCGACGATAGTATTTGAGAATTCTCTGGCGCGTTGTTTCGCTATTTGCCAAAAGAACATTTGGGTTCTGAGCAGTGGTAAAGTCGAGGTAGCGCATCCACACGTTGAGGGTTTCCCCGGCTACTCGAATAAGTGGGTTCTTTTTCCAATCCGTTCTCGTACTCAGTCCATAAAGTGAGCGGGATGGCGTGTGGATATAGCTCAGGTGCCGTCCAGGGACAATGACTGCTTTAGCCATATACATATTGGTGGAAGAGATTACCACATCGTACTGCGAAAAATCGAATCCACGGAAAGCCCAAGCAGAGAAAACACGATACGGAGAAAAGAGTTTTTTGTAAAAGGGGAGCTTGGTAAGCCGTGACTCACGAATATCCCAGTCGGCGAACCGTGAGGACTGTTCTCCTAGTGCTTGGGCATCAAAGAAAGCGGTATAAACAGGGGCATCAGGGAAGCATTCATGGAGTGTCTCCAACACGCGTTCCGCCCCGCCATATTCGCGTAAATAATCATGAACGAAAGCGACACGCATACCTTTATTGTACAGGTTGTAGAATTCTTTCCTCAAAAGAATAAATCTCTTTTCTTTTGACAAATCTGCGCTACAATACTGTCAAATGAGGAAGTGCGAAGTGCAACCATTCGTTTTGAACAGGCGTGAACGTTCTCTGCCGAGTTCGGAAGTTTATGACTCTGCCAAGCTCTTCACTCAGTGGAAAGAGCAGATGCAGTCTCAACCTGGTCTGCACTTTTTACTCGATCTTGATGAAAACCTTTTTAATACCGTTGATTACTGGATTCGTCTCACGAACCATCTTTTGCATCACAAATATGGCGTCCCACAATCATTCCTTCCCAGTCAGGCAACGGTGCTGCAAGCTGGTGGCCCAAGCCAGTACTATTTTCGAGCTTTCCCAGAATACTTTCCGAGTTACGAATCCTACGATATTTTGGCAGACGAGCTGCGACATCGTTACTGGCCAAATCAAGCAGGGCCACTCATGGTTGAGAATCTCGATGAGATCTTTGATCTTCTTTCTCAAGAAGGAAACGTCCTTGGTGGCCTTACCGCCAGACCAGCCAGCACAGACGTCCTTTTGGCGACGCAACAGCAGTTTTCGCGTGCCCTCACTCGTCATCCCATCCCAGAAGTAATGTACAAGCCTCTCTTTGTAGCGGTGCAAGGAGCTTCGCAGGAGAAACTCGCGGTTTTGAGGCAACTTGCTGGGGCATCTGCAGATTCTGTTCCCGTTCTTATCGATGATAGTTTGAGCACGGCACAGGTTTTGTCGCAGCATAATAAAGAGCAGCCTCATCTTCCTATTATGCAAATTCTCAATGGAGAAGGGCCCTTTACAAGAGGGAAACTTGCTCATGAGCCAGATCTCGTAAACGATTTGAGAGGGGTTTTTGTGATGCCACATTGGGAAGATCTCAGAGGAACGATAGAAAAGGGTAAATCATGGCTCAAACACCTCCGCTGATTACCGTTGGCTATACCAACCGTGACACGAATATCACTCCTGAGGGGACAACGCATCTCCCTGGTGGTGGCGCCTATTTCTCAGCTCTAGGGGCAAGTTTGGTTGGGCAGCCTGTGGGGTTGGTTACCAAGGTTGGGGATGACTTTGATCTCACTTTCCTCAAAAAACATGTTTCTCTCGATGGTGTTTGTATCGATTCAGAGGGGAAAACAGCCGAATGCGTTCAAACGTATCTCGATGCAAGTGATCCTACGCAAAGAACGATCGAGATGCGTGAAGGTGTTTCTACTACGCTTTCCCCAGAGGATTTTGTAGACAAGAGTGTCTGGGAAGAAGATCCTATTGTGGTGCACATTTCTACCATGCCGCCACTCCAGCAGCGGAGCTTTTTCTCTTTGGTTCGCGAGCGTTATCCCAGTGCCTTGATAAGTTTAGACACGGATGCGTATTTTTTTGAGAACCCTCAACACGTGGCTCACATAGAAGAAAATCTCAAGATGGTCGATATGGTTTTCCTCAATCGAGAAGAAACCGACCGTTTTGCCAAAACAATTCCATTGCTTCCTCATGTTATTGCCAAAAAGGATAAAGATGGAGCACAAGTGTTTCGTTTTGGTGAGCTTGTGGCTTTGGCCCAAGCGCCAAGGGTAACGGTTCAGGACGCGACGGGCGCTGGAGATATTCTTGCCGGAGTGTACTTGGGGAATCTGGTTTCTGGCAAAACGGAACAGCAGTCGCTCGACGTTGCGGTATCGTTGGCTTCACGTTCTGTTCAAGAGATTGGAGTAGAGCACCTCTTCCCAATTTTTGCATCTTAGCCCTGTTTGTGTTATGCTAGCACCATCTTCGAAGAAAACGAGGTGGGCATGCCCGCCTTTTTTTATACGAGGGTTAGTAAGTTTTAAGGAGTGAGCATGTCCAATAGCATGATCAAAAGTGGATTTTTGGCCCTGTTGGAGCAGGTAGCAAAAGAGCGTAATATTTCTGTTGATAAGGTCGTTGAGTCGATCGAACAGGCTATTGAAGCAGCCCTGCGCAAAGACCGACCAGATATTTTTCCAGAAGAAATTCTCGATGAAGATGGTGAGATCGTAGAGACTGGTGTTCAGTTCCGTGTTGAGTTGGATCGTGAAGAGGGATCTGCCCGTGTTTTTCGTATCGAAGGAAAGAAGAAAGAAGACGTTACTCCAGCTGGTTTTGGCCGCATTGCCTCACAGACAGCCAAGAACGTTATTTTCCAGAAAGTTCGTGAAGCCGAGCGCGATGCCATGCTCGAGGACTTTGAGTCTCGTGTAGGAACCATCGCTCAGGGTGTTGTGGTTCGTTATGATGGTCGCAACGCGGTTGTGGATCTTGGTCGTGGCCAGGCAATGATGCCACCAGAAGAGCAGATGCGTGGTGAGTTTTATAAGCCAAACCTGCGTGTTACGGTTCTCATAAAGGAAATCCGCGAAACGTTCCGTGGTCGTCAAGTTATTGTTTCTCGCGCCGATAAAGACCTTATCGTGAAGCTTTTTGAGCGTGAAGTGCCAGAGCTGGCCTCTGGTTCCGTTCAGATTAAGGGCATTGCTCGAGAAGCAGGTGTGCGCACCAAGATGGCCGTTTTCTCCGATCAATCTGGTGTTGATCCAGTCGGTTCATGTGTTGGTCAGCGTGGTGTTCGTGTTCAAGAGGTTATTCGAGAAGTGAATAACGAGAAGATCGATATCATTCCCTTCAGTATTGACGCAAAGATGTATCTTTCTTCTGCCTTGGCTCCAGCCGAGTCTCTGGTTATCGAAGTAAACGAAAAAGACAAAACTGCCATGATCACCGCTCCCGATGACCAGATTGCTTTGGCTGTTGGCCGCGGTGGACAGAACGTCCGTCTGGCTGCCAAGCTCACAGGTTATCAGCTCTCGGTACAGTCTGCCTCGGGTGCTGTTCAAGCTGCTGTGACGGGTAAAGAAGAGTATGAGCTCGATCAAGTTCAGGGAATCACCGAGGAAACTCGTGCCGCTCTCATTGACATGCGCATTACTACTCTTGAGGATCTGCGCCGCAAGTGGGGTGACAAGCGTTTGATCGATGCGGTTCCTGCCCCAGAGATGAGTATTTTGGAGAAGGCACTCGATGCTTACAAAGTTGAGCTGGAGAAAGAGGAAGCTCGTTTCTCCTTGCGCAACCCTCTGCGAGTAGAAAAGACTGATAGGAACGAATAATGGCTGTATATCACCGACCTCCAGTAGTGACGATCATGGGCCATGTTGACCATGGCAAGACGTCGCTGTTGGATTTCATCCGCAAAACACGAGTGGTAGCGGGTGAGGCTGGTGGTATTACACAGCATATTGGTGCGTATCAAGCCGAGTTTTCTGGAAAGAAGATTACTTTTATCGATACTCCTGGTCACGCGGCTTTTTCTAAAATGCGCTCACGTGGTGCAGCGGTAACCGATATTATTGTTCTGGTTGTAGCGGCCGATGATGGCGTCAAACCGCAAACGGTTGAGTCTATCCAGCACATTAAGAAGTCTGGCGCACCATTTGTGGTGGCGATCAATAAGATCGATGCTATGGGTGCTTCACCAGAAATGGTGAAAGCCCAACTCACTGAGCACGAAGTCTATGTTCAAGGCTATGGTGGCGATACCGATGCGCTCGAAATTTCTGCCAAGTCAGGACAGGGCATTGATGCACTGCTCGATACGCTGGTAACGATGGGTGAACTCATGGAGCTCAAGGCCGACGACGAAGCACCTTTTGAGGGTGTCGTGATAGAATCGCGCCGAGATAAATTCCGCGGAAGTCTGGCTACCGTTTTGGTTCGCAATGGCAAACTCCAAACACGCCAACCACTTTTCTGTGGAGAAGTGGCTGGAACGGTTCGTACTTTAATCACTTCTACAGGAGAAAGTGTTCAGGAAGCTCTGCCTGGAATGCCCGTTGAAGTAGCTGGCTTTGAAGATGCTCCCGCTGTTGGTGGCGTAGTGACGAGTGAACCACAGGAATTGGCACAAACAGCTTCGCAGGCTGGCGGTTATCCAAACTTAGCTGGTCTGAGTGATGATGCTCCAAAGATCCGTTTGATTATCAAAACTGATGTTCTTGGTTCTCTCGAGGCAATTAAACAGAGTTTGGGCAGCGAACATATTGAGGTGATTGGTGAGGGTGTAGGTGATGTTTCTGAGTCTGATGTTCTCTTGGCCGAAACAACGGGTTCCGTTATTATTGCCTTCCAGGTGAAGACTCCGGGGGCTATTAAGCGCTTGGCTGAGCGTTCTGCCGTTTCTATTCGCACTTACCGCATTATTTATGAACTGCTCGATGAGATGCAGCTCAGAATCCTGCGCCTTATCGAGCCCAATCTTGATGAAAAAGAGCTTGGTGTGGCAACGGTGAAGCAGATTTTTGATATTCGCGGTGTGCATATTTTGGGCTGTGCGGTGGTCAAACAGCGCTTGCGAAAAGGTGAACTTGTTCATATTAAGCGCGGCGATAATGTTATAAACGATGCCAAAATTGTTGGGCTCAAGCAGGGAAAGACGGATGTTGATCAAGTCTCCCAAGACGAAGAATGCGGTATTGTTCTCGATAAAGGCCGTGACGTCCAGGTTGGCGATACGATCGTTGCCTACGAGAAAATCTCTTTCTAAAATTGCCGATCTTCACTTTTGCCTCATATTCGGGTATAATATAGGACTGTATGCAACAGCAAGGTCCACAATTCGAAGCTTTGGCGTCTGTTTTTGAACAGGCCAAGAATATCGTTTGTTTTATTCACCCTCAAGCAACCTATGATGCGGTGGCGGCAGCGCTTTCGTTGCAGCTGGCTGGTGAGTCCAGCGGGCGCAGTGTAGAGGTTGTTTGTGAAGACCCCATGCGTGTGGAGTATTCACACCTGGTGGGTATCGATCGCGTGCAACAGACTGTTGGAAACCGTGATCTCATCGTTTCTTTTGCCTACACTGAGGATCAAGTTGATAAGGTGAGCTACAATGTGGACGAAAACAACCAGCGTTTTGAGTTGGTCATATCTCCCAAAACAGGTGGTAAAACACTGGATCCCTCTACTATAGATTTCCGCCGTGCTGGCATGAACGCCGATATCGTCTTGCTTTTTGGCTACCATGCTTTTGACGAGCTTGGAGAGATCTACAAAAAGGAAAAATACACGATCGATTCTGCCTTTACCGTGGTTGTGACGCAATCAGCGATTCCTTCCTATGCCAAGATGCACCTCACTTTGCAGCCAGAACAGCTTTCGTACTCCGAGATGATTTACTTTATGATTCGTCAGCTTCAGATTGCGGAGATTCAAGATGACTTGGCAACCAATCTGCTCTCAGGAATGGAGTACGCTACAGAGCGTTTCCTTTCCCCCAATATCAATGCTCGTACTTTTGAGACGATAGCGAACCTCATGCGTCGTGGTGGTGTTCGCCATGGCAACAATCCAGCTTTCCAATATCTTTCCATGCCGATCCGCCAGGATGCCGCTGGATACAACTCCACACTCGACCAACCAGTTCGCCGCCCAGAACCACAGGGAAGTTTCCCTCTCTCAGGCCTGAATCCTGCTTCTGTCCAGCCTCAGCAATCACCAGCGAGCCAAACGGTTTCGCCGAGTGAGTTTGCCAAAGCAATGGGAAACCGCAGTTAAGCGGTTTCCTCAGCCGTTTTCTTGTCTGTTTTCTTTGAGGATGCTGTTGGTCGCTCGGAGCGGATTTTGTCCCAGACTTTAACGCGAATTTCTTCCATCATCTCTGGATTTTCTTCGAGGACGAGTTTGGCATTTTCTCTACCCTGAGCGAGCGTTTGTCCGTTGTACTTAAAGAAGCTTCCAGCTTTTTCAACTACGCCCTGTTCGGTGGCGACGTCCAGAATGCTGCCTGAGACAGAAATACCAGAAACGGCCATCATATCGAACTCGGCGGTACGGAAAGGCGGTGCCACTTTGTTCTTCACCACACGAGCGCGGTGACGCGTTCCAGCGATGCCTTCACCTTCCTGGATATTTCCAATTTTTCGCATATCGATACGAATCGAAGCATAGAACTTGAGCGCTTGACCACCAGAAGTAGTTTCTGGATTTCCAAACATGACACCAATCTTGAGGCGCAACTGGTTAGTAAAGATGACTACCGTTTGAGATTTATTGATGACCGCAGAGAGTTTGCGCATAGCCTTAGACATAAGGCGAGCTTGCATACCGACCGAAGCATCACCCATCTCACCCTCAATTTCGGCTTTAGGGACGAGAGCCGCAACGGAGTCAATGACGATCACATCAAGTCCACCAGAACGAATCATGGTTTCGGCAATTTCGAGCGCCTGTTCACCGTTGTCTGGCTGAGAAATATAGAGATCATCAAGATTGACGCCAATAGCTCGAGCCCGCTCTGGGTCGAGGGCGTGTTCAGCATCGATGAAGGCAGCTACGCCGCCATTCTTTTGTGCCTCAGCAATAACGTGCAAACAAACGGTGGTCTTTCCAGAGGCCTCTGGGCCATAGATCTCGATCACACGTCCCCGTGGGAATCCACCCACACCGAGAGCTAAATCGAGCGGCAAACACTGTGTAGAGATAGCAGGGATGCTTTCTGCGGCTTCCATTTTGGTACCCAGCTTCATGACAGAGCCGTCACCAAAGTTTTTCTGAATCTGCTTGAGGGCAGCGTCGATTGCCGCTTTTTTGTGATTGCTGGATGATGATGCGCTGGCAACGGACTCAACGTTCTCTAGATCTGACTTCTTGGCCATAGTATTCCTTTCTCAATAATCTTTCTGAGTGTAGTGGTAGATTCGAACAAAAAACGAACAATTATTTCTTTTTTTGAAATTTTGGAAAGGTTTCTTTCCAAGCGCCTACCGCTTTCCCAACCTGATTTTTGGTTTCCTCCAGGGCGGGCAAGGCCTTTTGTACATTTTCGTTTTCGAGAAGTTCACCAGCATTTTCTTGCAGTTCCTTCTTGAGCTCGTCCAGAATAACACGACCGCGTTTGGTACCAAAGAGGAACATTCCCAGTCCTCCACCAATCACACCAAGGAAAAAACCTGTACCAAAACTCCCACTATCGGTTTGTGTTTGTGGGTCTTCTTGCTGATGCTTAGAGTTTTTCTGAGCCATAGTCATCTTGATTGGAGCGCTTAATAAAAGTAGAGAAGGTTTCTAGCAGGCGAAAACCGGTCTTAAATCCGCCCATCATACCGCCCATATTCTGTAGTGGGACAAGCGTTTTGGTCACCGTTTTTTCCACAACCTCTGTCATGGTGTTAAATCGTTGAAGAGAACGCTTCACTTCTTGAAGAACCAGAATAGTCTGCACTCCCACAACAATAAGCACCACAGAAAGGATGGCAGCGACGACGGTGAGAACAACAACAAGTGGATCCATGCTTCCATGAAAGCACGTTTAGAGAAAAATCTCAAGTTGTGATGTTACGGTGAAACGGTGACAAAAAGGATCTGTTCAGATTCTCGGCCACGATTATCTTTGGCGCTCACCACAATAGCCCGTTCCCCAGGCGGAAGTTCAAGTTGGTACTCAAACCTCCCTTGCTGATCCAGAGAAATAGGTTGGGTATTAATAACCACCGTATTATTAGGATGCGTTCGGCCACTCACTCGAACAGGAGCTGCTACGACACTCAAGTTTTCAGGTGAAGAAAGGGTGAGTTCTGGCGGTTTGCTGAGGCGCTGCCACTGGAAAAAGACGTAGGTACCCGCAGTGAGCGCTGCCATGAGGAGCAGGGCAAAAGAAACGGTGCGAGGTGAAGAAAAACGACGAATATTCCAGTGATTCCTTCTTCTGGATCCAACCGGTGGATTGGAGACCTTGTTTGCAGGGGCAAAATCGCGTCGCCAGAGGGCTAAAAGAGCCTCTTCAGGAAGTTGGAGTTCTCGGGCAAGAAGCTGCACATAACCGCGGACCAAAGGTTGTGCGGGAAGTTTGTCGGCATTCTCTTGTTCAAGTGCCTCAAGAACCTGGACAGGGATATGAAGCTTTTTGTGTAAAAAAGCATGCGTGAGATGTTGTTTTTCTCGCGCCGATTTGAGCGTTTGTCCGAAGGTTTTCATGCCTTCCTATTCTTGCTTGGCTCCGCTGAGGTACTGTTGAGCAGCAGACATATTCACCTCGCGCGGTTTTGAACCTTGACCCTCACTCACAATACCAGCCTCATGAAGCTGATCGAGGATGCGCGCCGCACGATTGTAGCCAATAGAGAGGCGGCGCTGAATATACGAGGCCGATCCTTTTCCTGTTTCCATGACGATTTTTACGGCCTCATCAAAGAATTCGTCCTGACCATCTCCGCCAGCCGCGCCCATGCCAGTAGCGTTGACGTGCTCATACTTGGTCACGATTTCGTCTTCATAGACCGGTTGCTCATTTTTCTGTTTGAGGAACTTCATGAGATCGGCCAACTCCTGGTCGGAAACATAGGTACCTTGAATACGCATCGGTTTTGCCTGATCAGGGGGAATATGCAGCATGTCACCGCGTCCAAGGAGTTTTTCGGCACCGGTGGCGTCTAGGATAACGCGTGAATCCGTGCTCGAGGAAACGTTGAAAGCAAAGCGAGTGGGAATGTTTGCCTTGATAAGACCCGTAATAACATCAACCGAAGGGCGCTGGGTAGCGAGCAGAAGATGAATTCCCACCGCGCGGGCCATCTGAGCAATACGAGCGATGGATTCTTCTACCTCTGATGGAGCAAAAAGCATGAGATCCGCCAACTCATCGATCACAATAACGATGTAGGGCATGGCTTGGAAACCGGACATTTCGTTAAAGCTGCTAATGTTTCGCACCCCAACTTCGGCAAAGACCTTATAGCGTTTGTCCATTTCGGCACAGGCCCACTTAAGCGCTGATACCACTTTTTTGGGATCGGTAATCACTGGCGTGAGCAGATGCGGAATATCGTTGTACTGGGTGAGTTCAACGCGTTTTGGGTCGACCATAATAAACTTCACTTCCTCAGGGGACGCGCGGAAAAGCACCGAGGCAATAAAGCCGTTGAGAGAAACGGATTTACCAGATCCTGTAGCACCCGCAATAAGGGCATGAGGCATCTTGGCAATATCGGCAATGACTGGCTCACCCGAGACATTAAGGCCCAGCGAGACGGCCAGTTTGGAAGTGCTTTTGGTCATAACGGGTGAGGTGAGCATCGTGCGCAGATTGACAACTTCCAAGGTTCGGTTTGGAATCTCGATACCAACGAGAGAGCGTCCAGGAATTGGCGCCTCGATACGAATTTGGCCTGTCGGTGCAGCCAGGGCGAGGGCAAGGTCATTGGCCAGTGAGGTGATTTTTGTGAGTTTGGTACCCTGTCCAATTTGAATAGCATACTGGGTAACGGCTGGACCACAGTTCACCTCTTTGACTTGGGCTTTAATGCCAAAGGAATCGAGTGTGCTTTCGATAATTTGCGCGTTTTCGTTGAGGTTACCGCGATCGGCTGGTTTACCACGCTTGCTGCTCAAAATACTGAGAGGTGGGTACTCCCAGGCCTGGTTGCCAGGTTGGTTGGCCAGTGGTGCCTGGGAAGCGGCTTCTTTTTCTGGATCGAGTTGCTGGTTAGGCCTGGCGGTGTTGATAACAAATTCGTCTTCTTTTTTCCCGGCTGCCTTGTCTTCTTTTTCTTTGGGATCTTGTGGGCGCAAAGAAATACCTTTGATGGAAAATCCTTTATCTGAGTCCTTTTCCGTATTGGTATCTTTTTCTTTGGCTTTTTCATCTTTTTGTGTGTGGTCAATCTGAACCATGCTGCCGAGGAAGCTAAAAATTTCGGTGAGGGAAGTGTCGGTAAAGATAAGCCAGCCCGCTATACCAACCAGACCAAAAATAACTTGTACGCCAAGTGGTTGGATGAGGTCGGCGAAGTTGGCAAAAAGGGCGCTTCCCACACTGCCGCTTTGTGCATTCACAAGGACAGACAAAAAGAAGAAAAATGAACCGAGCAGAACCTGTGGTTTTGCAAAGGACCACTTGGCTCCCGTGAGAACCATGCCCGCACTAATAAAGAGGAAAGGCAAAAGTATGCTCGATATGCCGAAGTTGTTTCTCAAAATATCGTTGACTGCCTGGAGGGACTCACCTTGGCCAGAAAACGAGATAGTAATGAGTAAGGCCACCGCAAAAAATACCAGGCTCCCCAAAGAGTAGACGGTTTCGATACGAAGTTTTAGTGTGAACGGGGAACGTTTTCGCCCGCGCTTTCGACCCATAGGTTACTACTTTAACACTCGAGGCATGCGGTTTACAATTGGTGTATATGAAAAACACCAAAATTGTTGCCACTATTGGCCCAGCCAGCGACTCAGAAGAAAAGATCCAGGCTCTTTTACGTGCTGGAGTCAATGTTTTTCGCTTTAACATGAAACATGGAACGGTTGATTGGCATACCGAGCGTATTCAGCGCGCGCAGAAAGTTGCCGACGAAATGGGTGTTCCTATTGGTATTCTTATCGACTTGCAGGGTCCAGAAATTCGTATTGAGACACCAGATCAACAGCCCGTGCTCGTAGAGAAAGATGAGGTGCTTCTTTTGGCCGCCGATTTTGTGGCTGGCGCAAAGTCGATCCGCGTTCCAGATCAACGAGTGATTGATGGTTTGCAGATGGGCGATCAAGTGCTCATTGATGACGGCTTCATGGAGTTCGAGATTCTGGAGAAAAAGGATAACGTTATTACTCTTAAGGCTTTGGAATCGTACTCTGTTAGTCACCGCAAAGGCATGAACTTGCCTGGGGTGCATCTTGAGCTTGCCTCACTCATCGACTCAGATTTGCTTAAACTCGATATGGCTGCTCAAGAACATGTGGACTTTGTCGCACTATCGTTTGTTCGAGATGTAGAAGATATTCGTATTCTTCGTGAGGAAATGGCTAAGCGTGGAATCAAGGCTCAAGTGATGGCCAAGATTGAGAACGCTAAAGCCATCGACAATCTTGATGACATTATTGCGGCTTCCGATGCGGTGATGATTGCTCGCGGTGATCTGGGTATTGAAGTGCCTTTTGAAGAGCTCAGCTACTGGCAAAAAACAATGATTCACAAGTGCCGCATGGCTGGGAAACCGGTGATTACGGCTACGCAGATGTTGCAGTCAATGGTGGATGCGCCTCGCCCAACTCGTGCAGAAGTGAGTGACGTTGCCAACGCTATCTTTGATGGAACCGACGCGATCATGCTTTCTGGCGAAAGTGCTCAAGGAAAATACCCTGCCTTGGCGGTTGCTACTATGCGCCGTATCGCCGAGTTCAATGAAGAGAAGGTTTCGCTCCCTCCGCTGCCTGTAGAGGGCGTTTTTGACCAAACAGAAACGATCACTCATGCCGCGATGTCCATCATTGACGAAGAAAAATCATTTGATGTAGCCGCTATTGTTGTCTTTACCGAAACGGGAACAACAGCGCGCAAGCTGGCTCGTTTCCGCCCCCACGTCCCAATCATTGCTCTCACAGAAGATGACAAGGTTCGTGACGAGCTCTGTCTTTCCTATGGTGTAATTCCTTTGCTCATGGAGTTCCCAGAGGGTGATATTGTCTCGGTCGATCCAATTATTGATCATCTCAAGGAAATGAAAGTCGTGGAAGAAGGACAGCGTTTGCTCTTTATTCATGGTCACCGCTGGCGCGAACCAGGTCTCACCAACACACTTTCTCTCAAAGAAGTGCTTTAAAAAGGAATGATGAAACGGCAAGTTTTATATGCCACGAGCAATCCTGGAAAAATCCATGAAGTTGGACGCTATCTCGCGCTTTATGATGTGGAAGTTCTTTCGCCGGTCCAATTGGGGGGTGAGATAGAGGTTCCAGAAACGGGAACAACCTTGGAAGAAA
>CAYWTN010000015.1:0-13631 GCA_964460975.1 uncultured Pseudomonadales bacterium
CCGGCAGCGCTATGAACTTAGAGACTTTTTGTCTAAAGAAAGGGGTGCTTGACAGTAACTGTTTCCATGAGCACCAAAGCATCTCCCTGGGAAAATGGATTCCAAGAGAGTTTCTACAACAACTTTAAAACTGACCTGGGTCTAGAATTTGACCGTTTCCAATATACCGGACAACTTGCAGAAGCCATCCACCAGCAGATAAATTACTACAACCACCAAAGAATCCATACCACCTTACGCATGTCTCCAGCCGATTTCCGGCAGCGCTATGAACTTAGAGACTTTTTGTCTAAAGAAAGGGGTGCTTGACATCGTTAAAAACTGGACGAATGATATGCCATTGCGCCTTTGATTTGTTTTCGGTCATCTTTTCCTATCTTACTAGAATATTTCCAGGAATGTAGGCGACATTCCTTTTATTAAGCTTGGCAAGTCGTTCTAATCCTTGCTCCGCTGGCTCATTGAGGAGATATGATACCGTATGCTTTCCTGTTTTCCTGCCCTCATACACCATCGGCTGTTTTGCAGGATAAGCAATGAGCTTGTAGTTGTAACTTTTGAGCAACTCATGAATGAGCGAAACAATTTCTTGTCTCTCTGGTAGTTCAAGAAGCGCAAGAATTCCATACCACGGAATGTAGCCAAAATAGGCCTCTTCATGGATATCTCCATGATGAGCATCAACAGGAAGGAAGTGAAGGACATCCGAAACAACTCCGTTTGTCATGTAACGAGGCACTTCACCTTGCAAAACCCTCTGACTTCCGCTATTCATATCGACCTTGAGTATTACAGACTGCTCTTGAGGAAAAAGAGGTGCCAGTTCCCCAAGAGGAATAGCCTCACTTTGCTGGGAAAATACGAGGAAATCTGGATCAATAAACGGAAGAATTTCGGACTCAATTTCGTGATAGTACGCAATACCATGCTTACTGATCACACTTTTGGGATTCTCTAATTCAGAGGCAGTAGCCGAACTCTTATAGAGATAACTTTTTGAAGAAAATCCCTGAGAGGTTGTGTACTGGGCTGTACGAACGGCAGACATAAAATCTGGATTCATAACATGAAGATTATGTGACTCTTGCTGCAAAACATTGTAGAAAGTGTTGCGTAAAACTGCAGATTCTGTAAGGCTATAAAAACACTGAATATCAACTCTTCTTCCACAAAAAGCGGCAAAACCTTTTACGAGAGAAAGTGCTTTCTTCAGTTGATGCATTTGTTTTTTATCAGAAAAGTAAAAATTCAGTTGTGTTCCATCTGCTTGGCAAATAGGATATGCTTCGAGATCCCATTCGATATACTCCAGAGCGTGCCAAAATACTGCCAAAGTTTCCCCTAAATGATACTCACTTTGTTCTGACGCCATTTGAAGGGAAATTCGCCCAATGGCGGCACTCCGCTTCTCTTGCTCATTATCTGGTGAGTACTTATCATATCTAATTTCGGGTGACCATGGCGAAAATGAGTACTCAAGATGACTACAAACCATACCCACTCACAACAATAAAAGTTACCGCTACATAAAAAAGCTGATGGGCAAGCTGGTCAAGTCCAATAAGCACCCAAAAATTATGAGTAGGCATGGGGTAGAGTCGAGACAAAATGGGGCGAGACTTTGTCCAGTCAATGAGAAAGTGAAGCACAAACTCTAAAATTAAAAGGAGTACTGTTGTTCCAACAGATGTAAAAAAAAGCAGGAGAGGAGCACTCAGGAAAATATGGATCCCACAGTGTGCCGAGAGCCACAGCCAACTTGATCCTTTTTTTGCCGCCATTTCTGATGACTGAAAAAACCAATCAGCCCAAAAATGTTTGATAAGTAACAATGTGAGAAGGATCATTCCATCCATATGCTCTCCTTATAAAAAAAAACGAACTTGCGTTCGTTTGAAAAAGAAATAGAAGCACCGAGCCAACAATGGCCAAAATGCATATTGAGGATGCACTCTTGCTTCATATATCTGCTATTTTACCACTATAATACCTTTATGCGTACAGAACCAAAATCCTACTTTTTTGCCGCCGATCTTTTGCGAGCCCTTGCTGCTATTGCCGTCATTGTGCTCCATGCTATGGATGCAGTCTACTTACGACCTGATTTCTTTGGTGGAAAAGTCTGGTGGATCACTCACCTCATTGGTATTCTTTGCCGGAGTGCTGTCCCGCTCTTTATTATGCTCAGTGGATATCTCACCCTCAATCGAGGAAAAACCATCCAAACCATGTGGCAGAAGACGTGGTCAAGGATTATCCTTCCAGGCGTGAGCGCATTTGCCCTGTATTTCTCGTTCGATCTCATAGCTGGGCGACTCACCGGTACTCCCTGGCAAATCATGACAACATTTTTTGATCGGCTCAACACGAACTCTTCCACTCATCTTTTTTTCCTGATTATCCTTTTCTACCTCTATCTCGCTACACCCATCCTCGATAGTATTTTTTCCTATACACGCCGTATTCAAAGAAAAGTGATTGCCTTCTTTTTTGGGCTTACCGTGCTCAGCCTTCTGGCCAACTTCACCACCTTTGCCTCCGATAACAACATTTACAACACGTATACCACCTGGATTTTCTACATCGGATACTTTCTTTTTGGTTACTATCTCAAGGACATGACGTGGTCTGCTTGGCGAGAAAAAATATCATTCCTCCTTTTTGGAGCTGCCTATGCTGTTGGCGTCCTGGGGAGCTACTTCGCTTTTGCGCAGCAGGGGAGTATAACCATCACATCGGCGCCATATTTTCTCAATTACTTTAGCGCCAATATTCTTTTACAATCTGTTTGTCTCTTTGCATTGGCAATGAAATCATCAGTCGCTACGTATCTGCAAAAATATTCTCCTTTACGCGTCGGAATTCAAGTCGTCGCCGCCCAAAGTTTTGGCCTTTACTTGTACCACCTTTTGGTAATGTACATCCTCGACCTCAATGTCAACCTCTCACCAAGCGGCGGCCTCATCCCTTTCCTCGCTCTGAGCATTCTCGCTATCTTCCTGCAAACACTCCTCATTGTCGTTTGGTTGAGAAGAGGATTTTTCAAATTCCTTCTTGGGGAATAATCACTGATAAAGATAGAGTTTAGCAATCGACATAATAGATTGCTAAATTCTAACGACACTGACAAGTAGAAGCGGAATGATCAACTTTCCAGATGACAGAAGCTTCGGAAAAATACTCTGGAGTCATTCCTTGTACACCGCAAAAGTGACCAATCCATCTCTCAGAAACTTGACGCTCCGAAATAATGTAATCAAAAGGAAGCGTACATTTTGCAGCCAAAATGGATCGTCCGGGGCAAATAACAAAATTTTTCATCTCATCTTCTCGATTTTGAATCGGCTGGTTATGACTGCGAAGAATTCCTGTTCCTGCCAAGTATGACTGACGGTTCATGAAGAATGGCGCCCAGGGAGTCTCGGCATTCATCGTATTATGCAGTGGCGGCTGAACAATAGCGTCCGCAGCAGTGTTCCTTTGGATCCAGTTGTAGACATGTTGCTCAGAATTTCTTACAACTCTTCTGTCCGATTGAGCCAAGTAGTTTTTACTTATTGTGATGAGATGCATTGCGGGAGAAAGAAGTGAGATAACAATAAGGCCCAAAAGCAGTATCTTGCCTACAAATGACCTTGAAAGCTTTGGAGTCCAAAGAGAAAGGAAAAAAGTGAGCGGTAGAAGCGCTACAACAAAGAAATTAAAGACATTATATTCACCAGAAGTTTGTAAGAAGTTCATGCCAATATAAATAAACAGAATGGTTGTTGGGAATAAAAACCACCAAAGAGCGGCATCCATTTTTTTTCGAACTTGCCAAGCAGCCCATACGCCCAAGAAGCGTGTAGAAAAAACCCCGACTAAGAAAACGAGTATTACGGCAACATCTTGAATGAAAAGCCACTTCCAGTTTTGGTACTGCTCATACACCTGACGACGCAACCACCATTCATTCCAGTCAAGGTACTGAGAACTAATAATGAGCTTGGGCCAAGCAAGAGGGACATAAAAAAGCCCGCCAGCCTGAACATTTGCGGGAAGATAGACCACAAGACAAAGAATACCAAAAATTGCATAGAGAGCAATTTCCTTCCAAAAATGGGCGAAGAAATGAGACCAACGAAAACGCTTTCCTAACTTGAAGTGCTGTTTGGCATACTCAAAGAGGAGCCAAAATAGATAAACCGTCCAACCAAGAACGGAAAACATTCCAAAATACACCTTGAATCCCCAAAGACTTGCCAACAAAAGAGTGCTCATCAGACCAACTCGCCAATTTTTTTCCTTGACCCACATCCCCCACAAAATAATTCCGGCAATACAAAGAAACTTTGCAAAAGCCTGTGGGGTATTAGAAAACTGAATCAATCCATGATCGATGACCGGCAAAGAGAAGTTCCACTCTTTATGTAAAAAATAGTAGAGGAACGGCAGAGAATTTCCCGCAAAAAACCACCAAAAGAGCCCCCAGTTTGCAGCTTGCTTGGAGTTGCTTACATATTTCACTGCACTATAAAAAACAACCGTTCCGCAAATACCCAGAAGAAAAGGAAGCCACTGAAAAGTGAGAAAGGAAATAGGCAACCCAAAAATACGACTCATTTCTGCAGCCACCAAGTCTGCCCAGTAATGATAATGGCTCAAAGGTATGTCAACGGCACCTGGCTGCTGAGCGGGAAAACGCTGTATGAGCTCTTGGGTAAAAGCAAGATGCATAACGCCATCAAAGCTATTGAGAAAATAGAAAAAAGATTCTTCATCATTTTTCCATCCTGTTCCTATCACAAAAAGCAACTGCGCTGCCAAGCCAACGGAGCCAAAAAATACGGCGAACATATTGTCTTGCAGTTCTTTCTTTACTTGCCACCAGGATGAGAGAAAAACACCTAAATTATCTCGACGGAAAACTTCAAAAGAAAAAACAAGGACAACAAGAAGATAGAGTACTGTCATCCAACGCATGCCAAGATAGCCAAAAATATATCCTTGCCATCCCCACATTGCTATGCCCGAGAGGATATACATTGCATAGCGAAAAAGCGCAGGAAATTTTCTCAAACTCTGTTCAAGAACTATTCTCCCAGGAAGAAAAAAACAGATCCATGAAACAAAAGATGAGAGCAAGAAAAAGAAAAAACTATTCCAAGAAAAGGGAGCAAAGAGCGAATTCATCCAGGGAAGATACATAGATTTCAAGATTGTAGCACGGCTCGTAGCAAAACTTTCCCCTTGCTACCCAACCGCTATTTGCTTATACTCACACGAGGAAAAATCGCGTTCCATCACCTAAAAAAGGAAGTAAATCGTGATACAATACGCAAAACAAGATTAAAGGACTTCATGCCTCACTATCCCATGCACCAATCGGAAAACAAGCAAGCTGTTATTTCGCTTGGTGGTTCCCTTCTTGTTCCCGACGAAGTGAATACACAATACCTGAGTGAGTTCCGCTCCTTCATTTATGACCAGCTCCAAAACGGCTGGCGTTTTTTTATTGTCACGGGAGGCGGCGCACCTGCTCGCCGTTATATCGATGCGGCAACAGCTGTTCTGGGAAGTAATATCACTAAAGATGACCAAGACTGGTTGGGAATCCATGCCACTCGTTTTAACGCTCATCTTGTGCGAACACTTTTCCGTGATGTAGCACAGCCAAGTATCATCACTGATCCAGAAGAAGATGAGCTCTCAGATGCCAAAATCATTGTCGTTTCTGGTTGGAAACCTGGCTGGTCGACCGACTTTGTCTCCACCAAAATTGCTCAGCGAATTCAAGCCCCGTACGTGATTAATCTTTCTAACATTAAACAGGTCTATTCTGCCGATCCCAAAAAGGATCCCAATGCCAAAGCCATTGAGAAAATGAGCTGGAGTGATTTCCGAACCATGGTTGGCGATGAATGGACCCCAGGAATGAACACTCCTTTTGATCCCATTGCCGCACGCTTGGCAGAGAGTGAGAACCAAACCGTTCTTGTCATGGATGGAACCAATCTGGATAACTTGCGCCAACTCATGAGCGAAGGCACCTTCTCTGGTACTATCCTCACAAACGAGTAATTTCGTTTATATCATTCTTTTTGTTCTTGACGGGAGAGTACTTAGCCTGCTTAACTTATTGGAGTACAAATGAGAGAAAGCTGCCCATGCCTCGATCAAAAACGGTCTCCGTGCCAAAAAAAGACAAGAAGCCTGTTTCTCGTTCAAACAAAACTTCGCCCCAAACGGTAAAGAAATCTCAAAGCACTCAACCGATTCAAAAATATTTCCTGATTCTCATTCTTTTTGTTCTTGCAGTGATCGCTACTGGCGCCTACAAACTCAACTGGCGGATCTATCAAGACTATCATGGTCAAATTGTGACCGCACAGGCAACCCAACTTGAGGGAAACATTCATTTCACCGCCCTCAAGCCTGAACCCAAAGATAAGGGTGAGATCATTCTTTATCGCAGCCCACACCAAAAAAACACTTGGGAGAAAAAAGCTCAGTCAGTCGATTTAGCACAAGATGCTGCCTGGACTTGGAATGACGCTCTTCCTGGGGTAGTCTACGACCTGCAAGCAAGTTTGGTGATTGATGGCGAAGAAATTGTTCGCTCAGAAATCGTTACCACAACAGCCCCAAGCTATACAACGCAGATACCCATTCGAGTGACTTGGAAGGACCTGCCACAAGATGTGGTTGCCGCAACGGAACACACCAAGATTGGTGGAAAAGTGCAAATAAATGGTAATTTTTCTTCCAACACCGTTCTTGAGGTTTACGCACTCAACCCGAAGCACTACAGCAGCGAACTGCATGACGTGAGTGCAGGAACACTTGTTGATGCCCAACTTTTGAGCCGTTTACCTGTTACCACCGATGAAGTGGCTTGGGTCTGGGAAAAGGCCGTTCCACTCGAAAACTACATCGTCGTTGCCGTCCTCAAAGACCGCGGGAACATTGTTGGAGTCTCTGATGAGTTCCTCGCCGTAGAGGCTGGTGAACAAAAACTCGAGATGATCATAAATTCTCAGCTGCAAATGCCTGCTGGAACTTCCCTCAAACCGCTTTCTTCTTTCCTCGCGTCCACCGCTGGGGCCGCCAGATCACAAAGCCTGTCTGGACGAGTTTTCCTCGAAGGGCCAAAAGAGAAAAATACCAGTTTGCTCATGCTCTGGCGCAACGCTGGCGATGAGGACTACCAAGTGATCGATCGTTACCATGATCCTTCTCACCGTGGGACCGATTGGCAATGGGCAGGCGCGCAAGCTGGTCATCGCTATGAAGTGATGGCTGCGCTCCAAGTTGATGGAAACAATACTTCAACAGCGCCAAATCCCGTGAGTGTGATGGCTCCGGCAAGGAATATTAACTTCAAACTCAATACGTACTATGTCATGCCTCACACCGACGGCAAGCTTGTACACGAAGTTTGCGTAGACAAGGATGCAGAACACTCAACGGCCATTCTCGTTGTTCCACCCATGACTGATGCAACACAGTACTGGCTCCAGGTAGGGGAGAAACCTACACAAGCGGGCATCTACAATAAAAAATTCCCCTCTTTGGGAGCAAACGGTGAAAACATGAAAGTGCGTGTTCGTGTGGAAAACGGCAAAGAAAACTTTATGCGCTACAGTTATGCCACCTGTGCCAACTGTTTGAATAGCAATAACTTTGCCCCATTCTCCGACACCGTTTCTTTTACCTGTAACTAAGGTGTTTATTGAGAGTTGGGGTGCTCGGCTCATGAGCCGAGCACCCCAACCAAATACTTCCAAATTCGATACATAGCAAAGGTGTCGAGCGAGCAATATTCCCACAGCTGCGCAAAGATTTTTTCCTTTTCCTCTTGGGAAACGTCTTCAGCAATGAGTTGCTTCCAAGCCATCATTGCCTCTGTCCCTTCACCAACGTCCAGTGATGTATAGTCCAAATCGGGTGCAATAACGGGCAATACTTTCTTAATGGAGGTACTGCCATGGAACTGCGCATCTACGTAGGCCTGTTGGCGAAAAACCTGCATGAGATCAAACATGCGGCTGTTCACGCTTCCCAAAAAGACTTGATCATCAGGAAAGTGCCATGCTAATTCTTTATTTCGGCCAGACTCAAAAGGGGCATTCCACACCACAACCGATCCATGTTCACCCAGATGTTCTTTGAGTGCTGCAAGAAAATTTTGAGGGGCTTGTTCTTTTTCTTGCGCAATAAAACCAAAATGCTTTGGTTTGGCCGTGGCGTGATCTACTCGGTGCAAAGAAAACTGGAACGGAACATTCTCATACGGCTTGTGATTTGGCAAAAATGGCAGGGCAGGCTGAAAGGTTTCATAATCTAAAAACCAAAGCGGAAATCTGAGCTTTGCCAACGATGCCGAAAGTTTTGCCGTATCCACCAATGGTCGACCCTCCAAGAGGGAACGTTTTTGCAGGCGCTGGGCTGGCGTGAGAGGAAGATTATCAGGAAGTTCCGCCAGCGCGAGAAAACCGTCGGAGAGCCACTCTTCGCGATACTCACGTCGCAACCCACCCAGTTGGTAAAGGGAGTGTTCTGGTAGCATGGGAAAACAAACCCAAGGACAAGGGCAAGTTTTGGGACGGAAACAGGGAGCAAACAAACTCAGATCATCACTTTCTTGCGCGTATCGTATAGTCTCCAAATGCGTATCGAGTTCACCCTGCATACTTGCGGCTTCTGCGGTGAGATCGTGAAAAACAAAGAGCTTTGCCAAGTCCATTTCTTCTCCACGGCGATATTTTTTATTCAGCAAAACAACACCAATTTTGGTAACCGGCATTTGAGAAGAGAAAACGCACCATTGAAAAGCTGCATCCCAGCGGTGCTCAGACTTCACATCCGTAGAGGCCTTTACTTCATAAATCTCACACGCGCCACTTGCTTCGTGTGTAACAACAATGTCGGCACGGGCTTGAAGATCACGTGAAGTTGCCGTCATCTGAAAATGAAGCTGAACGTCACCTCCATACAATTTTTGGAGGCGCGGCAAAAGAATACTCTTTGCCCAAAGCTGCGCCTGTTCTTCAACATCGTAACCTTGTTTTCGCAGAAAGGCATCGTAAAGCGGTTCTTCAAGTTGCTCCAGTTTTTGGTGTGTTTTGGCCCACCAGTGACGAGGAGCATCAAGAAACAGAAGGAAATCGGATTTAGTAAGCATAGCGGCGCTTTCGCAAAAATAGCTTATCATCCTCTATCCAGAGCCAGGAAGCGCGGCCGCTTCCAATGATTCCAGAATTAGCATACCTCTCTGGAAAATCGAGCGTAGCCACATGAGAATGACCGGTAATGAGTATCTCGTTTTGAGGCAACTGCGAGGCATGATGTCTCATGAGAAGGTGGGCTTGTTGATTGAACCATGCCTGGGGAGAAAAAGAATAGCTACGATAAGGAACGTACTGGCCAAGATACCAAGCCAAGAGAGGGTAACGTGTATCAAATGAAGGCGCCAATACATGTCCATGTTGAATTTGGAGTAAGTAATCCCCGGCCGAGAGAGAAAACCGATCGGCGTACTGGGCAGAAAAGAGATCTGGTTGTTTGGTCCAACGAGGCTGATCATGATTTCCCCACAAAACTATTGCCTTTTTTCGACGTAAAACGGCAAAAAGTTTTTGCCAACGTGAATGAGAAAATCGCTGCCACGTTGTGTGATAGGCATCCCAAAAGTCACCATTCACAATTACTTGATCGGCCGGCTCAATAAGCTGTTGAAGAAAGATATCAAGGTGTGGCAGGTACTCATGAGTAAGATGGGTGTCTGAGAAAATCAGTGTTCGCATGTAAATCACTATTTTAGCGCAGTTGCCTCGAACCTGCTAGCCAAAAAAGCAAACTCTCTGGCGTGTGATAGCTAAAAATCAGATCACGAAACTCCGCTTTTCCATCTTGAAGTGCAATCTTGGAATCTGCTGGCAAAATACCAGAGCCAGAAAAACCCAAATGTTCACCATCTCTCAAAGCGAAACGGCGCCCAAGCCGATGACCTAATCGTGCCACCGCTGGTTGATCAGCGTTGCAAAGGCCATACATGATGTCTGGAATATTGGCAGCCGTGGCGCGGCGCTTTTGCACGCGTGCCAAAAGCGCCGCGTACAATCCTTTTCCTTCGTGCTCATGCAGCGTTGCCGCGTCCGTATGCTCTGCACAGACAAATCTTTTTCCGGCTTGTACAAAGATCGTTTCTTCTAACCGTGCGGTTGAAACAATTCGACCCTCATACCGAGCAACTTCAACAGAATTGCTTTCCGAAAAGAGCAATGTCTCCACGGCTTGCGCGCTATAACCAAAGCGCTGCCAAACACCTGCAAGATCTTCAAGATCTTGCTCAGATATTCTTCCTTTATGGAGCACTTCGAGCTGATAACCATCTGGAACACGACTGGTTGCTTGTTCAAAACTCCATCGAAGTTCTTGGGAGATTTCGTTGAGTTGTTGGGGCACTTTCCCATGGGAAAGTGCCCCAACAAAGCCTCGTTCTTCCGTATTTATGCCGCACTGTAACCAATACAAACCTTGAGTATTTTTCGCATTTTGTGAAAGGGGAGTAATTGCCTCAATGATTGGCCAATCTTTTTGTATTTCTCTTAAATGGGGTAATGACTCCTGTGCAACAAATACACTCACGTGCAGCCGTGTAGCACCAGAACGCTTCGCTTCTTCCCATGAGCGGGAAAAATAAGTAACAAACTCTTGTACTTGAGAAGCCGTCTCAAGCAGTGATTTCTTTTGCAAAGGTGTATCGCACCACGAGCCGCGCCAAGTATGGAAACTGTGCTCACTCTCTGGCTGCGGTGGCCAAAAAGTGGGGAGTCACACAGACTCAGGAGCGTACCGGTACTGTTTCTTCTCGTGTTGAAGCATATTCAACCTCCGATCTTTCCCGATCGTATCGTACCATTTTGAAAATGGCAAGAATCAAGAACTAGGTGCGAACCGCTTCGGCAAGGTTTCTCTTGCGCAGGCGCAGATTCTGAGGAGTCACTTCCAGAAGCTCATCGGGAGCCAAGAAGTTAAGACACTGCTCAAGAGACATCTTTACCGGAGGAGAAATTCTTACCATGATATCGGCGTTCGCAGAGCGAACGTTTGTTGCCTGCTTGCCACGAACCACGTTCATCACGATATCTTCGCGCTTGGCATTTTGACCAACGATCATACCGCCATACACCTCTGTACCAGGAGCAACAAAGGTTACACCACGCTCTTGGGCTTTGGCCAAACCATAGGAGAGAGCAGAACCGATCGAAGCAGAAATAAGCACACCGTTGCGGTTCCAAGGAATATCGGCACCCTTAGGTTTGTAACCCAAAAAGAGTGAGTGAATAACACCAAGTCCAGACGTTTGCGTAATAAAGAAGCTGCGGAAGCCAATAAGATGGCGAGTGGCCACTTCATACTCAAATCGCATCCCAAGCTTAAATGGGCTCATATTTCTCAAGGTAGCTTTGCGCTCACCCATGGCGGTTGTCACCACGCCCACATAATCTTCTGGAACTTCGATCGTCACCAATTCCCATGGCTCCATCTGCTGACCTTCCACCTCTTTGAAAATAACTTCTGGACGGGCTACCGAAAACTCGTAACCCTCACGGCGCATGGTTTCAATGAGAATAGACAAGTGCAGTTCACCACGACCAGAGACGGTAAAGGCATCGGATGTTGATCCAGGCGCAAGGCGCAGTCCAACGTTAGTCTCAAGCTCTTTCTGCAAGCGCTCACCGATCTGACGTGAGGTAGTAAACTTTCCCTCTTTCCCTACAAAAGGAGAGTTGGAAACAGAAAACTGCATCTGCACGGTGGGTTCACTAATGTTCAGCTTTGGCAAAGACTCTGGGGTGTCGAGTGCGGTGATCGTGTCACCAATATGCACATCACCCAAACCGGCAATAGCAATAATGTCGCCCACACCGGCTTCTTCCACTTCCAGCTTTTTGAGACCATGGTAACTAAAGAGGTACTCAACGCGAGCTTGAGCAACTTTAGAACCATCACGGACAATCGCCAAAGGTTCACGCAGATGAACGGATCCGCGGCGGATTCGGCCAATAATATACTTTCCCTTATAGTCGTCATAATCCAAACTGGTTGCTTGCATCTGGAACGGGCCGTTAGCATCGCCAGGAGGAGCAGGAATTTCACGGATAATGGCTTCAAAAATGGGCGTAAAATCGGTGCTATCGGTAATGCGGCGAGAGTTGTCTTCGTTTTCTTCGGTCTGATAACCAGCAATACCATCACGACCAATAGCGTACAAAACAGGGAAATCCAGCTGCGATTCATCGGTGGCCAACTCGAGGAAAAGGTTATTAATTTCTTCCAAAACCTCATCAATACGCTGGTCTTTGCGGTCAACCTTGTTGATCACAACCAGTGGACGCAAACCAGATTGGAGAGCCAACTGCAAAACATATCGTGTTTGGGAAAGCACGCCTTCGGCCGAGTCCACAAGCAAAACACAGCCATCGGCCATATTAAGCACACGTTCTACTTCACCAGAAAAGTCGGCGTGACCAGGGGTATCGAGCACATTAATCTTATAATCTCCCCAAAGGACAGCGGTATTCTTGGCAAGAATCGTCACACCGCGTTCACGCTCCAATTGGTTGGAGTCCATGATCGTGGTTTGCTGCATCTCTGCTTGGTGAGCAGCAAAAACCTTCGCCCCCTTGAGGAGACCATCAACGAGCGTCGTTTTGCCATGGTCAACGTGAGCAATAATAGCAATATTACGAATGTGTGACTGTTTCATAGTTTGTTTCTTTCCACAAAGTGTGTATTCTACAGGGAAATCTCCCAAAAAGCACGAAATTGCTTGATAATTAACGTTTCCCTACTATACTATTGCGATAATGGATAATACAACACTCCAGCATGTCTCTTTTCTTACTCAAGACAAGCTCGAACTTCCTGCACTTTTTTATGAGCCACAGAAAGCAACAAAAAAGGTTGCTCTTTTTCTGCATGGCAACGGCAGCGCTTCCGTTTTCTATAAACCAAAAAAGATGAAAACATTCGCCCAGACACTTGCCCACGAAGGGTGGGCCTTCTTTGCCTTTAATAACCGAGGCGCCCATTACATTAAAAAATTCCGTTACCAGGATGAGCAGTGGTTTTTGGGCACAGCCCTCGAAAAAATAGCCGACTGCGCTCTGGATCTCGACGCTGCCATCGCCTTTTTATCATCGCAAGGTTACAACGAGTTTGTGCTCATTGGAGAGTCTTCGGGAGCGAATAAGATTTGTGTGTACAACCATCTTCGCCCTCATAACCCTTGCCGCGGCTACGCACTCATCGGAGGAGGGGATGATACTGGCCTGTGGTATCAAAACCTTGGCCAAGATACGTATCAAGAACTTGTCAAAACTGCGCAAGAAAAAATTGCACAAGGGCAAGGACAAGAACTCCTCACGACAACGATTTCTCATGGCATCATGACCTACCAGGCGCTTTGGGACACGCTCAACCCCGATGGCTTGTACAACTGTTTCCCTTTCCTCGAAGCTTCGGGACAGGTAAAGCTATCTAAACAACCACTGTTTCATCTTTTTTCTCAAATCCAAAAACCAAGCCTTGTAACCTATGGTGAGCTTGATGCCTTCTGTGTGGTCACAGATTATCTCAACATG
>CAYWTN010000016.1:0-9347 GCA_964460975.1 uncultured Pseudomonadales bacterium
CAGCAACTGTACCGTTTGCTGAACTAAAGGAGGCAAAATGAAGGAGAGCAAGAAAGAAACGACCGCAAAAATCAGAACATATAGGGTAAAGATCATGACAGGAGCGGGAATTTTCCAACGGCGTCCCCACTCAACAGCTGGGTGAAGAGCCGAAGCCAATATAATGCCCATAAAAAGCAGGAGTAAGATGCCACGAAGCATGAAACCACTGGCGACAATAGCAGCTAGTGCAATAATGAGCCAGAAAAACGCTATAATTGACGAAAATTTATTATTCATTGACCCAATAATATCAGGAAGAAAACCATGCTGCAACTCGATATCATCACGCTCTTTCCCGAGTATTTTACGAACATTTTGCAAACAAGCATTTTAGGTCGTGCTATCAAGCAAAAAAATGTCTCTGTAGAAATTCATGATTTGCGCACTTATGGGGTGGGGAAGCATAAACTCACAGATGATCGTCCTTTTGGTGGTGGGGCAGGGATGGTTTTGCTCGTGGAACCCATCCATAAAGCACTCGAATCACTCCAGTACCAGCGCCATACTCCCAATGAAAAAATTCTCCTCACTTCAGCACAAGGAAAAGCATTTACACAGCAGAGAGCAGAAGAATGGGCGCAACTCAAACGAATTGCCATCATCTGCGGACACTATGAAGGCGTAGACGAGCGAGTGGTGGAACATCTTATTGACGAAGAAGTGCGCATTGGCGATTTTGTGTTAACAGGGGGCGAGCCAGCAGCGGCCGTGATAACGGACGCGCTGGCTCGCCTCCAACCCAACGTCCTTGGTAACAGCTCAAGCCTGCAAGGAGAGTCTCACTCGGAACCTGGTGTTCTGGGCTACCCTCAGTACTCGCGCCCCGCCATTTATAATGGCTGGGAAGTGCCAGAAGTGTTACTTTCTGGAAACCATGCACAAACGGCTCAGTGGCGCGAAAATCAAAGAAAAAAAGAGTAGCGAAAAACTAAAATCGACGCTGGGTATTTTGCCGAGTGGTGGCATCCTGAAGATCGAGCTCAAAGCTGATTGGGGGAAAAGCTAATTGCGGCTCAATAGGATCCGACTCAGCCACATCGGTTTCTACCAATCGCAAACGGCGCTCAATCTCAGGGCGAATTCGTGAAGAAGCACTCGCCTCTGAAGGACGGTCGAACTGAATGAGACTACTTTCCTGACGGCGAGAAAAAAGAGCAGCCACAAAAAGCAACGCGAGAATAAATAGAACTCCAACGGGAATGAGGAGAAGATAAGGAGGTCTTTTGGGAGATGCTTCCAATGGGATTGGAGAACCCACCTTAGGAACATCCGAAAAAATAACGGCTTCTTCTGCAAAACGTGTCTGTTCGGGAAGATCAACAATCTCGATCTCCTCCTGAGCGTTCATCACCTGCTCTTTTTGCTCATCTTTTTTCATAAACCAACCGCTACCTCTCGCAAAAAGTTGTAAGCTTGCCGCAACTGGGTGTAGCCAAACTCAGCGTTCGATTGAAACTGACGATAACCTGAATCATTGTAGTTCCCCGTTGACGTATAACGCAAAAATTGGCCGCGCAGCTCCGTGACGTTATTCCTGGCCCGCTGGAGAAGTCTATCTGTTTCCTCCAGGCCTCGCTGTTTGAGAGCACGATCTGCGGCCGAAATATCCGAAACATTAATGGCGTCTTTAAGATCTGTGGCCAAGACGCTCGAAGAATCTATAGCCGTCTGGATTTCACCAGTCTTGATGGCCGCAAGAGCACTGTAGGCCGCATTATGGTAGGAACTTTTCTGAGAATTGAAGACCTTAAAGTGCTGATCAATTTTTTCTCGAGTATCCAAGGCACGTATTCCCTCTTGGTAGGAAACCAGTTGGCGGATGCTGTCATCGAGACGGGTAAGAACCTCATTTTTATCGGAAAGCTCGATCCCCCGAGTGCGGCGCACAACAATTGAGAGATACTGATAATACAAGCGCAGAGCCAGGGCACGAGCACGCAACACTTCTTGCCCTCGAGAAATAACATCGTTTTGTGCGGCCAAAGTATTAAGCTGATAGTACTGTTCACGAGAAATAATGTACTGTTTCTCAACATCGCGGTAGGTTTCTACTGCCTCAAAGTATTTTTGGGTAGTATCTTGCAGCTCTTGTGCTAAAGTTGCTTCTTCTATACTGGCAATATCTTCTATAGCCTCGGTGATTTCACCTGAGTCGGCAAAGACGAGAGTTGTCCCGTGCAGCCCAAACAGAGATCCCATAAAAGTAAAAAAAAGAAAGCTGGCAAGCAAACAAAATCGCCGAGTCACAAGCAATACTATAGCAGAATTTCTTGTTTACGCCTGCTGATCTTTAAGCACCTGCTCACGAGCAAAAACGGTCGCTTCAAACAGAGACTCAAAGGTTCCAGTGTCTAACCAACGGCCTTCTACCATGGCCACATCGAGCGTTCCTTCGTTGAGATAAACCATGTTGAGATCGGTAATTTCGAGTTCACCACGTGCCGAAGGCTGGAGATCAATCGACTTTTGCACCACAGAGTTATCATAGATATATAACCCTGTTACGGCATAGTTGGAACGAGGTTGGGCAGGTTTCTCGATAATAGAGAGAGCCCGCATGTTTTCGTCAAACTCTACCACACCAAAACGCTCAGGATCGGGAACCTGCTTGGCAAAAACCCGAGCACCTTTTTCAAAACTGCGGATGGCCTCAGAGAAATCGTCCTCAAAAAGGTTGTCACCAAGAATCATGGTAACCGAGTCATTACCAATAAAGTTCTTGCCAACAATAAAGGCTTGAGCCAATCCTTCTGGCTTGTCCTGAATCTCATACGTGAATTTACAACCAAATTCCTTGCCACTCCCAAGGAGCTTGAGGAAGTCGCCAGCGTGGTCTGGAGCCACAATGATGAGAATGTCTGTGATCCCCGCCCGCATCAGCGTGTAGAGCGGGTAGTAAATCATGGGTTTGTCATAGACAGGAAGCAGCTGCTTGCTCGTAACTTTGGTTAATGGTCGGAGTCGAGTGCCAGATCCACCGGCCAGGATAATACCCTTCATATGTTGCTAGCGTATCACAAAACGTTTTTCTGAAAAGGTGTAGCCAAGTTTTCGCCTGGCGATCCCTTCCACAAATCTTTGGTAAGAGCAGTGCAACGATCGACTCCTTCATCTCTCTGGCAATGTCCCCAACTTACAGGATCATCTCCAGGTAAACTTGGCCACCGCCGCTGCATGGAAGCTCGAGTTCGAGAGCTAACATCCTGGTATCCCGCTGGCCATGCGCCAGAAGGAGTTTGATCGAGCAGATCCCCTTGAGAGGAAATGAGCTGGATTTGTTTACCAGCAAGAGGAAGCACAAAATCGGTTACCAAATGTGCTGCTTGGCTCAGACTACTGTTGTTACGAGCCCTCGAACCCAAAACAAAATATCCTCTAGCAGGTATCACCTCTCCAAGATTAAAGCTGTAATCTCCAACCGCTTTTATTCCTCGAATCTTTACCCCTTGCAAGTTGAGGGGCTCATCACTGATATTCTGAAACTCTATCCATTGGTCAAGATCACGCGCTTGTCCATTGAAATAGCTTCCGGCCCACATCACTTCTGAGATAATAATTTGTCCTTTAGAATCTGGACGTAAAGCCGTTTGCTCAGGGAGAGGAACAAGAGTTTTTCCTTTTCGAGCAATGTAAAGCTGAGTATTTATACCCATAGAACCAAAACTGGAACGATCAACGGCAACAGGTTGAGATGAGGCCACAAAGCAGCCATCCTCACGATAAGGAAAAAACCAATCACCCATTGTCTGGCAAGAAACGGGAAGCGTTTGAGAGTAAGGCGGAAGGTAGGTTGTTTGGGCGGCGCGGACCTCAAAGGGCGCGCCGCCCATACTCGACAACATTGTCCACGGAAACATTGCAGACAGAGAGAGGACTGGCGCTTCCTGCCATGCGTGAGGAATAACTTCCATTTGGATCTCTGTTGGCTGGGGAATGTACATTTTGAGTTCGCCTGATGCTTTTGTTGCCGACACATCAATAAGCATTATTTGATCACTCTCCTGCGAAAATTCCTGGGCATGGTATCCATCCTGAACAAAAGATCCTTGTATAAAAGAATCATCTTCCCAAACAATTTTGAGAGCAAGGGCATCTTGCAAAGAACACTGCACCTGCCAAGAAAAATGGTACTCACCCTCAGGAAGCTCAAGCCGCAAAGTATTTCCAATGACTTCACTTTGCGCCCTTGTTTCTCTCCAAGACCCCACTTCACTCAGGGAAAGTGGTGTGCAACCGATTGGTGCTGGCAGATGCCACTGCAGTGCTGCCAACACACTTACCATGAATGTCGCTCCGCTGAGGATGAGAGAGGAAAGCATTACTCTGTAATTTCCTGGGAACTAAGTTCCAGTCCAACACCAGACGTTGTAAGATTGAGAATCTCGGAACCGAGCACTTCACCTTGCAAAAGTGGTCCATCACCATCTGGATCTTGCGCATACTCAGACACCATTCTGTAGCGAACAACTAGCCTTCTATAATCATTTTTTGCGAGGAAAGAGAGAATCTGCGTTGGATTATCGGTGAGTTGCGAGAGGGAAGTCCAGTCGGTTGGGTTAGCTTGTTCTGGTTCGAGCCGCACCTCAATAAGTGGAGCCAGTTTCTCCCAATCTTGGTTGCCTGGGACAAATCGTGCAAGAACGGAAACGTCACTCTCTTCATTGTTGTTGCGGATCCAAAAAAACTCGCTTGAGCCCTCAGATCCTGGAACAAGATCTTGCGCTCCTCGCAGCTCGCCGTAGGAGCGATAATCTTCCAGACTTGGCTGAACTTCATTTGAGATAAGTAGATCACTACTGAGTGAAGTAAGAGTTGCCCCTCGCAACCGCAATTTGGGAATGGAAAACGATGCCACTTGAGCCGAGGCCAACAACAAAAGCAGTAAACCGACGACCAATCCACCCACAAGCCAAATTTTTTTCATAATGCCTCCTTGCATGTTTGCGGGCATTACACAAGACGATCCTTACGAAAATCTAACAAATACGATACAATAGGCGTTCTCTAACGGCCCCATCGTATAGAGGCCTAGTACACCAGGTTCTCATCCTGGTAACCGGGGTTCGAATCCCCGTGGGGTCACCAATCTGACACACACGCAAATACGTTGGAGTGTGTTTACTTCTTCTTTTTTCTGTATAATTCTTTGCATGACAGAAAAACAACCCTTTCGAGATCCAAACGTTGAGAAAGGTTTATCAAGTATTTCAGAAACTCCTAAAATCTCTCGCAAGGAAATATATCGAGATCCCAGCTACACCACGCTTTATCGATATGAAAATAAAACATTACCGTATGATTCGGCAAGAGAAGGGTTGGTGTCAAAGGAAGCTCTCATTGGTGCTTGGTTCACGAATTCTCTTGACGACTTGAGAACATATTTTATTTCCAGAGTTCAAGGTGTTCGTGGCGGAAGATTTATTGCTGTTAGAGTAAAAAAAGAAGATCTTTCTCAATTTGATGCAACTACTCACCCGGAAACAAAAGATATGGATATTGAAACTGGAAATTACATAATTCCATCTGGAGTTATTGCTGAAACAGGCTTGTTTGTTGATGCCCCTTTCAAAGAGGAGTGGGAAGGTAAAAAAAATCTTCCTATGAAAGATTGGGGCTACGTAAGAGATTTTATTCAAAGTAATCTCAGTGACGATGCTCTTCAGTCGATTGCCTAGTTCAATAGCACAGCAACTCACTCTCGGCTCATACAGCGTTGTATAATTAAGCCCTAACACTTTGATGAGTCATATGAATAAAGAAGAAATATTGGCTTTTATTAAAACAAAAAAGCATGCTGTCATTTCGACGTCTGGGAATAGCAATCACCCTGAGGCAGCTTTAATAGGTTTCGGTGAAACGAATAATTTTGAACTCATCTTTGGTACATATCAAACTAGTCGAAAATATAAAAACCTTAAAGAAAATAATAAGGTAGCTTTCGTAATTGGATGGGATAAAGACTATATTACTGTTCAATACGAAGGTCTAGCTTCAGAGCTTGGATCGCCAGAAGTAGAAAAGTACATTGCTCTTTACCACAAAAAGATTCCTGGAGCTATTATTTATAAGTCACACCCACAACAAACCTATTGGAAAGTAACACCTACTTGGATTCGGTATTCAGATCTAAGTGGAAGTGAAGAGAAAGTCTTTGAGTTTAACTTCCTAAAAAGGAAGTAAATCATAAAAGCCAAACATCTCAATCAGCACCTTGCTTCTAGAGTAGAATAGAACCATGCCCAAAAGACCTTCCTGGCTTCAACCTGATTATATCCGTAGCGCCATTTTTGGTATCGAGGATGCCTTGGTCTCTACAACAGGCGTGGTCGCTGGTGTAAGTACCGGCGCTCACGACACCTCCATTATCCTTTTGGCGGCACTGGTAACCGTAGCCGTGGAAGCACTCTCCATGGGAGCAGGGCAGTATCTCAGTGAAGAAGCTCTGCACGAAATGAATCAAGAAGAGCACAGCGATAATCTCGTTGTGGGAGCCCTCTTCATGTTCTTTGGATACTTCTTTGCCGGATTCATTCCTGTCATTCCGCTGCTCATTTTTCCCCCAGAACATGCTGTAAAAGCCAGTATTGCATTTGCACTTACTGGTCTATTCGTCATGGGCTATATAAAAGGAAAAATCGTGCATGTTCCTGCTTGGAAAAGTGCCTTTAAGGTACTTGTTGTTGGTGGCGTAGCCACACTGATTGGTATTGGCGTGGGAACTCTTCTCAAGGTGCAGTAAGCGTTTGTGTTAAGATAGCACTTGAGGAAAGTATGAAACACGAACAGATTAGCCAACAAATAACCGTCGAACACGAAATGCTCCAGTTTCTGAAAAAGGGACAATCAAATGTGGAGGCAGCAAAGAACATGCTTATTTTTCTCACATTAGAAAGTTTTGTTCCCAAACATGAAAATGATCTTTTCGCTCTCCAATGGACAAAAGATGATGATGGAAACCTTTTTGGCAGCAATCTCTTTTTCCTGAAAGTCTTAGAAGTTGCCGCGCTTATTGGAAATAAACCTGTTTCTGAAAACACCGTACAAGAAATTCTCGAGCTTTTCCAAAAATCTGAAACTCCTTCTGCAGCCGCTTTGGCAACCCATCGCTAAGGGGTATTGTGTACAATGTCTTTGGGAGGCATTGCTATGCAGAAAAAAATCCTTGTCGCTTTGGGTATAATTACTGGTCTTGCTCTCGTTTCTAACGCACTTTTCCAAAGTGAAGTGGCCCAAAATCTCACTTTTCAACCAGAATCGAAAACACCGTCCACCCCGTTGGAGAATCACACCACAGAGTTTGAGGAAAAAATCATTGCGCAAAACCTTGATACCCCTTGGGGAATCGATTTTCTTCCAGATGGTTCGATCATCTTTACCGAACGCCAAGGAAGCATTTCTCGTCTCGATCTTCGGAGCGGAGAACGCAACATACTTGGTCGGGTTTCGAGTGCTAAAGAGAGTGGAGAAGGGGGCTTACTTGGCATAGCCGTTCACCCTCAGTTCCAAGAAACGCCAGAGGTCTTTGTCTACTACACCTTTGCCGAAAAAGATGGACAAACAAGAAACCGTGTCAGCCGTTTTGTGTTAGAAGAAAATCGTTTGGATAAAGAAGAAATTCTCCTCGACAACATTCCTGGCGCCAGTTTCCATAATGGAGGAATCATCCGTTTTGGCCCTGACGGTTTTCTCTATGTTGGAACCGGAGACGCCAACACACCATCTCAAGCGCAGGATACAAAGAGTTTGGCTGGAAAAATTCTTCGACTCACAACGGATGGACAACCAGCTCCCCAAAATCCATTCCAAAATGAGGTGTATTCTTATGGACACCGCAACGTGCAAGGGCTGGCTTGGGATGAAAGCGGCAAGCTTTTTGCTACCGAACATGGACGTTCTGGTGTGCGTTCGGGTTTTGACGAACTCAACCACATCCAAGCTGGTGGCAACTATGGCTGGCCAGACAGCGAAGGCAATAATGCTCGTGAAGGCACGATTGCTCCCCAGCAACACTCGGGAGAGAGTACCACGTGGGCGCCGGCCGGTCTTGCCTTTACCCAAAATCAACTTTTCTTTGGCGGCCTGCGTGGACAAGCACTCTATGTGAGCCAACTCACCGCCGGCGCCCCCCAACCAGTAACACGCTTCAAGGAAGGGTATGGTCGAATTCGCGCCGTAGCGACTGGACCAGACGGTTCGCTCTACTTTGCCACGAGCAATAAGGATGGAAGAGGATCGCCACAATCTGGTGATGACAAAATCATCCAGCTTTCTGCAAAAAAATAGAACGTGCTATCATGGCCAAATATGTCTGAGTACCGTCAACAAGAGTTCCTTTTTACCCCGCAGCGCATCCCCGATCTCATTCTGGTTGCGCCCAAATTACGTGAAGATGAGCGCGGATTCTTTGCCGAAACATATAACGAGCCGGTTTTCCGTCATAACGGTATAGATGTTGCTTTTGTGCAAGATAACCATTCACAGTCGCAGCGGGGCGTATTGCGTGGTCTGCATTTTCAGCGCCCGCCTTTTGCTCAGGACAAGCTCGTCCGCGTCGTTGAGGGTGAAGTCTTTGATGTTGCCGTGGATGTTCGTCCCAATTCCTCCACTTTTGGCCAGTGGGTGGGAGTAGTTCTCTCGCAGGAAAACAAAAATATGTTCTTTATTCCGCAGGGGTTTGCCCACGGTTTTCTCGTTTTGAGCGAAACAGCGCAATTTGTGTATAAAACGAGTAATATCTATGCGCCAGATCATGACGGCGGTGTCCGCTGGGACGACCCAGACATTGGTATTAAGTGGCCAATCACCAATCCACAGCTTTCGGCCAAAGATGCGGCTTTGCCGTTGCTGCGTGAGGCACGTTTATAGCCTCAAAACACCTCTTGCAAAACCTTTCCATAACCCATATAATTCCTCAGTCTTTTTATCTAAGAAGTTTTGCGGAAACACTCGCAAAAATCGCTTCTTGGTAAGAGGACAGATCGTGAATATCTAGCTCAAAAGGAGCGGGAAATGTATAGCAAGACTGCTGTACTTGTTTTTGTTCTGGCTGCTTTGTTATTTGGCGGCACTATTGTTGGTCAGGATTTTGATAATCCGGACTGTAGCATCGAGACATTTAGTATGTCTCCCAATTCATCTTCTTTTTCTCAGGGAACCCACGTCCAGCTTTATGGCCGAGGGAGTTGTTCGGGTGGCGTTCGCGCCGTTCGCTTTGAGGTCTTCGGGACACCGAAGGCTGAGATAGGCTCTTCACAACAAAGTGAAACGTTCAAGACCGAGGAGTTTTCTCCTGGTCGTGGACTGGT
>CAYWTN010000017.1:0-7868 GCA_964460975.1 uncultured Pseudomonadales bacterium
GGTCTTGAACGTTTCACTTTGTTGTGAAGAGCCGATTTCAGCCTTCGGAATACCAAAGACCTCAAACCGCACAGCTCTAACGCCACCAGAACAACTTCCCCGTCCAAATAACTGAACGTGGGTTCCCTGAGAAACAACAGATGAATTGGGAGACATACTAAATGTCTCAATAGAACAGTCTGGATTGTTAAAATCCTGACCAACAATAGTGCCGCCAAATAACAAAGCAGCCAGAATACACGCAACAACAGCAAACTTACTATACATTTCCTGCTCCTTGAGCTAGATATTCACGATCTGCCCTCTTACCAAGAAGCAATTTTTGCGAGTGTTTCCGCAAAACTTCTCAGATAAAAAGACTGAGGAATTATATGGGTTTTGGAGAGTTAAGTCAAGGGCAGGGAGCTATACAATCGCACTCAAGAGAGCATCGTTCATCTCGCGGCGGAAGCGGTCGAGGGGTTCTCGGTTGGTGGGGCGCTGCGGGTAGGTGGCGTTGCTCAGGAGAACCGCAGCGCCCCCACTCTGCGGATCGATGACCACACTGCAGCCAGTAAAGCCGGTTTTTCCGTAGGCGGATGCGCTGGCAATTTTTCCGATCCAGTTTGCTTCATTACGTGTTTCCCAACCCAGCCCACGAGACCAGCCTGTTTGAAGTTGCCATTGGGCCAATTGCAGCAGGTCATCCAGGCAAGAGAACAGCCCTGCCGAGCCAGGAATATACCCACCTTGTTGAAGAATCCACGCGCTTTCGTCATGTACCTCACCACGGAGCTCACGCTCGCGCCAGGGATCGATTTCGGAGGGAATAAGGTTGCTGGCATCGATTTGTCTGGGGGAAAAACTAGTTCGCTGCAGCTTGAGCGGAGCAAACAGCTGCTCTTTGGCAAGATGATGGAGTTTTTGGCCATAAACCTGTTCCAAAATGAGACCCAGAACAATACTGGTGGCGTTACTGCGCACGGGTACAGGCGACGATACGGTTTGGGTTTGCCAGAGCTTCTGTAAAAGTTCTTCAGCGGAGAGTTCTTTTTGCTCAGACATGGTTATTTTCCACTCAACGGCGTAGGTTTGTAGCTCCCAGATGGTTCGCGCGCCCACGCTGCTGCCCCGAGTTTCTGGAAGATACTTCTCTACCCTCTCTTGCTGCCAAATTTTGTGTTCCGAGATGGCCAAAGCAATGAGTTCACCAGTAGGCCAAACTTTGGTGAGGGAGGCACAATCAAACAGGCTTTTTTTATTGGCTTCACCCCAATTGCCAGAGATCTTTTTCCCTGAGGCAGAAATTGCTCCCACGCTGGCGCTGGCAAAAACATGCTTGCTGCCAAAGCTTTCTAGAATGGTCTCAATATCCGACATGCGAGAGACATTGTACCTTCTTTGATCCAAAGAACTGATATGATTTGAGTATGTCTTACCCAAGAAGGTCTAACCTTACGAACTTTCGCCCCAAGAAGGGTAATCCTGCCAGGCAGGCGGCCGACACCTCATGGCAAGGGGTGAATAAATGGTATCGGGAGAATGTGGGTGAATCTGGACACTATTATCACAAGCATGTTGTTTTGCCTGGCGTACTGCGCCTTTTGGATCTGCGCCAGGGTGATTCTCTTCTCGATCTCGCTTGCGGCCAGGGCGTTCTGGAGCGAGCTATCAAGGTTCCTGTGTCTTATGTGGGAGTTGATGCTGCGAGTGGTCTCATTGAAGAAGCCAAGCGTCTAAGCAAACATGACACGCACCGTTTTCTCACCGCCGATGCCACAAAACCCTTACGCCTGGAGGAATCGTTCTCCCATGCGGCTTGTATTTTGGCGCTGCAGAATATGGAAGATCCCAAAGGACTTTTTACCCAGATGGCGGCGCATTTAGAGCCCGGTGGAAAAGCCGTTGTTGTTCTCAATCATCCCGCCTTTCGTATCCCTCGCCAGAGCAGTTGGGAAGTAGATGAGAAAAATAAGCTGCAGTATCGTCGAGTAAATCGCTACCTTTCTTCGCTTAAAGTGCCGATTACCGCTCATCCAGGACAAGAAAAAAGCGCGGTCACATGGTCTTTTCATGAACCGCTCTCGGTGTACGTGCAGGCGGCTGTGGCGCAAGGTCTTGTGGTAGATGCACTTGAGGAATGGGTTTCGGACAAGCAGAGCGAGGGGAAAGCCGCCAAGATGGAAAACAGAGGTCGTAGTGAGTTTCCGTTGTTTTTGGCTCTCAGGTTGCGTCGACTTCCTCTGGTATAAGCGGATAAAAGATTGCTATACTTGCCAAGTGAAGAACGAAAACATGGTTACCCTTGAGTTGCGAACCGCGCGGGATAACATCCGTGGTGCCGAGGCCATCCTGCCCTTTTTCCTTTCCCTCCCCCAACCTCCCCGACGGATTTGGCCATTTTCTTCTCCCGCGCCAGATATGGTTTTGGAGTTTTTCAACCAGGGACAGATGATTTATGCCTTTGCCACTTTGCCAGAATCCTTAGTTCCTCATTTTCGATCCCAGATTACGGCCTGCTATCCAGAAATTTTGCTCAAGATTTTGGAGCACGATCCGCTGGCTGAGTTCCGTCATGACTTGCCCAAAAAATTTGGCGATGTGGTTTTGACTGCTCCTTCCTATGTTCCGCTGAGTACTTTTAGAGATTTTCCGAGCGAGACCGATACGCTTGCTCCTCTGCTCTCTTCGCTTTCCCGGTTGGGCGCAGGCGAATCTGCACTGGTGCAGATTCGCCTGCGCCGAGTCAATGACTCTGTGAAGCGGTCGGGAGAGAAAGCCATTGCGCCTTCTTCGAGTGAAACTTCCCATCAGCCCCATCCGCACCGAGAAGTTATTGGGCGGAAACTGGCTCAACCATGGTTTGAAGTACGTGTTTCTCTTCTGGCCCAATCGGGGAGCAAAGAGCGTTCCAGCCAAATGATCAATTCGCTCGTAACGGCACTGGGCAGTCTGCAAAGCGAAGGCAATAGTTTAGTTTTTTCTGAACCTTTTTGGCAAAAGCACAAATACCTCGAACGATTGTTGCTGCGCCAACTGCCCTTCACTGGCATGTACTTTTCTCCGTCCGAGTTGTCGACGCTTTTTCATCTGCCAAACAAGGCCCTTTCCAGCATCCGCAACATAGCGTGGGGCAAAAATCTTTTGGGCGAGCCACCAGAGAATCTTCCAACTTTTGCGAACACTTTAGAATCAGAAAGACATCAAACAAACTTTTTTGCCCGGGCGGAGTTTAAGAATGAAGATCATATTTTTGGCCTCAAGCGGGAAGATCGTCGCCGCCATGTCTATGTCATTGGGAAAAGCGGTACCGGTAAATCCACGATGCTGGCGAACATGATTATCAACGATCTCAAGCATAATGAGGGTATTGCAGTGGTGGATCCGCACGGTGACCTTATCGAGACTATCCTCAACTATGTGCCGCGCCATCGCATTAATGATGTGATTCTGCTCGATCCAGCCGATCCCGACGCCGTGGTTCAGCTGAATCTTTTTGAAGCTGGCAATGAGGTGCATCGTGAGCTCATTGCCTCTGGTATCGTGGCTATTTTTCAGAAAATGTATGCTCATAGTTGGGGGCCGCGCTTGGAGTATATTTTGCGCAATGCCCTGCTCACTCTTTTGGAACAGAACTCGCAGCTCGAGGATGTTCTGCGCTTGCTTACCGACGACAAATATCGCGCCCGCATCGTCGAGAATCTTCAGGATCCTATTCTCAAGGCTTTTTGGGAGTCTGAGTTTAATAAAATGCAGGAGCGCCAGAGAACAGAAGCGATTGCCCCGATTCTCAATAAGGTTGGTCAGTTTGTGACTTCGCCGCTGATCCGCAATGTGGTGAATGCGCCTACTTCGAGTTTTAGCATCAACGATGTGATGGATAAGGGAAAAATTTTGCTGGTGAATGTTTCGCAGGGCAAGCTCGGTGAAGATAATGCTTCTCTTCTGGGCGCTATGATTATTACCAAAATCCAGTTGGCTGCCATGTCTCGTGTCTATATTGATGAGAATGAGCGACGAGATTTTTATCTTTATATCGATGAATTCCAGAACTTTGCTACGACGAGTTTTGTAAAAATTCTTTCTGAAGCACGCAAGTACCGCCTCAACCTCACGCTTGCCAACCAATATATTGCTCAGGTACCAGAAGAAGTTCGCTCCGCCATTTTTGGTAATGCGGGAAACATTCTCAGCTTTATCATGGGCGCGGATGATGCCGCCTATTTTTCCAAAGAGTTTGGCGACAAATACTCGTCAGAAGATTTGGTTTCTTTGGCTCGTTATCAGGTGATTTGCAAATTGCTCATCGATGGTCAAGCAAGCTCTCCCTTCCCAGCCTGGACGCTCGCTCTGGCGGCTTCTCGCAACATGAATAAGGAAAAGATTCTTAAAGTTTCCCGTGAGCGTTATGCTCGCAAAAAGAAGTAAAGGAATAAAGTAGTTGGGGCGCTCACCCGCTGTGCTCTCCAAGGAAGCACACTGGGTGAGCGCCCCTCGAAAGAGGGGCGCAGGAGTCACTGGCTATTTTGGGGCCGGTGATTTTTCACTTTCTTTATTGCTTTGAGGAGGTGATTTTGTTGCCTGCAGGTGTGCTGCAGTTTGCTGTGTATAAAAAAAGAACTGAGCATCAACTAATTTTTGCAGCATGATTTTACCCTTTTTAAAATACGCTGCCCTTCCCGAGCGAGGGCAACGATCAATGTTCGCAAAAAACGAACACTCAGCGTTGCCCTCTGGGCTTGCACCATCCTCAATCATAAAGAGAGGATCCATGCACAACAGTGAGTGGCACGTGGCGGCTCGCGGTGAGCCGTTAGGTACAGGGCTCAAAACTCTGCATAGATTCCTCTTTACGATTCTTTTTCACGATCCTCAGGGTTCCTGACAAGGTTGTAGTGTACTTTTTGGGTCATCTTTGGGCAATTTGGCAAAAAAACGACAACCTACCAGGCTGGAAATGATGTTTTTTTCTTAAATGAGCTTTACGGGGCGAGCGCAATATCAGCCAAAACAGCCTGATGATCGCTTAGTCCGCTTTGCATCGAGACATTGTTTGTCTGGACGCGTGGTGTAGTGAAAAGCGCGTCGACCATGAACGGAAGCGGCCCAGCACGGTGTAGCTGGCCATCAATACTGGTGTGTATTTCTGGAGGGATAGCGTCATTCCAAGTTTGGGCGAGGCGGTCGAGAATCCCGTTGGTACCGCGGGCGGAATTGAGGTCTCCGCAGAAGATATCAGGAGAATGCTCCTGAAGCAGCTTTTGCAGGCGAGGAAGGTGCTCCCACTGCTCGGCCGAAGGCTGTCCATCTGGTGTCCAGGTGAAGTGTGTGGTGGCTACCGCAATCTCTCCAAGAGGTGTGTCTACGTTTGCCTGCAAGTACACTCGGTGTGCTCGATTGGGGTTGCCAGATTGGTTGGTAGGCAGTTCCTCATCCATTCCAAAATACTTGGCTTGCACTTTCTTGAGAATGGGAAAAGGAGTAATGATAGCTACTCCCCACTCGCCCGAAAAGGTTTTTTCTTCTGGCGTAAATTGAGTCATCAAACACATAGGCGCAAACACTGCCTGGGCGTTGAGTGCTTGGGCTAAGAGCGCCACATCTTGCGCAAAAGCCTCCTGCAGGCAGAGAATCTGCGGCGGTCTTTGGGAGAGGAAAGGCAAGATTTTCTCGAGGTGGCGGCTGCCTTCCATATTGAGGCTCATAAACGGGATCATTCTTAGAGTCTACCATTTCTCCAGGGATGCTTGGCGCTGCGCTACAATGGAAGGTATGAGCCACTCTATTGTCTGGACCAAACATGCCCGCGCTCGACTCAAAGAACGGCAGCTCACGCAGGATCGCGTGCTCAAGGCCTTGCTGCGTCCAGATAAGGTGCAGCCAGGAAAACGTGGTACCAAGGAGTACATTAGAAGGCACGGTGGTCAGACAATCACGGCCGTTGTGCAAGAGGAGAATGATCGGCGTGTCGTGATTTCGGCTTGGGTGGATCCGCCCTTTCCTGGCACCCGTGATGCGCATCACGCCCGCTACTACCGCAAGTACCAGGCTGCTGGTTTTTGGGGCAAAATTTGGTACACGATTTTGCGCCAAATTGGTTGGTGGTAAACCCTAAATGTGCTACAGTGTTTACATATGAGTACACACGAGAACCACTCTCCTTTCTGTTCCTGCTATCACTCCCGTTGGAGTGGTTTTTTTGCTCCGCTCCTTATGGCGGCTGGTGTAGCGCTTGGTTTTGCCGGGGTGGTGCTTGTCACTCGGCTCACGGGTCCTCTCCCCTTGCAGATTTCTCAGACCACGACGAATAAGCAATCGGCTTTTGACGTAGCTGGTGAAAGTACCATTGTTACCATCCCTGATAAGGCAGAAGTTGGTCTAGGAATTACGGTTCGGGAGTCTACCGTGAAAGCGGCGCAAGATAAGGCCAATACAACGATTCAGTCCATTACCGATCAGCTCACAGAATTAGGTGTGGAAAAGAAGGATATTAAAACCGAAAGCTACACGCTCTATCCTCAATACGATTACCAATCCAGCACGCAGCGCATTGTGGGCTACAACGTTCAGGCAATGCTCAAGGTGAGTCTCACGGACTTTGCTCGTCTCAACCAGGCGGTTGATGCGGCCACACAGGCAGGCGCGAATCAGATTTCGGGCATTTCCTTTACGCTCTCGGATGAAAAACGCAAAGAGGTGGAGAACGAAGCTCGCCAGAAGGCGATCGATGACGCCAAGGAAAAAGCGGAAAAGCTGGCTGGTTTGGCTGGTATGCGCCTGGGACGAATCATTAATATTACCGAAGGCCAATCAAGCAAGGTTGGTATCTACCCTGCTCTCGCTCGAGACTCAATGGTCTACGCCGAAGCGGCTGGTGGCGCTCCAACAAACGTTGAGCCTGGTTCCACAAGCTTCTCTTACACCGTGACTCTCAGCTACGAAACGAACTAACAGGAGGAAGGTCTAGCCTTCCTCAGGGATGACGAGCCAGCAAATAAAGTATGGCAGGAGTCCTGGGAGTCCGCCTGGTAAGAGCAAGAAAGCCCAAACAAGACGAGAAATGGTGATGTCTACGCCAAAGTAGTTGGCAAAGGCCAGCGCCACGCCACCAACCATGCGGCCGTTCTTTGGGCGCAAGAAACGCTTAGGGTTTGAGGAAGAAGATGTTTTTGGCATACGCCTATTCTACCCTATCGCAGCTGGGCAGAGAAACGGTCAGCGAGCATTTTTACCACTTCCGTGCGGGTTTGGGCGACGTCATCGCTGGTAAGGGTGCGCGTGGGATCGTGGAAAGTTACCCGGAGGAAGAGGCTTTTTTGTCCATTCTCTTTCTGGCGTGGTTCTTCTCCAAGCTCGATCTGCTTGATGATGGGTGAGGCAGCTTTGGCAATCGCGATAAGCTCACCGACTCGTGTTTCCTGAGGTACAAGAAGTGACCAGTCCTCGAGTAAAATCTGTGGTGGTGCCGTGAGGATTTTTACTCCATTTTGCCGAGGCGCGTTGAGGATTTTGGCAAGATCCAGCTCGAGCATAACCGTTTGTTCATCAATGTGTGTGATCTGTGCAAGGTCTTCCTGGTACAGGACTCCCAAGCGGCCGAGGATGAGTTCGGCTACGCCCTTCATCTTGGCATAGCTTGCTTGCGGTCCAGACATGAGCGCCGCCACGATCTTTTTTTCTGTGGGAACGTTCTCGTTCATGGCGTAGGTTTTTCCAACTTCAAAGAGCTGGATCTGTGTTTGCCGGTAGCGGAGACGATTTTCCTTGCCTGCCAAAAGCTGATGGCGCAGCGTGGTGCGCAGCATGACCTTCTCGCTGCTGAGTGAGTTTTGAAGCCGAACGGGTTCGGTTGTGGGAGCTGGCTCATTGACGAGTGGTTCGGTAATTTG
>CAYWTN010000018.1:0-2543 GCA_964460975.1 uncultured Pseudomonadales bacterium
TTACAATTAACGAACGAACTTACCAGAAAGTCATTCACAAACAGCTGAAGTACCGTACATCGTCAAACCTCCCCGTGCTTTAAAGACAGAATAAATTTGATAAAACTAAAGTTACTAGGAACCAAAAAACAAGGAGGTTTTTTATATGGACATGGAAGTGTTAAAAAAGAAGATCAGCACATTTCGCGGCGAAGGTGGTCGAGTGAGGATTACCGACGACGCATTACTCATGGAGATTTTGATGGCTTGGGAACAGTGGAAGGGGCCATTGAATGAGTTTTATCATGCGATTAGAGTAAGTAAGAACGGAATGGCCGCAATTATTGGCAAGGCAAAAAAAATGAGAAGGGAGGGTCATTTTCCAGCTGAGGAATTTAAAGAAGTGAAGTTCGCAGACAGCACGTGTGTGGAAACAGGCAGTCTGAACGGATGCAACGTCATCGAGTTAAGATGGGAGAATGGTCGTTTGATTCGATTTGGACAAGTTGAGCAGTTAATCGATTTTTTGAAAAAGGTGGCATGAGGAGTGATTAGTTTTAATCGGCGAACAAAAGTGTTTGTATGTAAAGAGCCTACAGATATGAGGGCGTCATACGACACATTATTTGCCAAGGCAAAGGGGGTCTTAAGCCAAGACCCCCTTTCCGGGCATTTATTTGTTTTTATTAATTCTAGGCGTAATTCGATTAAGTGCTTATTTTACGATGGCACAGGACTCGTAATTATAGCCAAGCGGATGGAGCAGGGGGTTTTTAGCCGAATCAATCCCATGCATTCAGGTGAAATAACACTCACAACTGCGGAATTTGCATTATTTTTTGAAGGTGCAAATTTAGAGAAAAGATTTATTGATAGTCCTTCCGAAATAAAAAAGTCTTTTTATTCTAATTCTCAATTGCAAACTGCTTCGATGTGATTCAGACTCCATTATAGCAATGGAACAATCTGAGTTCGAACCTACACCTGGTGTGACAAAACTCTCGATTTTAAGTAAAGAAGAGCTCATCCAAAAGTACACGATAGTCGAAGATGAACTAGCACGGGTTATTCGAGAAAACTACAAACTGAGAAGCCAAAACCTCAGCGACGAACAATTGCGCTTCGTGATGGCTGAGCAAATTGAGAATTTACAAAAAACTATTTTTGGAAAAAAGTCTGAGCGATATAGAAAAACTGCAAAAAAAGACGACGATGACAACCCTAAAAAGCCAGCAAAACCTCGTCTGAAGAAGCCGTCCGAACGGTATCCAAATATTCCGATTCGAGAAGAGTATGTTGAACTAGATCCAGTACCCAGTTGCCCATGCTGCAATAAAACCATGGTTGACTCTGATATGACAGAAGACTCAGAGCAGCTGACCGTTATTCCAAAAAAATACGAGATTCTTAGAATGAAGAGAGTGAAGTACACTTGCGATTGTCACAAAGCAATTGTGACGACACCCGCTCCCGAACGGATCATTCCTGGATCGACCTATTCTGATGAGATGATTACGGATATAGCACTCTCCAAATACTGCGACTTGATTCCAATCAATAGATATGTGGCGATGGCCCAAAGAGCCGGCTTGGTGGATTTGCCGGCAAATAGTTTAATTGAGACCACTCATTCATTTGCTGACTTCGTGAGCCCAGTTTATACGTTAATAAAAAAAGGGATTTTACAGTCTCGTGTGCTCAATGCAGATGAATCTCCCCACCGAATGCTCGAGGGGAGTGACAAAAAAAGCTGGTATTTATGGGGGTTCTCAACAGAAAGTTTGTGTTTTTTGGAGTGTCGGAATACTCGCTCGGGAGACGTTGCCAGTGACATACTTGTAAAGTCTCAGTGCGAGGTGTTGGTCAGTGATGTTTACACGGGGTATGGCAAAGCTATTCGGATTGCAAATGAGATCAGGCAATCTAGCCAAAAACTGGCTATTGTAGCTGCGCACTGCAATGCACATGCACGTCGAAACTTTTATAAAATGTGGCCAAAGTACAAAGAGGCTGAGTTTTACCTTGACCACTACCACGAGATCTATCAACTCAATTCCGAAGCAAAAGGCCAACCCCCACCACTCATCCTGGAACTGAGAGAAAAAATGCGGCCGCAGTTTGAAGCGATGAAAGCAAAAGCTATGGAAGAGCTGGGCTGTTATTCGCTTAAAGGTAACTACGCCAAAGCTTTGAAGTATTTTTTAAAAAACTACAACACGCTGACCTACTTTTTAACTGATGCTGACGTGCCCATTGATAATAATGCACAGGAAAGAAACTTACGAAGTCACGTCGTAGGGAGAAAGACCTGGTACGGCACACACTCCGAGCGCGGAGCTATTACGGCAGCAATATTGTTCTCCATTGTCGAGACCTGCAAACTCGCGGGCGTCAATCCTCGTCAATACTTCGAGGAACTCGTTAGGAATATGCTCCCTGGCGCAGAACCTTATACTCCTGCAGACTTCAAAAAATCTCATTAGCCACCACGGGGAGGTTTGACGATGTACCTTCTTATCACCTGTTTTAGGCTTTCTCTTGAAGACTTTTCCGCTAATCCAAAT
>CAYWTN010000019.1:0-2183 GCA_964460975.1 uncultured Pseudomonadales bacterium
TCCTAGACTCCTATTTTACCTAACTTTTTGTCTAGTTTATTGGGGTCGGGTCATTAATCAGGAAGGAAAAACGCCTGTACCAAAGCATGGTTATGCTAATAAAGATGGTGCATATCATCCAGATGGGAAAAATTATGATTTGATTTGTGATGCTTTTGAGATGAGGAAAAAAGGCATATCACTAGAGGACATTGTTCAATACCTTCAAGATAATGGGTATTACAGAAGAATAAAAGCAAAAGATAGAAAATCGCTGATGACAGTCCAAAAATTAAGTAAGGTTTTCAAAGATAGTTTTTATTATGGAGTACTCGTGCAGGCAGACCAAACTATAGATCTAAGAGGTCTTTATAAGTTCGTTCCAGCTGTTTCAGAGAACGACTTCTTTTCCATCCAAGAATTTTCCTACTCTTGGCGAAAAAACGACCCTCAAAAAGAAAAAAATTACGCATTTTATCCGTTAAAAGGTATGGTGAAATGTAGTTTTTGTAATGGGAATATGTACGTTGCCCCATCAACAGGTCATACAAGATACTTATATGCCAGATGTGATAATCAAGGTTGTAGTCGGAAGAAAAAATCTATTCGATCAAAAGTCATATTTAATTTCGTCTATAACTTTCTTGAAGGTGGACTCAACCTTACTGAAAAAGAGTACAACGATTACTACAGTAAAATGACCAAACTATCTGATAAACAAAAGATTGGAATTAAACAAAAAATTCACTCTTATGAAGGTTCATTGAGACAATATAGGGCAGAAATTAAACGAAGAAGCCTTCAAATTGTTAATTTCGATCCTGGCAGTACTATTTACAGAGAAAATGATATCAGAATATCTACACTCGAATCTGAATCAGACGAATTGGCTGTTAAGATAACTGAGTTAAAAGAACAAATTGCCAACACAGAGCAAGAAAAGTTATCACTAAAAGATTTCTTGAACTTATCTAAAAATGCCGATACGATCGTCAAATCAGCTGACGCACGCATCAAAGATATAATTTGCCGAAATATCTTCTTGAACTTTTTTGTTGATGAGGAAAAAGTTGTGACATATCAGTTAAAAGAGCCTTTCGCAACCCTCCTAAAAGACCGTACTTTCCTATCTTGTCGGGAAGACAGGACTCGAACCTGCGACCTCGCGCTCCCAAAGCGCGCGCTCTAGCCATCTGAGCTACTTCCCGTGATTCCTCGGGAACAAGTTATTATAACAGCTCTTTGCTCTGAATTCACAGCGGCGGATGTGTACAATAGAAGAACTATGAAACGTACCACGCAATTTGGCATTCCTTTCTCATTTTGGGGTTGGGATGATCTAGAATCCAAGACTCTCGAGCTTGCCGAACAGATCGAAGCCGCGGATAAAAAATACGATCACATCGTTGCTTTGGCCAATGGCGGACTCACTATGGTGCGATTATTGGGAGACCGTTTGGACACCAAAAAAATAAGCAGTGTGCAGCTCAGTTTTTACCAGGGAATCAATGAGACCAAAAAAGAGCCTCAGATTATTCAGCCGCTCACCACGGATGTGGCTGGCAAAAATGTTTTGATTTTTGAGGATATTGTGGATACTGGCGCCACACTGGAGTTTGCCCTTTCGTATCTGCGTGATCACGGCGTAAAGAGTGTGGAGACCGCAACACTTGTGCTCAAGCCGCACAGTACAGTCAAACCGGAGTTTTATGCCGAAATGGAAAATGCTTGGGTGATTTTCCCGTATGAAGCCAGAGAAACTATCCTCGAGCTTTGGCTCAAGTGGCGTGAAAAACATGAAGAGCAAGCGGTGAAAGAAGCGCTCGTAGAAATTGGTTTTTCGGTGGCTGATGTGGAGCAGTACTGTCGTTAGATTGCCATGAGTGTTGCACGAACCTGGCCAAAAATAAGCATCATTACCCCGAGTTTTGAGCAAGGGCAATTTTTGCGACAGACCATTGAGAGCGTCCTCAAGCAGGATTACCCTCACTTGGAATACATCGTTATTGATGGCGGTTCTCAGGATAATTCTGTGCAGATTCTCAAAAGCTATGGCGATCGTTTGCAATGGATCTCTGAACCAGATAAGGGTCAATCCGATGCGCTCAATAAAGGTTTCTCTCGAGCCACCGGCGAGATTTTGGCCTACCTCAACTCTGATGATGTTTTAGAACCCGGCGCACTTAAGCGAGTGGCTGAGGCTT